>JAZJZL010000141.1:8532-66521 GCA_040389845.1 Bacteroidota bacterium
CGATTTATTGTTTGAAGCTTTGTTTTTGTGAATAACGTCCTTTTTAGCTAAACGGTCAAGCATCGAAATTACTTTGGCTAAAAGCGGAGTCGCATCAGCCTTAGTAGTAGTGCCTCTTAATTTTTTGATGGCGTTCCTGGTTGTTTTAGCCTGGTACCTGTTACGCAGACGCTTCGCAGCGTTTGAACGGATCCTTTTTAATGATGATTTATGATTTGCCATTGTATAGCTTTGTTATTCTTTTTTTTATTTTAAGGACTGCAAATATATGACGATTATTTTTAATATCAAATACCTTTTTTATTTTTTATGGATGTTGTGGAAGCTGGAATGTTTTAAGGTTGAATTGTTGATGGATTTCTAATTGATTATTGCTCTTGATTATCTTTGGAAATGAAATTAGCTCTTAGGCTCTTGACTGGCCTGATTTTAGTCATCCTCTGTAGTTCCTGGGGCTTCTTCGCGCATTATAAGGTTGGCAGACTGGCAGTTTATACCTTACCGAAAGCTATGGCCGGCTTTTACAAAGCCAACATTGATTATCTAACCGAACATGCCATCAGTGCAGATAAACGACGTTACGTTGATTCTACCGAGGCCAGGCGACACTTTTTAAACGCCGACCACTATGGCAAATATCCGTTTAAGGTTATCCCGCATAACTGGTACGACGCTGCATTTAAATATACCGCTGATACACTGGATAAATACGGTACTGTTCCATGGACTATCCAATATAACTATTATCGCCTGGTGCGGGCCTTTAAGGAGCATGATACCACTGCTATCTTAAACACTTCCGCTAACCTTGGGCATTATATAGCAGATGCGCATGTGCCGCTTCATCTTACACAAAATTACAATGGACAACTAACCGGCCAGGAAGGTCTTCATGCCTTATGGGAGAGCAGGCTGCCGGAACTGTTCAGTAGTAACTATAAGCTTTATGCAGGGAAAGCCAGATATATCCAAAATCCGTTGAATGAAGCCTTCAGAATATGTAATAGCTCATTTAAAAGCGTCGACACTGTGCTGCGTTTTGAGCGCTTGCTTAACAAAACCTTTCCGGTCGATAAAAAATACGCAATGGTGCTGCATGGTAAAAAGGAAATAAAAGATTACTCGGCCGAATATGCTGCAGCTTACCATAATATGTTGCGGGGGATGGTTGAAAAAAGGATGCGTTCGGCAATATTGGCGGTAGGCAGCTTTTGGTATTCTGCCTGGGTTGATGCAGGGCAGCCGGATTTGAATAAGCTTATAGCTAAGCCTGTGGATGTCGCCGATAAATTAAAACTTGAAAATGAGGAAGCTTTGTTCAAAGGCGGAAAAATATTAGCTTTAGCTACCCAAGCTTATGAGAAAAAAAATAGCAGCAATAAAAAAAAATAAAGAGTCGTTTTTCGTTTGGCGCAGCCATGAGCCATCACGACTCGAGACCTTCAGCGATGCTGTATTTGCTTTTGCGATAACATTAATCATGGTGTCACTGGAGGTACCCCGCACCTTCGATGAACTGTTTGAGGTTTTTAAGGGCTTTTTAAGCTTTGCCTGCTGTTTCGGCATCCTGTTTATGATATGGAACACCCAAAATATTTACTTCCGCAGGTATGGACTCAATAACGCCTACGTTACCTCATTGAATGCTATGCTGCTTTTTGTGGTATTGATGTATGTATACCCGTTAAAGTTCCTTTTTATGGCGTTGGTTTCCGATGGTCATTATAACGACCACGGGCACATCGGCGTAATGATAACCGAGGAACAGCAGCCAACCTTAATGTATGTTTACCATTCCGGCTATGCCGCTATTTATCTTTTGTTTTACCTGATGCACGTACACGCAAAAAAACAAGCTGCTGAGATAAAACTTTCCGCTGGTGAGCTATTTGAAACAGATACGTTTATACTGGCAAACCTGCTAAATGCCTGCCTGGGGCTTATCGGCATTCTGATTGTACTGCTGGCGCCGCTTAGGTTAAAAGGTTCCTCCGGCTTTATTTATATGGCCATTCCATTTTTATACGGGTTTTTGTTCTCGTACCGTGGAAAAAAAGCCCGTAAACTGTTTGGTGAGATAAAAGAAAAAGTATCCTGACGGTAGCCCCGGCCTTTAGCTAAATTGCTGCTGCTGTACTGTTCCGCGAAACGATTGTGTACACGTGGAACACTTGTGTACAGTAACGACAGTTAAGTGAAATTTCTTTTAAGTTAAAATTAACCAAGAAAGCTGCAATTTTCATCCTGTAAACCATCTCTTTGCGGATATTTCGCGAAACAGTGAAACACTTTGGAACAGGCGGAAACCAAAATCGTTGAGATTTAAGCTGTAGTCTTTCTATTGCGGCTGGCCTTAATAGCGGCGTAAATCGGCGGGATAATTGATATCAGGATAATAGCAATGCCTATTAAAGCAAAGTGCTCCTTAAAAAAAGGAACCGTACCCAATTGATACCCGGCAAAAAGGAAAAGAATTATCCACGCTGCTCCGCCTATAATATTGTAAAGACTATAGCGCCCCAGCGGCATTTTGCCAACGCCTGCCACAAAAGGTGCAATGGTGCGGATAATCGGCATAAAGCGGCTGAAAATAACGGCCTTGCCGCCATGCTTATCGAAAAAAGCTTTGGTTTTAAGATAGTAATCCAGCTTGAGTACCTTATTCTTCTGTTTAAACACCTTTGGTCCCAGGTAGTTGCCCAGCAAGTAATTTACGGTATTACCGGTAAATGCGGCTATAATAAGGATAATTGTAAGCAGGAAAATATTTAAACCGGTTGCTCCGCCTGCAATCAATGCGCCGGCAGCAAACAATAGTGAGTCGCCAGGCAGAAAGGGGGTGACCACAAAGCCGGTCTCGGCGAAAATGATAGCGAATAGTATCAAATAAGTAAGCGCGTGGTATTGGCTGATAATGTCTGCCAGGTGCTTATCAATGTGTAAAATAAAATCAATCAGGCTTTTAACTATTTCCAAGGCTTTTAAATTTGGCGCAAATTTAGGGAAAATTAGTTGATTGAGTTGAATTAGTTGGAGTGAGTTGGTTAAGTTTAAAAATGACAGCTACAAACTCAATCAACCCAATCAACCACTCACTAATCAACTATCTGTTCGTAATAAACGCAGCGTTAAATGCAGCGCTATCGGTCCGGTTGGTATAACCATAGGTATAAAGGGTGTATAAACGGCCGTCTTCAATTTGGTAATTGGTAACGGTTTTTAATACGGTTGATGAGCCGGCGGCAGTAATGGTAAAGTCGTAGTAACCATTTGGTAATTCAACAAACCCCGAATATTTTGGGTATAAGATTTTGCTGAAAGCCTTGCTGTTATTTGCGTATACGTCCAGCCCGGCGGCGCCGGAAGGCGATGCATCTACAAATCTTACTTTACCGCGGCCAACTTTGGGCAAAGTAGCTGTATCAACGGTGAAGATAGTGTTTATCGAATTGTTGGCAACATCGCCCGTTATAAAAAGCGAGTATTGTACATTCCTTTTTAATGTATCGGTTAGTTTGAATAATGGAGTATCTACCCGGATATCTGAGGACCTGACATAAGAGGGCGACACAAGGGAAGGGACGTTAAAATAGCCCTGGTTTACACCGAATGTTAAATGCCCCGGGTTAGCCTTTATATAGTTGAAATAAATATCCAGCGGAAAAACATCAGGACTCAGATTTAATACCTGGTACCTGATATTTAAGTTGATAGCTTCGTTTTGGGGGCCTTTTCCACATGAGGAAATTATAGACGTAAGCCACAAACCTGCTCCGGCCATTAGCACCATGCAGCAATTTTTAAAAGAAAGATATTTTAATTTCAACCTCATAAATTAAGCGTTATGCCCACACCAAACTTCGAATTACCTGCTGCGCCAGGTGTGCCGTATGTATATATAGTATAAACGCGGTTCTGGTTTATGGTGAATATAGTATCCTTTAACAGGGTAGTTGTTCCCGCCTTGTAAACCTTAACTTCCCGGTCGCCATTAGCTACCCCGATAAATTTGGTTTGTGTTTTAAAGCCCACCTCTTTAAACCGGAGCGTATCGCCAACTGTAATATCCAGGTTACCCGCAGCGGAAGATGCATTTACAAGTCCTAAAGCCACAAAGCCTGAATCCGGATTCAATATTTCCCTGGTCCTGAAAGCTTTATCTGCAGTATTCCCGGTAATGTAAAGCGTATAATTAACGCTGTCGGGCATTTTTTCAGGCCAGCTGAAAAGTATATCGGGGCTGCCATCTAATTTAAATTGAAAATTTTGTTGACCAGCAGTTGTTGCAATATACAATGTAGCTACGCCGGGTGAAAGGCCTCCGCCATTGTTAAGACGTGTGCCATTCAAAAAATAATTTATAGTATTAGGCGATGCGTTGACAATTTTAAAAGTAGCGTCCAGATTTTTTGCAGGGAAAACATTGTCGTTGTTTTTGCACGATGCCAGCCCCGCTGCAATTATAAAAAACAAAAATGTCGGCCTTAAATTCATACAGTAATATAATAACTGCTTATAATAAGTTTTGTTATCGCGGCTAATAAAAAAGTCCGGTTTTTACGCCGGACTTATTTATATGTTTTAGTTAACGGCAGCAGGTAGTCAGTCAAAGCATCTAAGCGATACTATTCACTATTAACCCCTCACCATTCACTATTTATGCATAGCTATTCAGCATTACCGGCATTACCAGCATCAGCACATCCTCGTTTTCATCGCCGCCTTGTGGCAGTAAAATACCTGCACGGTTTGGGGTCGACATTTCGAGCATTACTTCTTCACAGCTCAGGTTCTTCAGCATCTCGATCAAGAAACGGGCGTTAAAGCCGATTTCCATATCCTCGCCTTCGTACTGGCAGCTTAAGCGCTCGTGTGCTTCGTTTGCAAAATCTATATCTTCAGAAGATATGTTCAGCTCGCTGCCATTTATCTTCAACCTTACCTGGTGCGTGGTTTTGTTGGCATATATAGCTACACGGCTAAGTGAGCCCAGGAAGGATTGACGGTCGATGCTTAATTTATTCGGATTATTTAATGGAATAACCGCTTCGTAGTCAGGATAACGCTCATCAATCAAACGGCAAACCAGGTTAATATTGCCAAACTTGAAGAATGCGCTGGTGCTGTTGTATTCAACGGCAACATTTACATCGTCAGACGGTAGTGAAGATTTTAACAGGGTCAACGCTTTCTTAGGCAATATAAATGATGCGGTAGCGGCTGCTTTTGCATCTTTCCGGCGGTAGCGTACCAATTTGTGTGCATCGGTAGCTACAAACGTTAAATGCTGGGTCGAAAGCTGGCAGTAAACACCTGTCATAGCAGGGCGAAGCTCATCATTACTTACCGCGAAAATGGTTTTATTGATGGCCTCTGCCAAAACAGAAGCAGGCAGGTTTACAGATGATGCGTTTTCAACTACAGGTATCTTTGGGAAGTCTTCGCCGTTTTCACCATTCAGCTTGTATTTACCGTCGCCGGCGTTTATTTCTATAGCGAATGTGGTATCATCAACCGAAAAATTTACAGGCTGCTCAGGCAGCGACTTTAGCGTCTCTAACAAAATGCGCGACGGTATAGCAATGCGGCCGTTTTCCTTAGCTTCAACTGATAGTGAAGTGGTCATGCTGGTTTGCAGATCCGTTGCCGAAATAGTTAAGTTTCCATCTTTTATCTCGAACAAAAAGTTTTCAAGTATAGGCAATACGGTGCTGTTGCTTAAGGCGCCGCTCACTGCCTGCAGTTGCTTGAGTAACGTTGATGTAGAAACAATAAATCTCATAGAATTGGGAATTAATCAATCAAAAGTAACTAATTTAATGAGCATACTTTCTTTTGCGTAAATAATGTTGAAAAATAGCAAATATTACCAACAAACCGAGCGGAAGGCCGTTGTTTAATATCTGCCAGTAAAGCTTTTCAGTGCGGATACGGGGACGGTCGAGCAGGCGGATTTTTACTTCTTTTGTTCGCAGCGATACCAGGCCCGAGTCGTCGGTCATATAGTCTGCTATGTTGAGTAAAAGGTTTTTATTGCCGAAAGTTTGGCGCGTGTAACGGTCATATCCGAGAGGGTAGGGGGTACCATCGGCACTTACCTGGTTTTTAAGTACGTCGCCATCGCCAATAACAATCATTTTAGTCGGAACGCTTTGCGCTGTTGCCGGTATCTTTTCGGTTACTCCTTCCGGCACCGGGCGGTTCAAAAAAACCGATTTAAACTTACCTTCCAGCAAAACTGCAGCAATATTGGGCGGGTTCTGGAATTCTTTCGCATCAGGTTCTTTCTCCACGGCTTGCAGCGATATTATGTGTGGCGCGCTTATTTTTTTATTATAAGGAGACGATGTCAGGAGCACGGTCTTTTTTACATTCTTTATCGCAAGGGTGTCAATAGTGCTTGCAAATTCACTGCGGATGCCATCCAGGTTTTTCACCAGGGGATGTTTGGAAGAAGGTATAAAAATAGGGTAATATAGCCAAGGCAATAGCTGTATTTGCGGCTGCCCGCCAACATCGCCGGTACTAATCGGTATTTGTGCACAGCGCATATCGGCAATCAGGTCGTAATTTATACGCACGCCATAAGTAAAAAGCTGGTCGTCAAGCTCCAGCTGTTTTGGGAACGACATTTGCTCGGCGCCATGTTTCTGCAGGCTGTCCATTTCGGCATTCACCTGGTCTATGGCCCACACCACACGGCCGCCACGCATAATATATTGGTCGAGCTTAAACTTTTCTGCCTCGCTAAACTTAGTATCAGGTTTTGGTATCACCAATAAATTTAGTTTCATCAACACTTCGAAAGGAATAGTACTGAGATTTATCCGGCCAACCTGGTACCCGTCCGATAAAGACTTCATCGCATAGTTTAACTGCAGATCGGTAAGCTCATGATGGCCTTCCGTAAATCCTATTAACGGCCTGCCATTAGCCGTAACCTTTTTTATGGCTGATGAAAGCGCATATTCCAGGTTTTGGATGGAATTATTGGCCACCTCTTCATCAGATAAACCAATTTGCGATTGTAGCAGGTTAACTGCCATTTGCCGTCCTTTATATTGCACTAAGGCTTGCGGGAAAATCAACATTTCAGACACGCCGTTATCAGTTTTAACAGTTTGATTTTGCCCCACAATTCCCTTTGCCTCGAGCGAGTCGTAAACGGCTTTTTGCTGTTCGTCTGTCAGGCTTTTTATTCCGGCCGTCGGGTCAACGAAATCAAATTGCACATGGTCGTCACTGTAGGCGCGCAGATCGATAAGCATATCGCGGGTGGCACGCTGCAATCTTTTAAGTTCTGCCGGGAAATTGCTGCCCTTTAAATAAACGGTAACCCTTACCGGGTTGCGCAGCTTTTTCATGATGTCACGGGTTACCGGCGACATGGTAAAGCGTTTTTCTTTAGTGAAATCAAGGCGGGTAAAAGTGGCGCCCGAAATAATATATATGCCGATAAGGAAGACCAGGATGCCCGTCAGTATTTTATCTTTCAGCGATTTTTGCTGCTGCCTGGTAAGCGCGGCCAGTGTAAGGCAAATAAACAGGCCTACAACAATAATAAAATAGGTGAGGTCGCGGGTATCGAGCACACCGCGGCTAACGGATTGATAATGCTCGGTAATACCGATATCCTGTAAATTCAGGCTTTGTAAAGCCAGCATTTGGCTAAGAGAATCGAATCCGCTATAAAAAAAGAAGCAGAGGAATACAGCAATGGTGAATGCTATGATCTGGTTTTTGCTGATCGACGATGCGAATAATCCGATAGCCGTGAAACTTCCGCCCAATAAAAACAAGCCGATGTATGAACCGATAACACCGCCGGTATCGATATTGCCCTGTGGGGCGCCTAATTGGTAAACCGAGTAGTAATAAACCAATGTGGGTAGCAACGCAAATAATACCAGTACCAGGCAGGCCAGGTATTTGCCAAGCACAATTTGCCAGTTGGCAAGCGGGCGGGTAAGCAGCAGTTCAAAAGTGCCTTCGCGGCGTTCCTCGGCCAGCGAGCGCATGGTGATTGCCGGTATCAGGAACATGAACAGGTATGGTGCTGTGCTAAACAAGCTGTCGAGCCCGGCGTAACCGTAATCTAAAATGCTCGACTCGGGGAATACCCATAAAAATAAGCCCAGCACTAATAAAAATACGCCGATAGTAACATACGCTACCAGGGAACTGAGATAAGAAGTGATTTCTTTTTTGAGGATGCTAAGCACTTTCGATATACGGTGATGATGGCCGAAATTACACAATAATGTGCTAAAGCAAAACGCAGGTAATACAATTTATTATCTCCATGTGGCTTTAAAAAATTACAGTCAGTGAACATCGCTGAAATTACCTGTGTAATGTCATAAATTATCTGACCATATTGAAATTATAGTCAGTTATGTAAATTTGATGTTTACGCAACCATTTTTTAATGTTAAGGATACTCACTGCACTATTCATCATAACACAAACCACAATAGCTTTCGCTCAAACCGACTGGAAGCTAAAAAATGAAAAAGATGGCATAAAGGTTTATGTTGGGGCTGTACCGGATTCAAAATTTAAAGCGATAAAAGTTGAATGTGAACTGAATAGCACGCTATCGCAACTGGTTAAAGTTTTACTCGATATTAAAACCTGCCCCGAGTGGGTCGACCATACAAAATCGTGCACCCTGGTAAAGCAGGTTTCACCATCAGAACTTTATTATTATTCCGAAATAAATATCCCCTGGCCTGCCCAAAACCGCGACTTCGTGGCGCATCTTACGGTTCATCAAAACCCCGAAAACAAAATAGTTACTGTCGACGGCCCTGCAGTAGAGGGCTTTGTGCCTGAGAAAGACGGCGTCGTCAGAGTGCATTCCTCCAAAGGGCTTTGGATACTCACAGCGATAAAAAAAGATGTGGTTAAAGTAGTGTACACCCTGCAAACTGACCCGGGAGGGGCTATACCCGCATGGCTGGTGAACATGTTAGTCGCCAGCGGACCGATGAAAAGTTTCCAGGCACTAAAAGTGCAGTTAAAAAAGTCTGTGTACCAGCATGTTCAACTGGATTTTATTAAAGATTGATATTTGGTTATTTAAAATTCAGCGAAACTGTTTTGCCCGATATACTTTCAAGCAGCGGTTTAAAAATCAACTGTGCATTTTGCCGGGCCATACCCAAAACGTCCATTTGTTTGGCGTTATCCATAATCTTTTTCTCAGCGATTTTATAAACGGATTCTACCATATCCTTAGCGCTCTCCTGGAACCAGGCGCCGCGTATGTCATAAACCTTTGATTTTTGATGATCTAAGGCGGCGTAACAAATTTCGGGCTGCGGAAGATTAACCACTACGGAATCACCCTTTTGAACAATATCTGACCGCTTTACTTTAGTCAGGTCGATGCAGGCTGTTACCTCGCCAACAGCTAAAAATAAAACCTTGCTGTCGGGCAGAATAGGATGTATTTCTTTTTGTTCTACAATATCCTTCATGGTATATTTCACCAGTTCCAGCTTACCCATGCTGGTTATTTTTTGTACCATACCGGTTTCTGTAATTTCGGTGCGCGACGCTGTAAACTGGTGTTTAATGTACAAAAACAGGAATATCAAAAAACCGGTGATAACAATCGATGTGATTAGTATGAATACGATGCGGTTGCCGTAACGAGTTGACATGGTGCTTATAGATTAGCGGTTAGTGAACTAAAGATTAGGCCGGTTATTTAGATGTTGGATGAATAGCCGTAGCTAAACTAATCTCTAATCTCCAGTCCCTAATCACTGGTAGCAACAAACAAAAAGAGCAGATGTTAGTCTGCTCTTTTCAATTTGTAAATAATTTTTAACTGCTTACAGGCTGTATGCCAGGCGTAAGGCCACCTGGCTCACGGTACCGTTATGCGTCCATGCTTCATAACGAACGCCGATGTCAAATCCGCCGTCAACGGTATAACCTATGCCCGGAGCATAAGCAAATGCAGTGCCGCCGCCACTTTCAGTCGAAAATGCGGCGCCTACCTGTGCTTCACCATAAAAGCCTTCGCCGGTAAAGTAGTATTTAAGACCTGCTTTTAATGGCACGAAACCGTAAGATGATTTAGCTCCCAGCTGTTTAAGCGCGCTTTTAGTCATAAACGCGGTATAGCCTGCCGAAAGGTTAAAAAAAGTACCGGTACCGATCGGCATGTCGTATTTCAGTGAACCACCGATAGCGAAACTGTAGGCATTGCTCGCATCGCCGATAGGTAAACCCGGGTCGACACCAATGCTGAATTTAGCTGCATCTGAACTTTTTGTTTGTGCAAAACTGCTACATGCTGTTACTCCCAGCACGAATAGCGCTAATAGAATTTTTTTCATGAATAAAGGTTTTAATTGGTTTATAATATTATCAAAGATATAAAATTAACAATTATTATATCGTTTGATAATATTTTTTTAACTGAACAACAGGTGTTTATAAAATAAAAATGAGCAATGCAGGATTCCTCATTTTTTAATTATAGGTACTTAAACTATTTTTTAAGTTACAGTGTTTAAGCACTGGAAAATATAATTTCGCAAATATTATGAATAGCTTACGTTCATAGTAATTGGAACGCTCAACGCTTTTGAAATTATGCAGCCTGCTTTCGCACCTTCAGCAATTTCTTTAATTTTTTCTTCCGAAACTTCATCAATTGCCGCGCCTTTAATTCCAGGAGAATGCCTGCAAATTCTAATTTTTGCTTATTTAAAGTGCTAAATAGCATCGGCAATTAAGCCCTTGGGTTTATAATCGGCCTGCGTAAGTTCGCTGCATCCACAGCCATTGTTTGTCAGATAGGAATCCACAAATTCTAACGTGCTGGATTTTTTCAAGAAAGACTGCGCTTTGCTAACTGGCACATTTTTAAATAAATAGATATAGTAATTTGCTGACAATGGATATATCGCATTAGTTTTAATTCATATATTGCATCAACTAAATCGTCGTTCGTCACAATGAAATTATTAAAATATGCTGTTAGGTATGCTCACCGAACACTGAAACCGGCCGGGAGCGACTACGCCCTTACGATCTTTTATCACTTTCTGATTTAAAATATACACTTAATCAAAGTAAAGCAGACACTTGGCCAAGTAAGGAGCATGCACTGTAATACATGCCGTTTTGATACCGGGGCGGTTCCGGTAAAAACCAAATATTTTAATCAATATAAACTTAAAATGAAAAGAGAAAAACTAAGTCTGTCGGGCATCAAAAATGCGTTAAGCAGAGCCGAATTGAAGAACATTATGGCTGGTAGCGGCCCTGGCGGCGGCGGCAGCGGTGGAAGTTGCGCGGGCCCGGGTCAGTCTTGCGGATTTATTATGGGTGTGCCGGGTAACCCTGGTTGCTGCCCAGGGTTAAATTGCTATTTTAATCCTTCCGGATACAATTTATGTAATTAACCGGCACTTTATCGGCAAGGCCAACCATCTTATCACTAGATGGTTGGCCTTAATTATTTTACCGCTGCCACGTTTTTCTACTGGTTTTCTGACGAGCATTGAAACGAATTTTAGTGTACTTATCTATACAACAATGGCTCAGGCAGTAAGTAAGCAAAAAAGAATAGCGTTAAAATATCGGCAATTGATATGTAGCTATCTGCAAAAAAAAGAGTGGAAATTTTCTCTCTTCAAATTATCTATCCGGTTGTTTAAATGCCAATCGGTTAGTATTAAGCGTAGCTTACGTTCATAGTAATCGGAACGCTCAACGCTTTTGAAATTATGCAGCCTGCTTTCGCACCCTCAGCAATTTCTTTAAATTTTTCCTCCGAAACTCCATCGATTGCCGCGCCTTTTAATTCCAGGAGAATGCCTGTAATCTCCAGTTTTTGCATGTCGAGGTCTAAAATGGCATCGGTGCTTAGGTCGTTTGGCGTAAATCCGGCCTGGGTAAGGGCAGCGCCAACGGCCATTGTAAAGCAGCCTGCATGTGCTGCGGCTATCAGTTCTTCAGGGTTGGTACCGATTCCGTCCTGGAAACGGGTTTTAAATGAGTACTGGGTGTTGTTAAGAATGGTGCTTTGGGTAGTGATTTCGCCTTTACCTTCTTGTAAAGTGCCATTCCAATGGGCATGTGCTGTACGTTTCATAGTTTTTGTTTGTTTAAAAGTTTATTGCTGGTATTGTAAAATGCTGGTTTATTTCACTTATAAAAGCCAAAATCTCATCGTGTCCGGCATGTGTTTCCGCCGACGTTACAAAGTGCTGAGGCACTTCCTCAAATGTAGCTAAAAGCGCTTTGCGAAATTTGGCCACCGCCTGGTCTGTTTTTAACGAAGATTGCTTATCCGCCTTGGTAAATACCAGTACGAAAGACAGGCCTTTTTCGCCCAGCCAGTTGCAAAATTCAACGTCTATCTTTTGCGGTTCCAGGCGGCTATCTATTAATACCATTACGCATTGCAGGCTTTCGCGTTTATCCAGGTAAGTATGTATAAATTTATCCCAGTCGGCCTTTTTACTTTTCGATGCGCGTGCGTAGCCGTAGCCCGGCAAATCCACAATGTACCAGCTGCCATTCACCAAAAAGTGGTTGATGAGCTGCGTTTTACCGGGCGTTTGCGATGTTTTTGCCAGGCCTTTTTTGCCCGTGAGCATATTTATCAGCGATGATTTGCCTACGATTGAGCGGCCTATAAAAGCGTATTCGGCCATTACCGGCGGCGGCAATTTAGAAATTTGGGTATTGCTGCAAATAAAGTCGGCAGATTTGATGATCATATAGCAAAGGTAGGGTTTTGATTGAGAGATTGGAGATTAGTTGATCAGAGATTAGATGCAACTTAGTTAGACGGATTGATTTTACACAGATTAAACAAATGATTATCAAAATGTTTAGTAAATTTGATGTTTAAACATGTAATTTAAAATGGAACAATATAAAATACCTGCTCAAACCCGCATTGGCCATGTGCATTTAAAGGTTAGCGATCTGCAAAAGTCGCTTGATTTTTACTCCGGCCTGCTGGGTTTTGATAAAATGATGACGTATGGTGGGCAAGCTGCGTTTATATCAGCAGGCGGCTATCATCACCATATAGGTTTAAACACCTGGCACAGTGCCGGTGCACCACCCGCCCCCGAATATGCCCCCGGTTTATATCATACCGCAATATTATACGCCGGGCGAAAAGACCTGGCCGAAATATTACAGCGTTTAATAGATGCCAAATACCCAATAACAGGCGCATCAGACCACGGCGTATCTGAGGCTATTTACCTTGACGACCCCGACGGTAACGGCGTTGAGCTGTATTGGGACAGGCCCCGCGAGCAATGGCCGCTTGATGAAAACGGTGAGTTAACGATGTTCACCAGGAGATTGGATCTGGAAGGGTTGCTAAATGAAGTTGTTAGTCCGGATTTGTAATCCGGACTAAATGATTGGGGATTTGTAATCCCCGAAACCATTTAAATCACGGTTCGCGGATTACAAATCCGCATGTTAGTTAGTCCGGGATTGCAAATCCGGACTAACGTAAAGAACAAATCCTATAATCTTGCTAATCTTATAAATCTTAGTCCAGGTTCTTTACCCAGATGTTCTTGTAATAAGTTTTATTATTATGCTCCTGCAAAGCAATAACACCGGTTTTAGCCACGCCATAACCGGGATGGTCTTTCCACTTTCCTTCTGCTTTTTTCTTATTCCAATCTGCATCCCAGGCGGTGAACGATAATATCTTTTTGCCATTTAGCCAGTGTTCCACATGGCCGTGGTTAAAAATGATCTTGCTGGCATTCCATTCGCCTACAGGCATAAGTTTTTTGTTACTGTTGGGCAGGTGCATAGCATAATCGCAGCCGGTTTTTTGCCAGTCTTCCAGTTTGTCGGGCCAGCCAAGGTCGTCAATAATCTGGTATTCCGGACCGGTTTCAGAGGTGTACGGGTATTTAGCGTCTTCAACAACGTGGTACAAAACCCCGCTGTTGCTGCCTTTTTCAATTTTCCAGTCCCACGATAGTTCAAAGTTGGCATATTGAGCATCGGTAACAATATCGCCGCCGGCAATACCGCCACGACAAACAAGATTACCATCCTCCACTACCCAGTTTTTCACTTCGCCTTTCATATTATAGTTATGCCAGCCTTTCAGCGTTTTACCATCAAACAGGCTGGTCCATTTTTTTATATTGGCCGATGACCTTACAGCCCTATGCGGCGGCTTTGCAATGGCCTGCACCGCGATTAATGCGATGCAGGCAAGCAATGATATTTTTTTCATGTTATTTCTTCTTGTAAATTTTATAGTCTTTGAAAAGCGATAAACCTAATCTCTGGTCTCTAATCTCTAATCACTAACTCTTTTTCTCCATTTTCTCCGGATCCCAGAACATCGGCTGATTTTTAAAATAGCTGTCGTTACACAGCAGGGCAGGAGCGGCAGCACGATAGCCGAACACGGCATCTTCTGTAACCTTACCATTTTTGCGGATGGCGTTAACGAAGTTACTCATGTGGTCGTAAGGGCCGCCCAGGTAACCTTTATCTGCTTTGTAAGTAATCTCTTCTGGAGGCAGCATCTTTTTGCGTTCCGGGTTGCGGTCGCCGGCCTGGCGTAGTTTTTCCAGGTAAAAGGGATCGTCGGATGCAAAAACTTTGTTGCGTTTCAACACTACTTCATCCCAGGTAATATCCATAGCGCCTTCACTGCCTACCAGGCGCAGGTAGGTTGTTCCGCTGGTGCCATCCACAAAGTTGCACCGTAGCGACAGGTTAAAAGCGGGGTGCATAGCATTTTGGGCATAATCAAAGGTGCCTAATAATACATCCGGTACTTCACGGCCATCGTGCCAGAAACGTAAGCCACCTGAAGCATATATTTTTTCGGGGCCATGTGAGTTGGTTATGAAGTGTAAACTGCTGAACAGGTGCACGAATAAATCGCCGGCCATGCCTGTGCCATAGTCAGTATAATTTCTCCAGCGGAAGAAGCGCTTTTCATCAAAGGGGCGTTTGTGCACATTGCTTACATAAGTTTCCCAATCCACAGTTTGCGGCGAAGCATCAGCAGGAATAGGGTATTGCCAAACCTCAACCGGCCCGCGTCGTGCCCAAAATCCCTCGGCATAATTTAGCTGGCCGATAGCACCCGCTGCTAACAATTCCCTTGCCTTCTCGTTACCCAACGACGAAACCCCCTGGCTACCCACCTGGAAGATTTTACCGGTTTCTTTCTGAGCCTGTATCACGGCGGGACCTTCGGTAATGGCATGTACCATCGGTTTTTCGCAGTAAACGTGCTTGCCCGCACGCATCGCGTCTACAGATATTTGCTGGTGCCAATGGTCAGGCGTGCCGATAATCACGGCATCAATATCTTTACGGTTCAGTATCTCTTTATAAATTTTGGTTGTAGCTATATCGGCCCCCCAGCGTTTTTTGGCATCAGCCAAACGGCCATCATATAAATCGCAAACGGCCAATAATTTTACGCCGGGCACCTGCAGGGCTACGTTGGTATCTTCGCTACCTTGTCCGCCGGCGCCTATAAGTGCTATATTCAGCTGGTCGTTAGCAGCAATGCCACCGTTGCGTTTCAGGTAGGCAAATACGTCCGGCTTCGTTTCGGCTGCCAAAACATTCGAGCCAACGGCTACTGCGGCAGCTGCGGTGCCAAGCTTTTTAATAAAATTTCTGCGCGAGGGTTGGTCGTTCTCTTCTTTCATGGTACAGGTAACAGGTTTGTTAATAATTAAGGCAAATTGGATTGATGACATTTCAGGGGTAATGCATCGGTAGCGAAAGGTAAAATTTATAAAGGATAATTAAAAATAGAACTGTGATTTTTACAACTACGGCTATTTCGTCAACCCAATCTAACTTAATCAACTCCCTTTACCCAATCACTCAATAATAATTATCTTTGCCGCTCGATGAGCAAAACGATAATTCCGTACACCAACCAGCAAGGCACTAAAAAAGAGCAGGTAGCCGATATGTTCAACAACATTTCGAAAACCTACGATTTCCTGAATCATTTTTTATCGCTTGGTATAGATATCATTTGGCGTAAAAAAGCCATCAATGAACTTAAAAAAGACCGTCCTAAATTAATTTTAGACGTTGCCACAGGTACGGGCGATTTCGCTTTTGAGGCATTATCCATTCTTAAACCTGAAAAAATTATCGGTGTTGATATATCACAGGGCATGCTCGACGTCGCGAAGCAAAAAATAGAAAAACGTGGCCTGGCTGATAAATTTGAAGTGAAATTAGGCGATTCTGAAAAGCTGCCTTTTGACGCAGATGATTTCGATGCAGTTACCGTAGCTTATGGTGTACGTAATTTTGAGAACCTGGAAACGGGTCTTGCCGACATACATCGTGTGCTAAAACCCGGCGGAAAAGCGGTAATATTAGAGTTCTCCAAACCCAAGGTGTTTCCTATTAAGCAACTGTATAACTTTTATTTTAATTATATTACACCCGGAATTGGTAAATTATTTTCGAAAGACGCAAGGGCCTATACTTATCTGCCTGAATCGGTAGCTGCTTTCCCGGATGGGGAAACATTTACCGCGCTGATGGATAAAGTAGGCTTTAAACATACCAAACACCGCCCTTTGGCGTTTGGTATTTGTTCAATTTATACGGGTATTAAATGAGTAAAAACGGTTACCTAACCATATTTTGTTTACTTTTTTGCTGTAGCACCGCATTTGCACAGGCTCCCGCATGGGGCGGCGGCGCTGACCAGAACGACTTAAGTTTTGGCTTCAGTTTCTCGTATGTTTCCAATTATTTTAAAATCAATAAAAAATCCAACTGGCGCGACCCCTATTTCGACCCTGGTGTCAACCGCTATATAACCGACTCATTGAGAAGTATCAGCTCAAAAAACGCGTCCGGATTTGCAGTTGGCTTTATAACCCGCTACAGGCTTACCGACCATATTGAAGGCCGTATAACGCCGTCGCTGGTTTTCGCAGACAGAACGATAAGTTATACCTACCCTAAAACCGCAGATGACGTTACCAAAACGGTACAAAGTACTACGGTAGATTTTCCGCTGGAGATAAAATTAAAATCAGACAGGATTGATGACTTTAGGGCATATATATTGGGTGGTGTGAAATATTCACTGGCTATCGGCTCAAAAAAGAACGCTGACACCGGCCTTGACCCTTTAAGCAAGTTGGTTAAAAACGTTGGCGGTTTCGGCTCGTATGAAGCGGGATTGGGGTGCGATATTTATTTCGAGTTTTTCAAGCTATCGCCGGAGATAAAGATTTCCAACTCAATTGGCAATGTGCTGATGCCCGAAAATCATCCTTATTCCAGCCCTTTAAGCAGCCTGGGTTTACATACGGTTACGTTTAGCTTGCTGTTTGAATAGTTTTTTGCATGACTGCAAATTAACCAATGAGAGAGAAACACAAATCGGTATTCTCGGATATTGTCAGTGTCTTTATAAAAGAATAAATTGATTTTTTCTCTGTGTTCTCTGTGCCTTCTCTGTTTCTCTGTGGTTAATTAACCCGCATGGATGAAATGGTTGCCAACAGATGACATGTTATTCCAATCAAAAAACATAATTTCGCCGCGATAGTTTACCTATATATGGCTAAGATTGCATTAATAACAGGAGCTACCTCGGGAATAGGCGAGGCCTGCGCCCATTTATTCGCCCGCGAAAAGTATGATTTGATATTAACCGGCCGTCGTGCCGAGAGGCTGGAAAAGCTGGCTAAAAAGCTGAATACTAAATATAATGTCGAAATCGCTGTTTCGCAGTTTGATGTTAGGAATAGGGAAGAAGTGGCAGATAACCTTGAAAACCTGCCTGCCAAATGGAAAAAGGTAAACGTATTGATAAACAATGCCGGCCTTAGCCAGGGGCTTGACCCGATAGATAAGGGTAGCCTGGATGATTGGGACACCATGATAGATACCAATATAAAAGGCTTGTTATACGTAAGTAAAATTGTGTCTAACTGGATGATAAAGAATGGGCAGGGGCATATAGTCAATATAGGCTCCATTGCCGGCAAGGAAGTTTATACTAATGGAAACGTGTATTGTGCAAGCAAACATGCTGTTGACGCATTAAATAAAGGTATGCGCTTGGACCTGCTGCCGCATGGCATAAAGGTTACGGCAATACACCCCGGCGCGGTAGAAACAGAATTTTCTGAAGTGCGCTTTAAAGGTGATAAGGAACGCGCCAAAAAAGTATATGATGGCTTCGAGCCGCTGGTAGCCGATGATATTGCGGAGACTATATGGTTTGTAGTATCGCGGCCGAAGCATGTAAACATTAATGATATGGTTGTAATGCCAACCGCACAGGCGAATGCCACTACTATTTTTAGAGATTAGAGACCAGAGGTCAGAGATTAGAAAAAATTACCTTCTAAATTCCGACGTCGAGAATCCGAAATAAAAAAATCACTAATTAACCAAATCACTAATTCACTAATTAAAAAATGTCACTAATTAACCAAATAGACCAGGATATCAAACAAGCTATGCTGGCCAAGCAGGCAGACCGTTTACGTGGACTGCGTGCCATTAAATCAGCCTTATTACTGGCCCGCACCGAAAAAGGCGCTGCCGAGGAATTGACACAGGAAGCCGAAATAAAAGTTTTGCAAAAGCTGGTAAAGCAGCGCAAGGAGTCGGCAGATATATATAAGGCACAGAACCGCGAAGACCTTTACCAGGTAGAAATAGATGAGATGAAGGTTATCGAGCCCTACCTGCCGCAACAAATGACGCGCTTCGAGATTGAAGGGTTCTTGCAGGAAGTTATCAGCAGGATAGGCGCAACTTCGGTAAGTGATATGGGCAAGGTAATGGGCGTAGCCAACAAAGAGCTGGCCGGCCGCGCTGACGGCAGGACGATATCGGAGGTGGTGAAACAACTTTTGGGTTGATTAAGTTGACTAAGTGAGTGGTTGATTAGGTTACATTACCAACTCAATCAACCTAATTCAACTTAATCAACTAAAAAACCAATAAACACTTGCATCTAACAGGCAATAACCTATTTTTATAGCGAAATATTTGAAGATGCACAACCAGCCGGAATACGGCCTGATTTAAAAATTAAACTTTACAAGGAAACTATATGGATTTCGTGCTTAAAGAGGAACATGGGTTCAGTTATATCGATGAGGGCGAAGGTGAGGTTCTGTTACTGCTACACGGCTTAATGGGTGCATTAAGCAACTGGGATAAGGTAATTGAAGAATTTAGGGGGCAATACCGGGTAATTATACCTATACTGCCGATATATGATCTGCCGTTATTAACTACAGGGGTAAAGGCCCTGGCTAAATACGTTCATAAGTTTGTAAAGTATAAAAAGCTTACAGATGTAACGCTGCTGGGTAATTCGCTTGGCGGGCACGTAGCGTTGATCTACGTGTTATCGCACCCGACCTACGTTAAGGCTATGGTGCTTACAGGCAGCTCAGGGCTTTATGAAAATGCTTTTGGTGGTACATTTCCGCGGCGCGAAAGCTATGATTTTGTGAAGGAAAAGGTTGAATACACTTTTTATGACCCAAAGACGGCAACCAAAGAACTGGTTGATGACGTATATCGTATTATAAACGACAGGCATAGCGTTATCAGGATACTGGCTATGGCAAAATCGGCGATACGCCATAACATGAACGGCGACCTGCATAAAATAAATATCCCGGTTTCGCTGATATGGGGCCGCGACGATAAAATTACACCACCGGAAGTGGCTGTAGAATTTAATGAGCTATTGCCGGATTCGGAACTGCACTGGATAGACAAATGCGGCCATGCCCCGATGATGGAGCAGCCGGAAGAGTTTAATAAATACCTGAAAGTATTTTTAGATAAGATAAAAGCAAAATAACCGTCATGCTGGCAATTGAATTGATAGCTAACACGATACCACCCGTGCATACTTCGGATAGCATTCGCACTGCCCTTGCGCGTATGGTTGAGTTTCGTGTGCGCCATTTGCCGATTGTAAACGAAGAACAGTTTTTAGGCTTGTTATCTGAAAGCGATATGGTTGCTGAAACGGATATACTCACACCGGTTGGGGCACTTGCCCTCTCGCTGGTGAATCCTTATGTGTTAGACGATCAGCATATCTACGATGTTATAAGGTTGTTTAGCGAAGCTAAGGTAACTGTTGTGCCGGTGCTGAATGCGACTCAAAAATACATCGGCCTTATAACCATTAATGCACTGACCTCTTATTTCGCCGAACTTACATCCGTTGACCAACCCGGCGCTATTATTGTGCTGGAGATAAACAATAAAAATAACTCGCTGGCTCACATGGCACAAATAGTTGAGTCGGACAATGCCCAGATATTGAGTTCCTACTTGCGCAGCTTCCCCGATTCTACAAAAATGGAAGTCACACTGAAAGTGAACAAACCCGATATATCAGCCATAACAGCCACCTTTTTACGCTACGACTACGATATAAAAGCTACCTTTAATCATACGGAGGAAAACGACAGCTCAAGAGACAGGTATAATTCTTTAATGAACTATTTGAATTTGTAGTTCATGGTTAATGGTTCATAGTTCATAGCCGGAAACAGAAATTTGAGCTTTTAGCAGGTATATTATATGGCATTTAGGTTTGAAGATTTGCAGGTTTGGCATAAAGCCATCGATTTGGGCGAGCAAATCAATCAGCTAACTAAAGCTTTTCCCAAAGAAGAATTATTCATTTTAACATCCCAAATAAAAAGAGCGGCAGATTCGGTAGTACTGAATATTGCTGAAGGTTCAACCGGGCAAAGCAAAGCAGTTTTAAAAGTATTTTTAGGCTATTCCCTTCGTTCTGCAATCGAAGTAGTTAGTTGCCTGTTCATCGCAAAGAAACGTGGGTATCTAAAAGACGAACTTTTTAACGAACTTTACGGCGAGTATGAAGTTCTGGTTAAAATGATAACTGCATTAAGAAACTCAATATAGTTAGCCCTGCAATGAACGCACAATCATTACTTATTAACTACTATCGTTCGACTATGAACTATGAACCATCAACTATGAACCTCCATCCTTCGGCCATGAACTATGAACCATCAACCATGAACTAAATGAGAATAGCAGTTTACGGCAGACAATTTAACGACCCGGTAGTTGTTCCCTATATAAGGCAGGTGTTTGATAACCTGGCGATGCATGGCGTGGAAATTTATGTTCATCGGCAGCTTTGTGATTTTTTAAAGGATAATGCCATTTCTGTGGCACACAAAACGCTCGAAAATGGGGATAAGCTGAACGGCTTTATCGACTTGTTTTTGACGCTGGGCGGGGATGGTACGCTGCTTGACATCGTGGCTGTTATCCGTGATTCAGGCATTCCGGTTGTTGGCATTAACTTCGGCAGGCTCGGCTTCCTGGCCAGTATCAACAAAAACGATATAGATGCCGCCATCTACGCAGTGGTAAATAAACAGTTTACTTTGGACAGCCGCGAACTGCTTTGCATTAATTCCGAACAAGATATATTCGGAAGGGATAATTTCGCTTTAAATGATGTTACCATCCATAAGCGTGATGATGCCGCAATGATTACCACCCACGTATTTTTAAATAAGGAATTCTTAAATTCATACTGGGGAGATGGTATCATCATATCAACTTCAACTGGTTCCACTGCGTACTCGTTAAGCTGTGGCGGTCCGATAATCTTCCCCGAATCAAACAGCATAGTGCTGACGCCAAATGCGCCGCATAATTTAAATGTAAGACCGATTGTACTGCCAGACACCAGCGTGCTGGCGTTTGACGTTGAATGCCGCAGTAATAACTATTTAATATCATGCGATTCACGGACGGCCGTTATTGAGAAAAACATGCGTTTCGAAGTTAGAAAAGCCGATTTCAAGTTAAATCTCATCAGGCTGAATAATGAAAGCTACTTATCAACGTTAAGAAACAAATTGTTGTGGGGCCTCGATGTCCGCAATTACTAAGATCACCTGATGACGAAACTCATACCTGTTGTATTTTTATTTCTTCTGTCATTTAGCGTAAAGGGGCAAACCTGGGAATTTGGTGTTGCTGGTGGCGGCGCAGGCTACCTGGGAGATTTGAATCCAAACAACCCCGTAAAAGTAAGCGGCATTGCAGTGAGCGGCTTCGCACAAAGAAATTTTGATGGCTATTTCGGACTAAGGCTGAATTATACTTACGGCCAGGTAAGTGCAGCCGATAGTACATCGACCAACGCGCAATTCCGCGACCGGAATTTGAGTTTTAACACAACCTTGAGTGAAATAAGCCTTATCGGTGAGTTCAACTTTATGAGCTATATACCTGATGCAGGTAAAAATAAATATACGCCATACCTGTTTTTAGGGATAGCCGCTTTAAACTATACGCCTTATGCTACTTACAACGGGCACAAATACAAATTGCGGGAAGCACAAACCGAAGGCGAAGTAAGGCCTTACCCTACCATCGCCCTTGCACCGGTATACGGCGCCGGCTTTAAGTATAACGTGAGCGGTAAGCTAACGCTGGCAGCAGAAGTAGGTTACCGCCAGCCCAGAACAGATTACCTTGACGATGTGAGCGGCAAATATGCCAACAGGGGTTCCTTAGCACTATACCCCGGCGCGTTAGCCGACCGTTCGGGCGAAAAGACAGGTATATATTTAGGTACACCCGGCACCCAGCGCGGCGACCTGCGGCCGCACGATACGTACTTCTTCGCGCAAATAAAAATCTCATACACACTGGTTCCGCAACGGTGTTATTTCCAGTAGAACTAAGATTCGCAGAATTTTTAGGATTGCAGGATTTTTTCCTGCATAGCCTCGTTTTATAAAATCCTTAACGGGTTTCCTTAAATAATTCAATTGTCTTAATTCTAAAATCCAAAAAATCTTACGAATCTTAGTTGCATCATTGTTGCAATAAATAACTAAGGCCTGCGTTATACAGTAAATCAGCAACTTAGGGTTTGCTGATAACCAATTATTTAACCTTAAACTGTTAACGTCATGGCTGAACTAAATCTATCCACCGGAAAAACAGGCGGCAGAAGCGCCTTAAAACGCATGCATGTTCGTGTTGACCTTACCGCAATGGTCGACCTTGCATTTTTGCTGATTACCTTTTTTATGCTGACAACATCGCTTACCAAACCAAAAGCTATGGACGTGGTTATGCCGGCTGATGGCCCGCCGGGCGACGTATTCGAAACGAGCACCATGAGTATTTGCCTTGGCGCTAAAAACAAGGCTGTGTTTTACCTGGGTATTCCCGGCAAACCGCTCACAGAACCTAAATTGAGCGGCTATGGCCAGGAGATTAGGAAAGCCATAGTAGACATGAGCAAGCAAGTATACGCATCAACAGGAAGGCCAATGATGGTATTGATAAAACCCGGAGAGCACTCGCGTTATTCAGACCTTGTCGACGCCCTTGATGAAATGAACATAAATAAAATACAATCATATGCGATTGCAAAAATTACCCCCGAGGACGTTACTACATTAAAACAAAAGGGTATATATTGATTGGAGTTAATAAGTCAGTAAAGTCCGAAAGTTTAACAGCTTTTGGACTTTTCTTTTATCGGTAACACTGATACTTTTTCTTTCGGACTTCCTAACTTTTCCAACTTTCCGGGCTATCAAACTCCACCAAATATTCTTTTCCACCCTCATAATAAAAAAACTACAATTAAGTTTTTACCTTTGTCCCCGAAAAAAAACAGCGCAAGTAGCTGAATATGGGGGTTGAAACCGGGTTAGTTAGTATAATAATTAATCCCGGCTGCTTATTTTTAAGCCATACCACTGCTTTTATAAACGTTATAATGGGATTACAGGAACAGATTGATTTGTCGAAATTACCGCAGCATATAGCTATTATTATGGATGGCAATGGCCGCTGGGCAAAAGAAAAAGGCAAATTGAGGATTTTTGGCCATCATAATGGGGTGCTTTCGGTTAGGGATGTGGTAGAAGGGGCAACGCTGTTGAATCTTAAATATCTTACGCTTTATACCTTCTCTTCGGAAAACTGGAACCGCCCAAAGCTGGAGGTAATGGCTATTATGGAGCTGATGGTAAGTACCATTCATAAAGAAATAAGAAACTTTATGGAGAAAAATGTGAGGCTGATGGCTATTGGCGATTTAAATATGCTGCCCGATAAGGCCTGCAGGGAATTGAATAATGCCATAGAAAAAACCAGCGGTAACACCGGCGTAGTACTTACACTTGCATTAAGCTACAGCTCGCGCCGCGAAATAGTGAGTGCTGCAAAAAACATTGCAGCTAAAGTGCAAAGCGGGGAGCTGGCAATAGAAGATATTGACGAAGACACGTTTGAAAATAACTTATATACTAAAGGCATGCCTAACCCTGAGTTGCTGATAAGAACAAGCGGCGAACACAGGATAAGCAACTACCTGTTGTGGCAGATTGCCTACGCCGAATTGTACTTCACCTCAAAATTATGGCCCGATTTCCGCAAGGAAGATTTGTATGAAGCTATACTTGATTATCAGAAACGGGAACGCCGTTTTGGTAAGACAAGCGAGCAGGTCAACTAAATTTTTAACTTTAACACTTTTTAACAACTGTATAAATTATTTTTAGCCCGTTAAAATATTCGAATGAATAAATACATTTTCGCTATACTTCTTTCTATTATAAGCACTGTTACACTGGCACAAGTCCCGGGTAACAAGCCGAGATATGCACTTCCAAAGTCTTCCTTGCCATCGGACAGCTTAAGCTATTTTGAACCCAAAGAATACATTATCGGCGGCGTTGAGATTACAGGTACAAAGTCCCTGGATAAGGATGTGTTGTTAACCATATCCAAATTAAACAAAGGCGACCATATTACTTTACCGGGCGAGGCTAACGCCAACGTGATTAAGAATATGTACCAGCAGGGTTTGTTTGAGGATGTACAATTGAACATCACCAAAATAAACCTGGATACTATTTACCTTGAAATAGCTGTTACGGAACTTCCGCGTTTATCGCGCCTGCACCTAACCGGCATACGCAAAGGCGAAATTGATGACGTGCAAAAAAAGCTATCAGACAAGCAATATAAAATTGTAAATGCCAACCTGATTAGCACCACTACTGCCATCATTAAAAAGCACTTTGGCGAAAAGGGCTTTTTAAATACTACCGTTAGTATTAAGCAAAGGAAAGACCCGGGCGATGCGAATAGTATTATACTCGACGTAAAGATTGATAAACATCAAAAGGTTAAGATAAGTGACGTTATTTTTGAGGGGAATAAGGACTTTTCGGAGAAGAAGCTGCGTAAATATTTGAGTAAGACGCGGAAGATGAAGTTTTATAACATCTTCGGTTCGAAAAAGTTTAAACAGGACAAATACGACGAGGATAAGCAGAACCTGGTAACAAAAATGCAGGACAAAGGCTATCGTGATGCCGAGATTTTAAGCGATTCTGTTTACAAAACCGGCCCGAACACCGTAGCAGTTAAAATAAAGGTATTTGAGGGGCATAAATATTACTTTGGTGCCATTAAATGGAGCGGCGATGCCAAATATCCACCAGATATCCTGAATAAGATATTGAAGCTTAAAAAGGGCGATGTATTTAGCGAGGAAGAGATGAACAAAAGGCTGATGGGCCCGACTCCGGATAACGATGACATTTCATCATTTTACCTGAACGACGGTTACCTTACCTTTAATGTTGACCCGGTACAAACCCGTATTTATCATGATACGATTGATGTGGATCTGCGTGTTTACGAAGGCCCGCAATACACCATTAACCGCGTAATGTTAAGAGGTAACGATGTGACCAACGATAAAGTGGTTATGCGTGAGATAAGGACAAAACCCGGTCAGAAATTCAATAAGGAATTGCTGATACGCAGTACCCGTGAAATTGGACAGTTAGGAAACTTCGACGAGCAAAAAACCGAGCCGAAGCCGACAAACATTAACCCGCAGGATGGTACTGTAGACATTCTTTACAACGTGGTTGAAAAACCGTCGGACCAGATTGAGTTATCTGGTGGTTTTGGCGGCGGCCAGCTGGTAGGTACGTTGGGCTTAACGTTCAACAACTTCTCGCTGCGTAATATTTTCCATCTGAAAGCTTATCGTCCGCTGCCTAAAGGCGATGGACAGAAGTTAAGCTTGCGTGGTCAGTCGAGCGGTCACACTTACCAGAACTTTTCGTTCACTTTCTCCGAGCCGTGGCTGGGTGGTAAAAAACCGATCTACTTTGCGTTATCAGCATACACACAGCTAAGCTCCACGGGCGATTATTATGCTAAATCAAACCCGCTTTATAATAAGCTGCGCATTAACGGCGTGGGTGTAACCTTGGGTAAGAAGTTAAACTGGCCTGACAACTATTTCCAGTTGAATTACTCGCTTAACTTTGACCACTACAACCTGGATAACTATACCGGCTACCTGTTCCAGAACGGTACCTCGTATAACATCAAATTAACGCAGGAACTTAGCCGTAACTCGGTCGATCAGCCTATTTATCCAACCTCTGGTTCCAACTTGAGGCTGACTGTACAGGCTACGCCGCCATATTCGTTATTTAACAATATCAATTACCGCATAGCAACACCTGAGCAGCGTTATCATTTTGTTGAGTATTACAAATTTAAATATGATGCACAGTGGTTTACCAGGCTTACCGGTAAGTTGGTGCTGATGTCGCAGGTTAGGTTCGGCTTCCTTGGGCAGTATAACACAGAAGTTGGTCCATCACCTTTTGAACGTTTCAAATTGGGTGGCGACGGTATGCAGAGCTACCAGTTTTTGCAGGGTAGTGAAATTATCGGCCTAAGGGGTTACCAGAATTTCTCTATCATCCCTGAAGGTACAAACTATACTGCAGATACAAACCCGGGCAGCGCTATCTACAATAAATATACAATGGAGATAAGATACCCGGTTATACAGGGACAATCTGCAACTATATTTATGCTTGGATTTGCAGAAGGCGGAAATGTTTGGAATTCTTTTAATAAATTTGACCCATTCAACGTAAAACGTTCGGTAGGAGTTGGAGCCAGGATATTTTTACCTATTTTTGGTTTACTTGGCTTGGATTATGGTTATGGATTTGATAAGATACCGGGTATACCGGATGCTAACAGAGGACAATTCCATTTCTCGATTTCGCAGAGCTTGAACGGCGGATTTAATTGATTTGCAAAAAAATTTGTAATGAAGAAGGCAATTTTATTACTGGCATTTACGTTACTAACACTCACCGGTGCGTTCGCGCAGCGGTTTGCTTATGTTGATTCGGATTATATTTTGAAACATATGCCCGAATATGCATCGGCACAAAAGCAAATAGAAGCGTTGAGCGTACAGTGGCAAAAGGAAGTTGACCAGCGTTTCCAGGAAATTGACCGCTTGTATAAAGCGTACCAGGCAGACCAGGTGTTGATGACTGCGGACATGAAAAAGAGACGGGAAGCCGAAATTGCCGACAAGGAAAAAACAGCAAAGGATTTTCAGCGCGACAAATTTGGTCCGGATGGCGAGCTCACGAAAAAAAGCACTGCTATAATAAAACCTGTACAGGACAAAATGACCAAAGCGATACAGGCCGTTGCTGAAAACGAAAATTTAGATATGATATTTGACAAAAACAGCGAAGTGCTTATGTTATATGCTAACCCACGTTATGACAAGAGCAACGACGTTTTAACAAAACTCGGCCTTAAAGGCGCTACACCAGCAAAATAATTTTTAATATATTAATCCCATTAATTTTTTAAACACAGAACAACAAACAATGAAAAAACTACTTAAAGTTGCTTTAGTGGCGGTATGCTTTTTAGCAGTAGGCAACTTTGCCAAAGCTCAAACAAAAATCGGGCATATTAATTTTGAAGCGGTAATTCAGCAAATGCCTGAATTTAAGACTGTTCAAACTACTTTAGATACATATCAAAAACAATTTATTGACCAGATAAATGCGATGCAGACTGAGCTTCAAAGCAAAGGCCAGGAGTATCAGAAAACACAGGCTACCATGACTGATGCGATCCGCACTACAAAACAGGCTGAATTGCAGGATATCCAAACCAGGATTCAGAACCTGAACCAGAGCGCACAGCAGCAGGTAGAAGCTAAATCGAACGAATTGATTAAGCCTTTAAGCGATAAAGCACGTACCGCAATTGAAACAGTGGCCAAAGAAAAAGGCTATGCTTACGTTATCAACTCAAACCAAACCCAGTTAATCGTATCGCCAGCAGGTGACGATTTGTTGGATGCTGTAAAAGCAAAATTAGGCTTGAAATAATAAGCAGAGGGTAAACATTTACAAAGCGCTCCGTTATTACGGGGCGCTTTTTTTATTTTTGTACAGATGGAAAACAAACCTATTGGCATTTTTGATTCGGGATATGGCGGCCTTACCGTATTCAGGTCGATATTTGAACAGCTGCCGGATTACGACTATGTTTACCTGGGCGATACCGCCCGGGCGCCTTATGGCAACCGTTCATTCCAAACCATACACCAGTACACCTGGGAATGTGTGCAGTGGCTTTTTAAACAAGGTTGCCCCCTGGTTATCCTGGCTTGCAATACCGCTTCGGCCAAGGCATTGCGCAATATCCAGCAGCTCGATCTGAAAAATGAGGACCCCGCAAAGCGAGTGCTGGGCGTGATAAGGCCAACGGCGGAAGTAATCGGCAATTATTCAAAAACAAAAGAGATAGCTGTATTGGGTACCAAAGGCACAGTACAATCAGGATCGTATGTTATAGAAATCGGCAAGTTTTTCCCTGACATAGCCGTACATCAGCAGGCATGCCCGCTTTGGGTACCGCTGATAGAAAATGGCGAATATGACAAGCCCGGCGCGGATTATTTTGTAAAGAAATACCTCGACCAGGTGCTGGCTAGCTCAGACAATATTGATACGCTGTTACTGGCCTGTACCCATTACCCATTGATACAGCAGAAAATAACCGAATACCTGCCCGCTAATATAAACGTTGTTTCGCAAGGCGACATAGTCGCCAAAAGCCTGATTGACTATCTTCAGCGCCATCCCGGGATGGAAAAGAACATCAGCAAAAATAAAACCCAGCAATTTTTTACAACGACTGACGATACAGCGGACTTCGACTACTACGGAGAGCTGTTTTTTGGCGAAAAGGTAAAGTCGGCATATGCGGAGGTAAAATGCTAACCCTTGGTTATTCACACCCGTGTGTTGAAAAAACAGGGTTTGCGCAGGGTTTACACTTTTTACCTGCAACATTTGGGTAAATCACAGATAATCAGTTTGTTAAGGTGAAACCTTACGGTGGCACCTGTAAACCATGATATCGGCGCCTGAATTTGATATGATCGTTGGTATTATACTAACTCTACCTATCTTATCAACAATGCAATACCACCTGCCTTAATCGGTCAAAAATCATTAAGTTTGCATCTTATTAACAAGAGGTGAATTTCTACATTACATATTTCATTATCGCAATAGGGTTATTCGGTTTTTCGGCCCTGTTTGCGCTGTTTGGAGTGTATGCAGAACGTAAGGTTTCCGCCTTTATACAGGATAGGCTCGGACCTACAGAGACCGGTAAATTTGGCACGCTGCAAACCTTTGCAGATATTCTGAAAATGCTGCAAAAGGAGCTGATAACGCCCGCTGCCGCCGATAAGCTGCTTTTTATTTTGGCCCCGGCTATTATCTTCATCGCAGTGTACCTCGGCTTTGCTGCATTGCCCTGGGGACCGGGCCTGGCGCCAACAAGATTAAATCTTGGCCTCTATTATATTTTCGCCATTATATCCATCGAGACCCTTGGCATCCTGATGGCTGGCTGGGGTTCAAATAACAAATATTCCATTTTAGGCGCAATGCGGTCGGCGGCGCAGATTATCTCTTACGAGATACCTGCCGGGTTTGCGATTATATCGGTAGTGATGATTGCGCAAACATTAAACCTGCAGGATATATCTGCGCAACAGGGCATTCTGTCAACGGGATCCGTAAAGTTTTCGGGCTTTTGGGATGTATCGTCTATAGGCGGCCTGTTTGCCTGGAATGTGTTCCGCGCGCCGCACTTGCTGGTAGCCTTTGTAATTTATTTTATTGCCTCGCTGGCCGAAAGTAACCGCGCGCCTTTTGATATACCTGAAGCGGAATCGGAACTGGTTGCGGGTTTTCACACCGAGTATACAGGTCTCAGATTTGCGCTTGTGTTTTTGGCCGAGTATTCCATGATGTTCCTGGTATCGATGATTGGGGTGATATTGTTTTTAGGCGCCTGGAATACGCCGCTGCCGAATATCGGGCCGGTGCATCTGGCTGCATGGACAACCGGGGCAGGCTGGGGCATTATATGGATAATAATTAAAACGCTTGCCCTGGTAGGCGTACAAATGTGGATACGATGGACGCTTCCCCGTTTCCGGGTCGACCAATTGATGAACCTGTGCTGGAAGGTGCTTACCCCCTTAGCCTTCCTTTGCATGCTGGTATCAGGAATATGGAGGCTGTTTTTAATGTGAGTTTATTGGTTCACTGGTTCATTTGTTCAATGGTACAAAGTTTGAAAGAAAGCCCGCTGCCATGCAATTAATAACCAGGCGATACCAATGAACTAATAACCAATGAACCAATGAACCAAACGTTAAAAGGTATTAAAACAACGCTGAAAGGGTTATCTATCACCCTGAAGCACCTTTTTGCGTCGCATAAAAAGCGGGAATTGGTGCCGGCGAGTGATAGCAATTACTTTAAGCAGTTGGAGGGCACCAATACTATTCAATATCCGAAGCAACAGCTTCCGGTCCCCGAGGTTGGCCGTTACCAGCTGGATGTAGAGATTGACGATTGCATCGTGTGCGACCTCTGCGCCAAAGTTTGCCCGGTTAATTGCATCGATATTGAATCGATAAAAGCAACGGAAGCTATCGGCCAAACATCCGATGGCACAACCAAAAGATTGTACGCCGCTAAGTTTGATATCGACATGGCTAAATGCATGTATTGCGGTTTGTGCACCATTGTTTGCCCTACGGAGTGTATTGTAATGACCAACCAATACGATAAAAGCGTTTTCCAGCTAAGCGATTTAAACTACGAATTCTCGGACATGTCGCCGGAGATGGCAGCACAAAAGCGCCGGGAGTTTGACCAGCAGCAGGCTGAGCGGCAGGCAGCCAAATTAGCGGCTATGCAGAAAAAGGAGGACGGAGCATGAGCTTAATTCAGATTTTATTTTACGTGATGGCTTTTATCGTAGTAGCCTCTGCCTTATTTGTTGCCGCTACCAAGAATCTGGTGCGTAGTATTTTTATGTTCTTTATCACCTTGTTTGGGCTGGCCGGCCTGTACGTTTTGTCGCTGGCTGATTTTGTGGCCATAACGCAGATCGTGATTTATGTTGGCGGTATACTGGTACTTATCCTGTTCGCATTTATGCTATCGGGTAAGGAAACGTTAAACGCAATAGGCGAGCTTAAAGAAAGGTTTATCAACGTAAATAAATTGCCTGCATTGCTGTTAGCCGGGTTATTCCTGGTAGTGCTGGTAATTGTTATTTTCAGGATCGATGCCGATAACCTCGCCTGGATAAAAAAAGCGCAGGTAACTAATAACTTAATTTTGCCTGCATCAGCCACAACTGAAAATATTGGCGTAAATTTAATGACCAAATACCTGCTGCCATTTGAAGCAATTTCAGTATTGCTGATGATAGCGCTGATTGGCGCCGCACATTTATCACGAAAGGAGAGAGAGTCATGATATCATTGACAGACTTCCTGGTTGTGGGAGCTATCCTGTTTTGCACGGGACTTTACATGATCGTGTCGAAGCAAAACGCTATACAGGTACTGATAGGAATTGAGCTGATGCTGAATGCAGCCATACTAAACCTTGTCGCCTTCGGTAAATATGACAGGATGGATAATGGCGGGCAAATGTTCTCGTTGTTTGCAATTGTATTGGCTGCCGCTACAACGGCCGTAGCGCTGGCTATAATCCTAAACGTTTATAAACGATTTAAAACCATCGACCCGGGCCAGGTTGATAACTTGAGGGACTAACCAATGGGCAGAGTTTTATATGTATTTATTGCCCTCTCGTTATGCTATCTGCAGGCAGGTGCGCAAAATGCAGATGCAGCAAAGACCGATACAGTTAAAAAGAAGAAAGGCCAAAGCTTCGAAGAGCTTAAGCGTGACCTGGCGAAAGGCAACCCGCTTTACCTGCTCAATGGTGAAGATATAAAAGATAGCGTGTCGAAGGAAAATTTTGATAAGCTGAAGTCGGAAGATATAACCAGTATTGATGTTATTAAAGATAAGGGCGCAACGGAGATTTGGGGTAAACGGGGCGCTGGTGGTGTGATAATTGTACATACGAAGGACGAGGCGAAAGATATGGAGGCAATGATGAGGGAGGCGGAAACGAGGATGAACGCACCGCTGGCGCACAGCATGGCGGGGGCTATTTCTGAGATTAATCGCAATTTTCCTTTGTTTGTGGTAGATGGAAGACTTTTGCCGGACAGCCTGGTAAATTCAGAAGCAAAGATTTCAAAAGCTATTGAGCGGGATAATGTCTTTTCATCCTCAATGTTAAAATACAGCGAAGGTACGGCGCGTTATGGTTCAAAAGCTGCAAATGGCGTAGTCGTGGTTACTACAATCAATTATGCGGTTAAGCAATACCAGGATAAGCTGGCACGTTTTTCAAAAGGCTATGATGACTATGTTAAAGCAAAGAAGCGTGATGACAGCAATCTGAACTATGTTGTAGACGGAAAGCAGCTGGCCGGCGAAAAGATTGAAATAGTGCGGACCTTATATAAATTGCCGGTTAAAAAAATAAAAAGCGTAACTTTCCGTGACCTTAACAAACCGGCCGGAAATATCGCCCCGACACTAACCATAAACACTAAATAATAAGGAGGACTTGTAATGAAATTGTTTTATTTTTCTGCTATCCTATTATTCTTCGGCTTGAGCGCCGCCGCACAAACTGCTGACACAACCCGTAAAGTTAACAGCACCTTTGACGCCTTTACCGGGCCGTTAAAACCAACCATGGTGCTGGATGGTAAAGTTTTTTTGGGTGATATCAATAGTCTCGACGTTAATAATATTAAAAGTATAACCGTTCTGAAAAACGCCGATGCTTCAAAGCAATATGGTAGCTTTAATCCTAATGGGGTGATAAAGATAGAAACCGGGAAGCTATACGCTATTAATGAGCCAAAGTCTGCCATCACTACTAAAGATTCATCTGCTAATGACACTTTTGCCGGGCTGACCGGGCCGTTGAAACCAACCGTTGTGGTTGATGATAAAGTTTTTTATGGCAACATCAATAGCCTCGACGTTAATAATATTAAAAGCATAACCGTTGATAAAAACGCCAATGCTTCTACGCAATATGGCGCTTTCAACCCTAACGGAGTGATAAAGATAGAAACCGGGAAATTGACTTACAATACTGATAAACCTAAGGCCAGCCCTTCGGATGACCCTAAATATATTATAGATGGCGTTGTGTCCGAAAACGGAATAACCAGCCTTAATCCCGAAGATATTTTATCGGTTACTGTATTAAAAGACGGTAAGGACTATCCTGAATATGGTTCATCGAAAGGCGGTTTAGTAGTTGTTGTTACCAAGGCCGGTGCAATTAAAAAGTATCAGCATAACTTTGCTGAGCTTTCCGGCGATTATAAAAAATACCTGGGCGAACATAATAACGATGACTCGGGTTTGACTTATTCGGTCGACGGCACCCCGTGCAATAAAGGACAGGACGGCCTTACAAGATTATCTAACCTGACCAGGGAAAAGATCGCGAAAGTGAAGTTCTCGAAATCCGGAACCGATGTAGTTATCACAACGAAAAAGTAAGCATTGGAGTTTTTACAAGCTATAGATACCCTCACCATAAAATTTATGCTCGCGGCAGTGTTGCTGCCCTTGCTTGCCTTTGCAGTTAATATATTTTTCCCGGCTAAAGGCAGCAAAGTTCCAGGTTGGATATCAACCGGCGCAATATTGCTCAGCTGCGTGCTATCGGCATTTGTGTTTGCAAAGGTTTGGAACACCAATCACCTGGTGCATCAAAAAATACTTTGGTTTACCATTGGCGATACAAAAGTATATGCAGGCATTTTGCTGAATAACCTTTCGGTGCTCATGCTTTTACTGGTAAACCTGGTTGCGCTGCCCGTGCACATTTACTCAATCGCTTACATGAAGGACGATACGGGTTATAGCCGCTACTTCGCTTACCTAAGCTTGTTTTGTTTCAGTATGCTGGCCCTTGTGGTGGTAGATAACCTGGTGCTGTTTTATATGTGCTGGGAACTGGTTGGTTTTTCATCGTACCTGTTAATCGGTTTTTGGTTTACCCGGCATAAGGCTGTGCAGGCTAATAAGAAGGCCTTTATTATGAACAGGATAGGGGATATAGGGTTGCTGGTTGCTATCCTGATCTTTTTTGCGCAATATAAAACGTTCGATTTAGATACCCTTTTTGGTTCATATCACGTCGCTGGCTTGTTAGGCTTAGGAAATGGAATTGAAATTTCCGGGGTTAACCTGGTGCAAAATGCTTCTGGCGGATTGTGGATTAGCGGGGCTATCAAAATATTACCGCCGGTTTGGCATTACATGGCATTTGCAGGTATCTTCCTCGCCGTTGCTGCAAAATCAGCACAATTTCCATTGCATACCTGGCTGCCCGATGCAATGGAGGGGCCGACTTCGGTCTCTGCCTTAATACACGCTGCCACCATGGTTGCAGCGGGTGTGTTTTTACTGGGTAGGGTTTATCCAATGTTTAACAGCACGGAGCTTAATTTCCTCGCAATCGCCGGTTGCTTCACCGCGTTTATGGCGGCGACTATTGCCCTTACTCAAAACGATTTGAAACGGATACTCGCGTATTCAACCATATCGCAGCTCGGGTACATGGTAATGGCTATGGGCATCGGGGCTTATTCGTCATCGTTGTTCCACCTGGTTACACATGCGTTTTTTAAGTGCCTGCTGTTCCTGGTTGCCGGTATCGTTATCCACCAGGTGGCACACATCCGCGATGATAATAAGCTCGATATCGACCCACAAAACATATTGAACATGGGCGGCCTGCGCAAAAAAATGCCGGTTACCTTTATTACTGCTCTCATTGGCGGCCTGGCTTTGATTGGGTTACCGCTTACCTCTGGTTATTTATCAAAAGATGGAATTTTAATCCAGGCCTTCGAATGGTCAGTGCATAAAAGTTGGATTTTTATGTTCGTACCCGTATTTGCAGTGCTGACCACCTGGCTGACCGCGTTTTACGTAATCAGGTTAATTGTAAAAGTCTTTTTTGGTGAATTAAGATTAAAAGACCGCTTCCCTGCGCTTCAGCTGCACATTAGCGATGGCAGTTGGTTGTACAAGGCCTCGCTGATATTTTTAGCCATTTGCAGCTTGTTCCCATTGTTTTCGTTTAACCCGGTTGGCTATCAACAATCATGGTTGTTTAGCGGAATGTCACATTCAGCTAGCGCGCCAGGAGCGGGCTTCCTGCATTTTATAGTGCCGTTATGTGTTAATATTTTCAACTTACTGGTTATTTATGGCGCTTATGTAGTTTATGCAAAACGTAAAGTAAGCCCTTTTGTGCAGACCGGCGTTTTGTGGAAATTATCGTTTAATGAATGGTACATCGACGATATTTATAAAAAATACATCGTTAAGCAGGTAATAAATTTAGGCCGCAGCACCTTCTGGTTCGACAGGCGGGTGATAGATGGTTTTATCCATACCCTGGGTAAAGTTGCAATGGGCGCAGCCAAAGCCGCGGCCTGGACGGATAAATGGATTATCGATGGATTTTTACATACAATAGGCGATGCAGTACATGCAATAGGTAACTTTGCACGCCGTTTCCAGGGCGGTAAGGTACAGTATTACCTTTACAGCATGCTGGTAGTGATATTAGCATTTTTTATTTTTCTATTATTTAGATATTAGATGTTAAGTGAAAGCTTAAATGTGAAAGGCGAAAGCTTAAAGGTAAAGGACGAAAGGTCTTTGACCGGCCTGCGTATGTCTTATTTTTCTGTCTTGATTCTTGACTCTTGGTTCTTGACTCTAACTCTTCGCTCAGCATGAACATTCTTACCCTCCTCATATTTATTCCTATAGTTTTCGCGCTGCTGATTGCGTTGCTGCCATCGGCGTGGAGGCATAGCTTTAAATTTATAACGCTGGGCGCCACGTTGTTGCAGCTGGGAATGGCGGTATGGATTTACTGCAATTTTAAAACAGGGGCATCATTTGCCGGTGTAAATCACGAAGAACAATTTCAATTCATCCAAAAACTGCCCTGGATAAGTCTTGACTTGGGCTCATTGGGTAAAATGCAGATAGATTATTTTGTGGGGATAGACGGACTTTCCGTCGCGTTGCTGGTAATGACATCGGCTGTGATGGTTGTGGCTTCGCTGGCCTCGTGGGAGATAAAAAGCAACCTGAAAGGTTTTTTTGTACTGTTTCTGATCCTGGATATGGCTGTTATCGGCGTATTTTGCGCGCTGGATTTCTTCCTGTTCTATATCTTTTACGAGTTGATGCTGCTGCCGTTATATTTCCTGATAGGCATGTGGGGCGGCGCAAGGCGCGAATACGCAGCTATAAAGTTTTTCCTGTACACCTTATTCGGTTCGGTGTTTATGCTGCTGGTGATGATAGGTCTTTACCTTTCGGTTACCGATCCCGCTACTGGCAAGCACACTTTTAATATGATACAGATGATGAACCCGGCGAATTATCAGCCCGGGTCTGTATTTGCCGTCGTCACCCGGGATTCAATTTTAGGTTTTTCCGCGCGTTCCGTTGGCTTTATTGTTTTGTTTATCGCCTTTGCCATTAAGGTGCCGCTGGTGCCGCTGCATACATGGCTGCCTGATGCGCACGTGGAGGCCCCGACACCGGTTTCTATCATACTGGCCGGCATATTGTTAAAAGTTGGAGGCTATGGCATTATCAGGATAGCAGTTGGTATTTTCCCCGAGATTGCGCATGCTGATGCTTACTGGCTGGGCCTGCTCGGCGTGATATCCATCATATACGGTGCATTAAATGCCCTGTCTCAGCATGATTTAAAGCGTATGATTGCCTATTCATCCGTCTCACACATGGGCTTTGTGCTGCTGGGCATCGCTTCCATGACCACCGAAGGTTTGAGCGGAGCGGTAATGCAAATGGTTAGCCACGGCTTTTTATCAACCATGCTGTTCTTCCTGGCTGGGGTTATCTACAACCGCGTGCACGATAGAGGCATTAACCACTTCCGCGGACTGACCACCATCATGCCACGATATGCGGCGTTTGTAATCATTGCCTTTTTTGCTTCGCTGGGGTTGCCTGGTTTTTCGGCATTTATCGGCGAGGCATTCTCGCTAACCGGAGCGTTTAAATCAGCATCAGTTAATGGTAACCTACCCCACTGGATGGCTATATGCGGTTCGGTAGGCATATTGCTTGGCGCCGCTTATTTTCTGTGGACGCTCCAGCGCATGTTCTTCGGTACACTTAACCTCAAAGGCGGTTCCGTATGGAAAACAGCCCTTACCGACCTCAACTTCCGCGAAAAGCTAACACTTATGCCATTGGCCTTCATCGCGCTCATTTTAGGCATAATGCCTTCGTTGGTATTCGATAAGATCAATGAATCTGTAGTTAGTTTTATAAATTTCCTCCAGGCGAAATAAATAGCCGCGTTTTCTTTATGGAAAACAGCCGGCGCTCGCATCCTGTATGTACAATCCTCAAATGAGATTGAATTAACAGGAAGTATTTATTTAAGCTAAAGGATTATGTTTAAGAATTTATTAATGGCAGCGCTGATACTTTTCATGGCCGCCGCAGTTAAGGCCGATGAAGGACAAAAGGTAACATCGAAAGTAGACAAAGTGATAGTGTTTTTAAAAGGGGCGCAGGTGACACGCAACGCGATGGTAAACGTATCAGTCGGAACTTCGGATCTTGTTTTCGGCGGAATATCGCCGGGTATCGATGTTCAAAGTATACAGGTACATTCTAATGGCGACTTTACCATTCTTTCGGTTAAACACGAGTTGAATTTCCTGGGAGAAGAACTGAAAGTGAAACAAGTGGTAGAGTTGCAGGCCCGCCAAAAAGAACTAAGAGACAAAATATCCCTGCAAAACAGCCTGAAGGCTATTTACCAGCAGGAAGAAGTAATGATTGCAAAGAACCAGGTTGTGAAGGCGGACAATTTGACGCTTGATGTACTGAAGCTAAGAGAAGCTTTGGATTTTCAGACAGCACGGCTAACATCGCTGAAGGAAAAACAGCAGGCTGTAACTAATCAAATAGAAGCACTAAATGCAGAACTGCAGAAATACGATATGCAAATTGCCGACATTAACCGGGGACGCAGCGCTGTTACCAGCAACATCAGGGTAACGGTATCATCAAAAAATGCGTTGCAATCATTATTTACATTGAGCTATGTGGTGCAAAATGCAGGCTGGTACCCAACTTACGACATAAGGGCAAAAAATATAAACAGCCCGGTGAATATAGCTTATAAGGCAAATGTTAGCCAGCAAAGTGGCGAAGAGTGGAAGAACGTAAAGCTCACCTTATCTACCGGTAACCCGATTGCGAGCGGCTCAAAGCCTGAGCTTACACCTTACTTTTTGAACTCGCAAATGTATTATAACCAGCCTAACGTTGCTGTAACTTCTATTACAGGCAACGTCGGCGGCAGCGATGATAATCTACCATTGCCGGGCGTATCTGTCTCGGTTACCGGGACCTCTATCGCTACGCAGACAAACGACTATGGTAATTTTACCCTAAGAGTGCCGCCTTCAGCCAAAAGCCTGACTTTTAGTTTTGTGGGATATAAAAGGCAGGATTTACCGATAACCGGTAGTATTATGAATGCGCGGCTGGAAACCAATGCAACGGAGTTAAAGGAAGTTGTAGTCACTTCCGGTTACGGCGTTAAGGAAACAGCCCGGGCGTTGGCAGGTCGGGTAGCCGGTATGCAAGTAAATACTACACCGATTGCCGTTAACACATTTGAGAATCAAACCAATGTAGAATTCAACATCGATAACCCTTATTCTATACCTACTGACGGCAAGCAGTATTTGGTGGAAATAAACCAGGTTGAAGTCAAGTCGGGCTTCCAGTACTATGTTGCGCCTAAAATAAACACCGATGTATTCCTGACCGCCCAGTTAACCGACTGGAATAAATATAACTTTCTTTCGGGCGAGGCGAACCTGTATTTCGAAGGTACCTATATCGGCAAGTCGTTAATTGACGTGAATAATGCTGCAGATACCTTAAATCTTTCGATGGGTATTGATAAAAATATCGTAGTTACCCGCACCCTCGAAAAAAATCTTACCCAAAACCAGACTTTCGGTTCAAATAAAAAGGAAACCAAAAACTGGGTGATAGCAATTAAAAACCGCAAAAATCAAAAGATAGACCTTTTGGTAGAAGACCAGGTGCCAATTTCGCAGAATTCAAATATAGAAGTTGAAGTCCAGGAAACATCCGGGGTTAAACCAGATTTAACCACAGGCAAGGTTTCATGGAATTTAACACTAAATTCGCAGGACGATAAAAAGCTGCAATTAAAATACATGGTTAAATATCCAAAAAGCCAGTCGGTAATAGTTCAATAATAATAATGCATAGCCTGATACCATTTATACCCGGTTCGATAAATAACACCTTAGGAAGTATCCCGTTCTTTTTACCGGAGATTTATCTGGCGATATTGTTTATCCTGGTATTGGTAACAGACTTGTTCTTTGGCCGCAACTCCGAAAAGCTTTGCCGGATAATAGCATTTGCCGGGCTTTTGCTGGTAATTCAACGGGATTACCAGCAAATTCAATTGCTTTACGCCAGCGGACGACTTACCGGTCAGTTTTTATTTGGCGAGATGCTGCTGCTTAATCGCGTAGCCATCAACTTTAAGCTGATTATCGACGCGTTGGCAGCAATCATCATTCTTTATTTTGAATGGGATAACCGGCTGAAAGCGCACCGCAAGGGCCTCTCAGATTTGTACTCGATTGCCATAGGTTCAGTTCTTGGCCTGCACCTGATGACCATGGCGGTGAATTTGCTGTCCATCTACCTGGCTATCGAAATGGTTTCCATCGCCTCCTACCTGATGGTGGCCTACCGCAGCGAGAGCAGGTTTAGTGCCGAGGCAGGGTTGAAATACGTTTTATTTGGAGCGGCGTCATCGGCTATAATGCTGTATGGCATATCGCTGTTGTACGGATTTGGTGGTTCCTTAAATTTATTCAGCGGCAATTTATTGCCGGGACTGATGCAGGCTAGCCCGGTTGCAGTAGCGTTGGCTTTAGCGTTGGTATTAATTGGCATAGGGTTTAAGTTGTCCTTTGTGCCGGTGCATTTTTGGGTGCCCGATGTGTATGAAGGTGCACCGACACCGGTTACAGCCTGGCTATCCACACTCCCTAAAATAGCAGCGTTTGGCCTGCTCATTAACTTCCTGCGACCGTTCATCTACTTTGAAAAATGGAACGCCTTTGATTTTAAGCTGGTATTAAGCGTCATTGGCATCGTAACCATGATAGCCGGCAACTTTGCGGCGATATTGCAAAAGAACGTTAAACGTATGTTGGCTTATTCAAGCATTGGCCATACCGGGTTTGCTTTGATGGCCGTGGTTACCTACGACTCGGCAGGTGTAGCGGCGGTGATATTTTACCTGGCAGTATATGGTATCGCTAATATCGGCGCGCTCGCCCTCGCTACCTATTTCGCCAATACGCTCGATGCGGATGATATCAGCAGCTATAAGGGACTTGGCCTTAAATATCCGGTAGCTTCTATTTGTTTCGTTATTGTGCTGGTATCATTAACGGGCTTGCCGGTAAGCGCAGGTTTTACAGGGAAAGTACTCGTATTTTCATCAGTTTACTCAGTTTACCAGCATGACCACAACATTTGGCTATTGTTGCTGATGCTTACCGGGGCGTTAACTACTGTGGTATCGCTATTCTACTATATAAAGATCCCATTGAACTTGTTCCTTAAACGTACAGAAATTGTTAAAAATACACTTATAAAATCTCAAAATGTGGTGATTTTTGGGGTATTTGTATCTGTTTTGATTGTTTTATTGGGGATGTGGCCGCAGATGTTAGTCAAACTATTCTAAAAATCAACCTTTGGTATTTTTTTTGCCTTAAATCTTATTTTTATTTTGTTTTTAATAAATAAAAATCTAATTTCAGCAACTTTTTGATGGAAGCCATATTTTATGAAACGGCAGACAAACTAAAAAAACAGACCAGAACCAATCCAAACCTATATTATGAAGAACCCGGCCCAAAAGCCGGGTTTTGTTTTATATATAGTTTCTTTTAAGGTGTATTTTGTGATAAATATCATAATATAAATCAAAATCAATTGTAATTATTCTTAAATTATATTGCATAAATTATAATTTTCTCATTTTAAACGCTAACTCTTGCATCGATAATTACATAATTGAAATTAAAAACTTGTTTTTGTATTGATTTGCTAATTTTTTATTGGTTTCTTTAAATATTTAACTTTTTATCGATTTTTACATTGTTATAAACCTCATTTTAACGATAAATTTTAGAGAATTTTAAAAATTGTATGAAAAGATACTTTCCGTTTGCGATTATAGTCTTCATTTTGGTTTTAACTTTTATTTTCCCATCTGTTGATTTTAAAAAAACACCAGACCCGCATTATAGTACCGGTGATATAGCCTGGATGCTGATGTCGACAGCACTGGTTTTGATTATGACACCGGGTTTAGCCTTCTTTTATGGCGGCATGGTGAATAAAAAGAACGTTATTTCTACCATGCTGCAAAGTATCGTATGCATGGTTATAATAACGGTGCTTTGGGGAATGTTTGGGTTTAGCCTGGCATTCGGTGATAGCATCGGCGGCTTTATCGGTAACCCGTCTACGTTTTTTATGATGAAAGGCATGCTGGGCGATTCTGTCTGGAAACTGGCGCCGACCATTCCTTTACTGTTGTTTGCCATGTATCAGCTTAAGTTCGCCATCATCACACCCGCACTTATTACAGGTGCTTTTGCCGGGCGAATCCGTTTTAACTCCTATATCATATTCCTGGTGTTATTCACCATATTTATATTTTCGCCACTTGCGCACATCACCTGGCATCCGGACGGCATTTTAAGTAAACTGGGCGTGCTTGATTTTGCAGGCGGTACAGTTGTGCACATGTCGGCAGGCTGGGCTGCCCTGGCTTCGGCTTTATATTTAAAGAAGAGAAAAGACGCCGACCACGCTCCAGCCAGGATAACTTATGTAATGATAGGCACCGGCTTGCTTTGGTTCGGCTGGTTTGGTTTTAACGCAGGCTCGGCCTTTGGCGCCAATCATTTAGCCGTTACAGCATTAGCCACAAGCACCACGGCATCAGCCGCCGCGGGTATTAGCTGGATATTTTTTGATATGCTGCGGGGCAAAAAGCCATCGGCAATGGGTACTTGTATTGGTGCTGTAGTAGGTTTGGTGGCGATAACACCGGCTGCAGGCTTTGTATCGGTGCCGCATTCATTGGCTATCGGTATCATATCCGCAGTGGTGAGTAACCTGGTGGTTGAATGGCGCACCCGTACTTCTATCGACGACACGCTGGATGTATTCCCTTGCCACGGCGTAGGCGGTATGGTGGGTATGTTGCTTACCGGTGTGTTTGCCAATCAAAAAGTAAACGCGGGTAATACAACCGGCGACGGTTTGTTTTTCGGCCACACGCATTTGTTTTTTGTGCAGTTGATCGCCTTGGTTGGCGTATCGATATTCGCATTTTTTGGCTCACTGGCGCTGCTTAAAATTACAGACATGATATCTCCGTTGCGTGTGTCTGCCGAAGAAGAAGAAATTGGTTTGGATATAACGCAGCACGGCGAAAGATTGTAAACTTTTGGCCCCAGCACGCAGAATTTTTGAAAATATTTTAGCCGGCCATCCTAAAATTCCGGCGACCAAAACAGACATTGGTACAAAAAGTAACTTTAAACAATTTAAAGTTACTTTTTGGCCTATCGGTTCAAAAACCGCCTAAATTTGCATTTTGAGGCCTTTTTGGTAGATTTGTACAAACCAATTATATATGTACAACCTGCTCGTATCTCCTCAAGATGTTCAAGCTTCGTTACAGAAGCATGTATTAGCCGATGGCTTCGACCTGACTTTTGACATGGAAAAAAGTAAGGGCGTTTATATTTACGATGCAAAATATAACCGCACACTTTTAGACTTTTTTACCTGCTTCGCTTCGGTGCCTTTAGGCTATAATCACCCTAAGATGGTGGACGACGAGGCGTTTAAAAAGAACCTGATGCTGGCAGCGTTGACTAATCCATCAAACTCAGATATCTATACCACTCAATATGCAGAGTTTGTGGAGACTTTTGGTCGCGTAGGTATACCAGACTGCTTGCCGCATGCCTTTTTTATAGCAGGCGGCTCGCTGGCTATAGAGAACGCGCTTAAGGTGGCCATGGACTGGAAGGTTCAGAAGAACTTCGCTAAAGGCTACACCAAAGAGCGCGGTTTTAAAGTGATTCACTTCGAGCAGGCATTTCACGGTCGTTCGGGCTATACATTAAGTTTAACTAATACGCAGCCGGTAAAAACTAAATGGTTTGCCAAATTCGACTGGCCGCGGGTATCGGTTCCGAAAATGAATTTCCCGTATAGCGACGCTAACCACGAAGACTTATTGAGAAGGGAAGAACTATCCATCTCTCAAATTAAAAAAGCTTTCGAGGTAAACAAGGATGATGTTTGCGCGATTATCATCGAGCCGATACAATCAGAAGGCGGGGATAACCACGTACGCAAAGAGTTTTTAGAACAACTGCGTGTTTTGGCCGATGAGAATGAAGCCATGCTGATATATGATGAAGTACAAACCGGCGTAGGTCTTACCGGCAAATTCTGGGCCCACGAACATTTCGGCGAAAAAGCGCGTCCGGATATACTTGCCTTTGGTAAAAAAATGCAGGTATGCGGCATACTGGCCGGCCGTAAGGTAGATGAAATTGAGAACAACGTATTCAATGTTTCGTCGCGTATTAACTCCACATGGGGTGGTAGCCTGGTTGATATGGTGCGCTCATCAAAAATTATGAATATTATTGATGAGGATAACCTTTGCGATAACGCCGCTAAAATGGGAGACTATTTACAGCAACGGCTTATCGAACTTTCTGATAAATATGCTATCATCAGCAATGTACGGGGCAAAGGTTTGCTAACTGCCTTTGATTTTCCTGATACAACCACAAGGAATAAATTGATTTCTAAAGGGATGGAACAGAACGTAATGTTCCTCGGCTGCGGCGAGCAAAGCATACGCTTCAGACCGGCACTTATTATTGAACAAAAACATATCGACCAGGGCCTGGAAATACTCGAAAAAATATCTGCTGTATTGTAACCTCATTGTAAAACAATTGATACAAAAACCTGTTTTTAATGGAAATTAGGCATATTTCCATTAACTCTGCAATAAAATGTTTAACCGGCGTTAATTAGATATCTACCGGATAACATTTACTATTTTTTCACCAAAATCGGCATATTATGGGGGTATTATGCTGATGGTGTTGATGTAGCGCACTTTATTATTTTAACAGGGTATTTGAAACATGAGTAAGCATATTGAAAAGTTAAAGAAACAGCTTGTGGAGATCTCCGAAGTTGTAAATGCGTTCCAATCTGAGGCGGTACAGGTTAGGATTGTTGACAGATTGCTGGATGCAATGATTGAGGCGGAAAGAGGAGAGGGTGAGAATCCTGAATTGCATTTAAAAAAGACCTTTAAGCCACGCGAAAATGGTGAAAGCCACACCCATATGAGGAACGGCAAAAAGCCAGGCGCTACCAAAGTGTTAAATCAGTTGCTTTCTACCGATTTCTTTGACACCCGCCATACAATTTCATCAATTGCAGACTATTGCAAAGAAAACTTCGATTCAGATTTCAAAACCTCTGAATTGTCGGGAATATTGCTGAAGCTTGCCAACGAGCATAAACTAAAAAGAGAGCGCAGTCACGAAAATAATCGTTTCGAGTACGTGAAAGCGTGATTAGTTATTAAAGACTGGAGATCAAAGATTAGTTGTAACGATAGTTCCTAATCTCTGATCTCTAATCAACTAATCTCTAACCTCTACCTCAAATCAAACAGGCTATCTACCCCCAAAATCTTTCTCGAAGTAAAGCCTTCTGCATATTTAACATTTATACTTTTGCCAAACTCGCGTGCGCGGGCTTCAACTACCTGTATAAATTCCGGGGACGAAATGTAGGTCTGGGGCTCGTCTGTCCATTCAGGATTGTGAAACTGTGAGCCGAATGCACGGATGCTTTCAATCTTTTTATCCCAAAAATCTGTTACATCAATCAATATATCAGGGTGGATATAGTTATCCTGTATAAAATGCAATACCTGCTTTGGGCGCCAGGCTTCCTGCAATTCTCCATCGGCACTGTAAGTTTCAACTTTTCTTAATCCTGCTAAAAATGCAGCGTCTTCAACCAATTTGTTTGCGCGGCCATGATCAGGGTGCCTGTCGTGATAGGCGTTGGTAATTAATATCTCTGGCTGAAATTTGCGGATTGCAGCAATGATTTTTAACTGGTACTCTTTCGTGTTTTCAAAAAAACCATCAGGAATAGCCAGGTTTTCGCGAGCTGCCAGGCCAAGTATACGCCCGGATTCGGCAGCTTCCTTATCCCTTATCTCAGCGGAGCCTCTTGTGCCAAGCTCGCCCCGGGTAAGGTCAACAATACCGGCTTTTTTACCTTGTGCAATATGTTTTAAGAGCGTGCCGGCACACCCAAGCTCGGCATCGTCCGGGTGAACCGATAAAACTAAAATATCTAATTTAAGCATAGTTTATTTTTAAGAACCAATAATCGGGAACCATGAATGGAGAAAAAAATAGAAATAAAATTTTAGGACAAATATAGATACTGTGGGATTATTTGTCTTGATTCCTGGTTCTTGTATCTTGATTCTGACTTAACTTTTACTTTCCCCCAGTAATTTCGCTATGCGTTTTTTTACTTTGGAGGTAGTTGGTTTGGTGAAAGGGAAAAAGAAATCAACTACCTGCCCGGATTTATCGATTAAGAATTTATGAAAGTTCCAGCGGGGTACTGAGCCAAACTTGCCATTTTGCTTCTTATCGGCAAAAAAATTGTAGAGCGCATGCGCATATGGCCCGCGAACTCTTAATTTTTCAAAGACCGGGTAATTTACTTCCTGCACCTGGCAAAAATCTTCAATCGCTTTGCCTTCAAGCGGTTCCTGGTTCCCGAAATCATTAGACGGAAAGGCGAGTATTTCGAAATCGCCGTTAGGGAAGTCTTTCTTTAGTTGGGCGAGCTCTTTTAGCTGGGGCGTAAATCCGCATTGCGAAGCGGTATTAACTATGAGCAGAACTTTATCCTTGTATTCAGACAAACTAATTTCCTCACCGTTTAACTGTAGAACGTTAAACTGGTAAATGCTTTTATCAATCATTATCAATTGTTAGATGAAACATACCCCGCCTGGTTCAGGATGGCTTCAATATCTTTTTGTTCAGCAGGGTCGTACTCCTCTTTCAGGTTATGGCCAAAAATACGGGCGGCCGATTGCAGAAGGAACGCTTTAAAACCACCTTTTAATTCATGTACCAGGGCATAGCTGGTGTAACCGGTTTCACGGTCAATCAGCTTTATCAGTACCTCGCCCTGACTAATTGTCATGTCCTTGATCTCCTTATTGAACACGCCTTTTATTTCGGTTTCGCAGGAATTTATCAATTCTTTTTGTTTGTGCTTATCGCCGGTTAGGGCAAGGTCGCGTTGTAGCTGGCGGTAGCGTTGCCCGGCAAATTTCGCATAAGGCAATACTTTCATCACATTATAGCGTAAACGGCGGTAGGCGTCAAGGTCGGCCTGGCTTTTAAAAATGCGCTTTTCTTCAATCTTTACTTCGTTTAAAACAATCCAGGGTGTAAGCCTGCCGCTATCGAGCGTAAGATAGGTGCGAATGGTATCATTTTTGCCTAAAATTAATGGCGCAGGCGGTTTTGTTTGAGCGCTTGCGGCACCCATTAAACAACAAAACAACAGCGATAAGCCAATAAATTTCATAATTTTACGTAGAACAAAAATAATGCAAATTATTTTGGTAATTATTATAACCTGCAATTATAATTTTTATTGTAAGGTTGTGATATTTAACGCTATAAAGCATAAACTGATACGATGAAGGACTTAGTGATAGACGTTGAAGCCGAAAAGAACGAGATATTAAAAAGATACCGGGCCTTGCTGCGTGCATCAAAATCGACTTTGCAAAAGGGCGATAAGCGAATGATACGCAAGGCATTCGAGATGGCGCTTGAAAGCCATAAAGATATGCGCCGCAAATCCGGCGAACCTTATATTTATCATCCCATAGCCGTTGCGCAAATAGCTGCCGAAGAGATTGGCCTGGGTACTACCTCGATAGTATGCGCCTTGCTGCATGATGTGGTTGAAGATACTGATATGACCCTTGAAGATATAGAAAGGGAATTTGGTAAAAAAGTGGCCATGATTATCGATGGTCTCACCAAAATATCAGGAGTTTTTGACACCAACAGCTCATTACAGGCGGAGAACTTTCGCAAAATGTTGCTTACGCTGGCTGATGACGTACGCGTAATATTGATTAAGCTTGCCGACCGCCTGCACAACATGCGTACCATGGAGTTTATGCCACGGGATAAGCAGCTGAAGCTTTCATCAGAGACAGTGTACCTGTATGCGCCACTGGCACATCGCCTGGGGCTGTACGCTATCAAATCAGAACTGGAAGACCTTTCGATGAAATACATGGAAAGGGAAACCTATCAGTTCATTAAAAACAAGCTTAACGAAAAGAAAACGGAGCGGGAAAAGTTTATCAGGGATTTTATCGATCCGGTAAAAAAGACATTGGAAGGTCAGGGTTTACAAGCAGACTTATTCGGCAGGCCTAAATCTATCCATTCTATCTGGAATAAGATGAAAAAGAAGGCGATTCCTTTTGAGGAAGTGTATGACCTTTTTGCCATCCGTATTATTTTAGATAGCACACCCGAAAGCGAAAAAGCCGATTGCTGGAAAGCATATTCGATAGTTACCGACCTGTACCGGCCAAACCCCGACAGGTTGCGCGACTGGGTGTCATCGCCAAAGGCAAATGGCTATGAGTCGCTGCATACCACGGTAATGGGTCCGCGGGGCCAGTGGGTTGAAGTGCAGATTCGTACCAAACGCATGAATGAAATTGCGGAAAAGGGTTTTGCCGCGCATTGGAAATATAAGGAATCGTCGACCGACAGCGGGCTCGACCTATGGGTGCAAAAGGTTAGGGATATGCTTAAAAACCCCGACTCGAACGCGCTCGACTTCCTGGATGATTTTAAAATGAACCTTTTCTCGGATGAGATATTCATTTTTACGCCAAAAGGAGCGTTAATTCAGTTGCCATTGAGCGCGACCGCGCTTGATTTCGCTTTTGAAATTCACACTGACGTAGGCGCAAGCTGCATCGGTGCTAAGGTTAACCATAAATTGGTGCCGCTTGGCCACAAACTGCAAAACGGCGACCAGGTAGAGGTAATTACGTCGAGCAAGCAAACGCCTAAAGAAGACTGGCTGAATATAGTGGTTACGGCTAAAGCCAAGGCCAAAATAAAATCGGCGCTGAAGGAGGAAAAGCGGAAAGTGGCCGAAGATGGCAAGGAAATATTGGAGCGTAAGATGAAATCGTTGAAGATCACTTACAATTCAGAGAACATTCAGAAGCTGAGCTACTTTTTTAAGCTGCCGTCAACCCAGGACCTTTTCTATAGTATTGCCAAAGGTACCATCGATATGAGGGACCTGAAAGAATACCAGGCTTCCGAAAAAACGATAGAGAACAAACCGCAGGACAGGATAGAAGCCGAGCAATTGCAAGGCCTGATGCGCAGCATAAAGGCCAAAGACAGTGATATGCTGTTGATTGGCGAGGATATGCAAAAGATTGACTATAAGCTGGCCAATTGTTGTAATCCAATCCCCGGCGATGATGTGTTTGGCTTTGTAACGGTTAGCGATGGCATAAAAATACACCGTACCAATTGCCCCAACGCCGCCAAGTTGATGGCTAATTACGGCTACCGGATTGTAAAAGCTAAATGGACAAACCAGCAGGAATTGGCATTTTTAACTGGCTTGAGAATAACAGGTATTGATGAGGTGGGTCTTATCAACCAATTGACTACTGTAATCTCGCAGGATTTTAAAGTGAATATACGCTCGATTACCGTCGATAGTGATAACGGCATTTTTGAAGGTTCGATTATGGTATATGTAAACGATACCGACCACCTGGATAACCTGATACGAAAACTAAAAACGGTAAAAGGCATAACCGGCGTAAACAGGTTTGATTCGGCGATTGAGAAAGCGTCTTGAGTGAGAGCCAAGAATCAAGATAGAAGAAGCGAATGTATTTAGCTTTAATTTTTTAGTCTTGACTCTTGGTTCTTGATTCTTGGCTCTTGTTTCTATATTATTTTCATAACTTTGTCCTTTAATACATAAAAATGTCTCAACAGGAAACCATACCCATGGTTAAGAAGATTTTCGAGGCGTACCTTGAAAATAAAAACCTCAGGAAAACCCCTGAGCGTTTTGCAATACTCGAAGAAATATATTCCCGGTCGGACCATTTTGACGTGGAGTCGTTGTACATCCACATGAAAAATAAAAAATACCGCGTTAGCAGGGCGACGGTGTACAATACCCTTGAATTGCTGGTATCGTGCGATTTGGTGACCAAACACCAGTTCGGGAAAAACATGGCGCAGTTTGAGAAGTCGTATGGCTATAAGCAACATGATCACATTATCTGTATCGATTGCGGCAAAGTAGTTGAGTTTTGCGATCCGCGCATACAGCAAATACAAAGCATGATGGGCCAGCTGCTGAAATTTGAGATAAAACACCACTCGTTAAACTTGTATGGTAATTGCGAAAAACTGCGTGCAGGCTTTTGCGATAGAAAAGTTCAGTAAATAAATCCCCGATTTTATAACAAGAATTAATGCCGGAACGGCGGTATGGCTCATTCATTTGTTTTGAAAGAGCCATTGAATAAGAGAATTTAAAAAGAATTAATAGATACTTCCAAAAAAGAAATTAATGGCTGTTGACGTATTATTAGGGCTCCAGTGGGGCGATGAAGGTAAAGGAAAAATTGTTGATGTATTAAGCGCAGGTTACGACCTGATTGCCCGTTTCCAGGGTGGGCCGAATGCCGGGCATACATTGGAGTTTGACGGTAAAAAATTTGTTTTAAACACGATACCTTCGGGCATTTTCTTTGAAAATACCATGAACCTTATAGGTAATGGTGTTGTAATTGACCCTATAACTCTAAAAAGAGAATTAGACAAGCTGAAGGACGCCGGTCACGATTTGCTGGCCAAAGGCAACCTGATGATAGCCAAAAAGGCACACCTGATTTTACCGACCCACCAGTTGCTTGATGCCGCTTCTGAAAAGAAGATGGGTGAAGGCAAAATTGGCTCGACGTTAAAAGGTATTGGTCCAACTTATATGGACAAAACCGGGCGTAACGGTTTGCGTGTTGGTGATATTACTTTGCCGGACTTTAAAGAGCGTTATCAAAAATTAGTTGATAAGCATGTATCTATGCTAACCTCGCTTTATGGCGAAGTTGCTGATTTTAGCGAACGTGAAGCAGCTTTTTTTGAAGCGGTTGATTTAATCAGCAAATTCAAGTTGGTTGACTCGGAGCACCTGGTAAATGATTACCTGCAAAAGGGCAAAAAAGTATTGGCAGAGGGTGCACAAGGCACGATGCTGGATATTGACTTTGGCTCATATCCGTTTGTAACATCATCAAATACAACTACCGCCGGCGCTTGTACCGGTTTGGGAATTGCCCCAAATAAAATAGGTGATGTAATCGGCATTTTTAAAGCTTATTGCACCCGTGTTGGCGGTGGCCCGTTTCCTACTGAATTGAATAACGAAACAGGTGAAGAGCTGCGTAGAATAGGTCATGAGTTTGGCGCGACTACCGGTCGCCCACGCCGTACAGGTTGGATAGATTTACCTGCGCTTAAATATGCTATTATGCTAAATGGTGTTACCCAAATGGTAATGACTAAAGCAGACGTATTAAGTGGATTTGACAAAATATATGCCTGCACACATTATAATTATTTAGGCGAACAGATAGATTATATGCCTTATGATATTTGCGGCGTTGAAGCTACTCCTGTACTAAAAGAAATTGACGGGTGGAACGAGGATTTGACAGGAATAACAGAACTGTCTGAAATACCTGCCAAGCTGCAGTCGTATATCGATTATTTAGAAAAAGAATTAGGCGTGCCGGTTAAATACTTATCGGTTGGGCCGGACAGGAAGCAAACATTGACTTTGCATCCGTAAAAGCCATTTTCGCAGTATACAGAGGCCCCGGCATGGGGCCTTTTCATTTTTAGATTTTTTAATTTTGCGGTGTGATTCAATACCTAGCAAATCTGGCGGAATATAAGAGGAAGGCTTTACAATGGGCTTCGGGTTTTGACGTATGCTGCTACCTCGATTCGAACGATTTTAGTGACGGCTATGGCAAGTTTGATGCACTGGTCGCAGTGGGTGTTAAAGCTGAGATCTCTGCCGAGCCTGCAACCGCCTTCGACCAATTACAGCAATTCAGGCAACAGCATCCCGGCTGGATGACTGGTTTTTTTACTTACGACCTTAAAAATGAAATGGAGAATTTAACTTCCGGAAATCCTGATAGCCTCGGTTTTCCCGGCTTATATTTTTTTGTGCCGCAATATATGCTCATCTTCCGGGGTGATAAAGTTGAAATTATAGCCGACGATCCGGAATCAATTTTCAAAACCATCGATGCAGAATTAATTAATAACGATGTTGCTGATGCGAAAGTGACTATCCAATCGCGCTTAAGCAAGGTGGCCTATATAAATGCTGTAAAGCAGATACAAGAACACATCAACCGCGGGGATATATACGTAACCAACTTTTGCCAGGAGTTTTTTGCTGAACGTGCGGTAATCGACCCGCTCTCGGTTTTTGTTAAGCTGAATGAGGTTTCGCCAAATCCTTTTTCGGCATTTTTTAAGCTAAGGGATAAATACATCCTGTGTGCTACGCCGGAACGCTTTTTGGCCAAACGCGGTAATAAGCTGATATCGCAGCCGATTAAAGGTACTACCAAAAGAGGGGAGACAACGCAGGAAGATGAAGCGTTGATAAACGAACTCCGGAATCATACGAAAGAGTTGCAGGAAAACGTAATGATAGTAGACCTGGTGCGGAACGACCTCACATTGTCTGCAAAACCCGGTACGGTTAAAACAGAAGAATTATTCGGCATCTATAGCTTCGCCCATGTACACCAAATGATTTCGACCGTTGTTTGTGAATTGGCCGAAGGAATAAACGATGTGCAGGCAATTAAAAATTCTTTCCCGATGGGCAGCATGACAGGCGCCCCAAAAATAAGCGCCATGCAACTAATGGAAAAATATGAACGCAGCAGGAGGGGAGCATATTCTGGTGCTATCGGCTATTTTAGCCCGGATGGTGATTTTGATTTCAATGTAGTTATCCGTACCATTTTATATAATCAAACGCAACAGTATTTGTCCTTCCATGCGGGTAGTGCCATAACCTATCATGCTGACGCGGAAAAGGAATATAAGGAGTGCTTACTTAAAGCGCAGGCGATTTTGGAGGTGCTAAACTCTTCAGTATCTTCTCCCCAATCCTCACATTAATTGCAGAACCATTTGCAAAAAATGCCGAGTAAGGCTCAACGCTCAAATACGGCAAAAACTCTTCACCATAAAGTGCAGCGATATCGCCGTCAAAAAAAGGATTAGTAACTTCGGCTACCTGCCAGCTGATATGCTCAACCTGGTATTGCATGGTGGATGCATCGGTCAACTTATTATAGCCCCAGTAATGTTCAAAAATGAATTCTTCCGGGCTGCCGGGCTGAATATCTTTAAATTCGTTGTTTACTGTAGCGCCGAGCTTGTTCCATCGGCCTTTTAATTTCCACTCGTAGGAGAAATCGGTGTGGTTATTATCAGCCGGAATTTGTGAATGCCGCATCGGTAGTGCGCGGTAATGTTCTTTGTATAAATTATTGGCAATAAGCACAATCAAGCTTTTCGGCACAATCTCGCTGATAAAAACTGCCCCTCGTTTCCACTCATTCCCGTCAAAGTATTTTACATAAAAGCGCAGGTTCACCTCGTCAAAATCGACATGAAAGGGCCATTTTACGCCCATCACTTTAGTCTCCAAAAACTGGAAGCCAACCATACTGACCAGCGCTTTACCCTGCCATAAATCAAGAACGGTAAAAGGCGGAAGATAGGGTTCCAGGATTTTGGGTGGTACTTCGTAATTCAGCATCAGCAGGTTTTCCCAGCGAGCCTCCATGAACTTTCTTTTCGCCATATATTAGGTTACCGCTTGGTATAATATTTCATTGCTTCCGGTATTCTTTTTTGAATGTCGGCGATGCGGGTAGCGTCAGCAGGGTGCGTGCTTAACAATTCAGGCGGAGCGCCGTTTTTATTTTGTGCGGCCATGTGTTGCCAGAACGTAAGCGCTGCATTAGGGTTGTACCCGGCAAGGGCCATAAAGGTAAGTCCAAGGCGGTCTGCTTCTGATTCCTGGTCGCGCGAATATTTTAGCAAAGTAAGCTGGCTGCCTACGCCATAAAGTTGGTTAATGATAGCTTGGGTCGCAGTGCTCTGATTAGATGATGCTACGCCTACGGCACTGCCAACACCCTGTGCCACCATCTGCTGAGAAATTCTTTCGGCAGAGTGACGGGCTATGGCGTGACCAATTTCGTGACCCATAACGGTAGCCAGTTCAGCATCGGTTTTGGCCAGTGGCATCAATCCGCTGTAAACAGCAACTTTACCACCGGGCATACACCAGGCATTTACCTCATCGCTTTTTATAAGGTTAAATTCCCATTTAAAGCTGTACTGGTCGGCATAGCCATTTGTTTTTAAGTAGCCCTCGATAGCGGTAGCTAACTGACTGCCAACGCGCTTTACACGTTGTGCATCGCTGGAATTATTGATTACAACCGTCTTAGGGTCAGACAAAAGCTGGCTATAGCTTTGTGCGGCCGACTGATTTATCTCAGTATCATTAGCCAGCGATAATTGTTTGCGCCCTGTTAGGGGGACGGTAGCGCAGGAATAAACAATAAGGGAAATCAGTAACGGAGCAACAAAGATTGATTTTTTCATACGGCAGTTTTTTTCTTAAACAAATTTACGCGGGACTCTTTGCCTTTTAGCAGCCTTTCGATATTTTTTTGGTGAGTAACTAAAATCAAAAGGCATATCAGCATCCCGAATATCACAACAAGATTACTTGTGTATTTGTTGAAGAAAAATGTAACACCGACCAAATAAGCAAAGCCGGCCGTTATAGAGCTAAGAGAGACGTAACGCGTTATCAGCAATACCACTATAAATACCGATACACAAAATAAGGCTGCGTCAAGATTTACCGCCAATACCATTCCGCAAAGCGTTGCAATGCCCTTGCCACCTCTGAAGCCGGCGAAGATAGGGAACAAGTGGCCCATAACTGCCGCAATGCCTAATGCCAGTTGGTAGCTTATTAAGTTAGAATGGGGCCCCCCTGTTGTTGATACGCCGATAAAATAAGCAAGACTGGTCGCCGTCCAGCCTTTTAAAATATCGATAAGCATTACCGGGATGCCTGCTTTTTTACCTAAAACTCTGAATGTGTTGGTAGCTCCGGCGTTGCCGCTGCCGTATTCCCGCACGTCAACCCCGTAAAATGCCTGGCCTATCCAAACAGCCGTGGGGATGGAGCCGCAGAAGTAAGCAAGGATGAGCGCTGAAACAGAGTAGGTAGTTATCATTTCACCGCAATATTAATAAATTAAGTCCGGAAAGTCCGAAAGTCCAGGGGGGCGAAAGAAAAAAATAACCCGGAAAATCCACTCGTTTATGCTAGTTTGAATAAATATTCCGTCAATCTCTAAAGTGTTAGATTTCAATCTTATTTTACCGCTTTAAGACTCAAATCCAGGCTTTTTACGGAATGGGTTAATGCGCCAACGGATATATAATCTACACCGCATTCAGCATATTCCCTTATGTTATCGATGGTAATGCCGCCCGATGCTTCAGTGATAAACCGGCCGTCGATGATATTAACCGCATCGCGCAGGTCGGTAAAATTGAAATTATCCAGTAAAATCCGGTTTACACCACCCACTTCCAAAACCTGTTGCAGCTCCTCCAGATTTCTTACTTCAATCTCGATAGCCAGCTTTTTGTTTTGAGCAGCGAGATATTCTTGCGTGTTTTCGATAGCCTGCCGGATACCGCCGGAATAATCCACGTGATTATCCTTAATCAATATCATATCATACAAACCGAAGCGATGGTTTACCCCGCCGCCAATTCTAACAGCCCATTTTTCCAGGTAACGTAAGCCCGGTGTGGTTTTGCGGGTGTCTAAAACTTTGGCGTTTGTGCCTTCTAAAAGGTCAACAATCTGGCGGGTAGTTGTCGCTATACCACTCATGCGCTGCATGCAGTTTAATACAAGGCGCTCGGCTTTTAAAATGTTTTGTGCATCGCCTTCAACTTCAAAAGCTATATCTTTCGGTTTTACTTTAGCGCCATCATTTATAAATACGCTAACTTTCAGGCCGGCGTCAACAATATGAAATATCTCCAGCGCCAGCTCTACACCGGCTAATATGCCTTCATCTTTTACCAGGAGTTTTGCCTTGCCCTGTGTACCTGCGGGGATGGTGGCCAGCGATGTATGGTCGCCATCGCCTACATCTTCAGTAAGAGAATTTAAAATGAATTGGTCGATAAGTTGTTTGTCCAAACCGGTATGTGTTAATGTGTGGGCAAAAGTAAGAAATTGTTCATGGTTCATAGTTCATAGTTCATGGAAAAAAGAGCCAGGAACCAAGAGTCAAGAACCAAGACAGGAAATTATACAGAAAACCGCAGCGGCTATGAACCATGAACCATCAGCTATAAGCCAGAAGTTGCAGCGGCTATGAACTATGAACCATCAACTATAAGCCAAAAGTTGCAGCGGCTATGAACCATGAACTATCAATCATGAACCAAAACCTATTTCACCTTCTCCGTCTCCACCCGTATCTCAATGAGCTCAGGCGTGCTGCCGGTTTGTTTTATGGTAACGGCAATACGGTACGGGCCTTTTTGTGTATTTAAGATGATTACGCCGAATATGTAATTCTGGCTTGAATTAACCTTATGCAATACTTTAACCGATGTGGGTTTATTTTGACTGAAGAATTTATCGAGAATGAGGCCAGCCTGTGTTTTGGAGTACAGGTTTTCTTCATCCTGTATGGTTATTTCCACGTTAGCTGCAAACAGTTTGGTCAGCTCAGCCACATTACCCTGGCGCATAAGTTCGGCAACCCGTTCTATTGGTCCGGCGGTAACCGGTATTAAATAGAGCAGCACAAACAATGGCATATATAAAAGTTTCATAAAATATCCCCCGCAAGAATTAAAACGAGCAGTACGTAATTTGGTTTTACGCCTTATTGAATTAAGTTTGAAGGCGGGGGTTTAGCGGAGGATTTAAAGTCGGGCGCTCACCTTGGTAACTTAATTAACAATTATTATTTAACTAAGAACGTTGCCTTTATATTTGCATTGTGGAAAGACAAAAAAAAATCGCACTAATTATTCTCGATGGCTGGGGTTACGGTCGTAACGATGCCTCGAACGCTATATTGGCAGCTAAGACACCGTTCTTTGATTCTATGCTGCAAAAGTATCCAAACTCAAAGCTCGAAGCCTCTGGTGTTGCCGTTGGTTTACCCGCTGGGCAGATGGGCAATTCGGAAGTAGGGCACATGAACCTGGGTGCAGGTCGTGTTGTTTACCAGGAATTGGGCCGTATACACAAAGCAGTTGATGATAACGAGTTTCCAACCAACCCGGTTATAAAGGAGGCGTTTGAATACGCCAAACAAAATAATAAAGACGTACATTTCATCGGCCTGGTATCTGATGGTGGCGTGCATTCGCACATCAAACACGTTAAAGGATTGTGTGATGCCGCCGGAGCATATAACCTGGAGAAGGTATTTATCCATGCATTTTTAGATGGCAGGGATACTGACCCTAAATCGGGCGAAGGTTTTATAACCGATTTGGAGCAGCATATCAGCAACACTAATGTTAAAATAGCTTCTGCAATCGGGCGCTATTACGCTATGGACAGAGACAATCGCTGGGAACGCGTAAAATTAGCGTACGACCTGATGGTTAACGGCATAGGTGAACCGACAAAAGATATTGTACAATCTATAAAGTCGTCTTACTTACAGGATGTTACCGACGAATTTATTAAGCCGATAATCAAGGTTGATGAAAACGGCAATCCGCTTGCCGTAATCAAGGAAGGCGATGTGGTGCTGTGCTTCAACTTTAGAACAGACAGGGGACGTGAAATTACGCTTGCCCTAACCCAAAAAGCATTCCCGGAATACAATATGCATCCGCTGGAACTACACTATATAACGATGACCACCTATGATGAAACCTTTAAAAACGTAAAGGTGGTTTTTACAAAGGATGATTTGTCGAGAACGCTTGGTGAAGTTTTGCAGGATGCCGGTAAGAACCAGATTCGTATTGCCGAAACTGAAAAATATCCGCACGTAACGTTCTTCTTTTCAGGCGGACGCGAGAAAGAGTTTGACAACGAGAAACGCTTGCTGGTGCCATCGCCCAAGGTAGCAACATACGAT
>JAZJZL010000142.1:0-15010 GCA_040389845.1 Bacteroidota bacterium
ATCGGTAAAAACTGCCGTATTTTCCCCGGCGCAGTAATATCTGCACCGCCGCAGGATTTAAAATATAAAGGCGAGCAAAGCACAGTATCTATCGGCGACAATACCGTAATCCGCGAATGCGTAACCCTTAACCGTGGCACCGCGCTCGACAAAAACACCACCACCATAGGCAGCAATTGTTTACTGATGGCCTATGTACACGTGGCGCACGACTGCGTTATCGGCGACAATGTTATCATCGCCAATGCCGTGCAGCTGGCCGGCCACATCAATGTGTACGACTATGCATTTATTGGCGGTACATCGGCAGTGCACCAGTTTGTCGAGATTGGCGCACATAGCATGATTTCAGGTGGTTCGCTGGTTCGTAAGGATGTTCCGCCGTATACAAAGGCAGGTCGCGAGCCGTTGTCCTATATCGGTATTAACTCCGTTGGCCTGCGCCGCAGGGGCTTTTCCGCCGCTACCATTAACGAAATACAGGAGATATACCGCATCATCTTCCTGAAAAAATACAACATCACCAAAGCCCTCGATATAATCGAAGCAGAGTTTAACCCAACCGTTGAGCGCGACGAGATTATCAACTTCGTGCAAAATTCGCAACGTGGTATCATGAAGGGGTTTGGGAATAGTTAATCTGAACCGGAATTTTTAGAATTTAGGAATGCCCCGAATTTTAAAAACGGGGATAAGGAACAGATGCAACAAATTCTCAATCCAGGAATAATTCAGGAAATTCGTTAATTCCATAAATTCGAGTTCAGACAATGACAATCTCCCTCCAAAATATAGGCCGCCGCTTTAACCGCGACTGGATTTTCCGGGGGGTTGACTATACCTTTTCCGATAATAAATCATACGCCATACTGGGGCCGAACGGTTCGGGTAAATCAACTTTGCTGCAGGTTGTGAATGGTAGTTTGGCGCCATCAATTGGCAAGCTTAGCTACATCTTTAACGGCGCTGAAGTTGAAGTGAACGATGTTTTTCAGCATTTAAGTTTGGCCGCGCCATATTTGGAGTTGATCGAAGAATTTACCCTAAGCGAGGTTATCGACTTCCATTTTAAATTTAAACCATACAAGCCCGGGTTTGGCAGGGCTGAAATAATTGAGCTGCTTGGTATGCAAAGCAGCAAAAACAAAATGATACGTTATTTTTCATCCGGCATGAAACAGCGTTTAAAGCTGGCCCTGGCCTTTTGCGCGGACACCCCTATGCTGATGCTGGATGAGCCAACCTCCAATTTAGATACCCAGGGCGTAGACTGGTACCTGTCGCTTATTGAAAAATATGCCGCCAACCGGCTAACCATCATCTGCTCAAACCAGGAGCACGAGTATAGCTTTTGCGGGGAGAGATTGAGTATTGCGGATTATAAAGGCGAGGCTAAGGGATAAACAAGAAATCCGACCTCGTCCGTTATTCTATTTCCAATCAATCATAATTTTCGCGTCGCCCCGCAGCATAAATTCCAGGTTTCCGTTTCGCACCTTCCCTTTAAGCACATCCTTCCCCGATTTGACGGTGAATTCAGGCAACTTGTCTTTACCTGATTTAACGAGCATCATGCGGCATTGAAGGCGGCCATCTCCTGCCAGCGTAAATTTTGCGGGCCGGTGCTTTTTTGGTGAAAATCCGTAGGTGGGATAATCGGTGTAAATCATAAAGTCCTGGTCTTCAACCTGCATATAATGCCGGGGCAAAATACCGAATGCATTACCTGCCCCGTATACTTCCTGGCCCACTTCCCCCGACTTTTCCCAGCCGTCGTGCAAGTCTTCTAAAGCAATCCATAGGTTAGCATCCACCTCACCAATTTTAACCTCTTCGGATAGCATATCTTTCGGCAGCATGGTTGGGTAATAATAAACGGCACGCTCTACCAGGAAACGTATATATTCCGCCATGAGCAGGCGAAGCGACGGTAGAATTTCCACCCCCTCCGCCTGTTTTAGGTAATCATGAAAGGCGCAAAACACTTCCTGTTCTTCATATACCGCGGTATATGGCGCATCGTTAAGCGGAAACAGCGCGAAAAATGACGGAAAGTTTTTGCCATACCCATAGTTGCAATCCCACAGGCGCACGTTTTTAAACACATTGGCCAGGCATAGGAAGCTTAGCTCCCTATATATTTCTTTTCGGGTGATTTTAAATAAGCGAAGCAACGCACCTGCCGAAAAAGAAGTATTATTAGCCTGGTAAAACAGTTCAAACCCCAGGCCCTTTAATCTCAGCGCCGATTTTTCTGCTTCGGCAAGGAAACGTTTGCTACCGGTAAGCTCCCACGCCTGCAGCATTACATGTGCATATAAGCCCGGCACATCTTTTTCGCCGCCTTTGCCCGGCTGTGTTTCTGCCTTAACTATTTCCAGCGTATCTATTTTATAAAACACCGGCCATTTGTAATTAAAATGATGGGCTACCTTTATTGCAAATTCCAGTGAATCGAGAAAAAGTTTTTTGGCGACCCCATCACCTTTTAAAGCCAGGCGCGATAAATTCAGGAGCGGGTGGTGTAAATACCAGGAGTCCATTATCAGGGGCTTTTTCTGTTCCTCTTCACCCTCCATTTTATCAGCTACTTTAGGATGCCAGCGCATAATTGTAGCATATTGTTCTTCGTAAAAGGCGGGCAGGCCGTCCTTTATCTTTTCCATAATATGCAGCTGGGTATCGCTCCATTCTACATAATCCAGCAATGGCAGCAACACAGCCAGCTGAACCATCACCTCCGGGGGAGTGGCGTAGTCGCACACGTAAGCATTCAGGTAATGATTCCCATCAACCTGCGACCAACAGCCAGGGCTGTCAGCCAGGTCAGTCAATCCTTTTTCTAATATTTCCGGCCAATGCTGGTAATGCGTTGGCGGTTTAGGCAGTTCCAGGTAAACTGCAGCCAGCAGGTCAAGATACTGTTTTACCATAGCGGGCTCATCAGCAGGAGCTTCGTCTGAAAAGGCGATATATGAGTCGCTTAAAACGTAGCTTTTGCCGGCATCCAGCGGCTTATTTTTTAGCGTAGGCGGCAAAGCAAAGCCAATTTCCGGCCATCCGCCGCCCACAGTATCACCTGCCGAGGTTTCAGTCTGCTGGTTATAATCGGCTAATGCGGTCAGGTTTTGCAGATAGAGCACGGAACCTGCTTTTGGCCGCGTCAGGGTGAAATATAATTGGCCCGAACGGGTGCCCACCTGGTTTACTTGTATTCTTCCTTCCGCCAGCGTAGCACTGCCTGCCGCGCCAAGGGGAACAATGTCGCGCGGCCAATACGGAAATAAAATGGCTGCCGATGGCTTTAAAGTTGTCTTACAATGCAGCACCGTTTGTTCACCCTGCGGTAAGTCAATCGCCACATGGTAGGCGCCCATGAGCGACGTGATTTGCATTATCACCTTATTTCCTTTGGCGACAACTTTGTTAATCTTCAAATGGTCGTTGGGTGAGTATGCTAACATAAAAGCAATGCGGCTGTCCTTCGGCCATGCGGCCACTATCCAGCAGGAATCGCCAATATTATAAAGGTTAAAAGAATACCCGCGGCAATCAATGGTATATACGGTAGACAGGGCCGGGTCATTCAGGCTGGCATTGACACTCAATAGCCATGGTGATAGTGCATTCATTGTAAAAAAATTAATCGTTTAACAATCCTTTTAATTACACCGGGAACGCGCCGGTTGGCGCCAATAAAAAAAATGTATGACTTTAACTTGTTTAAATATCAATTGTTTTAATTTTCTTATAAAATTATTTATTTAGTTAAAACTATAATTATGGCCTTAAAATTGTAACTGGAGATGTTCACACATTAAAATCTACCATTATGTTTCATCATGTAAAATCCCTACAATTTAATGCCAGGGTATCGCGCCCTGATCCGCGTTTCGCAAACCTGTTACTCGAGCAATTCGGCGGCGAAAACGGCGAGCTGGCTGCGGCCATGCAGTACTTCACACAAGCATTTGGCGCCAAAGTGCCGCATCCCGACAAATACGATATGCTGATGGATATCGCTACCGAAGAGTTTAGTCACCTCGAAATTGTGGGGGCAACCATTCAGATGCTGTTAAAAGGCATTAATGGAGAGCTAAAGGACGCCGCCGACCAGTCGGAAATTATGCAGGTAATGAACGGCAAAGCGGCCAAAGAAAACATCATCCATGAGGCGCTTAGGGCAAACCCCCAGTTTCCTATCATCACAGGTGGCGGTGTAACGCCAAGAAACAGCCAGGGTATCCCCTGGTGTGCGTCCTATATTAACTCCAATGGTGACCTAACGGTCGACCTGCGAAGCAACCTGGCGTCTGAGTCGCGGGCTAAGTTGGTTTATGAGCACCTGATGAAATTTACCGATGACCCGTATATCCACGAAACGCTGTCGTTCCTGATGACCCGTGAAATAACACACTTTAAAATGTTCGAGGCCGCTTTAGATAGCATTCAGCCTAATTTTCCACCGGCTGTACTTGCAGCCGATCCGCGCTATTTGCAGCAGGCTTATAATTTCTCGGCCGGGACAGTTCGCGGACCATGGAATAAAGGCGAAATAAAAGGTATGGGTAGAGATTTCGCTTATATAGAAGATCCGATGGCTTACGTACAGCAGACAGAAGGCCAGACCAAGCTGCCTGACGACTACTCAAAAGAACTAAAAGCCACCGAAAAGCTGGATAAAGACATGAGCGCAGTAAAAAGCGCTGAAGTAAAAGATGCCGAACCGAAAGGCGTGGCTCAATGGAGCACATATAATGGCCACTAATAATGATGGCGACTATGATCTTTTTGTGAGGGTGCCTTGAGTTTTTGGATAGATCATTAGTTGCAGAGCCGCCGGGAAATCCGGCGGCTTTTTTGTGGAATTTAATGACTCCTGTATGGATAGTTCATTAACCAATAATATCGTTTTATTAATTCAATTATATTTTTTCATACTTTGATAGTTAAAACCTTTGTGGAGAAAGGTTAGGTATTGCGGATTATAAAATTGTATAACTAAGCGTCCCAGATAAACTTCACTAAAGCTTATGAGAAACAATATGCCGCCGTTGCACCCAGGTGCAATTTTAAGAGAGGATATATTAAAGGAAATGAAGCTGTCGATTACTAAAGCAGCTCAAAACCTGCAGGTGAGTCGCAAGCAGCTATCAGAAGTTGTAAGTGAAGGGTCTGCAATCTCTGCGGAAATGGCGGTTCGTCTTGAGCAGGCGTTTGGCGTTAACGCAGAGTTTTGGCTTGATATGCAAAAGGCCTACGATATTTGGAAGGTAAAGCATAGCGGGCGGATTCATGGCATTATAAGGATGTCGCCTGAACTGATAGGCCATGCATCGTAATAACAAAGTATTGTTTATCATTCAGGCAGCGGGCTAAAAAAACAGTTAAAATTACTTCGTGTTAGTGTTCTTTTAACACTCCCATAACAACAACTATTTTCTCCAAAAGCCGCCTTTGTAATAATTCAAAAAAAATAATCGTAAATCCTCAACAAACTGTATCTTTGCACCCCGACAAGAAGATACCGGATTTCGGAATGCACGCAGCCACAATCCCGGACATTTAAGTTGGCATTCCGCTCAGGCAACATCTTCTGATAAAATAAGAACATGCCCAAAGACACTTCCATAAAATCCATCTTAATTATTGGTTCAGGTCCTATTATTATTGGCCAGGCCTGCGAGTTTGATTACGCTGGTTCGCAAGCGGCGCTTTCATTAAAGGACGAAGGCATCACCGTATCCATCATCAACAGCAACCCTGCTACCATCATGACGGATAAGGTTATTGCGGACCATGTGTACCTGCTTCCGCTAACCTGCGAAAGCCTCGAGAAAATTTTACAGGAACAACAGATTGACGCTGTGCTGCCTACTATGGGTGGCCAAACAGCGCTGAACCTGTGTATCGAAGCTTCTGAACGCGGTTTATGGGAAAAATATAATGTAAAGGTTGTAGGCGTTGATATTGCCGCCATCGAAAAGACAGAAAACCGCGAGGCTTTCCGCCAATTGATGGTTGATATAGGCGTAGGTGTTGCAAAATCAAAAATAGCCAACTCCTTTCTTGAGGGTAAAGAAGCTGCCCAGGAAATCGGTTTCCCGCTGGTTATCCGCCCGAGCTATACCCTTGGCGGTAAAGGCGCAGGCTTTGTACATAAAAAAGAAGAATTCGACGCTGCATTGAGCCGCGGCCTGCAGGCATCGCCAACCCACGAGGTATTGGTAGAGCAAGCTGTTTTAGGCTGGAAAGAATACGAGCTGGAGCTGCTGCGCGACAGCAACGATAATGTAATCATCATTTGCTCTATCGAGAACTTTGACCCGATGGGTATCCATACCGGCGACTCGATAACCGTGGCCCCGGCCATGACCCTCAGCGACCGCTGCTACCAGTCGATGCGCAACCAGGCCATTAAGATGATGCGCGCCATTGGTAATTTTGCTGGCGGCTGTAACGTACAGTTCTCGGTTAACCCGGCTGACGAGGCTATTATCGCTATCGAAATTAACCCGCGTGTATCGCGCTCGTCGGCACTTGCGTCAAAAGCTACCGGTTATCCTATCGCTAAAATTGCTGCAAAGTTGGCTATAGGTTATAACCTTGATGAAATTGAAAACCAAATCACCAAAACCACTTCGGCTTACTTTGAGCCTACGCTGGATTATGTGATTGTAAAAATACCGCGCTGGAACTTTGATAAGTTTAAAGGCGCAGATCGTCGTCTTGGCCTCCAGATGAAATCTGTTGGTGAGGTAATGGGCATTGGCCGCAGCTTTATCGAGGCTTTGCAGAAGGCCTGCCAGAGTTTGGAGATAAACCGTGCCGGTTTGGGCGCCGATGGTCGCCAAAGCCGCAACCTGGAAGAGATTATGTACAGCCTGGAAAACCCAAGCTGGGACAGGCTGTTCCATATATATGATGCGCTGAGTCTTGGTGTGCCGATTGAATCGGTACGTAAGGTAACTAAAATCGACCGCTGGTTCCTGAACCAGATTGCCGATGTGGTGAACCTGGAAAACGAGCTGCGTCGCTACGCGCTGAATAATATCCCCGAAGAATTCCTTTTCACCCTAAAACAAAAAGGGTTTTCTGATACCCAGATAGCTTACATTTTAGGCAATGTTACCGAAGAGGACGTTTACCAGCGCCGCAAAGCCCTGGGTATGCACCGCGTGTACAAAATGGTAGATACCTGCGCGGCAGAGTTCCCGGCTAAAACGCCTTATTATTACTCTACCTACGAAGGCGAAAACGAGTCGATAGCATCTGATAAAAAGAAAATCATCGTGTTGGGTTCAGGTCCAAACCGTATCGGCCAGGGTATAGAGTTTGACTATAGCTGTGTGCACGGCTTGCTGGCTGCAAAAGAGTCAGGCTTTGAGGCCATCATGATTAACTGTAACCCTGAAACTGTGTCAACCGACTTTAACATGGCCGATAAGCTTTACTTTGAGCCGGTTTACTGGGAGCATGTGCGCGAAATTATCGAGCTGGAAAAACCTTATGGTGTTATCGTTCAGCTTGGCGGACAGACTGCCCTGAAAATGGCTGAAAAAATGCACGAGCACGGCATCAATATTATCGGCACCTCGTTTAACGACATGGATATTGCCGAAGACCGAGGCCGCTTTAGCGACCTGCTGAAAGAACTGGATATTCCTTACCCTAAATACGGCGTTGCCGAAAGTGCTGAAGAAGCTATTGAAGTGGCACACCAGGTTGGCTATCCTGTGCTTGTTAGACCAAGCTACGTATTAGGCGGCCAGGGCATGAGCATCGTGATAAACGACGAAGACCTGGAAAAAGCAGTTGTTAGCCTGCTGAAAAACCTGCCTGGCAACCGTGTACTGATTGACCACTTCCTTGACCGTGCAGCAGAAGCAGAAACTGATTCTATCAGTGATGGCGACGATGTACATATTATCGGTATGATGGAGCATATCGAGCCGGCTGGTATCCACTCCGGCGACTCCTACTCCGTATTGCCGCCGTTCGACTTGTCGGACAATGCCATCCAGCAAATGGAAGAATACACCATTAAAATAGCCAATGCGCTTAACGTACGTGGCTTGTTAAACATCCAGTTTGCTATAAAAAATGACAAGGTTTATGTGATAGAGGCTAACCCGCGTGCATCGCGTACCGTGCCTTTCATCGCCAAAGCCTACGATGTACCATACATCAACATTGCTGCTAAGGTGATGCTGGGCGTTAATAAATTAAAAGACTTTACTATTGAACGCAAGCTTTGGGGTTATGCCATCAAAGAACCTGTGTTCAGCTTTGATAAATTTCCTGAAGTAAATAAGGAGCTTGGCCCCGAGATGAAATCAACCGGCGAGGCTATCCGTTTTATTCCAAACCTGCAAGACCCTTATTTTAGGGCCTTGTATAAAGAAAAATCGATGTACTTAAGCAGATAGTGGTTATTGGCTATCAGAATTGAAGTGTGCGGGGCTGTACGGTACCTGCACGCTATGGTTTAACTTAGTGTGTTTTGCTTTGAAAATTAGCTTTAAGAATGACAATCCGTTGATCAATTTAAACAATATTGATCCGGAAGATATTGGAGATGTGCTGCTGAAAATAGAGACATCGTTTAATATCAGGTTTGAAAAAGAAGACCTTAACGATGTAAAAACGTTCGCACAGTTGTGCGATGTAGTACAAAAAAAGGTAAAACAAAAAAACGGCGAAGCCTGCACCACCCAGCATGCTTTCTATATGCTTCGCCAGGCCATCAACAACACCATAGCAGGGGCCGATAAGGATCTGATAAAACCCCAAGCTAAACTCTCTAATATTTTCCCAAGTGATACCCGCCTGCAGGTAATTGCCGAAATAGAAAAAGAGCTCGGTTTTAAAATGAACCTGCTGAAACCAAAAGGAATTATTGTATTTGCTTTCTCGCTGCTTTTAGGCGCATCACTGGCATGTTTGTATTTTCTGCCCATAGTTGGCGGCGTTGGGGCAGTACTGGCCATTGTGGGGCTCATCCTGGCCGGCAAATTTGGCAAAGAAATGCCGGTTAAAACCCTCGGCGATTTAGCGGAAAAAATTGCCCGCGAACATTATCTAAACTGCCGCCGCAATGCAGCAACTGTAAACCGTGCCGAGATTGCCGATAAGATAAAGGAGCTGTTTGTTCATGACCTTGCACTCGAGCCGCAGGTTGTTAACGGCAATTCGCGGTTTTAAGGTGATTGTTGTAGAGACGCAATATTTTGCGTCTCTGAATATGCCCGGGGAATTGTACATCGTAAATACCGCATTGACACCTGTCAACGGGAGGCGCAAAATGTTGCTTACCGCCGTTGTTGGTCTTGTCACCAACAACAAAGCCCTTGCGGGCAGCCTATATCCACCCTTGTTCCCTAACTGTCAATTCGCTTTCCACCTCACCGGTATGTTTGGTGGCTGCCGGCTCAAACAGCATCAGCCAAACTTCATCTTCAGCAACAGGTTTGTGCTCAACGCCTTTGGGAACAATTATCATTTCACCTTCGGACAATTCAACCGTTTTATCCCTGAACTCGATTCTTAGCTTGCCCTTCACTATATAAAAAAGTTCATCTTCGTCTTTATGGTCGTGCCATACAAACTCGCCCTTTACTTTGGCCAATTTTACATGCTGACCGTTCAGCCCGCCTATGATCCTGGGGCTCCAATGGTCGTTAAACAGGCCAAACTTCTGCTGTATATTAATCTTATCCATATTAGTCGTACTTTTACCGGCGGACACCTGCGCTCCGGTTCTAATTTAGCGATAAATGTTGTTGCGAATATGCTGCTGCTGTAATAAATCGCATTGCCGGTACGTATAGGGCCATAAACGCTTGTATTATTGCTGTTAATATTTGTTAAATTTTTTAACATTCATAATAGTAATCATAATATTGCGGTTAATTAACAATACCCCTATAGCATACTTACATGAGTAAAACTTTTACGCCCTCACATACTTTTCGCATGAAAGCCACCTGGTTTCAAAAATCCTTTTTGCCTGTTCTGTTTTTATCATTGATATTTTTAGTCAGCAGCTGTAAAAAGAAGGATACAACCTCCACATCAACAACATCAACTCTCCCAACAGTAACAACAGCGGGACTGGTTATCAATCTTACATCAACAACAGCGCAGGCTGCCGGAACGGTAAGTGAACAGGGTTCCAGCACTATTACCCAGGCTGGTATTTGCTACAGCACTACCAACAAAACACCCACTATTACCGACACAAAAATTACCGGCGATGTACTCACTCCAACCTACCCTGTCGATTTTACTGCCGATTTAACCGGCCTTACAGCCGGCACAGTTTACTATGCCCGGGCCTTTGCCACCAACAACAGCGGTACGGCTTATGGTAGTGTTATTACTTTTACCACCAGTACCGGTGCATCAGGGTTTACCACTACAGTTAGCACGCTTGCAGGTAATGGCACCGCAGGCAGCGCCAACGGCGACGGCGCAGCCGCTATGTTTAACAATCCACAGGGTGTAGCGGTTGATGCTTCGGGCAAAGTATATGTTTCAGACTCATTCAATAGCCGTTTGCGTACGGTTACTTCAATCGGGAGTACTGCCAATTTAGCCGGAAACGGTACACTCGGCTATCACGATGATAACGCCCCTGATGCTGAATTTTATGGGCCTCATGGCCTGGCCGTAGATGCAGCCGGTAACACTTATGTGGCCGATTTGGGCAACAACGTTATCCGGAAAATTACTCCGGCCGGTGTGGTAAGCACCTTCGCGGGCAGCGGCGTTGCCGGTTTTACCAATGCTACAGGTACGGCAGCAACATTTAATAACCCAAGCTCGGTAGCTGTTGATGCTGCCGGTAACGTATATGTGGCTGATTACGGTAATAATGCCATTCGTAAAATAACCGCTGCCGGTGTGGTAACCACGCTTGCCGGCTTTAAAAGCGGCAGTTTTCTTAACGGCACCGGTACAGCAGCCGGTTTTAAAAACCCTAACGGCGTTGCCGTAGATGCTTCCGGAAATATATATGTAGCCGACCAGGGTAACTCCGCTATCCGCAAAATCACCGCTGCCGGTGTAGTAACAACCGTAGCAGGAGGGCCATCGCAAACACAATTGCTTAACTTCCCGGTAGCTTTGGCGCTTGATAAAGACGGCAACATCTATGTGGCCGACGAAACCGGTCGCATCATCATTTGCACAACTAATAATGTGTTATATGTACTGGCGGGCACTGCCGGTGTAAACGGATTTACAAACGGCGATGGCGCAACCGCAACATTCTCTAATCCGCAGGGAATTGCAGTTGATGCCAGCGGCAATGTTTACGTAGCCGATCAGAATAATAATGCTATCCGTAAACTAACGGTAGTGAAGAAATAAGGAGAAAGAAGCTGAAAGAAAGGCCAAAGCGAAAAGCCTATTAACTGTAACAGTTTAGCTTTATGCTTTCAGCTTTTCTAAAGCATAAAATAGCCCGGTGCAGTGTAATGCCTGGGCTATTTTATTTTCAGCCAGTAGCTGTTTTATCTGGTCGATTGTAAACGTTTCAACTATCAGCTCTTCATGCTCGTCGAAATCTTGTTCCTGTACCTTTTTGCCGTTGCGGGCCAGGAAACACGAGGTAGGATTATCTGCTGTGGATGGATTGGCGTAAACAGTCGACAGCAACTCGAAATCTTCAAACAGGTAACCGGTCTCTTCCAGTAATTCGCGTTTTAAGGCCTCTTCGTTACTTTCGCCGGGTTCAACAACGCCGCCTGGTAGTTCAAGCGATACAATGCCCGCAGCGTGACGGTATTGGTACACCATAATTATTTTGCCGTCATCGGTCAAAGCAACGGCGTTTACCCAATTTGAATATTCTAAAACATAATAATCTTCTACAATGCGACCATCGGGCATTTCACAGCGATCTCTGCGAAGTGTAGCCCATGGGCCTTTATGTAAGTAGTGCGAGGAAAGTTTTTTCCAGATTAGTTCGTCGTGCATAGTTGGGTACAGCCGGAAAGTATTTAAAGCTATGTAACGCAAAAATATATTTTAAAAGCAATTCCCTCTCAGGATTATTGAATAAATCGATCCGCGTACTAACAATAAAGGGAACAGGCTGCCGCCCATTCCCTCTTGTTGCAAATTGCCTTGCTTAAAATTATTTTAAGCTGCTTTGTATTTTGGTTGCAGCATCCAAATGCATTTGCACCGGCGAAACCATTTTAGCGCCAAATGCTTTCAAATCACTGTCGGCACATTTATCAGATGCCATTTTCATCATATCCAATACTTTTTTGTGCCCGTCAACCATCGCATCGATGTATGCTTTATCAAAGTCTTTTCCTGATAGTTTCGATAAGTCCTCCATCTTTTTTTGATGTTCCGCATCGGGTGCGGCAGGCAGCGTGATGTTTTTCTGCTTAGCGATAGCCGTCAAATCGTCATTTGCCTTAGTATGGTCCTTCACCATCATTTCGGCAAAGTTTTTAACCTGTGCGTTTGCAGCTTTGGTTTCGGCAAGCTTACCCAGCGCAACTTCGGCTAAGTTTGCATTAGCTGCGTCTGTAGCGAATTTGGAATCATCGGTATTAACGGCCATTGGGGTTTTAGACATGGTGTCTTTCTTGGTGGAATCCATTTTGGTGGTATCCTTGGCCATATTCATGCTGTCGGCATTTTCTTTGGCGTCCTTATGTCCGCCGCAGCTCTGGAATGCAAGAGCTGCCAGTGCGATTATCATCGCAAAACTTAACTTCTTCATAGGTTTGATAGTTTGTGTGTTTATAATTTAAAAAACAAACAAAAGTCATTAAAGTTTTAACCTATAAATAAAATTTAGTCGTTTTAGTTTTTAATCCGTGGGGTTATCTTCAGCTTAACTCCTTCATCAACTTATCAAAAGCTTCCCTTAATTCGGCAAGTTCAGTCTCCAGTTTGCTTACCCTTGCTTCCAGGCCGCTGCGGCCAACGGGCGCATCGTCATTAAAATCATCATCGGTAAATTCGGGCACGCCGCAAAACAAATGCGCGTAGCGCGCTTCCTTTTGGCCGGGGCGTTTAGGCAGTTCCACCAAAAATGGCAATTCTGCGCTGCTAAGCCGCTCCAATTTTTCCTGTACTTCCTCAATCGATTCAAACTCGTACATACGGCCTGAATTGGTGTTGATTTCACCGGGCGTTTGCGGTCCGCGCAGCATAAACAGGCATATAATGGCCACTTCGGGCGGTAGTACCGGGTAAACAATAGCAAAGTTGTGCTTATATTTTACAACACGGTTGGAGCCGCCGGTAGCGGTGGAAATCAGTCCGCGTCTTTTCAGTGTATTGAGCGCCTGGGCTACAGCATCTTCGTCATAATTTACCACCGGCTTGCGCGATGTTTTCTGGTTGCAGGCAAGCGTAAGGGCGTTTATGGTCATGGGGTAGTAGTCGGGCGTGGTTTTGCTTTTTTCCATCAGCGAACCAAGCACGCGCAATTCAACGGCATCAAGTACAGGTAATGTTATTGGTGAGTCCATGGGGGTAAATATATTAATTTGTGAATTAGCGATTTAGTGAATTAGTGATTGATTTTAAACATATCGGAATTTTTCAGTTGTTATTTGTTTTTAGAGGCCCTCAAGAGGGTTGTGCCGTTCGGAAGTCGAATTCTGAATTTATAAGTAAAATCTCCTCACCCAAGTGCTGTGTCTCCACAGCACTCAATTAGATAACGATTCAAAATTCCTTATCTTGCCTCCCACAACCTCAGCACACAATGAAATTAGCCGTACTTGCTGTTTGCAGCCTTTTACTTGCATTAGCACAGCCCGTTTTTAGTCAATCTGTGATTATTCCGCAGGAAATCAATTTGCCAAAAGACTCCGTCATCAAAAAACAATTAGTCGATGCCTTGAACGGATTGATCGCGCAAAAAGATAATCCCATAAAAGAAAATAAATACGTTTTGCCCGATGATGTATCGACGACTAAAATGCTGCTGACTGAACTAAAAGGCGTGGAAAAAAACACTGCACTGAAAGACGATAATTTTTACAAACCCTACCTGGCTAACGTTACAGGGGCCGATGGCATTAATTACCGGCTGCAATTAAATTATATGGGCCTTAACGGCAGCACCCCTGTGTTAAAAGCCAGTTTCCGGCTGATGGCGAAGCGGGTTAACGGGCAGTTTTATTTCTATTCCCCGCTAAAAGAGACCACCAGGTATTGGAAGACAAAGAAAATTGGCGATATCACTTTCCGTTTTAAAGACACACTAAACATTGACGGCGCAAAGTTTTTTGAGAAGACCGTGCGTTATTACGATAGTAAACTCAAAGTTCCCCCAATACCTACCGACGACTATTATTGTGATAATTTTAACGAAGCCATGCAGCTTATCGGCATTGATTATAAGTTGGATTATAACGGCCTGACCAATGATAACCTTTCCGTCCGCAATGAAAATACATTTCTGATAGTAAACGGCTGGAACTCGCCCGGCCACCGTTTTGACACGCATGACTTATGGCATGAGCGGCTTCGCCTGGTGGTAAAAGCAGAAACTATAAACCGTCCTGTTGATGAAGCCTGCGCCTACCTGTATGGCGGCAGCTGGGTGGTTTACAGCTGGACGGACATACTAACCGGCTTTAAAAAATACGCTGCCGAAAATCCCAATGCCGATTGGCTGACAATGTACATCAACGAAAAGAATAAAAACTTTTTAGGCGGACAAAAACCTTTGAAAATATCCTACGCCATTAACGCCTTAATAGTTCAAAAAATAGAGAAAGAAAAAGGCTTTGCCCCGGTAATGGAGCTGCTTACCTGCGGCAAAATTGAGAAAGGTGATGAGAATTATTTTAAGGCGCTGGAAAAGGTGGCGGCTATTACTAAAGCCAGCTTCAATACGGACGTCTGGAAGCTAATCAGGAACTAAGATACCCCGTTTGTCCGTTGCCGCCGTTGTCGGTCTTGTGACCAACAACCGACGAAAGCAGCAGGACTGTCCGTCGGCATATTGCGTCCCAACAGCATCCGC
>JAZJZL010000143.1:0-5890 GCA_040389845.1 Bacteroidota bacterium
CCCCCTTATTGATTTCAACGGTTCCCATTACCATTAAGAAAATGTCTGCGGCGCTTTCAAATTCCAGGCTGATAACTTCGTCGCAAAAAATTGCTGTATCCCGAAAGGCAAGCCTATTGGTATTTGCGTTAACCAAACCGGTTACAACAAAAAGCAATACCGAACAGCCACCCGTTTGAGCCTTAATTTCATAGTTATCACCCTGTGCAAATGAGCCTGCACCAAGCCATACCTTTTGCTTTTGTCCTTCACTTTCCATTTCGGTTTGCCCAGGGGCTGTTAGGGTGTAAAAGCGCCCGGTTTCCCTCTTTGCCAAATTGGAGTGAAATTCATATTTCCTATTGACATTGCCGGACTCAAGCCAGATCTCAATTAGTTCGCTATCTTCAGCTTCATCAGCATTATTTAAAACAGATTGCAAAACTTCGTTGCCTGTATTTACCGATAGAATATCGTTATTAGTTAAAATGGTACGGTAACCGGTCGAATCGTAATAAGCAATCGTACCGCTTATCAGTATCCTTATAACTAGTACAGGGCTGCCTACAAAGCTTTGCACTTCCTGCCCGCCGGCCAAAATGTGTTTGTTATCAAACATAATTACCGGACTCCAGCCATTTTCGCCAACAGGATATACTACCGGATATATGGAATGGTGGATCTTTACACCACCCATATCTGTAAATTTCCTATCCTGTTCTGCTAAGTATTTCATCACCTTCATTTCATTAGGGATTAAGTATGTTACCCGGTCCCTTGTTGTACAGTACAAATATCCGGAGGATATCGCCCCTAAAAAGGTATATATGGCGGCAGTTTTAGTCGAAATTACTGTTCCGGCCAATTAATGGTGCCTGGTTTATATCATTGGGCTGTATGGGGGTCTAAAGCCCGGGGTCGCCATGGTATAGCAATCCCGACTTTGAACTACGGTCTCAAGATTTAAGACGCTTTCTGTATTCAAAGGGAGAGATTCCCTCATGTGTTTTAAAGAATTTGCCAAAAATAGATTGGTCGCCAAAGTTCAATCTGTCGCTAATTTGCGCGATGCTCAGCTCCTGTTTTTGTAAAAGCACCTTCGCCTCCAGCATAATGGCTTTGTCAATCCATTCGCCGGTGGTTTTGCCCGTTTGCCGTTTAATAACTTCCGACAGATATTTTGGCGTAACGTTCAAACTGTTGGCATAAAAGCTAACAGAGCGGTGACGCCAAAACTCCTTAGTAAGCAAGTTTCTAAAATTGATAAACATCGAGCTTATTTCATCTAACTTCCTGTTGATACCTTTTCCACGGTGCAAAGCATCGATTTCGTGTACCAGCAGGTATGTATAGCTTCGCATCAGTGCAGCCTCATTGAGGTGCTCTTTATCAAAGGTCGTTTTAATCAAATCAAAAACTGCTTTCACCCGGTTATAGCCTGCTTCGTCCAGTTGCAGCGCGTGCATATCGTTATCTTCAAAAAAACGATATTTGGAGAGGTAAAAAATATTGGCGCGGGTTTCAAGCAGGAAGTTATCCGTAAAAAACAGCAGTTCTATTACCGGCTTTTCGTCGTTCTGCCTGAACGAGCGGGTTACGTTTGGCCCTATGGTTAACACCGCTGGGCCTTTTACCTGATGCAAGGCGAGGTCGGCCTGCAGGTTTAAGGTACCTTCTTTTAGCAGCGTTATTGAGTACGTTTCGGTTCGGAAGGGTTCGTCGGTAAAAATAGGTTCCCTGCGTGTATCCAAAAAAAAGTAGTCGTTTTTTTTAGATGCAAGTTCAAAGGCTTTTTGCAGCTTAGCTATTGAATACGTATTTATCTGCTCCATATTTATATAAAAATAGGGCTAAATGTTGCCGTTGACAACAGATACATCGGATTACCAGTATTGTTGATAACCTGCAGGGGGCACGACGCTTCGCGTCTCTACAACCTGACGATCAAATTTTCGGCTTATTATCCCTGCAGTAATATGCAAAGGCTATCTTCCTGTGCTTCCAGCGCGTGGGTAATATCTACCGGGATATCAAAATTATCATACTTGTCCAATGCCACTGCCTTATTCCCTTCACGGTAAGTAACGCGTCCATCAACAACTATCAATATTGCAGGCACAGACGTTTTGTGATCGGGCCATATCATCCCTTTTTTTAGGCCTATTGCTATCGCTTTGTTGTTGCCGCTATGTTTAATAATTTTTGCAATCGGGCGATTTGATGTTTCTACCTGTTCAATTATATTTTTTATGATCATTTTTATGGGTTGAATTTTTAATGACTTATGTATTTACTTTTTTTGTTTAATCCAAAACTCATCCGGGTAATTGTCATTAAACGGCTCCTGGTGCATGCGTGTCAAAATGTCGCGGATGCCGGCTAAGGTTTCTGCAGCGAGCTCGTTTTCCAGGTGAGGGAAAATTTCGCGCTCCTCGTAGCGGATGTGATTTATAAGCATCTCAACAAAAGTGTAATACTCCTCTTCGCTGGCCATCCCGGATTGCGCCGCCCGGTTAAACCATTCGGTAAGTACTTTGTGATCGCACTTTCCTTTACGGGTAAGCGGGCAATCCAGCTGGTTAAACAGAAGGATCTCTTCCTCAACAAAATGTTCTTTCAGATGACCGTTCCAAAAGAAATTGATATAGCTGTTGATCCTGTCAAAAGAGATATCCATTTTAAGGCCCTCCTTAATTTTCCAGCAGAACAAAAGCCCTGCATGGTGGTCGCGGGAGAGGGCTATTATATATCCGCTCCGTTTGATAGGCGTGTTTTTTATTTCAGTTGATTTGCTGGTTGTCATAGCCGGAATATTTAATCAATGCCTCTTTTTCAAGAATAATGAAAGCTTTAAAATCCTCAATTATCTTTAGCATGTGTTGTTCATTAGCAGGAATAAGGGTCACAACACCGGGACTAAGTTCTCTCATTTCACCTGCATATATCAGCAACGCAATGCCTTCTTCAACTACTAAACATGCATCGCAGGTAGCGATGTGCCGGGGCATGCTCACGCCGGCAGCCAACTTTATTTCTACTATTTGCAGGTCGCTACTATTCTTCAATTTCTCCATAAGGGTATTTTCTTAAATTATACCTTATCCTTAAAAAACAACCCTCGAACTATCCTTCATCGTGGATAATTTGCTCTGAAACATCACCGACATCAGGCCAGCTTTTGTTTTGGCTTCCGATGCTTTTGGGCCTTTAAAGTGTTCGTCAATGGTTTGCTCAAACAGTTTTATCCACCGCTCGAAGTGGCTGCCCGCTATAGGCAACGGCGCGTGCCTGGCAAACGGGTTGCCTTTAAAGCCGGGTACACCAAACAAGGCGGCGTTCCAAAAGGCATACATTTTATCGAGGTGGGGTTGCCACTCGTCTTTTATTACAGCGGAGAATACCGGACCGAGCAGGTCGTCCGCACGCACTTTACCATAAAAGTCATCTACCAAAACTATTATCGAGCTTAAATCCCTTATATCTTCCATCTTCATATTATCTAAATTGTGTTTAAAGCTTTACCGACAGTGAAGTAATTATAAAATACCCCGTCCATGCCACAAACAAGATGATAATTACCACCAGCCACCACGGTACGCTTTGCGGGCTCTCGCTACCATGCAGTGCGAAAGTTTTTTGATCGCCCTTACCATAGGCGTTTATCATTAATGGCAGCAGACCTTCAACTATCTCGTCATTTTTTAATCCCTCAACTGCTATGGCCGGGCCGTTGCGCACTATAAAACGTATCTGCCTTATCCCTTCTTTGCCACGATGGTCTTTGCTAACCACTTTCAATGTGTGGGCGCCATCAACCAGTTTCCGGGTATCCAGCTCAAATGATACCGGTGCCGGGAACTGGCCCACGGGCTGCGGGTTATCATCAATAAATAAGCTTACATAACTCTGGTTTCTCATTTGTTTAATCATTAAAAATCATGCGTTTAATATGCTGCTCATTTTGTTCGGCGGGCTTAAGCATGCATTTTATAGTTGCAACAAGCACAAAAAGCGTTACAACCGTCATTATTGCTACTATTACATAATCCCAGTTACTGTCGGGCCCCGGGCCGTGGCTTATTCCCTGTAATAATTTGGCCTGTTGTTTTTTGCAGGCATCGCATGCCTGGGCATTAAATCTTACAAAGGTTAGCAGGAGGAGTATTATTAGCTTTTTCATCTTTTCTATGCTGATCTGTTATTTTTTTGCCGCTGTTACAGCAGGCTTGCCCATAAATTCAATTATCCTTTTTACTTCTTCGGTGGTTACCTGTTTGGCGTTATTACCCCAACTGCTGCGCTCGTGGTTAATAATGGCGGCTACCTCGCCGGGTTTCAGGTTGTTATTGGTGCCAACGGGCGGCATTATGCCAAACCCTTCGCTAACCCTACCGTTATAGCCTTTCATAATAATGGTTATTTGCAGTTCAGGATCATCATTCAAAACTACCTTGCTACCTTTTAAGGCCGGGAAGGCACCAGCCAGTCCCCCGCCATTGGGCTGATGGCAAGCTGCACAATTGATGTTATACAAAGCTGCACCGTCAAATTCCGGTTTTGCATCTACAACTTTTTTATTAGCCACAGCAACGGGTGCCGACTGGTCTTTACCGTAAAGGAATGCCGGAACGGGTTTTCCATCGGGCAACGGCACCTGCTTCAATGATTTAAGGTAGGCTACCAGGGCTTTCAGCTCCGGCTTAGCCACAATTTTACCTTCAATGCCTTTCGCGAAATCCTTGGGTACGTTTACTACAACGTCCTCCGGGAAAGGATAGTCCTTTATATCAAACAGCCACGGATAAGCCGGCATAACCGAAGCCGAAACCACAGAGCGCGGGTTAAACAAATGCAGCATATGCCAATCGCTGCTCGACTGGCGCGTGCCGATGCTGGTTAAATCGGGCCCGGTTCGTTCCGAACCCATCAGGGTAGCCGTGTTGCGCCAAAGATCAATTCGTGTATTCCGGGCATAATCGGCGGCTATGCCGGGGCGAGTGCCCCATGTTTTGTCCATATCCACATTGCGAACCTGTTGCGTGTGACAGGCCACGCAGCCTTCCTTTATAAAAACTGCTTTTCCCTCTGCCTCTAATTGGGTTAGCGGCTTGCTGCCGGGCAAAGGGGCATTGTTATCCTGCGCCTGGTAGGCAGGAATTACAGCGACTAATAGGGTAAGCCCGATAAAAAAACATAAGGCCAGACCAAACAACTTCTTATGACTATTGTATAATTCCATTTCTTATTATTCTGCTATGGCGCTAACCGGTAAATGCTCAAAAACTTCTTTTTTAATATCAGCCTCTGTTTTGATGGCCGTCATCGCGTACAGGTTCCAAGCAAATACCAGGTGCGAGGCCCACATCAGCGAGCCGCCTATAGCGCGCCATAACCAGTAAGGGGCCATCAGTATCACACCATCAATAAAGGGCTTTCCCTGGCCCCAAGCTATTCCCTTAAGGGTACCGCCAATCATCAGCGGGATAGTGTAAAACAGCATGCCTATCAGTGCCATCCAAAAGTGTGCACCTACCAGGCTTTGTTTCGGCTCCTTACCTGTAAGCCTTGGCACCAACGTATAAATGCTTGCCCAAAGCATAAAGGCTATAATGCCATACATGGTAAGGTGCGAGTGTGCCACAGTAAAATCGGTAAAATGCCAAACAAGGTTTGTTTCCCTAAAGGCCTCGGCAGTGCCTTGTGTTGAGCCTGTGAAATAAAAGATAATGCCAACCAGGTAAAATGGCAGCGTATAGCTGCGCGATATTTTATGATAGTTGCCGCGAATGGTCATCAAAAAATTGGTAGTGCCGGCAAACACAGGTATCAACATGCCCATGCTGCCTACAATGGCCACCGTTTGCAACCACCAGGGTATCGAGCTGAAAATAAAGTGGTGTGTACCAATCAG
>JAZJZL010000143.1:5900-7081 GCA_040389845.1 Bacteroidota bacterium
AAACAAAATCTGAGACCAGAATGCAAGGATACCCAGGCTATAAGAATAGATTGGCGTATTAAGCTGCTGCGGCAAAAAGTAATAAACAAGTCCAAGATTGAATAACATAAACCACATGCCTACCGCCTGGTGCATATAATAACCCTGTACAATGGTTTCGCCAAGGCCATTTTGCCACCACGGGGCATAACCCGTTATTACTATTACTGTTAAAAACATCAGCGCGGCTATGATGTACCAATTGGATATGTAGATCTCTTTGGTTTTGCGGGAAGCTATGGTTTTGAAGTAATTATATAACGTAACCACCACTCCGCCGGCAAACAGTGCCATAACAGGCCAGGTGTACTCGCGATACTCGCCACCGCCGTTATTGACACCAGCCATTAAACAGGCGCTGCCGGCTACGACTGCACCGTTCATGAGGATTAGCCCCCGATAACCAAGCCTTATACTAAAAATAGCGGCATTGCTTACGGTTGATACCACGTAATATCCCAGCCCTGTCATCGCCAGAGATGACCATCCCCAGAAAACCATATTAGTGTGCACCGGTCTCAACCGCCCAAAGCTTAGCCAGCTTACATGGTCAATATCCGGCGATACGAATTTTATGCCAAGGTATTCGCCAATTGACGTGCCGGCAACCAGCCAAAATGTTGCGGTGCACAAGTACCAAAGGACGAGCCTGACTAAGGCAGGGTCGATATCGTGCTTTTTGGCGGCCTTACGTTTTGATGCCAAGAAACGTGGACTGTCAATTTCGGCGGGATTAATTACCAAACCCTTATCGTCCGCGGGCTTTAATTCGCCACCCAGTTCCAAATTATTCAATCTAAAATCAAGCGCCTTTTTACGTTCTACCAGTTCTGCATAAAATGTGCTGTCTTTTTCGAGTGCAACAGTTAGCTCAGCCACTTCCTTTTTAATCCGCCGGTATCTTAAATTTTTAATAAGGCGGCTTATTCTCACCCCAATAAATAATACTGAAGCCAAGAGCGGGATAAAAATAAGACAGAGCATTATCAGCAAACCAGGGCTGCCAACAATGTCGCGCCCTTCCGAGGATTCGGCATGTGCGCTTAAAAATGAAAAGGTCAATCCAACAGCAATAACGGTTGCCTTTAAACCGGCGTCTTTACTTTTTGCGGGTTTATGCTTTGCCCTTGTACGGCTTACCA
>JAZJZL010000144.1:0-2703 GCA_040389845.1 Bacteroidota bacterium
CTCCCATTCCAGCACCGCCCAGCCTGAATAATCATACTGCGTAAGTTTACTAAAAATTCCTTTAAAATCAACCTGCCCGTCGCCTAAAGAGCGGAAACGGCCTGCTCGATCAATCCAGTTTTGGTAGCCGCCGTAAACGCCCTGCTTACCCGTCGGGTTAAATTCCGCATCTTTTACGTGGAACATTTTTATCCTTTCGTGGTAATTATCAATGTATTCCAGGTAGTTTAAACACTGTAATACAAAGTGCGAAGGATCAAAAAGCAAACAAGCCCGCTTGTGGTTATCTACTTTATCCAAAAACATTTCGTAGGTGATGCCATCATGCAAATCTTCGCCGGGATGTATCTCGTAGCAAAGATCAATGCCGCAATCTTCATAAACATCCAGGATCGGCTTCCAGCGTTTAGCCAGCTCGGTAAAGCCGGTTTCAACTATGCCTGCCGGGCGTTGCGGCCACGGGTAAACCATCGGCCAAAGCAAAGCGCCACTAAAAGTTACAGATGCGTCCAATCCCAAATTTTGCGAAGCTTTCGCTGCGTATTTCAGCTGCTGCACCGCCCATTCCTGGCGTGCCTTTGGATTTCTGCGATATTGCTCCGGCGCAAAGCCATCGAACAAATCATCATAAACTGGGTTTACTGCCACCAATTGTCCCTGTAAATGGGTTGATAGTTCAGTAATTTCCAATCCATAAGAATTGACCTCGCCTTTCAGGTCTTCTGCATAGCTTTTGCTTTCAGCAGCTTTCTGCAGGTCGATAAAACGTGCGTCGAGGGTTGGCAGTTGCACACCTTTGTAGCCAAGTCCTGCAGCCCATTTGCAGATGCCTTCAAGGCTGTTAAACGGCGCGGTATCGCCTATAAATTGAGCTATAAATATTGCTGGTCCTTTAATTGTCTTCATTTAGTAGTTCATTGGTTCACTGGTTCATTAGTTCATTGGTGGATGGCGGCTTACCTCATCTTCAAATCATCAAATCAACACATCTTCAAATCATTCGCACATCCGCACATCAAAAATCCGCACATCAAACAACGTAATCAGTCCACTTTTGGTCGCTGTTGTTTGATGCTACTACATTTTCAATAAATGCCATGCCCCTGATACCATCTTCTATGCCGGGGAAATCCAGCCATTCGTCTTTTGCGTCTTCACCATTTAGTTTTGCCTGTAGCGATAATGCAAAATTGCGATACAGGTTACCAAACGCTTCCAGGTATCCTTCCGGGTGGCCGCCCGGTGTACGGGTATTATGTACCGCATAGCTCGACTCCCTGTCGCTATAGTTGCCGCCGGCGCGGTAGGTCTGTGCGGCTTTGTCGCCCCATTTTACCGTAAGCGTATTTGGCTCCTGCTGTGCCCATTCCAGGCTGCCATGCTCGCCATACACACGTATCTTCAAAGCGTTCTCCTCTCCCACCGCAATTTGTGATGCGGTCAATACACCAGTTGCACTATCTTCAAAACGTAACAGCACTGCGCCGTCATCGTCCAGCATACGGCCTTCAACAACCACATTTAGCGAGGCGTTTAATTGCGTGATTTTTAAACCCGAAATATATTCAGCCAAATGTGCAGCGTGGGTACCAATGTCGCCCATGCAACCGCTCTTGCCTGACCGTTTCGGGTCAGTTCTCCAGGCAGCTTGTGCATTGCCCTCGCGTTCCGAAAGCTTGCTTAGCCAGCCTTGTATATATTCAACATAAATTTTTCTAACCTTACCCAGCGAACCGCTTTTTACAATCTGCTTCGCTTCCTTCACCATCGGGTAACCCGAATAGGTATGCGTAAGCAGCAGCATTAAGCCTGTCTCTCTCAGTTTTTCTTTAAGCTGTTTTGCTTCATCAAGTGTAAAGGTGATTGGTTTTTCTATCACCACGTTAAAGCCATGGTCAAGCGCCATCATGGCCGGTGCAAAGTGGGCAAAATTTGGGGTAACGATGGTCACAAAATCCATCCGTTTATCTTCAGGCAGCTTGCTTTCTGCCAGTATCATTTCTTCGTAATTTGTATATGTACGGTTTTCGGGCAAAAAAAGCATTTTACCACTCTCGATAGCCGTTTCGTGATGGATGCTGAGCGCACCGCATACCAGTTCAATTAAGCCATCCATATTAGCGGCAATCCGGTGAATAGCGCCTATAAATGCGTCTTTCCCCCCGCCAATCATCCCCATGCGGAGTTTTCTATGAGCCATGTTTATTAATTAGTGATTGAGTGAATTAGTGATTTGGTGATTTGAAAATTTGATGATGAGGTGATTTGAAGATGACAGAACGATAATCATTTTCAAATCTTCAAATCAATTCATCATCAAATTATCACGTTGCCCAGGCTTTGTCGCCTTTTTTGTAGGGCACGTTTCCGTCGTAATGACCGGGAACGGCTATATAGCGCAGGGCCTTAGTTGCGCCAATTTCTGATGTAAAGTAGCCTAATAACGTAAGTTCCTTCATCATCCTGAAATAATGGCCGGGTACGTAAGCCGCTTTGTAATCTTTCTCGCCCTTGTGTTTGACAGCATCGGCCTCCGCGTCTTTGTTCTTTTTAGCGGTATAATCCTTTTGCTCCTTATCCATGTCAACCAGCAAATCGGTGCGCTGCTGGGCCGTAAGCTCCATGAATTTTTTGCTGAATTTTTTGTCGGATGCATCATTCAGCTTGCCGATGCCTTCCAAAAAGGTTGCCTGGTCATCGGTG
>JAZJZL010000144.1:2713-14392 GCA_040389845.1 Bacteroidota bacterium
TTCCCCAAACATGTTAATCCCATGGCTTGCCGCATTACCGCCATAAAATGGCCAACCTGTGCTGCTTTTGCACCCGGCGAGCTGGTAGTCGGCAAAATGGTGTCGGCTACCTCATCCAAAAAGGCAACATTATCGGCCAGAAATAAGTCCGCCACTTTTGGCGCACTCCCACCCGACTTACAGCCCGAAACAAAGAACTCGGCCCCTATAACGGCGCCGCCCATCAGCAGGGCAACTCTTCCTATGGCGTCTCTTCTATTCATTTTAATTAGTGATTTATTGAATTGGTTAAATTAGTGAATTGTGAGTGGAGAATGGAGAGTAGAGAGTGGTTTTGTTAATTTTTAACCACTCTCCGCCCACTATTCTCTAAACACCTAAGCTCCAGCCTTCGCGATACTCGCGTTTAACGTACTGGTTAGCAGCATCAAAGTTGGTAACCTTTTGGTTTTCGTTGTCCCATAGGTATTTGATAGCTCCGCCTCTTAACGAGTGACCACGTACAGCAAGGTTCGCCATCAGCAATGCTTCGGTAAGCGGACCGGCTTTGTCAAACGACGAGCTCAATTCTGTTTTACCATAACCTGCAATACATCCTTCAACCCATTGTGCATAGTGACCTTCAGCGCCGCCAGGTACGCGTGCCCATTTTTGTGGTGCTTTTGCGTCTTTGGTGAGCGCTTTTGGCAGCAATGTAGCTGCGTCAGAATAAGTGCTTGCAAACATTTTTCCTTTAGTTCCCACAAACAGACAGCCGTTTCCCTGCTCACCACCCCAATCCTCATTTGGTAGCAATTCATTAGGTCTTTCGGGCTGTATACCACCGTCCATCCAATGCAGCGTTACATCGCCCTGGGTTTTCGCAGTCTTAGGGAAGGTTAATGTGATATGGCTCGATGGAGGACAGCTTTCAGGGAATCTTCCTTGTTTAAATTCGTCAACATAAACACCGCCCACACTTGCCTGAACATCTTTTGCATAGCGGATATCCAACACACGGAACGGTGCCTCCACTAGGTGGCAGCCCATATCGCCTAATGCGCCGGTGCCGTAATCCCACCAGCCACGCCAGTTAAAAGGTACCAATTTATCTACGTAATCTTTTTTAGGAGCAGTACCCAGCCATAAATCCCAATCCAGTTCTTTCGGGATGTTTGGCTGAGGCGCAGGCCATGCAATGCCCTGTGGCCAAACCGGGCGGTTTGTCCAGCAGTAAACAGTGTGCACGTCGCCAACCAAGCCGGCATCATACCATTCCGACATTAAGCGCGTTCCATCGTTTGATGAACCCTGGTTACCCATCTGGGTAACTACTTTATATTTTGCCGCAGCCTGGGTAAGCAAACGGGCTTCATAAAGGTCGTGCGTCATTGGTTTTTGCACATAAACGTGCTTGCCCAACTGCATGCCATGGTAGGCTATAATAGCGTGGTTATGGTCAGGAGTTGAAACCGACATCGCATCAAAGTTCTTGTGCTCCTTGTCCAGCATCTCGCGCCAATCTTTATAGTATTTTGCTTTAGGAAAATTTGCCCTTGTTTGAGCCGACCTTCTGTCGTCAACATCGCATAAATAGGCAATTTCAGCTTTGCCGCTTTTTGCGAACATAGCAATATCGCTCTGACCTTTACCTCCCGCGCCGCAGCCCGCCACCAGCAATTTATCGCTCGGCGCCAAGAAGCCTTTGCCCCCAAGCACATGCCGCGGAACTATCATAAAGCTTGCAGCAGCTACAGTACCTGTTTTTAGAAAATCTCTTCTTGAGGTAGTGTTTTTCTGGTCAGTTTGTTTTTCTTCAGACATTTTGTTTATTCGTTATGTTTAATAAATAGATAATTATAGGTTACCTTTTTTCAGTTCTTCAACCGCGTGGCTTGCTGCACGGGCAGTCATAGCCATATAAGTAAGCGACGGGTTCTGGCAAGCTGTTGAAGCCATAGCCGCACCATCGGTTACAAATACGTTTGGCGCATCCCAAACCTGGTTCCAGCCGTTCAGTACCGATGTTTTAGGATCGCGGCCCATGCGCGCAGTGCCCATTTCGTGTATACCACGGCCAAGCACACCCTCACTGTCAAACGTGTGTACGTTTTTAACACCGGCAGCTTCCAGCATTTCCTTAGCATCTTCAGCCATATCTTTACGCATTTTCTTTTCGTTGTCTTTTACTTCAACGTCAAACGCCAATATATTCAGGCCCCATTTGTCTTTGCGTGTTTTATCAAGGGTTATCTTGTTATCGTGGTACGGCAATGTTTCACCAAAACCACCGATGCCCATGCTCCAAACACCCGGTTCAGTTAATGCATCTTTAAATGCACCGCCAATATTCATTTCGGCAATATCACGGCTCCAGTTTTCACGACCAGCCGAACCCTGGTAACCAAAACCACGGATGTAATCGCGTTTTTCGCCGTTAAGATTGCGGTAGCGCGGAATGTAAATCCCGTTAGCTCTACGGCCGAAATAATATTTATCTTCATATCCTTCCATCGTACCGCCTGCACCTACACCAAGGTGGTGGTCCATCACGTTATGGCCCAACTCGCCGCTACTGCTGCCCAAACCACCCGGCCAAATATCAGTTGCCGAATTCATCAATATCCAGGCGCTGTTTAAGGCTGATGCATTCAGGAAGACTATTTTTGCGTAATACTCATAGGTTTTATTTGTTTCCGCATCCAGCACCTCCACGCCTTTGGCTTTCTTGGTGTCCTTATCGTAAAGGATGCGGGTTACTATCGACCATGGCCTTACCGTTAAATTACCCGTTGCCGTTGCAGCAGGCAAGGTTGACGACTGCGTGCTGAAATACGCACCGAACGGACAGCCTAACCAGCATTTGTTGCGATACTGACAATTGGTACGCGCCTGCAAAGGCTCGGTGATATTTGCCGTACGGCCGATAATCATGGCGCGCTCGTTTTTATAATGCTCCATCAGGCGTTTAGCCACGTCCTTTTCAACGATGTTCATTTGCATAGGCGGCATAAACTCACCATCCGGAAGGATAGCTAAATGGTCTTTATTACCCGATATACCTGCAAATTTCTCTACGTAGCTATACCATGGCGCAAGGTCTTTATAACGGATTGGCCAATCGGTACCAATGCCATCTTTTAAGTTAGCTTCAAAATCAACATCCGCCCAGCGGTATGATTGCCTGCCCCACATCAGCGAACGACCGCCAACGTGGTAGCCCCTGAACCAGTCGAACCTTTTTATTTCCGTGTAAGGGCTGTCTTTATCACTTGCCCAATAGTCCAGGTTAGTTTCGTTAAGCGGATAGTCGCGTTTCAATACGGGGTAATCCTCAATCATTTTCTGCGTACGGCCACCCCTGTGCGGGAATTCCCATGGGTCTTTATTCGCGTTCACATAATCCTTCACGTGCACAATGTCACGTCCACGCTCAAGCATAATGGTTTTAAGGCCCTTTTCGGTCAATTCCTTAGCAGCCCACCCGCCCGAGATTCCCGAACCAATGACAATGGCGTCATAAGTATTTTCAGACATATATTTAGTTAATAAAAAGTGAAAAAAAATCGTTTAAACTGGTCAATGGCTAAATGTATAAACAAAATATTGCCTTACAAATATTCCATTGTGTTTTTTTAACACAATAATGCGTTAATTATATCAAAAAGGCCGTTTTCTTGTCGATTTGTTTAAACGTTTTAGCGATAAAAACACATTAAAACGCTCAAAAAACCACGTCAAATCAGCCTAAATTGCCTTTCTTTAATTCATCAACCGCATGGTTGGCCGCGCGGGCGGTTATAGCCATGTAAGTGAGCGATGGATTCTGGCACGATGTCGATGTCATGCACGCGCCATCGGTAACAAAAACATTCTTGCAGGCATGCACCTGGTTCCACTCATTCAGTATCGATGTCTTAGGGTCTTTACCCATACGGACGCCACCCATTTCATGTATATCCAATCCCGGCGCACGGTGATCGGTTGACGGACGAATATTTTTAAAGCCGGCCGAGGTAAGCATTTCGGCCAGTTGCTCTATAAAATCCTTCCGCATCTTGTCATCATTATTATCATAGTCTACCGATATATTGAGCAACGGCACACCCCAGTCATCTTTTGATTTGGTATCAAGACTTACAAAGTTGGTCTGCTTCGGTATAGTTTCGCCCATAAACTGCGCACCTACATACCATGGGCTCAAGTCTCCCTTTACCAAACCTTCCTTCAGGCTTGCGCCAACGCCATCGTATTTATGCTGCTGGTAACGGTAACCGCCGAAAGTACAGGCATAGCCGCGCAAAAAATCGGTCTCCTGTTTATGCAGGTTTCTGAAACGCGGGATATAGCCGCTTGTTGGCGAGCGGCCGTCAGTAGTCCATTCTTTCAGCCCATCATATTCCGCACCTATATTAGCTGAATAATTATGGAAGGCCACAAACTTGCCCAGCACCCCGCTATCATTACCGAAACCATTAGGGAAACGGTGCGAAGTCGAATTTAATAAAACCAGGTTGGTATTTAATGCAGCCGCGTTTACGAATATAATTTTGGCGAAATAATCGATGCTTTCTTTAGTATTTGTATCAACTATGCGTACTCCGGTTGCTTTGCCTTTCGCGTCATCGTATATGATAGACTGCACTACCGAATGCGGTCGCAAAGTCATATTCCCAGATTTTTCGGCCCAAGGAATTGTCGAAGCATTGCTGCTGAAATACCCTCCGAACGGACAGCCGCGCTGGCAAAGGTCACGGTTCTGGCATTGGGTGCGGCCCTGGTCAAGGTGTATTTGATTGGGCTTTGATAAGTGCGCACAGCGGGCACTTATTACGTGTCGGTCTTTATAATTTTTCTTCAGATGGTCGCCGAAATATTGCTCCACATCGTTTAACGGGAAAGCCGGCAAAAACTCACCGTCGGGTAATTGCGGGATGCCATCTTTATTGCCGGCGATACCTGCAAACTTCTCCACATAGCTATACCAGGGGGCAATATCTTTATAACGGATAGGCCAGTCAACAGCAAAGCCATCGCGTGCGGGGCCTTCAAAATCGAAGTCGCTCCAACGCTGGGTTTGTCTTGCCCAAAGCAGCGATTTACCACCAACCTGGTAACCGCGTATCCAGTCAAACGGCTTTTTCTGAACGTAAGGATGTTCCTTATCCTTCACAAAAAAATGCTGGGAATCCTCGCCGAAGGCATAGCAGCGCCGAGCAATAGGGTTTGCCTCCATAACTGCCGATGGCAACTGCCCATGGTGTTCAAACTCCCAGGGCATCATATTGGTGGTTGGGTAGTCTTTAATGTGTTTCACATCGCGGCCGCGCTCCAGCACCAGGGTTTTAAGGCCATGACCGGTCAATTCTTTAGCTGCCCATCCCCCGCTTATGCCCGAGCCGATAACAATGGCATCAAATGTGCGTTCTTTAACGCTGTCGATGTTTAAGTTAGCCATGTTAAGCAGTCTTCAGTTTTAATTTGCTAACGGGATAATGAACATTATATCTTCCGGGAACCAATTCGTAAGGAATTTCCTTCGTCATGAAATATTGCGATGTAGTATACCCGAAGATTGTCTGGTTTTTAACGCTCCAGAAAAAGCTGATTGACGGGTCCGGCTTGGCGTTTGGCTGTACGGTTTGAGCAGCCTTCTCAATGCCGGCTAATATTGCCTCCTGCTGCTTACTGTCAAGTTCACCAAAATTTTTGCCGTGTTCTTTCCTTATTTTGTTTTGAAAAGCTACTAAGCCAACCACAAACGCCTCCTGCTCTTTTTTGTTAAAGCAGTCGTCAATCATTTTTAAGGTGAACGCGGGCAAGTTTAAATCTTTTGCGCCGGGTGTGGTTGTTTTGGGGATGATGGTTTCGGCAACATCCGCCATCAGCCTTTGCTGGTCTTCATTAATCTGCACATGTTTTAGCTGAACATAACTGGTACCATCGCTATGCAGGCACGACGGTAATAACACCGAGCCACCTATTACCAAGGCCAAATTTTTGAGTACGGTACGCCTGTTCATTTAAGCTAAAATTGGTTGCGCAAAAAAATCCTGTATAATTAACATTTATTCCTGTGAAATGCAAAATAACTTCGCTTTAAATTCAACCGCTATTTATCTATTGGTTAAATTTAAAACGAAGTTTCAGCCATTATCTTGTGTATTTCTATCTAAATGAGCAGGGAAGATATAAATCAAAAGTTAATATCCCCACTTTTTCATGGTTTGTAAATCAATTATTACGCTTTCAACCGGGTCTTTGCCCTGGTACGATTCCTGCTCTATGATGAATTGAGAAGTGCCACCGGTCTTGCGGGCGGTCTTCAAGATGTCTTTCATCGGCATTATCCCCTGCCCTATGATGGTACTTTCGTAGCCGTGGCCCATTTCACCTTTTTCAGCAACTTTAATTTCGTCCTTTACGTGCATCAACTCAAAACGGCCCGGATATTTGTGCAGCAACTCAAGCGGGTCGCCGCCGGGTACGCCGGCCATGTTGCCGGTATCCAGTTGCTGTGCTACCAATTCAGGGTCGGTGTTTTTCAGGATATAATCAAACAGGTTGCTATCGCCAACTTTGGTACTGAATTCAAAATCGTGGTTATGGTAACCGAATTTCATCCCATGGCTTTTGCACAGCTCGCCGCATTTGTTAAACTGTTCCATAAAACGCTTCAGGCCGTCCATATCGGTACGCAGGCTTTCATCCAGCCAGGGGCTTATCACATAACGCTGACCAACCTCGGCAGCATCTTCAATAGTATTTTTCCATTTATCGGTAAAGTCATTTTTCGACGTATCCCAATCTTTGGCTGTCATTACAGTATGACCGCTTGGCATCAGCATGCCCAGGTCGCTCAATATCTTTTTAAATTCTTTAGCAGTATAGCCATAAAATTTTCGGTTGATGTAATTTGCATGCTCTACATGCTTTACTTCGCCGTCTGATAATTTTTTAAGCGTGCCCTTCGGGTCTTTACCCATGGCGTCGCGCACGCTGTAAAGCTGTATGCCCAGCCGGGTCAGTTTTTTTTCTTCAGCGAATAAAATGTTAGGCAGAACAGCGGCGCCGGCAACAACCAGGGCACTGTTTTTTATAAAATCTCTGCGTGATGAATCCATATTTGTATAGGTTTTAATTAGTTGCAGTTGGAAATACAGGGAATAATAAATTGGTGTTACTTACAAAAGCCAGGTGCTTGCTATCAGGCGACCATGACGGGGTGTTAATGGTGCCCTGTCCGCCATAAAGGTATGCGATAACTTTAGAAGGGCCACCGCCTACAGGCATTACTCTTAAATAAACATGCTTATAAAAAGGATGGTCACCCGGGGCCACTTCGCTTTTCAGGAAGGTAATATATTGTATCCATTTACCGTCGGGCGAAATGTGCGGAAACCAGTTGTTATAATCGTCGTTGGTTAACTGGGTCTGTTCTGTGCCATCGGCTTTCATGCGCCAAACCTGCATCAGGCCGCTGCGTACCGAGTTAAAGTAGATGTATTTTCCGTCCGGCGAATATTCCGGGCCATCGTCCAGGCCGGGTGTATTGGTCAAACGCTCCTCCGTGCCGCCCGCAGCCGGGATGCGGTAAACATCATATTCGTTATTGCGCGAGCCACAAAACACCAGCCATTTACCATCCGGCGACCAGCCATGCATATATGAAGGCCCTGTCGCAGTAATTCTGCGAGGCTCCCCGCCTGTAGTAGGTACCACCCAACCTATCGATGGGCCGGATTTATCAACGCTGCTACTAATGGTTACCCATTTTCCGTCGAATGACAATACGTGGTCGTTATTGTTGTTGTTTACTGTTCCTGTATTAAATACGGTTGGTGTATTGGTTTTCAGGTCGAATTTATACAGCAAGCCTTCGCTGTTATATAATAGATTTTTACCGTCCAGCATCCAGTTTGGCGCTTGTAACGATTTTGGCGACTGGTAGATAATCGTACTATTTTGCGTTGCTACATCCAATATCTCAATATCACTACCAAGGTATTGTTTGTAGGGAACCAATGTAGCCGGTGCAGGTACAACAATCCTTGTGTTACTAAATACACCCTTTTCAGTTACGTTGGCATTGTGCGAGCAGATGAAAATCCCTACATACACGTCATCGCCCAAATCAACATCGCTTACCTCTTCTTCGGTAAACAAATCGCCTTTACGGGCAACAGACATGATATATTTACCACCATGTCTTTCCAGTTGAATAACGTCCGCATGGGTGACGGTTGATTTCTTTTCGTCGGTTATACCGCCGGTCTCTTTACGGAACTGTAGCGATGTTAAGCCGTCGCCATGCACTACTGCATTTACTTGCTTTGATGTAGAATCGAGCGAAGAACGGACCATAAAGCCAACTTTACGATGCTCTTCCACCCCTTTGTCAATAAGCGCAGCATCGGTGCGCAAAATAAAATCGCCCTTCATTTTCTTCCATACAAAATGAAAGCCATCAGCCTTTGCCCAGATGTTTGAGCCGGAACCGGTGAGCGTATATTGCTGCAATTTAGCATCGTAAGTACCAGTACCTTTATGCTTTACCACGCCTACATCACTTTGGTCGTCAAAAATACCGACTGATTGCGCGACAGCATTCCGGCTAAAACAAATCACAACCGCAAGGGCAACGAACAAAGAGCATATCTTTTGTTTCATTTTAAATTTAGGGTTAAATAGGTGAGAAATCGGTTTACTAAGTTAAAAATCCATTTGCAAATGGTATAATACTTTTTTAACAATAGTGATTTTTTTAGGGGTTTAGATAATATTGTTACACGGGAAAAGGAAAATTCTTCCTTTCAAAAAATTATTGGTGGCGGATAGCCTGATTTTATTCTACGGCTCCATGCCGCGTTAGTATTTCAGCCACCTCCTCATGTCTCTTTCTTTTTGCCCAAACCAGCGGCTTAGACCACGCAGCGCCTGATTTATTAGGATCAGCGCCTTGCTCGAGCAGGTACTCAACCATATCCCGTCGTCCCCAGCGCGCCGCCAGACCTAAGGGTGTTGATTGGTAAGCTTCGTCTATCAGGTCGATATCAGCACCATATTTGATTAACAGTTTTGCCTTATCTATAAAGCCTTTTTGTGCCATATCATGCAGAATAGTTACCCGCTGCCAGCTCATCACATTTGGGTTCATGCCCTTTTCCATTATGTATTCGTCGCCTTCGTAAAGCTCAAAATAATAAAATTGCGTCCATTTTAACAGGTCCGGCACAGTTGCGCCATAGCTCATTAATAAATCTATCATTTCGCGGCGATTTCGCTTTGCCGGACTTAGTAAAATCCCTTCAGACCAAAAGAATGTATTGTCCAGCGCAAACTCCGGGTGTACTTTTAATATCTGCGCGGTCTTTTTTAAATTATTTTGATCTACTGCTTTTTCAAATATTTTTTGCTCAGTATTCCTGATGTAAAAAATCCTACCGTTATCACCGTTATACTTTTGCATGGATGGATTAGCAGCATATTCATCCAGCAGGGCGACTATCTCCGTGTAGCCCCTGTCATCCGCAACTGTTTGCATCGAATCAAGAAAGGGGTAAAACCTGTAAATTGGGTCATGGGCTCCGTTATCCAATAAATACTTTACCAACTCAATATGCCCTTCCCTTACCGCAAAGTGAATAGGCGGGGCATAATTATATTGCGCATAAATCAGCCCGGGGCATTCAGCTACCAGTTGCTTTATATGTGATAAATCTCCGTTGCAACTGGCCGATAATATCTGCCATACCCTGCCGGTTGATGAACGCTCCCGGTTACCTACTTCCATTGGCAGGTTTAGTTTTAATTCATAAGGTTGTATCATTTTTTGCGATGATTTTAAAGGTTAGTTGAAATTTAACCAAAGAGATGCAGAGAACGCACAGGGGGCACTGAGAAGAAAAAGAGTAGCTGATACTGGCTGATTAAACAGATGATACTCAGTGGGTAAGCCTCTTGGGTTTGTGCATGAAGCCGGGAAAGTTCCGGTATTTCATCAATCGTTACATCTTTTATAATAATATCGTCCGGCGTTTCCCCTCTTTGCAGCATCAATTTTTGATTAGTTTGCTTTGATGGGCGTTTAAGCGCCTGGAAAGAGCGCATGACAGCACCCAATGCATTTTTCAACTTACTTTTTATCGGGGTTGCCTTGCTCATCAATCAATTACTTTTAGGCTGTACGCGTAGCTCATCAATATATTTGCTCCAATCATCTTTTATGTCCGCCCCTGCGGCAATCAGCATTTCGATGATTTCAAGGTGAGCCGGCATCGGTGCATTATACGCAGACCAAAGTGCACCGCCAAGCGCTGTACCACCGTGGGCATTTAAGGTTTCCAACGGTGCGCCTCTTTCTATTAAGGCTTTTACCATTTCAAGGTGACCGCCGTGTATCGCGCAATGCAAAGCAGACATTCCATCTGCTTCGGTCGCGGGACTCAGGCCGGTTTGGAGAAAATATTCGAATACATTTAGCCGGCCATACGCACAAGCCCATATAAAAGCCTTATCTCTTTTTCCCGTAAGCGAATTATCAAGCAGGCTTCCATCGGCATAAAAATAACTTTTAACTTTTTCAAGGTCGCCAACACCGCCCGCGCCCTCCAGATCGAGAGTCGCACTATGGCGCGCCAGGTATTCAACCGGCTCACCGCGCCCGTTGGCCAGGCAGGCCAGTATCAGCATACCTTCGGTATAGTCAGGCGCTACCGCACGGTTAACATCTGCACCGTGGCGGATCAATATATCCATCAACTCTTCTTGCACACCGGTAATTACCGGGTGCACGCTGGTAGCTACCAAACCGAGTGTCGTGGTACCCCGGTACATATCGCCCATAGCATCAACTTCGGCGCCGGCTTTTAATAATACATCAGCAACTTCCACTGCATTCTTCGGAGTTTTTTGCCGATAGCCTTCAAAACCATTGGCGCCAACATAATTTAAAAGTGTGGGATGGTGACTTCTCGGCGACCGCATCTTTATCAACGAGGGATTATTATTTAAAAGCCCTTTGAGGGCAGGTATATCGCCGTTAACTATCGCATCGGCAGCCTGCTCAAATTGTGCGATATTAGAATCTTCATCCTTTAACGCTTCTTTAAACTTTTGATATTCCGGCCAGTTATTAAATTGGTTGCTATTACAAATCATTTGACGGGCGTTTTCAACTTCGCTTTTTTCCGGCATATACCCATCAATTCTTTTTTTCAACTCCGGGTAATCGCTGTAACGCTTGAAAAAGGCCCTCAAAAATGGCTCATTGCCCTCTATTGCCGCCCTTCGGGCGGCTGCATTTTCATCTTCCGGAATTCGTTGCTGTCCTTGCATTTCAGATATATTTAACCCATTTCTTTTCCGGGTGATCGGCCTTGTAAGCGGCGTATTGCCTGCACATCAAATATAATATCACCTCTAAAATTACAAACACTAGATATAACACCGGCAAACTCCAGCGGCCGGTTTCGGGCAATTCTGTAAACGGCGCGGTCCCATACCATTCCTGGTGGGGATTGCCGGTTTTAATAATATTTACCATCAAGGCAGCCAGGTGTATCAGCAGGATATGCAGGATGTGGCGAAAGACCCAAATCCTAAAACACAGTCAAAGAAAAAAGAAATGGTTGATAAAAACCTACAAGATGATTTCTGGAATCCTTGGGGGCTTTACCAGCAGACTTTTAACGGGGATGT
>JAZJZL010000145.1:0-1167 GCA_040389845.1 Bacteroidota bacterium
AAAATGCTTCGGCTGTTGAGCAGGCCAGGGCTGCCGTACAGGAAGATTATCAGCGCATGGGTATAAATCTTACTGAAAAATTAAAGGAATGGGGCGTTACCATGGACAGGGGGCTTTACGAGGTTCGGGAGAAGTAGGGTGAGTAATGAAGCCTGATAAGGGAAACAGCGATTGGTTTATTGCATGCTTAAAACCTGTCCTGGTGACGCAGGGCGATGCCCTGCGCTGACATATGAATCCCTTTCAGGGAATAAAAGCATGTTTAGAAATGGCATTCTTAGCCATGGAAGGGCGCCAATCCGTCAGCGACGGGCATCGCCCGCCGTGAAACAACAACCGCCAAAATATAACGCGATTCTCATTGTAATAGATAGCTACTCAGATAAATTGCGCAAAACCTACAGCTGACATTATTCCCGGGAACTTACTTTAAACTGACATCCGGTATGCGCGAAATTCCTATTTTCAGCAGCAAAACTTTTTAAGGATGATTAACAGGAAAACGTTTAAGTTCCCGGCCGTGTTGATGGTGCTATTGGCGATAGCAAGTTTTCAGGGTGGGGCGGCTATCGCAAAAGGCATATTTCCTGTATTGGGTGCAGCCGCAACTTCATCGTTAAGAATAGTTTTGTCCGCTATAATCCTGGTGCTCTTTAACCGGCCAAACCTGCGCAATCTATCACGCGCACAATGGCGGCTTGTGGCATTATATGGCTTAACACTAGGAACAATGAATACCGTTTTTTATATGGCAATAGCCCGCGTACCGCTTGGTGTGGGTGTTGCCATAGAGTTTATAGGGCCCCTCTCCCTTGCCCTTATAAGCTCCAAACGCGTTGCCGATTTTTTGTGGGTACTACTGGCAGCGGCCGGAATTGCATTAATTGCGCCCTGGAACAATAAAGGTTTAGATACTACCGGCGTGCTTTTAGCCTTGCTGGCGGGCGCACTTTGGGCTGCATATATCATATTGGGCGGGCGCATATCTAAAATAATGGATGGTGGAAAAGCCGTTACTGTCGGGATGATTTTTGCGGCTGCGCTGGTTTTGCCGATAGCCATTGGCAATGGTTTGCTAGTTAATTTCAAACCCACCATGATACTGCCCGGAATTGTGCTGGCTCTGCTCTCCAGCGCCATACCTTTTACTCTTGAGATGCATGCGCT
>JAZJZL010000145.1:1177-8927 GCA_040389845.1 Bacteroidota bacterium
TATATTAATGAGCCTGGAGCCTGCTGTAGCAGCATTTTCCGGTCTGATTTTCCTGCATGAGTACCTATCTTTTCGCGAATGGCTTGCAGTAGCATTGGTTATTGTTGCAAGTGCCGGGGTTACATTGACGGGAAAAGCCAGCGCACACCAGGCCGAAGCTTTGAAGGATGTTTAATTTTATAAAAGTCAATATTTCTGCTTTTAAACCTTACTGCAGGCTTGGTTTTAGAACCCCATCTCTATAATTAAAATGCTCTTAACAAAGCCACCTTTTCCATGCTTAACTGGCGTAAATATTTAAAGCGATTTCCCTACATTGGCACGTTTTGGTTTCCCGGTACCAATCAAAAGCGGTAACTTTCCGATATCGTAAATATGCATATGAAAAAAGCAATCTTTATTTGCCTGTCAATGGTTATGTCAGTCGCCGCATTTGCGCAGTCGCCTATACATTGTGTTATTAAAACCACTTTGGGTAATATAGGCATTGAGCTTTATCCTGCAAAAGCTCCCGGCACTGTGGCAAATTTTATGCAGTATGTAGATAAGAAACTGTATGACAGCAGCAGCTTTTTCAGGGTGTGTACACCGGCCAACGAAGCTACGCGCAAAGTAAAGATACAAGTGATACAGGGTGGTAACGTACCGGAGAAGCAAGCCCTCGACAGTATTAAAATTGAAACCACCCAACAAACCGGCCTGCTGCACAAAGACGGTACGCTCAGCATGGCGCGCAGCGGACCAAACTCCGCCACCAGCGAATTTTTTATCTGTATAAATAACCAGCCCGCTTTAGATTATGGCGGCGCCCGCAATCCCGACGGACAGGGCTTTGCGGCTTTTGGTAAGGTAACGTCTGGCATGGATGTGGTTCGGAAAATTCAGTCGCAAAAGGATACTTCCCAATACCTGGTTAAGCCGGTAAAAATTTATGGCATTAGCCGGGTAAAATAAGGCGATATCAGCCTAAATTATTTTAACACGCTGATTATCAAGAAATAAATCCCTATTCTGCCTAAAATCAACTGAAAGGCTTTGAAATTCAAAGTTGTTTTATTTAACTTTGTACAACAAAGTACTTTTATAAAAACAAAGAAATCATAAACGCTTTGGACCTAAAAGATATGAAAGACGAAATTCTTGGTCAGCTGGAGCATCCCATACAGCTGGAAAAGCTATACCGGGCTAATAAAAGCCTCTTTAAGCGGTCGTTCGGCGCCTTATACCCCGAGGTTAAAGGTAATGCGGTCGCCGATTGCTGGAATGAACGGTTAAATTACGAAAGCGAGGAGATTAACTGGGGCACAGCTAATGAATTGGCGCTGGTAGTTATTGTATCACTGGTGGCGGGCGTTATCGCTAAGCTGCCTGCAATTTTGCATATCGACGAGGAATACTTTTACACCAGGAATATAGGTTTCATTGTCTTCCCCTTGCTGACGGCTTATTTTGGCTGGAAGCGTAAATTATCCGCAGGTAAAATTGCTTTTGCTGTGGGCGCAACACTTGCCGGTTTAATATTTATTAATGTATTCCCGGCTGTTACTAAAAGTGATACGCTGAATCTATCGTGCATGCATTTGCTTTTATTTTTGTGGTCGATATTAGGTTTTGCCTTTGTTGGAGGGGTAAAATATGATGAGGAAAAGCGCCTTGGCTTCTTAAAATATAATGGCGACCTGGTAGTGATGACAACCCTCATCCTGATAGCAGGGGCTATAATGAGCGGTGTTACCGTTGGGTTGTTCAAACTAATCGGGTTACCTATTGAAGAATTTTACTTTAAATATGTTGGGATTTTCGGGCTTGCCGCTGCTCCGATTGTCGGCACCTATCTTACGCAAACTAACCCACAGTTGGTGGGCAAAGTATCGCCGGTTATCGCTAAAATATTTAGTCCGCTGGTATTGGTAATGCTGGTGATTTATTTGGTGGCGATGGTTTACTCGGGGAAAAACCCCTATAGCGACCGCGAGTTCCTGATGGTTTTTAATGCATTACTGATTGGTGTTATGGCTATTATTTTCTTTTCGATAGCTGAATCGGCCCAAACAACTAAAAGCACTCCGGGAACCTGGATACTTTTATTGCTCTCGGTCGTGACTATAATTGTTAATTGTGTTGCGCTATCGGCCATAGTTTTTCGGATTTCGGAATGGGGGGTTACACCAAACAGGGTCGTGGTGCTGGGTGCCAACGTATTAATTTTAATCAACCTGCTGCTGGTAACTTTTAATCTTTTTAAAGCCACAACACGAAAATCCGATTTATCGGGGGTGAGAAAGTCAATAGCATTTTATCTGCCTGTATACTTTGCATGGACAATTTTGATAACTTTTATATTGCCGCTGGTATTTGGGTTTAAGTAAATATCAAGTTACGGGTAATTACTTCAGTCCAATTTCAGCTATTGCGTTTTCCAGGGCCTTGTCCGATGTAAAATATTTGCCTTTTATCCGTTCAGCCAGGGCTTTATTCGGAACAGCTTTGTCAAAGGTGCTTTCTAAGAAAGCATAATTGGTAAAGTCGGTTTTGGTGGTTACCATTGTTTTTAGCCAGTTCCACATGGTTTCTTCACCTATTTCTTTTTCGATAGCGGTAAATAGTACCAAAGTGTAGTAATACAAATAGTATTCGCGATTCCCAAAATCGTCCTCTGTTTTCGCCAGCGAAAGGGACTTATAATTCCTGAGATATTTAAGAGCTTTTATCTTATCGGACAATAATTCCTGGTACTGACTTTCGCCAATAATACTTTTGGTTGCCTTAAACGACAGGAATTCGGCAAATCCTTCACTTATAATGGGTCCGTAGGGTGTATTGGCTGTCAGTAATGTTCCGAAATAATAATGCCCAAGTTCATGCGCCATAGCTTGCCTGCCGCGCGGGCCGGCTGAAGGGGCGAACAATGCATTAAGACCATACGAGCCGCCTCCAACATTTATGGTCGTAGGTGATACATTGAACGCGAAGGCCCATTCCTTGGGGTCGGCTGTCGGGGTGGTTTGCACGAAGCTTAAATTGCCTTTATAAGGTATGTCCAAATGTTTTGCATAATAGTCCTCAAATGATTTTACCATGCTAAAAAGCTGCTGCTCCTGCCCTTTAGTCATTTGCGGATTAAGCAGCCATGTATTATCCTGCTCCGCAGCGTCGTAGTTACCACAATAAATGGCCATCTCATAGGGAACATTGCTCACAAAATTTGCTTTTTTTCCTCTTACCGGCTTGCTTCCGTTTACAAAGAGCATGTTACAATCATTGCAGGTAATATCGATATCATAACGTACCTGCTTATACAATTTTTGCTTTCGTTTATTATAAATTACCGGATACCACGCGGATTGCAAACCATCTGCACGCACAGAATAGCCATTAAAAGCTATATTTCCGCGCCAGTCCTGCCCCATGTAGCCGCTTGTTGAATCAGCAATTACCGGATACCATCCGATATATTTTACCTCAAGCTGCTCAGGTATATACCGCGAAGGATTGCCCCGGTTCTCGTGCATCAGATATGCCTTGGTTTCATAAGACCATATACTGTCTTTCAGATCGGTATCATAATACAAAGGCTTAGGTCCGGCTTTCAGGTCTTTAAAATAATGTACGTTCATACCTGAATTTAGTCGTATTACATAATCCTCAGCGTCTCCATCTTTTGAATAATCGATATGCGGGATGTCACTTATAACGAAGTCGCAGGCTATTGTTCCATTCTTGATAGAGATTTCAACATTACCTTTTATAAGCGGGGAAGTTTCCTGTGAAAAGGCAACTTTAAAGAATGCTGTTAGAATTATTAAGAGTGTTAAGATTCGGGTATTCATAATAAAAATGTTATAACCCGAAACTATAAAATCAGGCGTTCTTATCAAACCGGGTCATTAAAATAATACAATACGCACTGCAAAACCTTTAGCTTTTCACCTCAATCAAATCAAACGGCTCATGTTCACTTATTTTACTTAAATCAAGCACTATCCTGCCGTCCTCATCCCTGCTAAAGGCCGGTACAAATTTGGCGCCCCATACCACCTCGTGCGCCTGGTATTGGGTGCGGGAGTGAACGGTTTGTGAAAAGGTATCGTCGAAAGCACGCAGCAAAATAGCAAAGCCTGCTTCGGCGTCGATAAGGTCCTGCTTGGTCATGTCGCTAAGCGGACTATTCTCATCAAGCGGGTGTACCACTGTCCAGTTGAGGGTAAGGACACTTACTTTTTTGCGCTCCAGCTCCAGCGGATAAAACCGGCGCACCGTTTTGCCGTCCACAAATTCGTTATACGAGAAAACGATTTCTATCTCCAAATCGATAAGCATGTTACGCCGGTGATTGGCCAAACGCAGCATCACAGCCTTACCGGTTTCGGCATAAGGCGCTATAATAATATTTTTACTATAAACAATTTGTGCCGACGGCCTGGAGAAGCGCCCATAAAGCAAGCCTGTTGCCAATGCAAAGGCCAGCAGCCCCATCATCGATTCCAGTGCCGCCACGCTGTTTGCCGTCATCCCCTTCGGACTGATATGCCCATAGCCTACCGTCGACATGGTTTGCGCCGAGAAAAAGAACGAATCCATAAAATGGCCAAAATAGGTATGCGAATCCGTGCCATCCAATGTGCCGGGACCAAGCGCTGTATAAATAAAAGCAAAAACGATATTAACAACCAGGTAGCCGGTTAATACCACCGCCCAAAACTTTGCCCAGCTCATGGTAATGAGCGTATGGTAGTTGTTAGCTGTATTAAAAAAAGGCAAGCCCAGCCTGCGCACATTTGGCGAGCCATCCTTATTCATCAGCGGCTGATTCTTCATCACCGGCTGCGGGCCGAAGCCTAAGTCGTCTTCCGGGTTTATTTTACGTTCTTTTTTTGCCATAGCACAGTTCCGCCATTTTCAATTTCCGTAAAAATATCATTCTGCTTGCTTTTAGTAAAAACAATTTCCATATTTGTGACGCAAAACAAAAATGAAAGTATTAAACAACAATTGGTGGTGGCCTAACGAGTAATCGTAAGGCAATTCCATTTTTGTTTTTTCAAAATATACAGAAGGGTTGCCATTTATGGCGACCCTTCGTCGTTAAGGCACAGCCCCCCAGCCCCCTGAAGGGGGAGCGATTTGCATGGGGGCAATTAGTTGAACACAATAACAATTAACAATTCCCCCTTTAGGGGGTCAGGGGGCATGAAAGCGATATTAAACCACTTATTCGAACACAAAACGTTCACCCGCAACGAGTCGAAACAGATTTTGACCGACATTGCGCAGGGTAAATACAACAACTCGCAAATGGCGGCGTTTATGACGGCCTATTGTATGCGCAGCATTACCGTTAACGAGCTGGAAGGCTTCCGCGATGCCATGCTGGAACTTTGCCTGCCAATTGAACTGGAAGCCGGCGAGGTGATTGACCTTTGCGGCACTGGGGGCGATGGTAAAGACACTTTTAATATATCTACACTGGCATCATTTGTAGTCGCCGGGGCCGGATACAAAGTAGCCAAGCATGGTAATTACGGCGTGTCCTCAGGCTGCGGCTCATCAAATGTAATGGAGTTTTTAGGCTGTGTATTTACAAATGATGGAGATAAGCTACGGTCGAATATCGATAACGCGAATATTTGTTTCCTGCATGCGCCGCTGTTTCACCCGGCAATGAAGACAGTTGCCCCTATCCGCCGGGAACTGGGTGTTAAGACGTTTTTCAACATGCTTGGGCCGCTGGTAAATCCGGCTAAGCCAAAGAATCAATTGGTTGGCGTTTTCAACCTGGAGCTGGCGCGGATATATGCCTATCTGTATCAAAAGTCGGATGTAAAATACACCATATTGAATGCGCTTGAAGGTTATGATGAGGTGTCGTTAACCTGCGATTTCAAAACATTTTCGGGCGCAGGCGAGAAGATAAACAGCATCGAAAGCCTTGGATTTACCAAACTCAATCCGAAAGATATTTTAGGCGGAAGCACCATCAGTGAATCGGCCGATATTTTTATGGAGGTACTGAATGATACCGCCACAAAAGCACAAAGCAATGTGGTGCTATGTAATGCAGCCCTGGCGATCAACACCATCAATCCTCAAAAATCATTTTCCGATTGTTTTTATGAGGCCGAAGAGTCGTTAATCAGCAAAAAAGCATTAAACAGTTTTAAAACTTTAGTAGCTAACTAGTACTTTTTAGATTTGACAACTCTTAAAGAGTTGTCAAATCTCCACACATTGATAAAATGAAGATAAAGGTTTGCGGCATGCGCGATGCGGAGAATATTAAAGCGGTAGCGGCTTTAGCGCCAGACTACATGGGCTTTATATTTTACAAAAATTCGCCAAGATTTGTGGATGAATTACCGGCCGGTGTGCTTAACGAATTGCCAGCCACCATTAATAAGGTAGCTGTATTTGTTAATGAAGATATTGAAACTATTCGTGAAATAATCGATAAGTACGATTTTGACTTTGTGCAGTTGCATGGGAATGAAAGCCCGGCATTTTGCAAATCGTTAAAAGATGACGCCATTGTAATTAAAGCGTTTGGAATAGATAAGAATTTCGATTTTAAACAGCTTGAAAAATATAAAAACAAAGCCGACATATTTCTATTTGATACCAAAACAAGCGCACATGGCGGCTCGGGATTAACGTTCGACTGGAATATCCTCGACAAATATGAGATGGAGATTCCCTTCTTTTTGAGTGGTGGATTAAGCCCGGAGAATATTAAGGAAGTAAAGAGCATTACGCATCCTGCATTTTATGGGGTTGATTTAAACAGCAAGTTTGAAATATCGCCGGGGTTAAAGGACATTGAGAAATTAGAAAAAGCATTCAGCACTATTAAACAAAGTATATAAATGAAATACGGGGTTAACGAACAAGGGTATTATGGCGATTTCGGGGGGGCGTACATTCCCGAGATGCTATACCCGAATGTGGAAGAACTACGCCAGCAATATCTAACTATCATCAACAGTGATGACTTCAAACTGGAGTTTGAGCAATTGCTGAAGGACTACGTAGGCCGCCCTTCTCCGTTGTATCATGCCAAAAGATACTCGGAAAAATACGGTGCCAATATATTTTTCAAGCGTGAGGATTTAAATCATACCGGCTCGCATAAAATAAACAATGCCATCGGGCAGATATTACTGGCCAAACGCCTCGGCAAAAAACGCATTATAGCCGAGACAGGCGCCGGTCAGCATGGGGTAGCAACGGCTACTGTTTGTGCTTTGATGGGTATTGAATGCGTGGTTTACATGGGCGAAATTGATATGGCCCGCCAGGCGCCCAATGTGTCAAGAATGAAAATGCTGGGGGCAAAGGTGGTTCCTGCTACATCGGGCAGTAAAACTTTAAAGGATGCTACCAACGAAGCCCTGCGCGACTGGATAGGCAACCCGGTAGATACGCATTACATCATCGGATCGGTGGTAGGCCCCTACCCCTACCCGGACATGGTTGCGCGCTTCCAGTCCATTATATCCCTCGAAACAAAAAAGCAACTGCTGGAGCATACCGGCAAAGATTTACCAGAATACGTTTTAGCCTGTGTGGGTGGCGGCAGCAATGCGATGGGTATGTTTTATCATTTTTTGGATGATGAAAATGTAAAGCTCGTGGCCGTGGAAGCAGCCGGCAAAGGCGTTGACAGCGGGCATTCGGCTGCAACTACGTTTCTTGGCCGCGAGGGCGTTTTGCATGGTAGCCGCACCATATTAATGCAAACTAATGACGGACAGGT
>JAZJZL010000145.1:8937-9230 GCA_040389845.1 Bacteroidota bacterium
CCATATTCTGTTTCTGCAGGGCTGGACTATCCGGGCATCGGCCCGCAGCATGCGCACCTGTATAAAATTAACCGTGCGCAATACGTTAGCGCTACCGACGATGAAGCCTTACAGGCAGGTCTGCTTTGTTGCCAGTTAGAGGGTATTATCCCGGCGATTGAAACGTCGCATGCGCTGGCACATTTAGAGAAAATGAAATTCAATCCCGATGATAACGTGGTGATTTGCATATCAGGCCGCGGGGATAAGGATTTGGATACGTATATTAAATATTTCAATTATTGAGTAGTTCA
>JAZJZL010000146.1:0-20977 GCA_040389845.1 Bacteroidota bacterium
TTTTAAAGTACCGACAGAATGGGTAAACACGCCGCACCTTCGCATACGATATAACAAGTCGGATGGGAAATTTTACCTGGCATCATTTGGTGAGTTAACCATTTTGAATGAGCAGGATGTGCAGCGCAGCGATGTGAACGCGCCGTCATGGGTGGAGTTGCCCGTCAACTCAAAAATACTACTGAACGGAATTGTGGGCGTAAACTTATTTAAATCGTAGCTGTTATGTCGCAAATACTGTCTGCCGGTTTGCTGGTAATTTGTACCGCACTGCTGATAACCCACTTTGTTGAAATAAAAAAATCGCGTAAAACCAATGACTGATCAATATTTCGGCATAACCGATACCGGTAAAGAGCGCACCAACAACGAGGATGCGTTTATTGCGCGCCAGGGTGCAGGCGATAAGTTTATTATAGGCTGCGTGATTGATGGGGTTGGCGGATATGAGGGCGGCGAAGTAGCAGCGGGTTTGGCGCGCGAGGCCATATTACAGCGCCTGGAAAAGCCATCTGGCGAGGTGATATCGATGATTATCGATTGTTTCGATATGGCCAACGAGCGGATTATCGCAGAGAAGCAGCGCAATACCAAATACGATATGATGAGCTGCGTATCAACGCTGGCCATCGCAGATATCGCCAATAATCAATTTTATTATGCCCATGTGGGGGATACGCGGTTGTATTTGCTGCGCGATGGTTCGTTGATAAAGATTTCGCACGACCAGTCGTTTGTGGGATTCCTGGAAGAATCGGGCCGTTTGTCAGAAAAGGAGGCGATGGATCATCCTAAACGCAACGAGATAAACAAGGCGCTGGGTTTTGAAGCGCACCTGCTGAAAAATACGGATTATATTGAGACAGGTCAATCACCTTTTCTTTCAGGCGACCTGTTATTACTTTGCAGCGATGGCTTAACGGATATGGTCGGCGCCGATGATATTACAGGCATTCTTACAAAAGACATCACCCTAAAAGAAAAAGGGCGCCAGCTGATTGACGCAGCAAACCGCAACGGCGGTCGGGATAATATCACTGTTGTGCTGGTGCATAACAATAAAACGCCGCAAAAGCATTCGGCAACAGCCGTAAAACGCCAACCTGCTGACAACGTGGTTTCGGCGACAACTGAACAGGCCCCAAAAGACGACGACCCTGAGCCTCCTGCCACGAAGAACAACAAAGGGTTGGTGATATTGTTATCTGTTTTATTACTGATATGCCTGGCTGCGAACGTTTATTTTTACATGAATATGCAGAAGCAGCAAACTGCAGTAAACGCCCCGAAACCTTCGGATGATACTTTGAAAAAAGTGCCGGGCGTGCTGCAACTGAAACTGCAAAAAGCAATCGACAGCTTGAAAGGTAAGGTACTTGTACTTTCTGATACAGCTTACAAAACGCCTGTCATTCTTAATGCGCCTCTTCGCATAAACCATGACACGCTGCTTATCCGCACAAAAGGTCATATTGTTTTGCAGGCGGATTCGGCCTATAACGGTCCGGCTTTGCAAATAGAACCCAGGTGTAAAATTATTGCGCTGGACAGTTTGGGCTTTAGCGGTTTTGCTATCGCGATAGCAAATAACAATGCCTTGCTTGATTTGGCTCACGTTCAGTTTAATAATTGCAAACAGGCATTACGCAACGAGTTAAGCTTACCAGCCGGGAAATCTTTTACCGGCAAAAGCCCTACAGTAACTTTAAAGGTCGACACCGTACCCGCTAACAAAAAATAGCTATGCCATCACGAAAAAAAGAGCGTGTTTTTTTGCTGTTTACCACCGCTGTCCTGGCTTTGTTGTTCGGGCGATTATATGTAGTGCTGCAGCAGAATTTTACCGACGTGGACCGCAGGCTGAATGATGGCACTATGATAAACCTGAACGCGCCCAACCCCGCCCAGAACCTGGCCAGGCTGCTGCGTAATGGTTATTATTTTGAAGATAAAAAAGATATCGACCTGATTGAGCAAACTGTTGCCAAGCAGGAAAAGGCCGGTAATGAATTCGATAACATCGGCGAAATCAACAAATCGAAATTTAATGTAGATGCCGACGAGGCTTTTGCTGATGGCGGTAAGTCGTTTAAAGACAGGGTGCTGGTTTCGCGTACTTTGCTGGGCTATACCGGCGATGATTCTGTGCGATTTGAACAGGAGCGCAAAAGTCCTCCGCAGTTGCCCGCCGCTAATGATTTAGGCATGAGCGGTTACAGTATTTCAGGCGACATCACGAATAAAAAGACGGCTGTTGGCGGGGTATTGGTTCGTTTACAGATGGTTGTGCCCCAGGATAGTATTTTTAACGATGAGGAGAGCGATGAGGTAAAAACCCGTTTGCGCGAGGGACAGGGTTATCGCGTTGAATATGTAAATGATGGCAATGGTCATGAACACCTGCAAAACATTACGGCTTATGCACGTACGGGTAGCGACGGCCGTTTTATCTTTAATAATTTGCCTGCCGGTAGGGCATTTAATGTATTACCGCTACAACCAGGTTTCCAGTTTGGCCGCTCGGAGGGTACAGAAAGTTTGGATGGGAATCAAAGTTTTACCTTTCAGCAATCGCCGCATACTATCAAACTACTTTCTACACGAGATTTCAGTATTTTAAAGAAAGAGAAAGCCCTGATTATTCGTACGCCAGCTTATTTCAATACATGGTATTGGATAATTGTCGGATGCTTTTTTGCTAGCTTTTTTATCATTCATATTATTTTAAGCGCACGCTACCCAGAGGCAGACCAAATTGTACTGCCGCTGGTGATGCTGCTGACAGGTGTATCTTTTGTCACCCTGCTCAACCTGCAGGACCCATTGCGCGACCGCTTCTTTGCTAAAGATTCACTGGTGTACCTCGGGATGGGGGTACTCGCTATGTTGATATTGCTGCTCATTAACCTGCGCCGTTTTACACCTGACTCGAGAATATACCGCATGTTGGTGTTTAAAGGTAGTCCGAAAGCCGCTAATGGCTGGCCGTGGATTATAGCGGCAATGGGTTTACTGGTGCTGACTATTAAGTTTGGCACAGGCCCGGAAGGCAGCGGGGTAAAAGTGAACCTGTTCGGTTTTCAGCCAAGCGAGATTGTAAAATACCTGATTATACTTTTCCTGGCTGGTTTTTTTGCGATAAACGAGCGCTTTATCAGTGAATATGCCAGCTGGCGTAAGCGACTGTCTTTTTTCTCTTTCGCGCTTATTGCCATAGCGTTTACACTTCTGCTGTTTTTGATGCTGGGCGATATGGGGCCGGCGATTGTAATTTGTTTCACGTTCATTATCCTCTTCTCATTCTCCCGCGGCGACTTTATGTTTATGGCATTGTCGGTAGTGTTTTATATACTGATGACGTGGATATTCAAAAACGTATGGATATCAACAATAGCGACTGCCGTAGTACTGATATTTAATTTCTTTTACAAACGGCGCACGTTGAGTGAATCGGCGATTATGGCGCTGGTGATTATCTCCGGATTTTTAACTATTGATAAGATACCATATTTAGATAAACTTGTGCCCGGTCCGGTGCAGCGTTTGGTTGACCGTAAGGCCATCTGGCAGGACGCCTGGAACAACGAAGTTTACGGCGGCGACCAGGTAGCGAACGGCCTTTGGGCTATGAGTGGTGGTGGCGTTACCGGCCAGGGCGTGGGAGAGGGCTTTGCCAAAACCATCCCCGAAGCACATACTGATATGATACTGCCCGCCATCGGCGAAAGCTTCGGCTGGACGGGCATCGTGAGTATTTTTCTGCTATTCTTGCTTTACCTGCACCGATCAATCATTATCGGGCGGCAGACGGGCACGCCATTTCTGTTTTATATGTGTGCCGGTATAGGTATCTGTACGTTTATACAGTTTTTGCTGATAGCGGGCGGGTCTACGGGTGCATTGCCGCTTTCGGGCGTGGCGCTGCCGTTTGAGAGCTACGGTGGTTCATCATTGGTAGCGAACTTTTTGGCGGCTGGCTTCCTGCTTTCTGCATCGAAAGTAAAAGGAACGGAGGTGCAGATGAAGTTTATTACCCGGCAGCAAGATAAAAACCTGGTTCCGGCGTTGCTTGCTGCGGTTATCGGCATCGCATTGCTGATTGTCAATATTTCAAGCTACCTGTTCGATAGTAAAAAGTGGGTGGTGAAACCTGCGTTGGTTGCCGACAAGAGCGGCGCGCGCATGTTCAGCTATAACCCGCGAATTGCTATCCTGATGAATAAGTTGCAGGCAGGTACGTTATATGACCGTAATGGAGCGATACTGGCTACCAGCAACCCGAATCTCATCAAAAAACAAAAAAAACTGCTGGATTCTGCGGGGATAGCAAACTTTGATGTCGATTCTGCCATGCATAAGCGTTTAACGCGCTATTACCCTTTTGGCGAGCAGATGTTTTTCTGGACCGGCGATGACAACACTGGTGTATTTAATGGCAGCACGAACGGCTACTTTGCCGAATACGAGCACGCAGCAGAGCTTCGAGGCTTTAAAATGCCTACAACCAGCTTTAATGCCCACGCCAGCCGTTTTCGCGAAGATAGATTTTTACCAAGGGGCGTTAAGGAAATGTCGGTAAGCAAGCGTGATTATAGTGCAATTGCACCACTGCTGCTTGCCGGGCTAAACAGTGCTGCGGTGGATTCATTTAAAAGACGTAACCGCGATTTGCAGATGACTGTAGACGCAAGCTTGCAAACACACATACAGCAGGCCTTAGCGGCTGATACTGCTATGCAGGATAACCGGGTATCGGTGGTCATCATGCTGCCGCAGACAGGTGATGTACTGGCATCAGCAGTGTACCCTTTGCCGCCTGTAAATAATTACGACCAGCTTACTATGCCCATCAATGAGCAGAACAAGCTTTCGCAATGGATGACCACCAGCGATTTAGGGTTTACTTACGCCACACAGCCGGGGTCGACCGCTAAGGTGCTAACTGCTATGGCATCGTTCAATAAGCTTGGTCTTGCTGCAACACAGGTTAAGTTTCATGTAAGTATGGAGGAGCGTATCCGTACCAAGGGCATTGAGCCTGACGAAACAGGAATTATTACACTCGAGCGCGCTATCGCCAAATCGAACAACGTATATTTCATCAAGCTGGCTAACGAAAAGCAGCTGCAGGAAGATATGGCCACCTTATATATGAAAGCCGGAATGTTCCTGCATGGGGTAGGCGGCTATTTCTATGACAAGAAACCGGAGAACCTGCCGCAAGAAGAAAAATGGCGCGAGTTGTGGCGGCGTACGGAGTTCAATACCAGGCCCCGGTATGATCCTAACAATATCCATAAAACGCGCGCAAAAGGTATTTCTGGTATGGCATGGGGGCAGGGTGAGTTGATTGCTACACCGGCAGCCGTTGCCAGGCTGGTTTCCAGCGTAGCCAACAATGGTGATTTGGTTGCCAACCGCTTTGTGCTGAAGGTGGCTGATACCGCGCAGCCGGTAAAAACCAGTATCAAGCTGGCTAACGACCCTAAATATGCTGCATTGCTTACACAATACATGATTGAGCAAAGCGCACCTAAAGAGGAAATTCTGCACCTTCGGGTAGCGGGTAAAACCGGTACACCAGAGCGTATTTGGAAAGGCAACAGCATCAACGATGGATGGTACACTTTTTTTGCACCCGTGGCAAAGGGCAAAGGCAATATTGTAGTATGTATCAGGATTGAATCAACAAAAGGCTCGTCGGATGCCGTACATTTAGCCGGCCGCACTATTATCCCATTGCTGGTGAAATCGGGCTATATCAAAAACATTACTTCCGACCGAAAAATGGTGACTGAGAGTGAACCGGAACAACGACCGGACGATCAAACCCAAACAGAAACAACCGAACAATAGTTATATCAGTAATAACATAATGTTTGATTTTTTTAAGAAGAGCGAAAATAAAAGCCCGAACGACGTAAAAGTGCTGCGCGATACGCTGCTGCGACTGGTGAAAGACCAGCTGCAAAAGTCGGAAGGCGGGGAGGGACGGCATATTAAAGGCATCCACCTGTTTATTAACGCTGATGCCGCTGAAAAGCATTTATATGAGGCGGCGGTGTATATTGATGAGGAGAATCGCTTTAAGGACGAGATTCAACGCATCGCTGATGACTTTGCACTCGACCTGCCCGATAACTGGATGCTGGAAATCAATTTCAACGGCGACTTTCCGCCGGACGCGATTTATGCTGACGGATTAAACGCCGCCATCTTTATCCGCACTAAAGATCATAACCTTAAACGCTCCGGTTCGGCGACTATCAAAATACTGAATGGCGAGGCTGAGAAATCGAAATACAAAATATCATCCACCGATGGTAAGATAAATATCGGCCGTGAAGCTAAAGCGCAGGTAAATGATGGTTTTTTCAGGCTTAACAATATTGCTTTCCCGGGTGACAGCGCGAATGAAAGTAATAAGTTTATCAGCCGCCAGCACGCCCACATCGAGTGGAATAACGAGGACGTATGCTTTATTCTTTTTGCAGATGAAGGCGGCATTCCGCCTGGAAATAAGATTAAAATAAAAACGCCGGGTAAAGAAAACCTGGTAAAGCTGCATTCCACCCAAATCGGACATAAGCTGAACGAGGGCGACCAGGTTATTTTGGGTGAGTCTGCCGTATTTGAATTTAGCTACAATAACCCTGTGAAGGATGAGTAAGATATTCACCATAACCGAAGGACTGGAAAATATGGGTGCGTTACGCACCGGTGGGCAGGGATCGGTATATAAAGGCCGTCGCATCGGCCCTATTATCAGCGCCGTAAAGCTGTTGCCTACGCCCGTCCATTCCGAAAGTATGGATGATGTTAACTACCGCAGCTTCATTAACGAAGTAGAGAAGCTGAAAAAGGTAAACGAAATACCTAATCCCAATGTGGTGAAGATATTAAACTCCGGCATCACAGAGAGCGGCTCGCTGCCCTTTATTGAGATGGAGTTTATCGAGGGACCTGATCTTGGCGAGTTGCTTAAACCACCTCATGAAAAGGTTTTCACCATTAAAGAAGCGATAAAGGTAGCCGATCAGTTGGCCTGTGCACTTTCACATTGCCACAAGGTAGGGGTGAAGCACGGGGATATCAAAAGCAATAACGTAAAGTTCAACATACATTCCGGCAATTATGTGCTGCTGGATTTTGGTCTGTCGATAATGTCCGACGAGCAGCGGCGCACCAGTATACGCCAGGCCGGCGCGATAGAATTTATGGCACCGGAACAGAGCGAGGGACAGATGTTGTTCCAGACGGACGTTTACAGCTTTGGTGTGGTGTTGTATGAGCTTTTAGCGGGCCGTGTGCCATTCCTGCTGGGCGACAATGGTGAATCAGCCAGGAACGCCGTAATGATTGCTCATAAAGAAACGGAAGTGCCGGATTTGCTCGAGCTGCGCAAGGAAAACCTGCCCGCTTCATGGGCCGGACGGGAGTTGCATGTACCGGGTTGGTTGCTACAGTTGGTAACCAAATGCCTGCAGAAAGACCCTGACGACCGATATGCCAGCGGATTGGCCTTACATGACGCAATTAACGAAAACCTGGTTGCTGAAAACGAAGAAAGCGCCGGAGTGGTAATAGCCCAATTAAAAGCCGAGAACAACCATCTGCACGACCAGGTTGAATATTTAAAAGAAGAGCAACAGGCAGACAAATCGATAGTGAAAATGCCAAGGCTGCTGCTCGCCGGGATCGTGGTGCTGATGTTTGGCGGATTGGCTTACGGTATCTTAAAACCATCTGCTGCCAAAACTGCCGGACAGGAACCCCCAAAGAAGGATTCTATTGCGGCTGTTAATCATGGTAAAAAGGTTTCGATTGATGCCCACACGTTGCGGCAAATAAAACTTGCCGTTATCGATTCTATCAAAAAGGACAGCGTTAAAAGAGATAGCATCAAACAAGCTGCCGCCAAAAAAGCAGCTCTCGCCAAAAAAATTGCTCCTAAGAAAAAGAAGAAGAAATTTTTAGGGTTGTTTTAAGTCAATATCGCCAAAACTGGAATCCCACTTCAAAAGCCTCCACTGGGAATACTACATATGTATTATATGTTCGTGTAAAACAGGGCAATATATTTGGTAAGCGGAATAATTAATTTATCCGCCCAACCTTGAACTGGAAACGAACATTAAACGACCCTTCATTCTGGATTTTGCTTTTAGCGAATTGCTACCTCGTATATAAATACGAGCAGAACCCTGATATATTTTCGACGCTGGTTTGGTTGTACTGGTCGCAGAGCTTGTTGTACGGGCTTTTTACTTTTCTCAATATTCTGACTACCAAAACCCCGGCTTCGATAGATGAAACAACCACAGCAGAGGGTTTACCTAATGGCAAGCGGTCGTTAAAAGATGTAAGTGCATTTTTTTTCCTGGCCCATTATGGCTTTTTTCACCTGGTATATTTTGTCTTCCTGTTGACCATGACAAAGCTTAGCTTGTTCAATTGGCCTTTTTTTAAGTATTACCTGGGAATTTTCTTTATATCGCTGGCGGTAAATTTTATCAGTCACAAAATTCAAAAGCGTACACTGGGCGATGATTTGGGTAAGATGATGCTACTGCCTTATCTGCGCATTATACCTATGCACCTGTGTATTTTAATTCCCGCTTTCGTGGGCATTACCAGCCTTACTGTTTTCCTGGTTATGAAAGTAGTGGCCGATGTGTTTATGTATGCATTAACCAATAGCTACTACAAACGTGCGCCGTTAGCTGAATTGACTGCTGTCAACCTGAAATCAACCATCTCACCAGAATAAATTTAAAAGCACATAAAATTGGATCATGATTATTTTAGTTAACCACAAAATTGGTAATCCAGCTGCCTTCTGGCAGTCGGCCCAACAAAGCCTGCCTCAATTACCTGATGCCAGTGTGCAACTGGTTTTGCAGGTAATACCGAACACGGATATGAACGAGGCCACCTGTATATGGGAAGCAGCGAGCATTGATGCTCTTGACAGCTACCTACGCAGTAAAGTAGGGGATGCCAGTAGTGAAACGTATTACGAGGTAAATGTTGCTAACGCGATGGGGATTCCGGCGTAGTTGTTGAATCAATCAAGTCTGCTCCGGCTACACCGCATGAATAATTGCTTCTGCTAAATTTTTAAATTAGATAAAATTATTAAATTGCTGATTGATAATTTTATATCTTATTTATATAATCAAAAAATCAAATTTCTGTAGCGTGTCCAGAAAGGTATTACTATTTGTTATACTGGCTTATTTATTGGGTTTGCCCGGTATTTCCACGGCGCAGGATACCGTATTTGCAGGACGGAAAAACAAAATTGGGTTCACAACCGGCAGCGGTTTTCAGTATATCGGTCAGCTTATAGGTGGCAATAGCCATGCCATCGCTTTACATACTACTTATTATTACCGGGTTACCTTCTACCAATTGCAGTATTACTGCGCACTGTCGCGTAAGCATAATTTCGACATCGACCTTTTGTTTCAGCCCCAATATAATCTCACAAAATATAAACAGTTTGATACGGTAACCAATTTCATGCACGCGCACGAGTTTGGATTGAACACAGGCGTGCTGATACGCAAGAACATCGCGTTGGATACCTGGAGCTTTTATCTGTGTTTAAGTACCGGCCCGCATTATGCATCGGGTACACCCCACCGTCAGGCCAACGGATTTTTATTCTCTAATAGCCTGTTTGCCGGAGTAAACTTAAAGCTATATAAAAGTTTATACGCCGACTTCCATACGGGTATTCGCCACATTAGCAACGCGAAGTTTAAATACCCAAATGGCGGTATCAATGCTATCACAATTAATGAGGGTTTGATGGTAGTGCTTTAGGTACAATTTTATTCACTAGCTTCTGCTATTCATAATATTGTTACCCAGTCGTGCTTTGAAGATTAAACTCAATAAAAGGCAATTGAGAAGTAATGGGATAGCCTCGCCTGCATGCCGGCTCACCATTGAACAACGTTTCAATACCTGTGAAGCTTCTGCTGCGAAGGTCTATGGCCTATCGACGCAAAATTTAATATAATTATACCGCCAGTGGCCAGTTGGAATGAATCTGTGCCTCTAATAAACCAATGTAAAGACAATACCAGGCTATCATGTGGAGGATAAGCAGCTCGCGGTGCTTATTGTAGCCCTTGGTTTCAAACGCAAGCATTTCACTGCCTGCTGTAACAAAAAAACGTTTTTCGCCTTTATTGGGGCTAAGGGTTGATTTGAACAAATGCACAACCTTAACCTTCAATTTGCTTTTGGGGTCGTGGATAGTCCCATCTTGTGTTGCTCCGTTATTGGGAATTGAAATCAGGTAGTTTGCCATGGTAGATAGCTTTTGATGCATTTAGGCTGCTGCAATTATTACTCCAAAACAGACGAAATATTAATATCACGTAGATTTTGGAGTAATATTGTGAGTAGGATATGAAAGAAGTCCAAAAAAAGCAATACAAGGCCACGCTAAACGCCTGATAGTTTAGACATTAGTGTAATGTTTAATGAACAATGCTAGTAGAATTTACGCCATAGCAGGTATCCTGTTCCGCAGTTCTTCGTAAAGTAAAATTACTTTGCGCTGCAAATTTGCAATTTCGGCCTCGCGGTCTAATATTTTCTTTTGAGCAATACTCAGGTGCGAAACCTGTGGTTCGGTATCTTCAGCATCCAGCGCTAAAAGATTAACCACGTTAATTTCGTAGATGTTGGCAATTTGCTCCAGGCGTGACAGGTTAATGTCGGTTACACCTGTTTCAATTTTCGAAAAAGCAGGGATTGAAATGCCCAAACGGTTTGCTACATCTTCCTGGCTCCAACCACGCTGGTGGCGCACGGTGCGGATGTTCTTACCAACAGTTTTGTTGGTCTTCTTTTTAAGGTTTTCAGTCATAAGTTTACTCGATAGTTTAAATTATACTAATGGATTTAAGTAAACAGACAAACCCTATGCCATATTAATTAATATTAAATAATGATTATCTAATGGGTTAATTAAAAGGGTGGCTGGGAAAGTTGGGGAATGAATTCTACAGAAGTAGGAAAAAAATTGCTTAATTGTTAACTATCCTAAGCTTGGCAAACTTTAACAGCAATTGCTTTTGGCCGATTTCCTTAAAGAAGATGGTAGCCTTTATATCGGGTTTATTCCCTTCAAGATTAATTACCTTCCCGAACCCGAACCTTTCATGTTCAACTTCCATACCAACCTGTAAACCCGATGTATCTGATGGTGCAAAACCGGCACTCGGTATATGTGCCTTTGCCAATATCGATGTTGTTTTAACAGGAGGGGCTTTCGGTTTTGAAAAAGTATCGGCTGGTGCACGGTTGCCGCCTTGCTGACCAGGGCCACCACTCCAGGCCTTGCGCTCGTCGCCAAAGAATGGGTTGTTGCTTGCCTGCGGCCTTGCTGTAAAATCAAGCTCTAGATATTGCGCGTCAATCTCATCCAAAAAGCGGCTTGGCTCGCAATTAATAAGCGAACCGAATTTGAAGCGCGAAGTAGCATAGCTTAAAGTGAGCTTACTTTCTGCACGGGTAGTGGCTACGTAAAAAAGGCGGCGTTCTTCTTCCAAATCACTGCGCGAGTTAAGCGACATCTGCGACGGGAACAGATTCTCTTCCAAACCTACCACAAACACCTGCGGAAATTCCAGCCCTTTGGAGGAGTGGATGGTCATCAGTGATACCGTATCAGCATTTTTATTCTTGTCGTTGTCGTCGTTAGTGAGCAGGGCTACATCCTGCATAAACACATCAAGGCCTTTTTCCTCGATATCTTCACGTTCCGAAAACTCTTTGATACCGTTCAGTAGCTCCTGTATGTTTTCGTAACGGTTAAGGCCTTCCACTGATTTATCTTCGTACAAATCTTTCAGCAAGCCCGAATGCTGGGCGATATGCAAGGCTGCATCGTAAGCGCCCAAATTTTGTGCGATTACCTGGAAGCTTTGTATTAGCGTGCCGAAACCGTGAACCTTGGCGGCTGTTCGGCCATCCAGGTACTTCTGCGCATTGATGATAGCTTCAAACGACGTGATGTCATTAGCGCCGGCAGCTACTATAATCTGGTCGACGGTAGTATCGCCTATACCACGCTTGGGGTAATTAATAACGCGCTTTAATGCTTCTTCGTCGGCAGGGTTAAAGGTGAGCCTGAAATAGGCTATCAAATCTTTAATCTCTTTACGCTGATAGAAGGATAGTCCACCATATATTTTATAAGGCGTACCCTGCTTGCGCAAAGCCTCCTCCATCGAGCGCGATTGGGCATTGGTACGATACAGTATGGCAAAGTCGTGCCAGTTCATGCCTTTGGAGCTGCGTTCCTGCCAGATAGCCTCCGCAACCAGCTTACCTTCCTCGTTATCGCTGAAGGCACGCATTACCTTAATCCTATCGCCCTTTTCCTTTTCGCTGAACACACGTTTTTTGAGCTGGTCTTTATTATTGGCGATGATGCTGTTGGCCATGTTAACGATGTTTTGGGTAGAGCGGTAGTTCTGCTCCAGCTTAAACACCTTCAGGTCCGGGTAATCCTTCTCGAAATTTAATATGTTCTGTATGTTGGCGCCGCGGAAGGCATAGATACTTTGCGCATCGTCACCTACCACACAAATGTTTTCGTTAACGGCTGCCAGCTTCTTCACTATCAGGTACTGCGAAAAGTTGGTATCCTGGTACTCATCCACCATCAGGTACTTAAACTTGTGCTGGTATTTGTTCAAAACTTCCGGGTGCGTTTTCAGCAGCTCGTTGGTTTTATACAGCAGATCATCAAAATCCATTGCCCCGGCACGGTAGCAGCGGGTGGCATAATTTTGGTAAATGGTTCCAGTCAGCGGTCTGCGCGTTTCTATATCGTCTGCCTGTATTTGTGGATTTTGCTGGTACTCCATCCACGACACTAAATTATTTTTGGCAGCCGAGATGCGGTTGAGCACAAAGTTTACATTATACAGCTTATCGTCAAGGTTCATTTCCTTAATAATGGCCCTTAAAACGCTTTTGCTGTCGTCGGTATCGTAAATGGTGAAGTTGTTCGGATAGCCTATTTTATCAGCCTCAACTCTTAAAATCTTAGAAAAAACAGAGTGAAAGGTGCCCATCCAGATATTTTTGGCTTCGGGCCCTACCAGCTTGGTAATACGCTCACGCATCTCTTTGGAGGCTTTATTGGTAAACGTAAGCACCAATATATTAAAGGCATCCACGCCACTGCGTATCAGGTGCGCCACGCGAAAGGTTATCACCCGCGTTTTACCCGACCCAGCGCCGGCAACAATCATAACCGGCCCGTTAATTTGCTCAACAGCTCCCCTTTGTTCGGGGTTCAATCCCTGTAGGTAATCCAATATTCTTTCCTCTTTTCTGCAAGGGCGAAATTAAACGTTTTAGGCGAAAGCCGAAAGGGGAAGGGCGGAAAGGTTATTAACAGTGAGGTGTTCATGGTTGATAGTTTATGATCGATGAGGGACGCGGGTTTTTAGGCGATGTAGTATTTACTTAATAGTGCTGTGCCTGGCCAGCAGAATCAATGAGAGTCCACTACATCTTTATGTAGTGGCGGCGCGTTGGGTGTATTGGTAAATTTGAGTAAACAAATTCCGATACCATGAAAACAAATTTATTATTCCAGAAACAGCCTATTTTTAAAAAAATGGTGGTGGCAGCACTGGCTTTCACATTATTTACAGCCGCAAACTCCAATGCCCAATCGGCGGCACAACAGGCAAAAGACCGCGCTGTTTATGACGCTAATTCCAACGTCGGCAGCAATGTCGACAAAGCGGTTAATGGCGCTTTTGATAAAACAGGTAACGCTATTAAGGGGCTTTTTAAAAAGAAAAACAAGACGCCGAAAAATAACACGAACGCGCCCGCTAATGGCGATGCTGGCGGCAATGGCGCCAAATCAGCAAATACTGCCGCAGGTACTGTTGCGGCTATCCCTGCCAGCGGCGTAGCTTTCTCCGATTTTATACCTGGACAAACTGTAATCTTCCAGGATGATTTCTCCCAGGATGCGCTGGCTGATTTTCCCGCTAAATGGAATTCCAATGGCAGCGGTAAGGTAACCACGCTTAACGGTTTGAATGGTCGCTGGCTGGAACTCAAAATGAACACCGCTATTACACCTGATATGCCAAAGGCGCTACCGGAGAATGCCACCATAGAATTTGACCTTTATATGGATGCGCAGAACGGACAGACCACACCATTTATACAATTTGGGTTTACCCAGGTGAAGGATATCCTGAAAGAGGATATGTTTTATAAAGACCGTTTTTTTATGAACATAGCCCATTATAACGAAAATGACAGCAAGACTGTAGAGTATGGCCTAAAAAACGACGTACTTGGCAATAAAAGCGATTTTCCGTTAACGTCATACGCCAGTAAAGTGATGCATGTGTCCATTGCACTCAATAAAACGCGCATTCGCATTTACCTCGACCAAACCAAAGTGCTTGACCTGCCAAAAGCCATATCGCCCGATATGCGTACCAATTTCTTTTTAAACAGCAACCAGGTGGTACCGGCACCCGAGCTGGATATGTATATCGGCAATGTTCGCATAGCTTCTGCTGAGGCCGATGCGCGAAGCCTGTTGGTAAAGCAGCTGATGGAAACAGGCAAAGCGGTTACCAATGATATTTTGTTTGATGTAAACAGCGATGTTATTAAAACCCAATCGTACGATATTGTGAACCAGTTTGGCGATGCGTTGAAGACCAATCCTTCATTAAGGATAAAAATAACCGGTCACACCGATAATGACGGCGGCGCTGCCACCAATCTCGATCTTTCAAAACGTCGCGCAGCATCTGTTAAAAAATACCTGATGACGAAATACAGTATAACCGACGATCGCATTGAAACTGACGGAAAGGGCGCATCTCAACCTGTGGCCGGTAACAACACGCCCGATGGAAAAGCTAAGAATCGTAGGGTGGAATTCCTGAAGCTATAAACCTCGTTTATTTGAGCGATAGCCGGAATTCTTAATTAACGGTAAACGATAACCAGGCAAGCGGATTACCAATTATTGTGCGAAAGTCGTGCAGGATTCTTTGCTATCGCTCAAATAATTAGCAGCTATTTCTTTATTAAATCTTAACCTTTTAGAAAATCTAATATGAAAAATATACTTTTTATTTTTTTGGCTTTGTTATGCTGTTACTTCGCGGCGACGGCCCAACCGCCCCGCCATCGCGACACCACCCGCGTAGGTTTTGAAGCGGGCAGGACTGAAGCCATAAATGCACCTATACTTCGCGGCAACGGGCAGGGGATGACTATCGTTCCCAACAGGCAGCAGTTTTGTTTTGATTTGGAAATGGACGTGGAACTGAACTTTGGCGGTCGTACCAGTAGGGAAGTAGCGGTATTTATCAATACTACCGATGGTTACGTAGGTTATACTACACCGTCAGCAGGCGGGCCCATTACTGATTTGATTCCGGAAATAGAAAGCTTCAGGTTTAGCATTATCAGCTTTAAGCTCAGTAATATCTTTAATTATTTTAACCACAAGGGCAATAATGGTATCGAACACCTGGTATCGACATCGAATACCGATGCCCATGAAAACCAAATGAACGGTTTACTTACCACTGCACCGCTAATGCGTAAGTCGGATTATCGTACCTATTGCGATGGTAAGGCCCGGGCGCTTGCTTACAAGCGCGATGGCAGCCCAACTGTTTGGTATGTTTATGGCGACCGGTTCCCGGCATCGTTAACAGTACAGAAGTTTTTAGGCGCGTTTGGTGTTGGTGTTGCCCGTACCGATGCCGGTACCTTTATGATAATGGAATTAAATATGGGGAGTAACCATACCTTGATTAAACACATTGAGCGTCGCCGCGTTTGTTTTGACCCAAGCAGTTTTAAAATGCAGGAAGCCGATTTTTACGCCAAAAGCGCAGTGCGCCTCCAGGAAGAAGAACAGAAGATAAATCAATCGGAACAACAGGCTGCCCATGCTGAATGTTGTGTTGCGGAACGGATGGCAGAAATAAATTTCAGACGTGAAAATTTACGTACGCAGCAGGAGAACCTGCGCAGAAGCCAGGAGGGAAACCTTATACAGGATGCTGGTGCGCAAAGGGCCATGATTGGTATGATGGACCCGCTGATTACAGTAAGGGGAAGTATTTTATCTACGCAAACCAATATTTGTTCAACCACGTATTATCTGTCGCGCGGGCGTACCACCGATGGTGGGAAAGTGGCATGTTTAAGGCAACTCCTTTCGGATTTGCAAAGATGTGAAAGTCAAATGGAAGCCGCCGACAGGCGATACACAAATATTGCCCAGGCGATGGCAGAAAAATCCAGACTTTACAGTGCTGTGGCGAGCCAGGGAGGATGTAACTAAGCAAAAATATACATGTAAGCAAAACGCCCGCTGGTTTTAAACCGGCGGGCGTTTGCAATTATATCGTTACTATTGCTTGGTGGGAGCAGCAGGCTCCGGTGCGGGCCAAACGTTATCCTTGTCGTTAGCGTCGACAAATATGCCGCCGTCAATAGATACGGATTTAATTTCAGCCGATGCTTTAACCGTAATGGTAGCGCTCTTTTGGTCTTTTTCCCAAATTGCAGGGGTGTGGTGCGTAACAGAACCTGAACCATCTGCATAGGTAACTGCCAAATCAAAAGGAACCGCAAAGCCGCCGATATTTTTTATAACGATCTTGTAGTCGTTGCCGGATTTTTCAACTTTATCAATGGCGAGGTCAATATAGCTTGGTGTAAAGAACCAGTTATTGAAGAACCAGTTCAGATTTTTACCGCTGCCGGCAATCATCGAATTAAAATAATCCCATGGAATAGGGTGTTTGCCATGCCAGTTATCCATATAAGTATGCAGCGCCTTTTTGAATAAAGCATCACCCAGCATGTCCTTCAATGCAAGGTAGCTTAACGATGGTTTGCCATAAGCATTATTGCCGCCGCCGAACTTTACATCGGGTGAAGGGGTTATAATTGGCATTTCTTTAGCATGAGGGCCGTGTGTCCAGCTATTCACGCGGAATTTTTTATAAAATTCATCAGCCGTTTTTTTACCTTTTTCTATGGTGCCAATCAGCAGCTCATAAGTAGTAGCCCAGCCTTCGTCCATAAATGCGTAGCGGCTTTCGTTTATACCCATATAGAAAGGGAAATAGGTATGTGCTATTTCATGGTCTTGCACCAATTCGGCAAAGCCAAGGTCCTTCTCATGGTTGTCATTTACCATCATCGGGTATTCCATATCAGCAAAACCCTGGAATGCGGTCATTTTCGGGAAAGGGTAGGAAACACCCGGCCAGTTATTCGAAAACCAATCCAGCGCAAAACGGCTGAACTGTACCGAATGATGAAAGTCTTCCGAGGCATCAGGGAAAGCAGCCTGTACGCTGGTACGGCGTTTAGTGGCCTTATCAACCACAACGCTTGCAGCATCCCAGTCGTAATGGTCACTTATGCCAACGGCCATGTCCGAAATATTGTCGGCCGTCCATGTCCAGGTATTTGTTGAATTTTGTGCAGTAATATTTTTAGCTGCTAAATCCTGCGCTGTGGCAATATGTACAGTCGAATCGCTGGTCATGGATTCTTGCAATCTTTTAGCAGCTTCCGGCTGCAAAACTTTTTCGGCGTTTTGCAGTGTACCTGTTGCCCAAACGATGAAGTTTTTAGGCACGGTTACATTGAGCGTGTAATTGTTAAAGTCGTTATAAAATTCAAGGCCGCCGGTGTGGGGTTGTAGGTCCCATCCTTTATAATCGTCATAAACAGATACACGGGGGTAAAAATAGGCTAAGTAGAAACTTGTCGAATCGATAACGCCTTCGCGGCCCTGTCCTTTTGAAAGTTCATAATGCCAGGTAATGTTCAGCTTCACCGAATCGTGCGGCGCTAATGGCTTCTTCAAAGGTACCATGTAGTTTGTGCTGGTAGCTTTTGTATTATCCCATGCAGCTTTTGTACCGTTTACCTGGAATTCGTCAACCTGGACTGCTGCAACAGTAGGTGCCGTAGTGCTGCGCGAACTGTGCACATTCATAATCAGCTTCATGTTCAGGCTATCCAGTGTTTTAGGACTGTTATTTATATAGCTTATTTGTTCAATACCGTTGATTGTACGGGTTGGGGGAGCAACGGTGATAGAAATGTTGTAATGCCCGTGGTTTTGCCAGTAATTTTTCCCGGGCTTTCCGTCCATCGAGCGGGTTCCGTTCGTGAATGCCTTTGCGATTTCGGGAGGCATGGACAATGTCTGTGCGTTGGCGCCTAACAGTATAAGGCATAAAAACGCAGATAGTGTAATTGATTTTATCATGTTTATTTAGAAATGCGGTTTATATCAGCATCAAATTTACAGATATTAATCATTACACTATATGCGTAAAGTAACTATTATGATTGCAAATCAGCTTCTGTTGCTACCCCGCTTAATGTGCAGCGAACTGCCCAACCACGTAAGTGCCAACCAGCGGACGGAAAGCGATATTGATGCGGTTGTAACTGTTGATAGTATTTGTAGCCACTGTTAAATCCACTATTTCCGTTTCTGAAAAATGCCTGCTCACCTCTTCAAATACCTCATCGGGCACCTGGTTGTTGGTTATTTTGGTAACAGCTTCGGCCCAGGCGAGGGCGGCACGTTCGCGGGCGGAAAAGAAAGGAGTTTCACGCCATGCGTCCATAACATACAGGCGCTGCTCGCTTTCACCATTTGCACGCAGGTCTTTGGAGTGCATATCCAAACAAAAAGCACAACCGTTAATCTGCGATACGCGGAAGTAAAGTAAATTAAGAAGAGATTGCTCTACAGTTGATTTTGCCAGGTATGTACCTAAACCAGCCATTGCTTTTATTGCCCGCTGGCCACTTTCGAAAAAATTAATTCTTGTTTCCATTTTCTTTATCGTTTGATTTTATACCTCAATGATGAATGAGATAAAAGAAAATGGACAATGAAGAGATTTTTTTATGTTTTTTAGGCGAAAGATAACATAATCTTCATCGCAGCAGCGTTATGCTGCCAGAGAATACCTGGTTAAACATTTTGGTATCAATTACATAGTAGTATACCCCGGTAGGCAGTTGCTTGCCGCCGAAGATACCGTCCCAGGGTTTATCGTAACCTATAGAATGATATATTTTTTGACCGTAGCGTGTATATATATCAACTACGGCGTCGGTATAGGCAATAAGGCCTGTTATATTCCAGATATCATTTATGCCATCATTATTTGGCGTAAAGGTATTGGGCACCACAAGCTTTGGCGCTACTTTTACCATCGTAGTATCAGAGCTAACGCAACCACGGATATCGGTCACTGTTAATCTATAAGTAATATCATCCACACCTGTTATTACCGGGTTTTTAACGGTGTTGTCTTCCATATTGATATTCGGCGTCCATAAATAAGTAACACTATCGCTGCTTACATTAGGGTGAAGAGTGATCGTTCTATCTCTTAATACATACCGTATTTTTTCAGCATTTACTGTTGCTGGTGGTATGAAGTTTATTTTTACCGTATCCGTCTCAATCTCGCAGGGGCCGTTTTTGGTAACATGCAGCACCAGGTTCACTGAACCATTCGCTGCATCTGCCGCGCCTGGGAAATATTGTGCATTGTAATCTGTATTTGATGAAAAAGTACCGGTACCGGCGGTAGTCCAGTTACCTTTTGTTCCGGCAAGTAACGGAAAGCCGTGTAATTGTATAACCGGACTTTGTGAACACACACTTTGGTCGGGTCCAGCGTTTACAGCGGGCAGCGGCCCGAAATTTACTACAACCGTATCCGTTGAGATCGCGCAATCATCATCACTGGTGGTTGTTAGCACAAAAGTTACTTTAGCTGCATCCCTTTCCTGTTGGGAGGGGGCGTAATGTGCATTCAGATCGGTAAGTGAAGAAAATTTGCCGGGGGCTGCACTGGTTGTTGACCAAATGCCCTGGCCGGTACCGCCTTTTACCTGGCCGGCCAGTATAATTTCGGGGTCCGTTATACAAACAATCTGGTCAGGCCCTGCATCGGCAATGCCGGGTGTTCTTACCATTACAGAAGCTGTAGAAACTTCGCTCGAACAACCGTTAACGGTTACTACCAATTTGTAATCGCCAACGTTGGCAGTAGTTGCATTAGGTATATTAGGATTCTGGTCAGTAGAAGAATAGCCGTTAGGGCCGGTCCATAAAAATGACCCGTTAGCTACGTCTTCCGTTTTTAATAGTATGGTGCTGCCTACGCATATCGGCGAATTACTGTTAGCTACAGGTTTTACCGGCTGCGGGTTTACCATCACCACATAAAAGAGCGCGGAATCAGCAGGGCAGCCATTGGCCATGGCCTGTATTTTATAAACTGCATGTGTAGCAATAGGGAGCGTGTTTATCAGCGTCTCAGTAATAGTTGAAGATGTTTGGCCGCTTAACGGCGGATTGCTTATGCCCGGTGAACCCAAAGCATCGCGGCTCCATACATAAGTTGCTGTTGGAATATTTGAAGTGATGACATAGTTCTGTGGTACATTACTACAAGCAGTGCCGGTTTCAGGGCTTGTTATCCTTACCGATGGATTTACAGTTACGGTAACCTGGAACGGCGTACCTGTACAAGTCGCGGTCCTTGAATTAACAATGTAAACCACATCAACAGGAGCATTACTCGTGTTAATTAATGTCTCCCTGATAATAGCGGTATTTTGGCCGGATACTGCCGTATTGCTAACGCCTGGTACTGCTGCGCGGCTCCAGTCAAAATCGGCAACCGTGTTAAAGGTAATGTCGTAATTTACCGGGGCCTTGTTGCATATAGCAGGCGGTTTGGCAGCGCTGGTAACCGTTGGAGTTGGATAAACGGTTACGGTATAAGTAAACGGCGAGCCGGGGCATCCATTATTTACAGGTGTTATAATGTACTTAACATCGATAGCATTTGGGCTGGTATTGATTAGTGTTTCGGTAATC
>JAZJZL010000146.1:20987-34816 GCA_040389845.1 Bacteroidota bacterium
GTTACAGCCAGGTTGCTTATGCCGTTCACTGCAGCCCTGTCCCACAGAAAAGTGGCGGTTGCTATATTTGATGTAAACGAGTAGTTTAAAGCATTACCGCTGCATACCGAACCTATGCTGGTGCTGGTAACACTGGCCAGCGGGGTAACGGTAACATCAACCTGCGTCATCGGGCCGGGGCAACCATTAACGGTTTGTTGCACATAATAAGTTTGGCTGGTTGTTAAAGCAGGGGTGAGCAAGGTGCTGGTTTTTGCCAGTACGTTGCCGGCTGTGGCTGCATCGTACCAGATAAAAGAGCCTGTTTGGTCGTTAGGCGTTAATGTTATATTATTGCCGGCGCAAACAGGGGTTACCGGAACTACCGGCGCAGTTGGAACTGAATTAACTGTAACATCTACCTGTGTTCTGGGGCTTGCTACACCGGCAGCGTTCACTGTTTCCACATAAAAAGTGGTATTGGTGGTAAGCACAGGTGTTAGGTAATTGGCACCTGTATGTACGGGAGCACCCGCAGCATCGTACCAGTTGTAGGTTCCACCAGGGGCTATAGCCGACAAATTTGCTGCGCTGCCTGAGCAAGTTGAATTACCCGTTACCGTAGGCTTTGGCAGCGTATTTTTAAATGTGATTACAACCTTGTCTGATTTTGGTAGACATGAACCAGTAGGATCGTCGGATGTATAAGTAAGTGTAGCGGATGTTTCGCCCGGCCCCGGGGTATAAACCGGGTTAGGGATGGTTTTATCCGAAAATGTTCCGGTACCGCCAGACCACGTGCCTTTCGGAACGCCATTAATACTACCGGCTAATTGTACCTGTGTGCCAGCTGCTACAGTTTGATCGGGACCTGCGCTTATGGTTACGGCCTGGTCGATGGTTACATCGAAGGTTTTGGAGTCGTTGCCGCAGCCGCCGGAGCTCGTTACTGTATTTGTAATAGTATAGGGGCCTGGTTTACTTTTTTTAAGGTCGATTTCGCCTGTACTGCTGTTAACAAACACCAGGCCGGCGGGCGATGCGGTGAATGTTCCGCCGCTGCCAACGCCGCCAAAGCCGGGCTTCGGATTAGCGGCATCCTGGCAGTAAACCGCCGCATAGCTAAACGTTGCGTTTGCAACGCTGAAAATTTTGAACGAGATTTTCGATGGAGGAGCACAGGCGCCATTGCCCGTAAAGGTAATTGTATATGTACCCGCATTGCTGCTGAAAAGATCAATTTCGCCGGTTGTGTTACTGACGAAGACCAGGCCGGCCGGGGCAGCAGTGAAAGTGCCGCCCGATGGATTGTTTATCGTTGGAACAGGGTTTGGGTCCAGTTTACAAACAGACCCGCTGGGATATTTAAACTGCGGCTCGAGAGGGGATGTTACGGTTATTGTAACAGCTGTGCGGTTGCTTACACAGGTGCCGACAGTATTTTGGACATAATAAGTAGTAGTAGCACTTAACGAAGGTATAATAAATGTTGCTCCGGTTCTTACCTGGTTTCCACCGATAGATGCATCAAACCACTGAAAAGTACCTCCGGGCGCACTTGCGGTTAAGGTTGTTCCCGTACCGGAGCAAACGCTAAGGTTGCCGCTTACTGTCGGGTTGGCGGGTACGGGGTTTATACTAACTGTTACCGTTTTTCGCGCACTTATACACCCATTAACCGTTCTCTCTACATAATAAAGAGTTTGGGTAGTTAATGGCGGAGTGGTAAACGCCTGTGTGGTGGCTAGCGGCGTACCGCCGGCATTGGCAGAATACCATGCATAGCTGCCGCCGCCGGATGCGGTTAGCGTAGCTGAACTTCCTGAACAGGTTGATACATCGGCTGCATTTGGCGGGGTGACAGCTGCGGTAACCGTTACACTAACAGGTTGACGCGGGCTGATACAGCCGGATATATTGGTTTCTACATAATATTTTGTATTACCTGTAAGCGCCGGAGTGGTGAAATTGTCGCCCGTGTGCAGCGCTGTGCCTCCTGTTTGAACATCATACCAACTATAAGTACCGCCTGGGCCGGTCGCGGTTAATATTGTTGACGAATTATAACAAATAATAGCCCCCGAAACTGAGGGGGCAGCCGGGGGAGGATTTATAATGACGCTTACTTTTGAACGCCCGCTGGCACACCCGCCGTTATTTAGCAGTACATAGTAGGTGGTGTTTATATTAAGTACCGGTGTTTGGTACGATAAGCCCGTTGCAACAGGTGTTGTGCCGGTTGCAGTGGTGTACCATTCGTAGGCGCCCGAAGGGGGAGGAGATGCCGAAGCGGTAAGCAATATAGACGTGCCTTTACAGGTTGTTTGTATTTGATCGCCGGGCACTGCGGGTATTTGATTAACAGTAACGTCAACACGTGTCCGCGCGCTTTCGCAGCCGTTCCTTACATTTTCAACCCAGTATGTTTTGTTAGCTGTTAACGGAGGAGTGGTGTAATCAGGGCTCAAAATCAAGGCCGCGCCGCCTGTCTGCACGTCATACCATGCAAAAATGCCTGGCCCGGGTGTGGCATGCAAACTGGCTGTAGTGCCTGCACAAATAGTTACATTCGAAACAACCGGGACCTGGGGAGCGGGTGTTACAATTGCATGAACGGCGGTCCTGGAGCTTAAGCATCCGCTAATGGTAGCCTGAACGTAGTAAGTTGTAGTAGCTGTTAGTATAGGCGTAGTAAAATTGGCGGCTGTACCAAGCAGGGTGCCGCCTGTTTGCGAATCGAACCATTGGTAATTACTGCCGCCGGTAGCCGTTAACGTGGTATTTGTACCGAAGCATGTTTGTACATCTTTGGCCACAGGGTTACCTGTTGCGTTGCAAAAAACACCCGTACGTAAGCTAGGACAGCCATTTATAGTTGTTTGCACGTAAAAAGTAATTCCCGACGTAATAGGCGGGGTAGTATAGGTATCGCCGGTAAATAAAAAATTACCATTGATCGGAGCGTCATACCATTGATAAGTACCCCCAGGCCCTGTTGCATGCAATGTTGCCTGAGTGCCGGGGCAAACAAGTGTGTTACCGGTTACCGTGGGAGCGCCCGGACTGATGCCTGTGTTAATGTCGATGCTTTTTGGTACACCGGGGCAACCTGGGGTCTTATCGGTTACCGTAACTGTATAAGTACCTTCTTTATTTACATTGATTGATGGAGTGCTTTCGCCGGTGTTCCATACATAAGTAAGTGTACCACTGCCACCGGATGCGTTGGCAGTTAACAATACCTTGTTCCCGGAGCATATACTTGTATTGGATGCTGATATACTGACACTTAAAGTGCACTGACCATAACCGGCTGCAGATATCAGCAGAAAAACAAAAACAAGTAAAAAATTCCTCATAACGGCTAATGAGTTGTCAATTTCCCCGATTGATTGCGGTTTGAACCATATATTAAATTTGCCGATTAGTTTAATCGGCCTATAGCACACCGGTATTATTACTGCCTTTTACGTAATAAAGGTTGCTTTTGTTTAACTATGATTTAGCGTTTTAACCTTTATTTACGCCACCGCTTAATTATAAAGTAAAAGTAGTAAAAACCCCCTTCTTGTAACAAACTTATGACCATATAGTTATTCACTTTGGGAATAAGCGATCTCTTATTTAAGCTAAACAGTTGTTAATAAACGGGGTAAAATAATAGCAACCGGCGGTTTCCTATTTCACTTATGGCAAGAATGCATTTGCTTGCTATAACGGTACCCCCGGCTGTTGATACCTTGAAATAATTAAAACGGTGAAGAAATAATGCCAAATTGCCGTTTTAGTTATTTTTTTACCACGGAGTTAACGGAAGAGGTACAGAGGACACGAAGATTTTTAAAATTTGCCGGTCTTGATGTCTTTCTCCTCGTCCTGTGTTTGTTGTTAAATCTTATTCATTCAAATCGGTATAGAAGCTTTTTAGTTATATTAGTCCGCCGATATTATTATCTACTAAATAAAACAACATCATGCCTTCCAATATTAAAAGCACGCTCATGTTATTGCTGGGACTAATTGTGGTAAATGCCTCATTTTCTCAACAGGCAAAACGTAAGCCCGTTGATGCGAACAGGGCTGAGTTGTGGCTCACCGACCCCGGAGATTCAGTGTTATTTAAAAGGATACTAATAGGTACGATACCCGGCTCCAAAAGTCGGCAGCAAGCCATTGATGTAAACGAGTTAAAAACTTACCAAACTATGGATGGTTTTGGCTATGCGCTAACAGGGGGCAGCGCTATGTTAATACATAAGATGAGCGCTGCGGCACAAGCAAAGCTGCTTAACGAGTTATTTGGGACTAAAGGTAATTCGATTGGAGTGAGCTATCTGCGTATAAGCGTAGGTTCATCAGATTTGGATGATCATGTGTTCTCGTATGACGACCTGCCCGCCGGGGAAACGGACCCGCAATTAAAGAAATTTAGCCTGGCGAATGATGAGGGGCATTTGATACCGGTGCTTAAGCAAATACTGGCCATTAACCCTAAAATAAAGATATTGGTATCGCCATGGTCTCCGCCGGCATGGATGAAAACAAATGGCGAAACACATGGTGGCAACCTGAAGCCGGAATATTATCAAACATACGCCAACTATTTTGTGAAGTATATTAAAGGGATGAAGATGCATAGTATCCCCATCGATGCCCTGACTATCCAAAACGAGCCGCTTAATCCTAAAAATAACCCAAGTATGGTAATGGAGGCTCCTGAACAGGCAGATTTTATCATCAAAGCTTTGGGCCCTGCTTTGCAAAAAGCGATGCTTAAAACCAAAATAGTTTTATACGATCACAACGCCGACAGGCCCGATTACCCGGTATCGATACTGGATAATAAGGAAGCAACAAAATATGTGGACGGCTCTGCATTCCACCTGTATGGCGGTAAGATTGATACCTTAACCAGCGTACATAACGCGCATCCGGCCAAGAACTTATACTTTACCGAGCAATGGGTAGGGGCGCCCGGCAACTTGAAAAATGAGCTAAAGTTTCACATTAAAGAATTGATTATCGGTGCACCGCGTAACTGGTGCCGTAACGTAATTGAATGGAACCTTGCCTCGGACCAGAAACAGGAGCCACATACTCCGGGTGGCTGCGATCGTTGCCTTGGCGCGATAACCATTACCGGCGATAACGTAACCCGCAATCCGGCATATTACATAATAGCGCATGCGGCCAAATTTGTACGGCCAGGTTCTAAACGGGTTGAATCCAATATGCTGCCGCAATTGCCGAACGTGGCATTTATTAGCCCCAATGGCGAAACCGTGGTTATTGTTTATAATAACGGTAATGCTAAGGAGAATTTTAACATCAGGAATGGGATAAAGGTGGTTTCATCATCACTGAATGCAGGTGCAGTGGGAACTTACGTATTAAAATAGATTAAAGCGTGACTAGCTAGCAGGGTTACTCAATGCGCCAGACTTTCTTCATATGCGCTTAATATCCTGTCGACCCTGTATTGATAACGGGTTAATAGTTTATTCTGAAAATTCTTTGGGTCGGGTTTGGCGAAATGTTTGCCGGTATGCATGCCCATTACGATACCGTGGTTGTTGAGCTTTTTTTGCTGCGTTTTTTTCAGCCACCGGCCACCTGTAATTTTCATCAGCAGGTTATCAAATTTATCGCCCAACGGGTTGTTAAACAGCAATTCAACCAGGCTTTTAACCAGCCTTGTTTTTACTGGTTTTGCACAGGCCACGCGCATGTTTTTGTTGGGCAGGTACTCTCTTGTCCAGGTATTGGCCGCAAAGAAATGTTCGAATACAATGTCGCCCTGCAACGGTATAAGTGTTGCTACCTCTATCGCAGTGTATATGTTTTTTTCTGCTATCTCCAGTTGTCGTTCGTCGATGTAATAATTCATGCAAAACAGGTGCTCCTTATTAACCAGGAAGGTTAGCTTTTTGAAGCAATGCATGATGGTACGGGCTATCCACAACTTGTTTTTTGCGGTGATGATAAACAAGTCGATATCTGAACCATCATCGGCATAATTTTTTGACAGTGAGCCTGAGATTGCTATCCCGCGTACATAAGGAAAGCGAATAAGCAGACCGCCTACTTTTTCGGCTATTTTGATTAATTCAGCAGCTTTTTTGTTGCCTTCGTTTCGGCGTACAACCAGGTAATGGTCGTTTTTTAGCGTATAAAACCTATCGAACTGGTAAATAATACCGTTATCGAGCAGGCTGCGCAGGCCATCCTCAAATACATCAAAATCGTGCTTGTTTTTTAAAAACAGGTAAATCTCCGCCCTCGACAAGGGATAATCAAACAGGTCGAAGTAAGCAAGCGTTTCTAAAATATGCTCTTTTACCGCCGATAAGCTACTGTTGATCACTGTATATGAGTTTTGTTGCATTTACCGTTTAAATTAAAATCAGCTTTATAGTAATGACGGTTCAATTACCGCTTTGGTTGCCCTTGGTTCTGAATATTTATCTGTTTTTTCAGGCTCTGTAACATGTATTTTACCTGTCTCCGAAAAAATGAAAAGCGAATAGAAAAAGGAGTAGTAAATGATGCCTTTATCAACGTCTAAAATATTTTCTGAAAAAGATACTGTGGCGATAATCAGCATAAAAGAGAAGAACAATAAATCCTTCTGTTGAAATGAAGTTTTAAACCCAAAGGCCAGCGTCGCCAGGTAAACCAGCAACCCAACTATGCCTGACTTTATCAAAAAACTTAAATACTCATTATGGGCATTCAGGCTATGCAAAAAGGAGTTGTACAGTTTGTTATTGAAAAAGGCATCGTGCAACAGCCCGACCTCTGTACCGGTACCATAACCGATAACCGGCTTTTTCTTTATCAGATCCGCTATAACACTCCATCTTGCAAGTCGCGAATCTATTATATCGCCCTTTTTAACAGAAGAGAGGTCTGTTGTGAGCTCAGTGACGTATCGCTCCCGGAATGTGTTAGAATATACAATTCCGGCGATTAACAACGCAGATAGCGATGCACTTATTAATATGTATTTACGTCGTTTTCCTCCCTGCAATAAAAACCAGGGAACCAACGCATTAATAATAAAAATCAAAGCGATAAAAACAGATTTTGAACTAAGCTGAACCATTCCGATAGTCAGAATTAAACACCCTGACAGGTAAAGCAACTTATTGCGGCGCGATTGTTCTTTTATTACCTGGCTTATTAAAAAAACCAGCGCCAATGCTACCTGCATCGAAAAAAAGGTGGCGTGTATGTTTATCGGCTCCGAAAAATTGTGATTAGCGAAGGTGCTGGAAAATAGCAGGAAATAAGGAAGTTTGAAATGCCTCAGGGTTATTAGTGCGTCTGCATATAAATACAACATCGTAACTATACAAACTATTGAAAATGATAAAAATAGCTTGTCGCGATATTTTTTGATGTCGAATGGATTAAGGCAGAATAGGAAAGGTACAACTAATATGGCGGCCCTTCTGCCAATTTCTGTACCGGCTTCTGCCTTATTGGTGCTGTATATGGCGCATAAAACGGTAACTATAAATATAGCCTGCAGCGCCAGCATCTGCAAATTGAAAATGGGTTTAATTGATTTTCGGGTAAGGTGAATTAACGTATGGAGTGCATAGCTTATTAAAATCAGGTGACTATAAAACATGTAGAACGGCAGCGATGCCAATAGCAATACCAGGTGGTAAAAACTTATCTTATTGGTAAGGCTGTCGTTAATGCTAAACAATCCGCTCATAGTTCGATTTGCTGTAGCACTCTATAATATATTGCTCGTACTGATCAACTATCTTTTCCCAGTTAAACTGGTATTTAATTTTGTGCAGGTTATTGCTTACCATGGCTTGTTCCGGGGCCTGGCGTTGTACGGTTTCTACAAGGTTGCGCACCTCTTTTGCGTTCGAAAAATAAAATGCATCTGAGTTCAGCACCGATTTGTTAAACGGATTATTATGCGCTGCGATAAGTGCTTCGCTGGCCATGGCTTCCAGCAGGGAAGGATTAGTGCCGCCTACGCTGTGCCCGTGGAAATACAAGTACGAGTTATTTTGCAGTGCACGCACTTTGGCGGTATCAAAAATAGACCCTTTAAATTCTATGCGTTCATCGTTTTTAAACTTATGGGTGATGAATTTGCCGAAGCGGTTGCCTGTATCTCCCAGCACTATAAACTTGCGGTGCGAGCTGCTGTTGTTAAAGCCTTCCAGTATAGGTTCGATATTGTTCTCGGGTTCCATGCGGGCCATCAGCAAAAAATAATCTTCTTTTAACGCTTCTTTTACGCTCACCTGCTCGCGCTCTTCTTCCGAAAACAAGTCGGCGCCGTAGGGTATGTATTTGCTTTCGATATTGTATTTATCGCCGAGGTATGATTTAATAACCAGTGAATCGGATATATAATACTGGCTGTATTTTACTGCGAGTTTCTCGGCATACTTTAGAAATTTCTGCACGCTGGGCGAATATTTTGAACGCTTCCATTCCAGCCCATCCATATTGGTGATGATGGTACTATTGTTGGGGTACAGCCTGCCCCAAACCGAGCTGCTGGTATAGCCCATTATCAGGATGGCATCAAACTTTTGTTTGCGGGCATCCAGCAGGCAATTAAGGTCATACACAAACTGCCCGGCGGTACCAATCAGGTATTCGGGGTCATAGCAATGCCGTATTTGTACGCCGTTCCAGCTATCTTCTTTATATGGATGGTTATGCGAATTATAAACGGTTACCGAGTGCCCTCTTTTTACCAACCCTTCAGATACATACTCGGAAATATGCTCAAAACCGCCGTAATAGTTCGGAATTCCCCTTGTACCTAAAATTGCTATTCGTAATCTCATGCTATAGCTGCTGTTTGATATGCTTTTAAAGTTTGCTGTGCGGCCTGTTTCCAGGTATAGTTTTCCAGTATCCTCGATAATAAGGCCTCGCTAAAAGGCGCTTTACTTGCCTGTACCACCGCTCTTAAAATACTTTCGGTGTTTCCGGGCTCACAATAAATTGCATCGTCGCCGAAATAGTCGCGTGTATCGCCTTTATCAGTTATTACTATGTTACAGTGCATAACGGTTGCCTCGATAGAACTTAATCCTGTAGTTTCGAACCAACTCGGCAAAATATGCACTCTGGCGCGCTGCAGGTAGTCTATCAATTCTTCGTGAGTGATGCGGTCGGCAAAGCTTACGTTCGCAGCCGCTTCGTCGCGGCATTGCTGGTAGTATTCGCCTTGATTTGGAGCGGGTGCACCTATAATCACGAGGTTAAAGTGTGTATTGTTTAATGCCCTGATGAGGTTCAATTGATTTTTACGTCCCTCGATGCGGGCAACACAAACTACCAGATTATTGTCCTTAACCCGGCCGGCATCAAACGGAAACTTCTCCGGATTAATACCATTGGTAATTATCATGTGCCGGGCATTGCTAGGGTAAGTTTCTTCAACCCGTTTTAACTCCGATTCCGAATTTGGCAGGATAATATTGGCGCGATTTAAAATCTCGATAATGCTTTTCCGCTGACCTTTCCACAGGTAATTGATGCTCGAGAGATGGTCTTTGCCTAAAATCCAGCGGGCCACGGTCTTCAGGTATTCCACGCCGTCGGCAGGCAGGTGCGTAAATATGGCGCCAAGCCCGTTGCGGTTGTATTTATAGTAATCGCCGTAGGTGCATAATATGGTGGATATTACGAACGGCTTTTTTGCCATTTTGCTGTGATATAAAATATCGGCCGGGCGTATCAGGTTAAAAAAATGCAGCAAGTCATACGCTGCATAATTGATTTCGTCTTTTGATAGCAGAATATCTACCTCTACACCGAGGTGGGTGAGCTGTCGGGCTGTTTGCACAACCTGTACAGTATCCCCGCCGGGTACGGTGTGTAATGTGGTTCGTGCTATAAAGGCTACTTTCATCGTTTCAAAATTTGCCTTGTGTAAGGTTGTGCAGCCAGTTAATAAATCGTTCAGGGAAAAAGCTTACCGTGTACAGCAGGTAGTTATCCAACCGCAACGGGTGCAGCACAATTGCCCTCGCCATGTTCATGCGGGCCTTTTCGGGCTGGTAATTGTTGAGCAGGAATTTTTTGCCACACAACGCATAGTAGGCCCCATGTTTTATTTTGGGTGAGTATTGTTTACGGCCGATTTGGTAAAGCTCGTCGCCTTCTGCAGCTGTTATATTTCTCTTTTTTAATGTAGAATACTTAATCGAACGAAACGCCCTTGTTCGCCATTTTTCGTCGATCGTAATCGATTCAGGATTCAGCCTTACCTTTATTAAAGGCAGCGACAGGTTACAGGCCTTCTCGTTTTTCAGAATGTTTACCCACAGAAAATGATCTTCGTAGGTATAGGCATGCTCGTTATAACCGCCGCTATTTATCACAGCCTCTTTTTTATAAAACACGCTGGAATGAATAAACGGGCAAATGGTGTATTGCAACTGCTGTATTTCTTCGTTCAGGTGGCCTTCCGGGTGATGTGTGAAAATATAATGACCATCGGCATCCATATACTCTGCCGCAGAGCCGATGATGGAATATTCAGGATATTTGGTGATAAACTCGTACTGAATCTTTAAACGGTTAGTCAAACAAATATCATCCGCGTCAAACCTGGCAATATAAGGCGCGCGCGCATGCATCAAACCAAGGTTAAGCGCTGCGGAAACTCCTTTGTTTTCCTGGGTGATGACTACGATACGTTTATCACGAAAAGATTCGATAACCTTTAAGGTGTCATCAGTCGAACCATCGTTAATAATCAGCAGTTCAAAATCGTGAAATGTTTGGCCAAGTACCGACGAGATAGCTTCTTCGATATACTTGTCCGCGTTGTAAGCAGGCATTAAAACAGTAACTTTTGGATTTTCAAGAGCCATAAACGGGTTGCACTTTATTTTCGGTTTCCCTGATGTTTAAGAAAAAAAGCAATTCAAAAAATACTACTACCGATAATTGCTCAAACCAGTAGTCTGTAAAAAAAATCATTAATAATAACAACAGCAGGGGTAGGCCGTAAGTAAATGTTTTGGCATGCCTGGCGAAAAACCAGGCATAAAATATCGCGAAGGCTGCTAAGCCGATGAGGCCGTATTCGGATAGCAACTGGTCGTAAACTGAATTTGGGCTGTTGGTGAGTGAATGCAGCGTAGCGCGCCTGCTAAAGAAGTTAAGGTAAACATCAAGGTGATTGGTTAGAAAATCATTGTTGATGTAGGCGTGTTTGGCAGGGTAGCCGCCGGCGAAACCAAAGCTTGTTGCCCGGAATGCAAGTTTGGACGAGAAATTCCCCATGCCTGCGCCGGCAAGTAGCTTAACGGGATTATGTTCCAGGAAATTTGCTGTTTGCAAAAAGCTGGTAACTTTTCCCGGCTTACCAGGGATGTATTTTTTTTCAGACGACAGGGGCAATTGTGCCTGGTGCGCATCAATAAAGCCAAGCAGCAGATGTTGGGTTGGTGTAGTATCTACGATGGATTGATAAGTAGCGGTGTGTATTTTGGGCGTATCGATAAATATACGGCCATTATCGGTACGCGGCAGCGCCGCAAGCTCCGGTTTTATTACTACCGGTTTTACGATTTTTGATTTTGATACGCTATCGAGATAGTTTTTTGCGATCTGTTCTCTTGTTTCCTCCAGGCTGACTGTTCCGCCGCAAACCACCTTTGCCGTCGAGGTCTTAACGGGTAAAGTCGGCGGGTGAAACGCAATGCTGATGGTGTTTAAAGCGTACTTGTCGTTTTGAGGCGAAATTTGAGTCATGAAAACCACCAGTAGCATCACACAAATCATGATTAGGCTTTTCTGGTTGCGGGTGCTGTTGAAAATGAACAACAATGCCAGCGTAAAAAACAAAGCTATATTCAGGAAGTTGCTGCCGGTGAAAAGCAGGACAACCATACAAACCAGCACCATCGGGTTGTTTTTTCTTACCAGGAAATAAATAACACCCACGGCATTTAATACTGCGTTAGTTGTCGATATATCGAAAGTAAGCCCACGGATATTGTCGCCGGTGCCAATGAAGTATTTTTGATATTCGCCCTGGTACCGGTAAGGGTTAATAGCGTGAATTTCCCAAACGATGGCCGCATAATTCCCGAATGAAATTACGGCGTTAATAATGAAGAAAACCAGTATGGTTCGGTGTATAACCCCGGTGTCGTTATTTTCAACCGCAAGCTTTACCTGGTGAATGGCCAGTATACAAAGCAGCCAAAAACCAAGTCCAGTTAAGAATACCAGCAAATAATCCGGGTTTGCATATCCCTTGTTAAGCACTAAGCTTATAAAGGGAATAAACATAATCAACAGGTAAAAAAGGGGTAAACGTGAGTTTTTAAAGTTGAAGCCAAACTTAAAATCGAAGCGAAGCACATAAATAAGCACTATGGCAACAATCTTTACAGCCAGCTTTACATCGAGAAATAGCAGGAGAAACAGCAGCAGTTTCCAGTCGACCGATTTTATGGACCTTTTAAAATCAAAACCTGCAATGCTGTTTAACATCTGTAATCAATTAATTAAGTATCGGATGGCTGTTTTTGCACATTCGATTTTGATAGGAATTACGGCCTGATAATGGAAAGGGTTGCCTGACTAAAACAGCGTAGCGGGTATTTTACAAAAGATTTTAAAGTATTTTCGGTTGCAGGCAGCCAAAGGCCATAATCACGCGTAACATAAGTCGGGCACGTCCTTAAACTAAAAGATTATATTATTTTTGACACAACCACAAAAATCTGCATTGGTAAAAAACGGGCTATTTGTAAAGGTATTTTCATCCGGTTTGCAGGCTATATCTGTGCAACTGCTTGGCGGCATATTTTATTATTTTATATCGATATACCTGTCTAAAGCAGATTTTGGCATTTTTAACTGGACAAATGCCGTTTCTGTATTTATTACCGTTTTGCTGGGCTGCGGGCTTGAGCAGGTGGTGGTACGCCGGATAGCAGCCTCCAGGCGGTCTGACTGGGCTGCTGCGGCTTATTTTGTGCATTCGGCAATAGGATTTGTCATAACCTTTATTTTCCTGTTGCTGCTCAATAAAATTACAACCGATACCACTGGCTTGTATAAAAAACTGCCATGGTTCTTTTTGGCGCAGGGGCTGCTGTTTATTGCACTGCCGTTTAAGCAATTTTTAAATGCTAAAGAGCGGTTTACTCCATTTGGCGTTATATCGGTAATTAGTAACGTTGGTAAGATTGTGGCTGCATGGCTGCTGGTGCGCGGTGGGGTTTTAGATATCAACGCTGTGTTATTAATAATGGTTATCACCGGTGTGTTTGAGCTTGCAGGCCTGCTGTTATATGTTTTTACCAAAACCAGTTTCAACTTCAGGTTTCGTATAAACGCTTATTTTAAATTATTACGGGAATCGGCGGCACAATATATTTCGGTGATATTTGACAGTAGCCTCTCGCGCATGGATTGGATACTGCTCGGTATCATGACCAGCAGCAGCGTGCTGGCAGATTACAGTTTTGCCTACCGATCGTACGAGTTGGCAAAATTACCTATGTTGATTATAGCGCCTATTATTTTGCCCCGTTTTGCAAAATTGCTTGCAGTTAACAAAATTGATGCCGGCTATCAACAATATATTGTTTCATTTAACGCCATCGAAATGTGCTTTGCGGCAGCAATTCCGTTGGTGTTAAATATAATATGGGTGCCGGTATTAGGATGGATGACTAACGGCAAATATGGCGCATCAAACTCAACGGAGTTTTTAATATTGTCGCTTTGCCTTCCGCTGCAGTTTTTTATTAACCTGTTGTGGTCGTTGAGCTTCGGGGCTAAGAAATATAAATCAGTTTCATTGATAACGGTCATCTCTGCAGTCACGA
>JAZJZL010000147.1:0-12228 GCA_040389845.1 Bacteroidota bacterium
TAAAAAGATTGATAATGACGCTATCGAAGGGCTGTTAGGAACGATAAATACGGTTAAACCGGATTATAACTGGCAAATATATGGTATTGACACTTATACAGTTGGAACTACAGTGGACACTGTCTACCTGAAAAATTGGGAGAAAAAGATGTCTGCAATGGATCACCTGATATTTGTTAACGAATTACAGAAAGCCGCAAACGTTAAAGCCGCTATAGATTCACTGCAGCATTATTGGTGGACTGATGACAGCCCGGTCTGCGCTATCGAAATTATTAAACACAACAACGATACCGTAAAGATTTATGCCAATAAGCAAATGGATTATATGTTGCCGTGGATGGTAAATAATACGCCAAGCTACGATTTGAATATTAATAAATTCTTTGCGAGCGCCGTGGGCGATTATCGCTATTCAAACCGCAACCGCTTGATAGGTGATAACTTTATCTATAAAATACAGGAATATATCTATAATAATTTCGCTACTGAGGCTATAATCCGTTATAACTGGAATAAAAAATTTCCCAAACAGTATAAACTGTTGAATACCCTGTTTGACATAACCAACTTATCTTACCAAACTGAAGGCATAAGACTGTTTGCAAAAAACAAACAGTTACCACAGAATTTTGTAATATATGCAGCGATAGCTATGGGTAACGATACGGCTATTACACGTTTGGTGCAATTTAAAAACCAGCTTCGGGAACTTGTTAAAAAAGGGAATTTTGTATTTGATTACTACAAGAACGTAAAAAAAGCAACTATAAGCTTTTCTTTACAGGATAATGCCACAGGCAATTTAGCCTTATATAACAAAAAATTCAAAGCGTGGCTTCAAAAAAACGATAGCACTATTTTTAATAATCGCAGTATTCTAAGGTTCTCCGCAGGGTCTCAATATTGGGATTCTCAGGATTGGCTGCTACTGCCTGATAACCGAGTGATATTACTTTCCTATTTTAAAGCAAATATCGCAGGGATGTCCTACCCCGCCCTTGAGACCGGCGACAATAGCCGCAAAGATTGTTTTGTACTTTTTGACGATAAAGGAAACCTGATTTCAGAGAATCCATGATAAAATTAGATATGCAATCATTCCAAAAAGAAATAAGTCTCGCGTTTTCCGGTGGGAATTTTGAATTCACCTACCCCTACCTGGCCGACGAAGTAACCTTTAATGTCGTAGGCGAGAAGCTTTTAACCGGTAAGTCGGCAGTAATTGAATTTTGCAACCAGATTGCTGAATATTTCAAAACAGTTCCTCCAAAGGCGACGCTTGACAATGTGATTGTTGGCGATGACTGTGTAGCTATTAACGGCACAGCCGAGTTTTACAACACAAAGGAAAACCGCACTAACCATATTTCATCATGCGATGTTTATAAGTTTGAAGATGGAAAGCTGAAAGAAATTACCTCGTATTGTATTTCGACAAAGAAGGAATAAACAGCGCAATTTGCAGAGACATTTTTAACCCGGGAAGTGTTCTTGAAATGCGTAGTTTCATTTATTATGTGGAAAACCGGGTTAACACAACTTAACACATTTCGCGATTTTAATTTTATAAAAAATTGATAATCAATAATTTATCAAAAACAGCGCAATTCTTAATTTTTCAACATTTTGGGCTTTTTTTTCAACGGACAATCGGTAAAATAAAATGAACAAATATCGCTACCTCAATGGCACATAAATCGCTACCAGCGTACCTTTGCCGGGCTGAGAGGATATATCAACCGTACCCTTTAAAAATTCCACCCGGCTCACGATATTTTTCAGCCCTATACCGTCAAATTTACTCCTATCGCCCGAATTGAAACCTTTACCGTTATCCTCTATGGTTACGGTAATTTCAACGTCGTCGCACAATAAAAAAACATCCAGCATACTGGCGCCGGCGTGTTTAATTACATTGTTAACCGATTCCTGTATCACCCGGTAAAGCACCGTTTCCACATTATCATCCAACGGCTTATCAATACCCTCTGCCTGCACTACAATCTTTAATTTATCTGATTGTATTTTATTAACAAAATCGCGTATCGCCGAAACCAGGCCACTTTTTATTAACGCATTCGGCATCATCTGATGTGCTATCGAGCGTACCTCTGTGCAGCTTTCATCAACCATAGCCATCGTTTTTTCAGCCAGTAAGTCTGCTTCACCGCCTTTTGCCAAATACTTGCTGATCAACACGCCGAGGTTAAGCTTTACAGCCGAAAATAATTGCCCTACACCGTCGTGCAAATCGCCGGCGATGCGTTTGCGCTCACGTTCTTCAGCCTCGATAATTCCCTTAGCTGCCAGATTTTGCTGATGCGCGATAGCCGCCTGCAAATTTGCCTGTTGCTTTATTTTGCCGCGGCTATACAGCTGGTAAACAATTACTCCCGAAAACACAAATGCAATGGCAATAATATAAATGGTAAGGTCTTTTTTACTGATTTGCAGCTGTTGGATAGTATTTTGCTTGCTCAATAATGTTATTTGCTGCTGCTTTTTTTCAGTTTGAAAACGTGTTTCCAGCAGCGCAATCTGTTTCAGCATCGATTCATTAATAGTAAGATTGTTCAGGCTGTCGTAGATTTTACGATAGTGAAGGGCGTTGGCGAAATCTTTAGCAATCTCATAATTACGGTATAGCGCTAAAGCAGTAGCTTTTTGCTCCTCTAAAGCCGAATTATTCTTCGCGTATTCAAAAGCCTTTTTCGAATAGCTTACGCCGGTGCTGTCTTTTAAATCTGCTTTTAACTGCGCTATGTTTGCCCGGGTGGAGGCGACTCCTTTGGTATCGCCGATGGCCAAAAAAAGTGTTTCTGCTTTCTTGTAGCAGGCTAATGATTTGTCATTATCCTTAAGGTCGTAATAGATAGTACCCAGGTTAATTAATGAATTTGCCTGGCCGCCTTTATCGTCAATCTGTTCCTTAATTTTTAACGATTTGGTATAATAGTCCAACGATTTGGTAAACTGCTTTTTTTCCGCGAAAATCAGCCCATAATTATTATAAATATTGGCCAGGCCCGAAAGCTTATTTATCTGCTTAAAATATTTAAAAGCAGAGTCGGCATAAGACAACGCCTTGTCGAACAACTCCAATCGTATGTACGAATTGCTGATATTTGCATAGGTATCACCTACACCTCCGGTTATTCCCAACTCTTCAAGCACTTTAATTGCGTTCAGCGATTCGGTTATCGCCGGCAACTGTTGCCCGAGCTGCATATAGTTAAGCCCAAGGTTATTATATACTTTCGACAACAACACCTTGTCCTTTAGCTCTATGGCTATTTCTTTGGCGCGATTGAGGTATTTGGTTGATAAATCAAACTTACCCTGGTAAGTGTAAAGTACCCCCAACATATTATCGAAGCTGCCTTGCAAGGCTTTGTTATTTATCTTTTCGGCAATTTCGAGGCCTGATAATGCCTTAGTCAAAGCCGCCGACCTGTCTGAAAGGAAAATCGCCCGCACTTCGGTAACTAACGCTGCGGCGGCCGTCGAGTCTTTGCCGGTTTCCTGCGCCCGCACAACATTTATGCACAGCAAAAGAAGCATAATGCTAATGTATTTTATCGGAAACTTTAGGGTTTGTTTCAGCATATAATCAGTATACTATCAAATATACCGGCGCTGTTAGTCAGTCACAATAGTACATATGTAGTATTTTTTATTAAGTCTGCATTTGAATCACAGCTATTATTGCCTTTTTTAAAATATCTACTGCCTGTTCCAGTTCCTTTTCGTTTAGCGATGCAAAACCCAATCGTACATTATGGTTAGGATATGACGAGTCGTGATAATAATCACTGCCGGTGCTTATGGTAAGCCCCATGGCAGATGCTTTTGCGGCCACATCGGCAGGCTTAACGCCGTTTAAATATTCAATCCAAATGGCAAAACCACCATCGGGTACTTTAAACTTCACATAGCCGTCCAGTTTTTCCCGCAGCAAGCAGCAAAGGATGTCGCGTCGTTCGTGGTAAATTTTGTTCGCTTTTTTTAGGTGCCGACCGATATCCCCGTTTTTCAGAAGGTTGGCCATCGCTTCTTCTATCAGCTGCTCGCCTTGCCGGTCTATTAGCTTCCGCATTTTTGCAGCACGGATGATTAAGTTTTGAGGCGCCACCATAAAGCCCATTCTTATTCCGGGGGCTAAAGTTTTGGAAAATGAGCCCACATAAATTACGGAGCCATAATTATCAACGCTGGCCAACGGCAGTATCGGGCTGCTGGCGTAATGAAAGTCAAAATCATAATCATCTTCAACTATGGCAAACTTATATTTCCGTGCCAGCTCAAGCAGTTGCATACGCCGTTCGGCGCTCATGGTAACGGTTGTGGGGCTATGATGATGCGGAATCACATACACCAGCTTAACTTTCTTCTTTTTACAAGCGGTTTCAATCGCCTCCACGCTAATACCATACTCATCCACCGGCGCCAACTCAATCGTTGCGCCTGTATTTTCAAAGACTTCGTTAGCGCCACTATAACCGGGATCACCGGCAATAAACGTATCGCCCTTTTTTAACAATACCTGGCCAATAAGGTAGAGCGCCATTTGCACGCCTTTGGTCATTAATATATTTTCCGGCTTTACCTGCAGGCCGCGTGTTTCGCCAAAAAAGCGGGCAAGCTCTGTCCGCAAATTTTCCGAACCTTGCTCCGGCCCGTACATCAGGTATTTTTGGGTGAAATGATAACGGGCAAACCGCCGGTATTCCCTCACCATCAGTTCAACCGGAGCCAGCCGGATATCAGGGAAACCGTCATTAAATACCAGGTTACCTTCAGGTACCTTTTTAAAAAGTGATGGCAGCGGGGTGACAGTACCGGGAATATCAAAATAGGTTTCCGCCGGATACAAATACGGTGTTAAAGCGGGTGCTATTTTCCTGGGCGATACATCGGGCAGATTTTTAGCGACGAATATTCCCTTGCGGGGATAGGAATCTACCCAGCTTTGAGCATACAGTTCGTCGTAGGCCGCAACTATTGTTTTGCGGTGCACTTTTAAATCTGCAGCTAAAATCCTGCTCGAAGGCAATGCCGACGATGGTTTTAAAGTACCGCGCCTTATATGGCTGATAATACTGTTGGCTATTTGCAGGTAAACCGCTACCTGCGAGTTTTTATCAATGATTATAAGACCTGCCGGAAATTGCATACTGGACTACCTTATTTGTATTTATTGGACTATAAAGATAGACCAAATGAGTTATAAATTTACATCAGCAAAGAAAAAATATTATGCAACTCATTAAAAACTATAACATTCCATCCATCGCACTACGGGCCTCCCTGGGTTGTAGCTATGTGTGGGAAGTAGCCGACCGGCTCGGCATCCTCGGCGCTCACGGCCAACCCCACGTAGGCTGGGGCGACTGGTCGCATTTTGTGGATTATGCCCGCCAAACCATGGCTTTCCTGCCGCCATCATGGGTACCATTTTTTGCAACCCTTGCCACCATTGGCGAGGCAGGATTCGGGCTGATGCTGCTGGCCGGCTTATTCACCCGTGTTGCGGCTGTAGGCAGCTTCCTGCTGGCACTTGCTTTTGCTATATCGATGACTATTTCATTCGGTATCGATTCGCCGCTGGGCTATTCAGTTTTTACTGTTGCCTCGGCAAGCCTGCTGCTGGCAACGCTGCCGAATTACAAATGGAGTATCGATTCAATCATCAATAAAAATCAATTAGCATGAAAACAATCAATCAAAAAGCGCCCGCGTTACTGGTGTTAATCGCATTCGCAATAGTTTACATTGTTTGGGGTTCAACGTTCTTTTTTATCCGCGTGGCCGTACAAGGCTTCCCTCCGATGTTGATGGGCGCGGTCCGCTTTATCACCGCCGGCCTGTTATTAATGGGCTGGTGCTTATACAAGGGCGATAAAATCTGGAATAAGAAAGATATTATCAATTCGGGCATCAGTGGCATCCTGCTGTTATTTGTGGCAACCGGCATCGTTATCTGGGTTGAGCAAACACTGCCAAGCGCCATCGTAGCCATCACCATAGCCGCAGAGCCTGTTTGGCTGGTGTTTATGGACAAAAGCAACTGGCGGGTAAATTTCAAAAGCCGGTCGATTGTGTCAGGCCTGGTTATCGGTTTCGCCGGTGTGGTATTGCTGTTTGGTGAGCAGCTTTCAAAAGCCTTTGGCGGCGGACAAAACTCGCCTACCATTTTGGCGCTGATACTACTTGCCCTGGGGCCAATTGCATGGTGTGCCGGTTCGCTGTATTCAAAAAACAAAGCCAGCGAAACTCCTGCACGGGTAAACACCGCCTGGCAAATGCTTATCGGCGGACTAGCATTTATCCCCGTCAGCTTTGCACGCCATGAGCTGAACGGTTTCAATATTCACAATGTGTCCAACCAGGTTTGGGGCGCTATGGCTTACCTGGTGATATTTGGTTCCATAGCTGCTTACAGTGCTTATATCTGGCTGTTGAAAGTACGTTCGGCCACACAGGTAAGCACACACTCGTATGTTAACCCGGTTATTGCAGTTTTATTAGGGGTGATCTTTGCCGGCGAGCAAATTACCCGCTTGCAGATAGGTGGATTGGTGATTATTCTTTTCAGCGTTGCGCTTATCAATAAGGTGGTTGAAATGCCTTTGGACAGGGAAGTATTAGAGGCATGTTAAGGGGCCAGATAGCTTTGTCAACTTTTGGAATGTTGACAAAGCTGGAGAGTATTCAAATGGCCCGAACGAATCGTTACTTATTAATCATTGAAATTTAATTACTTAAGCTTATTATACTTTGCCTTTCCTTGGATAATGTCAGCGATAATTTTCCCACGTTCTATCCTCGATCCCCTATCATTGGTTCCTGCTGTTGTTGCTTTTCGATAATTGTTCACAGTCAAATTTTCCACATAATCTCTAGCATCAACCAATGAATAAAAATTTTCTAGTTGCTCTCCGATTTTTTTCAAATCCAAATCGATTTTATCTTTATAAAGGGCTCTCTGCAGTTCTATTATTAGAGTAAATAAATCGGACTTTTTCCAGCCTCTAGATTTATCGCTTAGTCCTAGTTTTTCGATTTTAGAGAAGACGTCAGACAATTCAATTCTGAGATCTTCCTCGTATTCAAATTCATCATTATACTGAAGCAAGTAATTCTCGATTTCATCATCCCTATTGAAGTATGTAGATAAAATTACGATTATAACATTCAAACAGAACACAACATCTGACATTCTTCGAACCTCTGTGACTGTGAAAATTCGATTTGACTCAAAAAATTTATCTTGAGAGATTTCTTCTGCGAAATGCTTAAACGCGCCATCAAAGCGTGCATTATGAATTTCCATAGCATTCAGCGAATATTTGGTCGAATTAATTCTCTTAAAAATTTCCTTAATTTCTTCTATCGTCTTTTGGCCTAGGTCTCTTATAACCACTTCATATTCAAGAAAAGCAATCTTTTCGTCATTCGATAAGTCTACATAAGGTTTAATTTGATCTTTTAATTTTATATCTGCAGAAGCAACGAAATATTGATAAAGTGTTGTCATTCTTTGCTGACCATCAACTAACATTTCGGTCCCGTCTCCAGTATCTGGATCAACCGAACCCGCGGCAATGTATATTTCAGGGAACGGATATCCCTCAAGCACAGTTTTAAGGAATTTGAGTTTATCGTCATTAGTCCAGACCAATCTTCTTTGAAATTCCGGCCTAGGAATAAGGACGTTACTTTTTATTTCGTTTAGCAATATCCTTAATTTCCTATTTGTAGCACTAGTCTTCATGCTTTCTGTAATTTAATATTTTCAATATTGTTAAGATGATACCCTTCTAAAAAATCCCAGTCCTTATATAAAGCACCGTTAATTTTATAATTACCAAATTGCCCCGAAGAAGTCAACTTTCGGAAATATTCCCACCAATCTTTGCCCATTTCAAATTGATTTGACGGTGGTAATAAATCGGGTCTTATCCACCCCATAAAAAGATAATCTTTGAAATTGCTGAAAGCTTGCCAATATACTTTTTCTTGAACCAATTGGAACACCTTTTTCCAAACTGCATCAAAAAGTTCCGAAGATACAATCACTACATCTATATCTGAGCTATCGTTAAATCTTCTATAAAGCTTTTTTGGGGATAGTGAAAAACCCATTTTGGCTGATCCTACTACTATTACTTGGCTTTCTGAAACATCGAAATGTGAAGAAATATGTTTCTTGAGTGCCATGTATTCGTTCTCAGAGATCATAGCACACCTTCCCGATATGATCCATTTTTTGACTATATCCTCACTCGCAAGGTTTTTTAAATCGTCCTTGAATTCATGTAGTGTATCTAGCGATCTTCTTTTCAAAATCGATTTCCAAAATCAAATGCTAATCTACATCATATAATTGTTTATTATGGAAATTCAACTTTTTCAATTTCATTTAACAACCAAAATCTTCATCCTCAAAAACATCCGGAATGACTAATTCATCATCTCCGTTGAGTGCCATTTCTTTGAATGCTTCAGCCCAGCCTCTTCGTTTATCAGGCTCGATTGCTGAAATAATTATCGTGTTAGCTACCACCTCCATATTGATTTTATTTTCGATATTACATTGCTTAAGAAACTCTTCAGGAATAATAATCCCTTTTAAATTGTCGATGTTGATTAAGGAAGATTGCATAGGACAAGTTAAAAATCTTCGTCCTATTTACAAATCAAAAACTCCGCGTCCTCCGTACCTTCTTTGTTACCTCTGTTGTTAAACTTCAAGCACAAAAGAGAGACGGAGCATAGTATTTTGTCGTGCCAAAAACGGCCTTAGTCGAAAAACTACGTCGCCCAATCAAATTATTGCCGCACTTTAGCATCGTGGAAAAGAAACGCTTAATAACCTTCCCTGTTGGCTTCGAGATTTTGATTTGGCTGCTGTACGTGGCCATGTACAAGTACTCCTATTACCTCGACCATGCGCGTCTGCCGATGGTGCGCGACGGTTACTTCCCGTATTTGCAGGTTGGGCTTTTCAGTATCTGCAGCACCTTATATCTTATACCCTACTACCGCTGGCTGGTTCCGCGTCTGTTATTCGCTAAACGATATTGGATATTATTTGGCGTCACACTATTGGTTTTCCTGGTGTTAAACTCGTTGAATGCCAAAATCATAGCCTGGATATTCGAATGGTTTACCCGCGGGTTGGCGGTACATCAATTTTTTACATCGCCCGGAAACATGTACGCCCCCGACCTCAACCTGGTATTAACCGACCTGCTCGCGTTTTTCTGTATCGCCTTTGCCCGGTTCTCGTACCAAAACGAAAAGCTGCGCCACCAGATGGAAACCGATAACCTGCAATTACAGCTTGGTATGCTCAAAGCGCAATTGCAGCCGCATTTCCTGTTCAATACGCTGAATGGCTTATATGGTATGAGCCTTACCGAATCAAAAGAGACGCCGCGATTTATACTGTTGCTGTCGCAGATGATGCAATACATTTTGTATGATTGCGACAAAGAAACCGTAAGCCTGCAGGATGAAGAGACATTTTTAAAAGGCTATTTTGAGCTGGAACAGAAAAAATTTCCAAAATCAAAAATTACGTTCAATGTGCCGGAATTGATACCCGAGATAGCCATCCCGCCGCTATTGTTTTTACCCTTGGTCGAGAACAGCTTTAAGCATGGTAAACATAAGATTGAGGATACCGCCGGTCTGGAAGCAGTATTGACCGTCACTCCCAGGGAGATAAGGTTCATTATTACCAACGATATTTATGACCAAGCCCCTCTTATAGCTAAACCTGCAAACGGCGGTATTGGCCTTATTAATATTAAAAAACGGCTGGAACTTTATTACCCCAATAAATACCAGCTTTCCCTTCAGCAAAAGGGCAATCAGTATATTGCAGACCTAACCATAAAGTTATAAATGAAGTGTGTAATTGTTGACGACGAGCCGCTGGCGCACCAGGTTCTGGAACACTATATAAATCAAACACCGGGAATGAGCCTGGCCGCAGCTTTTCGCAATGCCTTTGATGCTTTTGAATACCTCGGCAAAAACGCCGTCGACATCCTGTTCCTCGATATCGAGATGCCGCTGGTAAATGGCATCAATTTTTTAAAAGCGTTGCCAAATCCGCCTAAAACAATTTTTACTACAGCTTATAAACAATACGCTTATGATGGTTTTGAGCTGGATGCTGTAGACTACTTGCTGAAACCTTTTGCCTATGAACGTTTTGTAAAAGCGGTACAAAAGGCAAAAACAGAGGAAGTTCCGTCTGCCGAAAACGGGTTGAACACGCTTACCATAAAAGACAAGCAAGGGTTGCTGGTACTAAAGCAGCAAGATATCGTTTATATAGAGGGCTGCCGCGACTACGTTAAAATCATCACCGAAAAACAAACGCACATTATCTATCACACGCTAAAGGGAATTTTAGAAAAGCTTAACCCGGAAATATTTACCCAATCGCACAGGTCGTACATCATTAATAAGGCTTTTATTGCCCGGATTGTACAGGACAACATCGTGCTTTCCAACCAGCAATTTGTACCGATGGGGCAATTATATAAGAAAAAGCTTTTGGAGAATATCAATAAGTAGCTATTTCTGTTTCAGAAGAGCGGGGTAGTCTATTTTATCAAAATTAAATTCCCCGGTTTTGTGGTCGCGGCAATAACTTACTATCATATCAAAGTTCCGGGCATTTTCCTTTGGAACAAATAATTGATAATATTTTTTACCATCATAACCTGTCTGCGTCCAAACAGCAGTTTTATTTTTAGGGTCGATAATGTCAATAGTCGTATAAACGACGCTTTTATTATAATAAGCACGGCTACCAATGGTCCAGTTGTTTATACCGGGGCTTACAACCGTCGAAATAGCGGAAGGTATTGGCCCCTCCATACCCCAGTCAACTATTGTACTGTCGGTAACCATTTTTCTAATCGCGTTGCCAAAGTCAGACGGGAAATAGAGATAATATTTACCCTTATAAAGATTGAGTTCCACCCACTGTGTTGGCAGGCCTTTCAGCCCAAAAGTTTTAAACTTGGTATGGAGCGAGTCTTTTAAAATTTTATAAGCTTCACGATATTCAGCGGACTCTATGCTATCGGGTTTAAATTCCAGCAAGCCATTATGCTCCGGCGATTGATGATTGTGTTGTATATAAACGAAATAGTGCTCGCCTTTTGCAGTATCCGAAGTAATAATGTCTGTATCGTTTACTTTCGTGAGACTGTCAACCATTATTTGATGCGATGGTATTACCACCTGCCTGCAGGACGATAAAAAAAGCAGCGCTATTATCCACTTATACATACAAGGATTTATCATAACTAATAATTCCGTTAAGATAATCTATCTCTGCGCCATTTCAAAAAATCTCCGCGCGCCCAGTGCCTTCTCCTTCACTCCGTGGTTAAAAGCGTCATGCCCGGTTCTACTTTGTAACAAAAATATTTCTTATGGGCTTCCCGCCTTTTCGGACTTTCGGACTAAAACTTCTATATTGTACCTCGAATTAGCTGATTTAAACTTAACCCCTTTTATTTAAACCATGGACAAAAGCCCCAACCGCTTTCTTTCGCTCGACGTATTTCGCGGGATGACCATCTGTTTTATGATTATTGTAAACACCGCCGGCAGCGGCGCGGCGCCATTTGCGCCGCTTGAGCACGCCAAATGGTTCGGCTTTACCCCTACCGACCTGGTGTTTCCTTCATTCCTGTTCGCGGTGGGAAATGCCATGAGTTTTGCCATGAAAAAGTTTGCTAATCAAAGTAACGGAACCGTAGTTTGGAAGATATTGAAACGTACCGCCCTGATATTTTTATGCGGCTACCTGATGTCGTGGTTCCCATTCTTTTTGCATGATAACAATGGCTGGCACTTCTCCCCTATCAGCCATACCCGTATTTTAGGCGTGTTGCAGCGTATTGCTTTGTGTTACATGTTTGCGGCGCTGATGGTGCATTTTATCAAATCAACCACAACAATAGTTATTATAAGCATATGCCTATTGTTCGGCTATTGGTTTTTGTTGCTCATTTTCGGCGACCCGACGCACCCTTATGACATGCTTACCAATGCGGGGACTTATCTTGATAAATACCTTATTGGCGACGACCACCTGTATCATGGCGAGAAGGTAGCTTTTGACCCTGAAGGATTTTTAAGCACGCTACCATCTATTGTAAACGTTATCTGCGGTTATTTTGCAGGCCGTTA
>JAZJZL010000148.1:0-7904 GCA_040389845.1 Bacteroidota bacterium
AAGTTCTCGCATTTAACATAGATATTTCCCGGCTTACCCTGATAAGTATACTGCAGCTCCAGCATGGGCGTATTGCCCACCAGGTTCCACAGGTTGGTAAACCGCTCGTCCAGTTGTGGCGACAAACAAGCTGATAAATTCTTTTCTTCTGCTAACATATTTTGTAGTTGTTAAGGCAAACACCTATTATTTTCTTGTGTAATTCCATTTTTGTTATTCAAATACGACCAGGCCTAATTTTCATTTGTTAATTCAATATAGCTTTCGCAATAACGATCCGCTGTACCTCGCTGGTCCCTTCGTATATTTGGGTAACTTTTGCATCCCTCATCAACCGTTCAACATGGTATTCCTTCACATATCCGTAACCTCCGTGAATCTGTACCGCTTCTGTAGTTGCCCACATGGCTGTTTCTGATGCCGTTACTTTAGCCATAGATGAGCTCAACGTATAGTCTAAATTCTCATCTTTTTCCCAGGCAGCTTTGAGGCAAAGTAACCTGGCATACTCAATACGGGTGGCCATGTCAGCCAATTTGAACTGTATAACCTGGTGACGGGAAATTTCTTTACCAAATGCCTTACGTTGCCTTGCATATTTTAACGATAATTCGTAAGCGCCACCTGCAATACCCAACGCCTGGGCAGCAATGCCTATCCTGCCTGCCGCCAATACCATCATAGCGAACGTAAATCCAAATCCGTCTTTGCCTATCCTGTTTTCTTTAGGCACTCTGACATCTGAAAAGTGAATACTGTGCGTATCGCTGGCCCGAATACCCATTTTGTTTTCTTTAGCGCCAACTACAATTCCCGGCCAGTTTTTCTCTACAATAAAAGCATTGATTCCTTTGGATCCTTTCGATGGGTCTGTTTGTGCCATTACGATATATACGCTGGCCGAATTACCGCTGGTGATCCAATTTTTTATTCCGTTCAGCACATAACAATCCTCCTGCTCTACAGCGGTTGTCCTTTGCGAACTTGCATCGCTCCCCGCTTCCGGTTCACTGAGTAAAAATGCGCCAATGTATAATTCACCATCCCTGATACCTTTAGCAAGCGGCACCAGGTATTTTTCCTTTTGTAAGGGATTACCATACTGCTCCAAACCATAACATATCAGGCTGTTATTAACGCTCATTACCACGCTGACGCTTGCGTCTACCTTGCTGATCTCTTCCATAGCCAACAGATAACTGACGGTGTCCATGCCTGAGCCTCCATATTGGGGCGCCACCGTCATTCCCATAAAACCAAGCTCCGCCAGTTTTTTGATTTGATCTTTTGGAAAAGACTGATGCTCATCTCTTTCAATAACTCCCGGCAAACATGTAGTTTGTGCAAATGCGCGGGCCTGATCCCGGATCAGGATTTGTTCTTCAGAAAAATAAAAGTCCATATACAGTGATGTTTATTATTAGTTGATACTATATTGCTGTTTAAGTCACCAGTAAAATTGATAGTCATGATGCCGCCAGGGCGGCGTGCAGATTCTTCAGCCTGTCTGATTGTAAGCACCCGGCCAATCCCGTATTTTTTTGTATTCCGTTTTTCATTATGGGATATCACTTATCTATTATTAATTCGCTGGTTGCACTGCGCTTTGATCTCTACCCCAGGTTGCATTCATTTTATTTGCCCTTCCAAATTTGTTAAAATTGTATACCAGGCTCAGCAAGCCAAAGCGATGAAGCGTATTGGTTTTTGTTGTTTCGATATAATTAGGTCCGGTATTTTGACTGATCGAAGACGATGCATCCAAAAGGTTAAATCCCGACAACCGCAATTGTGCTGCACTTCCGATAATATCTTTGGCAATAAACGCATTTAGCAAATTGGTTTGCTGCGCGCTAAGATTTCCTGTTTTTCTATACTGGTAGTTATAAATTATTCCCGTGCTCATCGAAACAGGTAACATATATGTAATATCTATCCCGAAATCCTTTTGCATCGTCTTACTATTGGTTTCGTTTACAAGCGAATAGTGATTACCCTGGTATTGTATGGAACCCATACAGTTAATAAACAAACTTTTACCATGATGAAACCTCATCTGAAAATTAGTGTTTACGCCTTCACTCCGGCTGGCGTTTTCTTTCCCATTGATGATGCTTTCATCATTTCCATAGATCGTTTTTACACTTATAAAACCCGTTCCGTTTTCCTGTTTGATCAATGGGAAACCAAAACTGACACCTGCATTTAAATGATATACTCCATCAAGGTTTACATATTGCTCCTGCTGTACTCCTCCCGATAGGGTAGAAGTAGCCCTGCTGATCTGGTGCTGTATAATGTCGCCTTGTGCGCTAAATTGTATGTTTTGAAAATTATTAATGTTATAGGCATTATAGTTAGCCAGGAACATATGGGTAAAGGACTGCCTCAAGTCAGGATTACCAATCTTTTGCAGATAAGGATTGCTCAGGTCGGGTAACGGTTGCAACTGGTCAGTTGTTGGTGATTGGCTTGAACCCATGTAATTAAATGAAATGAACTTATTATTTTTCATAGTGAACATAAGCTGCGCCTGCGGTACCAGGTTATAATAAGTGGTGCTACTTTTTACATTATGGGTTATATTGTTGTTATCCTGGCTTGCGGACTGCTCCCCAACACCCAAATAAAACTGGAATTTATCTCTGACAGCAGAAAATCTGCTCATGCTGGAAAAATTGCTGATAACAGCTTTTAATTGCTGCGTTACCATCCTGGTTGTAAAGTTGTTGCTTGTCAGCGTATCCGGCACGCTATATTGACCGGTAAAGGGATCAAGGTCATTCGAGCTCTTGTTCGACCGGTTAAAGGCTGCCGCATAATTATAGCTCACGGTAAATGTTATTTTTTTGCTCAATGGCTCCTGGTAGGTCAAATTGGCATTAACATTACTATTATGCACAGGATTGGTGGTCTGCTGATCTACAACCTTATTTGTTGGTGGATTGTAGGCTTGCACCTGTGTATTTATATCCATTTGCCTGTTTTGATCACTAAATGTTTGGTTAAATGAAAACATCAGTGAACGGCCCGTTTTTTTGAACCTGTGTGAAAACATCAACATATTTTCAAAGGCATTTCCCTGCTGCTGATTACCGTTACTGGTAAGTCCTTTACTAGCAATATACCCTGTGTTCATTTTTTGTATATTTAGCAAAGTAGTGTCCTGGTTGGTCTCTGATGTACGGGATGGAGACCATGAGAAATAATATCTAAGAAAGTTACTGTCATCGGGTTTATACTCCAGATTGGCACCCAACTTAAAGTTATTTTGGCTGCCGGTAATGTTACTCAAACGATTTTCCGTTAGCGAAGAATCATTTAAAAACGTATTCCGCGAGCTGCTGTTTTGCTGGTTGCTCCGGCTGTAATTATAGTTCAGAAAAGCATTAACGGTTAATTTTTTACTTAATTCATTTCTATAGTTCATATTAACACTTCCTAATTTTTGTTTCCCCGCACTGCCTCCCCCATTATTATTTTCTGTTCCGGTAAATTGGTTGTTAATGTCATTCATATTTGCATCTGCAGATAACATCTCCCTGGGGCTGAGGCGGGTTAACTCACCACCGGCAGCATAATTATCGTTCCCGCCGGCTCCTGCATAGAGCTTTCCTGTATATCCGTTTTTTTTATCTTCTTTTAATTTCAGGTCAATGGTTTTAGTAATACTTGCTTCAGCAATCCCGGCTCGTTGGGCAGCCTCGCTTTCGCTTTTATATACTTCTACCTGCGACACAATATCAGCGGGCAGGCTTTTTGTCGCCCTTTTAAGATCGTTGATAAAAAATGACTTTCCGTCTATGAGCACCTTATCCACTTTTTGGCCATTCATAGTAACATTGCCGTCCTTATCAATCACTACACCTGGCAGCATGCTGAGCAATTCGCCTACTGATGCATTAGGTTTTGTTTTATACGCTTTGGTATTAAATACGATGGTGTCGTTTTTAACCATTACAGGCGCTACGGACGATTTTATCTCAACTTCGGCCAGTTCATGGCTGGAATTGATCAGATTCACAAATACAGACGTATCCTTTTTTAGGTAGATTTGCTGGGTATCGCTTTTGAAACTTAAATAATTAGTGATCAGCAGGAATTTTCCGGGTCGAAGATTCAAAAATGCAAAAACTCCATTTTTATCACTTATCGTTTTTATTGTTGTTTTATTCTGTTTTTTAAGAACAATGGTTGCTTTTGGAAGGATCGTTTTAACCTCCTCTCTCACTACGCCTTTAATCGTCAGGTCCGATTGTCCGTATAGTGATTGTGATAAACCTATTGATAAAATAATAATAAGCAGATATTTCATACAATGCTATACCCCGTTTAATTGTTCAATTCTGCGTACCCTTGCATATTGCCTGATGTTCATCAGTGGTTGCCTTTGCCGTATCAGCAATGATATTTCTTCATAGGTGGCAATAGTGTTAGCGAGGTCATTTAACTGCCTATTGTATCTTGTAAACAATTCTTCTAAACTTTTTTTATAGATACCGGCCTGGCCATCGCCAAAAGGCAAGCCATTTATTCTTTCTAACAAGCTGTTGTGTTCGCTGTCGCTAAGTTTGTTCAGTGGTATTTGTAGTTCCATGTTCAATTTCTGTTTGTAATATTAATGGACGATATCCGCCGGGTTTTGCTTCGGCACAATGCACGTTTTAACTATTAACATTCTTTTATGGCTATTGCCAGCTTTGTCAAAAGCACCTGCTACTCCCGCAGCAGGCACTTTTAGGTATTGATTAACTACTATTATCTTAATGAAAAAGAACGGGGAGTTTTTTTGGAATTATCAGGTATTTATTGCTTGTTTTCAGGTAACAGTACAAACTGGGCGTAATTATCACCGCTCAGGTATTTATTCGCTGCGGCCTTTATACTTTCAATGGATACTTTTTCTATTGATGCCGGAAGCAGGTTAACCTCGTTGAAGTCGTCGCCATTCAGTAGCTGTGTTTCAAAATACCCCATCCAAAATCCATTGGTTTTGATCGATGTCTCCTGTTGCCTGCGCTCCTCGGATTTGTATTTTTCAACACTGACAGCAAGCGGCCCATTCTCCCTTAGCTTTCGGATCTCGTCTAATGTTGAGGAGATGAGGCTGTTCACATTTTTAGGAGCACAGCCAAAGGCCACAATAAATGTGTAGCGGCCATGGGGTTTTTTAACGGTAATAGCCCGCACATTTGGCGAATAAACGCCGCTTTCTTCTTCCCGCAGCCTTTCCAATAACCGGAATTCCAGAGTTTGCTTCAGGGCCTCCACCTGGAACGTACTTTCAAGATTATATTCCATAGGACCGGAGAAGATCAAACGGACGGTGGCCTTATCTTCACTGCCATCATAAATATTCTTCAGGATTTTCCCCGCAGGGATATCGAGTCCCAGATCCCGTGCCTGCTCATGTACCTTTGCAGCAGGAAGTCCACCGAGGTATTTCGCAATGAATGGCTTTATAGCATCTACCTCAAAATTGCCGACAAACGTGAAGGTAAAGTTGCCGGCATCAGCGAAACGTTCTTTATAGATCGCGTAAGCCATGTCAAGGTCAACTCTTTTCAATTTTGCAAAGCTGGGGCCCATCCTGCGGATGTTATGGTTCCCCAAAATAGCGCTTATGGAATCCTGGAACAGGCTGTTCGGGTCATTCCAGCGGTTGCTAAGCGCGGCTTTTGATCTTGAAATAATCCCCTTAAATAAAGCGGTATCCTTTCTTGGTTCAGTAAAACCGGCGTATAAAAGCTGCAATGCGGTTTCCAGGTCTTTTGGCGCCGTACCTCCCCGGATTCCCTGGGCTATTTCCGAAATATATGGCCGCAGCGAAACCTGTTTGCCCGCCAGGAATTTCCCCATATCCTGGGGGCCATAATTACCGGCACCGAAACTGCCGATAATACCCGCCGACTCGGCTGCTGACTGGAAGTCTGCATCGTTATATAATGAGGTGCCGCCCGGAGCATAGCCACTTATGAGGATCTCATCATTTTTAAAATTAACGAACCTCCGCAAACTCCACAACCATCATTTTTAAAATCCGTTGGCTTCAGGATCACTTTGGCGCCGTTGCTCAGCGTTAACGTGGTCATATTTATTTTTTCATTCCTTTCTTCGGAGATGATCGTACCCGGAACCGGCTCGCTGGTCAGCAGGCTTTTAGTGCTGACCGTATCTTTATATGCTTCCAGGTGCTCATCCTCAACTGCCTTCATCCATTTTGCCAGCGTGGTTTCTGCAGGCAGGTCCTTTCGGTCTTTTTCCGGCGCCTGCACGATCAGGTCACGGTTCTTCGATGTAAAGTATTTGGCAAGTACGGCGTTTATTTCCTTTAGGGTGATTCCCGGCAATTGCTCCTGCACCATTTTGTATTCCGCGTCAACGCCCGGTGCAGCCACCTGGTGTAAGAAATATTGCAGGTATTCATTTACCAGGTCAACCGAGGGTGTTTTTCCTTTTTCCCTGAACGCCGAGGAAACGCGAAGCAGATAAGCTTGTTTTGCGCGTTGCAATTCAGGTTCAGAAAAACCGAACAGCCTGATCCTTTGATTTTCGCGCCAAACGGCTTTGAATCCCTTTTCCAATTCCCCGGGTTTTGCCTTAACCGCAATAGAATAGCTGTCCAGTCCGCCTAAAAAGTTTTCAACTCCAATGGAGCCGGTTATAAAAGGAGGCTCCGCCTTGCTGGCCAAATCCTGAAGCCTTTGCGCAAGCATCTGGTTATACAGTTCCGTGATGACGGCCAGCCGGTAGTCTTTTTCCGTCCGCATCTTTTCCGACGGGTGCTTGATCAACATTGTCACGACCGTAGAGGTCATCTCTTTATCTGTGACTGTTATGAATTGATTTTTGCCGGTTAACGGGATGGTGTATTTAATCCTTGGTTTCTCATGGCTGGGGTTCTTAAGGTCGGCAAATTTGACCTTAATGATGCGTTCCATCCGGTCAACATCGATATCTCCCACAACGACCAGCGCCTGGAGATCAGGCCGGTACCAATCCTTGTAATATTGCCTGATGGTTTCCGGTTTGAAATTTTTTAATATGGTCTCATCTCCAATAGCTAACCTTCGGGCGTATCGTGAACCGTTGAGGATCAGGGGCCAGTAAACCCTTTGCATTCGTTCCTGTGCACCTTTTCCCAGGCGTTTTTCTTCGAGGACTACGCCTCGTTCCTTGTCTATTTCTACCGGGTCAAGTGTGGCTTCCTGCGCCCAGTCGCGGACGATCTGAATTGCTGTTGAAAGTAACTTCGGGTCATCGGACGGAACCGGCAACTTATAAACCGTTTCGTCAAAGCCGGTATAGGCATTCAGGTCGGCGCCAAAGCGCACGCCTGATTTCATTAAATATTCCACCAGGTCATTTTTAGGGAAATGTTTGGTCCCGTTAAAGCTCATGTGCTCCATAAAATGCGCCAGTCCCTGCTGTTCGTCGGTCTCCAGAATCGAGCCCACCTTATTTGCCAGGTAGAAAATCACCCGGTCTTTGGGGTTTTCATTGTGCCGGATATAATAGGTGAAACCGTTGGCCAGCTTGCCGGTCCTTACGGCCGGATCCAGCGGCAGGCCGTGTTCAGCCGGTGATGGTGGTTTATTTTTTTCTGCATGATGCTGCCCGAGGCCGCAAACAGGGAGCAGAAGAACCAGTAGCAGTCCCAGTTCAATTTTTTTAAAGCGCAATATATTGTAGGTCATCTTGTAATATTTTAGTGGTGTCTGGTTTAAACTTTGCGGTGAAGTGCCGCAGGTAAGGTGTTTCCTCGGTGATGGTCAGTCCTGTTATTTGGGAGCGGTTGTGGTATAGCTGAACAATCACCTCCGCCACATAATCCAAATGGCTTTGGGTGTACATTCTGCGGGGGAAAGCAAGCCTCACCAACTCGTTGGCGGCAGGTATTAATT
>JAZJZL010000149.1:0-14484 GCA_040389845.1 Bacteroidota bacterium
ACTTGGCTTAGGTACCTCCGGCAGGGTTGCAGGTAGCCTGGGCGAGAATGTGGGCGGCGAGAACCAGTATATTATTATTGGTGTACAGGCGGGTATTATCGCGTTGGTGATGTACCTTTCCATTTATATAACGCTGATAAAAACCAGTTTGAAATGGTTCCCGCGGTTAAGTGGCAAAGAAAAAAAGGTTTGCCTGGCGGTATTATTAATAAAAGTCGGCTTTTTTATACCTCTGCTAACCTCGGAAGTTGAATCATCGTCGTATATTTCGTACATGAGCTGGTTTCTGTGCGGCTTATTATTGAGCATAATTATGAACCCGCGCGGGCCTGAATTAGTACCTGTATCTAATGATTGAAAATATAATCAGAAAATTAAAAAACGACCCCAACTATAAATGGGAAAGCCCGCACTCAACGCGCGACTTAATCAGCATTAGCTGGGTCAGGCTGGTACAAGTTTCGCGGGGATTGTTTTTGAAGCCGTTTTTAAAAAAATCAAAGGGTCTTTTATTTGTTGGAACGCATGTTAAAGTACGACATGGTTACAAAATAAGAGCCGGTAGAAACCTGATACTGGAAGACAACGTAAGCCTGAATGCCCTTTCTGAAAACGGAATTATCTTAGGCGATCAGGTATCCATAGCCCGGGATTCCATTTTGTTTTGTACCGGTATAATTGCGCACCGCGGCAAAGGTATTACTATCGGCGACCGGACTGGCGTAAGTGCAAGAGCCTATTTTGCAGGCCAGGGTGGCATTACCATCGGCAGCGATGTGATAATGGGGCCAAACGTGCAAATATTCTCGGAAAACCATGCTTATGCTGATACAAGTCTTACTATAAAAGAACAGGGTGTGGTAAAACAGCCAGTATCCATCGGCGATAATTGCTGGATTGGCGCGGGCTCGACCATTTTAGCAGGAGTAATATTAGGCGATGGATGTGTAGTGGCTGCGGGGAGCGTCGTAACCAAATCATTCCCGGGCAACTCCGTAATTGGCGGCATACCTGCCAGACTGATAAAAACCAGGGGAGAAAACTAATGCCGAAGCCGTTAACCATAGCAGTTGATGTGCGCGACCTGCGCCTGGCAAAAACCGGCACCCGTACCTACCTGGAAGAACTTTGCAAGGAATTTAAAAAAATGGAAAGCGCCGAATTGCGTTTCCATTTTTTGGATACTTCAATTCCCGTATATACCGGTCAGAATAAGTTATTGAAGTACGTTGAACACGCCAGGTACCAGCTATGGAAACAGTTGTCCTTACCATTGAAGGCGCTTTTCAAGAGATGTAATATTGTTTTTTGTACCGACAATTGCGTACCTATTATTCATTTAGGGTATCAAACGGTACCAGTCTTTCATGACGCGTTTTGTTTTGAGTCGCCGGAGGCTTATGGTAAGTTGTGGTTGTGGCTGTATATGAAAACTGCTATTCCGGCTGCAAGGCGGTCGCGGTTTGTTATAACGCCGACGGAGTGGTCAAAAAAACAAATTCATCATTACACCCAAATACCGAATGAAAAGCTGCTTGTGGTTTACGAAGGGCCCAAGCATTTAGAGCTAGATAAGGCGGCGAAAAGCAACAGCCTGCTTGATAAATATTCCTTGTCGCCCAAAAACTATCTGCTGCACGTGGGCTCGATGTTTAAACGGAAAAACATCCCTGCGCTTGTTGAGGCTTTTGCTATTGTAAAAAGCACAAGTCCCGCGTTAAAACTCGTGCTGGCAGGCCCCAGTCCTGCCAATGAATTTGATAGTGATTACAGGTTGATAAAGGATGCTATCGACAAGAATAGTCTGAAGGATGATGTAATTTTAACCGGCTATCTTTCGGATTCGGATTTAAGCGTCATTTATCAAAACGCATTATTGTATATCTTCCCTTCTACTAACGAAGGTTTTGGTATCCCGATATTGGAGGCATTCAAGAACGATTTACCAGTATTAGTGGCCAATAACACATGCCTTCCCGAGGTTGGCGGAGAAGCGGTTTTACAGTTTAATCCGTTTGATGTGGCGGATATCGTCGAAAAGATCAATCTTATATCAAACGATTCAGAGCTACGTGCTGATATGATACTGAAAGGCCGGGAGCGGTTAAGTCTTTTCTCATGGCAAAATACAGCAAGGCAATTGGTTGAAATATTTAGCGAAGCAGTTTAAGCCTCTACAAACACCGTCACATGTTCATCAGCAACCATCTCCCAGTTAAATACACTTAAAGCCCGTTCCTGGGCTTTTCCAGCAAGGGAAAGCATTTCCGGATAATTTGCCTCGCAATAATTTATTTCTTCCGTCAGCGATTCGATATTGCCTTTTTTAAACATGCGGGCTGTATCCTGCACAGCATATTGATTTTCCTCGATATCGCTTACAATTAGCGGAACATTAAGCCCCATCACTGTTAAGACCACAGGCGATAAACCTTCAACGTCTGAAGGCTGTATGTAGCAATACGCATTCATCATCAGGGTATTCACATCATCGCCATAAACGTAACCAGGGAAAATAATGTGTTCATCACCCATATCAAACAAAGTCTGCTCATATGGCGACGGGTTAGGTGAGCCACCTATCAATACCAACTTTTTACCGGAATTTGAATTTTTAAAACCAGGAATAAGGTAATGCAAACCCTTGTCAGGTATAAACCTGCCAACAAACAAATAATAGCTTCCCTTGGTAAGATCAAGCCTTTGCAAAATATCGCTGCTGCCATCCTTTACGGGCTCAATCTCGCTACCGAACGGAATAAATTTGAATTCCTTATTAAAGCGCTCTTCGAAAAGCCTTTTTGCTATTACATTATCAAATATTACCTCGTTGGGGATGTGGGCGGTAATAAACGCAGATAGCTTTAAATAAAGCTTACCATACCATGGCCATTTGTCACGCTTCCAATCTACGCCGTCCTGGCTGATAAAAACCTTTTTGCCGAACATGCGTAAGGGCAGTGCCCAGATACTGTTACCGCCGTTTTGAATATGTACAATATCTGCCGTGTTGTTAACAATAATATCCCAGGTACATTTGAAAGAATGCAATAGGGTATCGAAGCCCTTTTTACTGGTAGTAGTGAGCGTTTTTATTTTTACGCCTTTGTATTCGTTAACGTCAACGAACACATCGGGGTAACGACGGTTGTAGGCTACAACGCTGTGACCTCTTTTAACAAGTCGCGGAAATAATTCTAAAGCAAATTTATCAGCCCCGGCAGCACCTTTTGACGGGGGCACTGACCGAAAGCCAAAGGCAGCAATACGCATTATGGCAGTAAAATTTATAATGCAATTATATCTTCTTTTTCGGAGATATTCTCTTTTACAGAGTAAATGCCTTTTTCTGTTAAAAATTCAGTGTAGTAATCGTCTATATATTCTCTCAGGGCGACTTTCCAATCGCGCATAATATTCATATTTCTTAACTCAAGCTTCCTGTTTATGAGGCGTTCAGAGGTCGGTCTTGGGGCAAAATAAGTGTCTTTGAAATAATTTGAGGAAACTTCATGAAAAGTAACTTCGTTTTCAAGGTCAAGTATTCTTACCAGTTCTTCTGCAACTTCGCGCCTGCTGGTTTCGCCGTTGCACACCAGGTTGTATAAGCCCCAGTATTCCTTCTCAATCAGCAGCTTCACATTTTTAGCGAAATCAACGGTAAAGGTTGGCGTACCGTCTTTATCGTTAACGATAAACAAATCACGCTTGCCGGATGCCAGTTGCTTGATTATTTTGTTGATGAATTTCTTGTCTTTATCAGGTCCGCCGCCCATCATCCAGCCTGCCCGGCAAATGATGTAACGTCTGGCGTTTTCACGCACATAACGTTCACCCATATATTTCGAACGGGCATAGTGGCCAAGCGGATTAGGTTCGTCCCAATCATCATAAAAATCTTTAGTGCCGTCAAAAATACCCGCCGTGCTGATGTATAATAAAGGGATATCTAAATTATTGGCGATAAAAACGGCGTTTTCAACTGCGGTAGTGTTTGTAAGGTAGGTATCTTCCAGGTTTAGCTCGCAGAATTCAAGATCGGTATGAGCTCCCAGGTGAAAAAGGTAGTCGGGGTTATAATTTTCAACTTCTTTTTTATACTTGTCGAAGTCCCTGAAATCTAAAAAACTAAGCCATTTTTCATTTACATCCTTATCAGTGCACTTAACTTCGTAGTCGTCTTTAAATATGCGATAAAAGGCTTCTCCGAGCATTCCGCCCGAGCCGGCAATGTAAATCTTTTTCTTCATATAAATGTTAAAACCATAAGGCGAATCTGGTAGCTGATTCAACGAGTGCGACAGGGTGCAGATGTCTTCACGTCCCAAAATTACTTTTTTTTTGACTTACTTACCAGAATATTTTTTCTAAAACCGTTAATAATTAGATTAAATAATTCAAATTCTTTGATTTTTAGTACAGTTAGATAAAATTTCAGCAACTAAAAACATCGTTAACTTTATCTTTGAACACCAAAAAACAATGCGTGCAAATCAAGTTTATATTAATACGGAGCAAATGTGTCATTACGCTACAGTAACAAATCAAACTATTTTACCGGGTACCGGCAGCCTGAATAACAAGGTTGAAAATGTAAGTAAACTGAGGTAAACTATTCTCCAAATTTTAAACTTCTAAATTTTATCACGCTATTATCATCTATTACAAGCATCTTTGACTTTTGTTTGTATTAAATTAACATTTTAGCCCGAATGAATATTCTTGTGGTACATCGCGCCTGGTATCCAACCGGTGGAGACTGGACGTATGTTGAAAATGTGGTCAACATTTATGAGCAAAAAGGGCACAATGTTATTCCTTTCTCCATGCACGATGAGCGGAACACCCCCTCTGCCTACAGTGATTATTTTATTGAAAACATAGACTATAAAAATGTTAAGCGCGGCCTGGCTGCCGGTGTTAAAGTTGTGATGAAGAGCATCTATTCGTTTGAGGCACAGCGTAACCTCGAAAGGCTTTTAGATAATGTTAAAATAGACTTTGCGCATTTGAATGTCATCCATCATTATATTACGCCAACCATCTTAAAAATATTAAAGAAAAGAAATATTCCTATCATCTGGACACTGCACGAGTACACTCCTATCTGCCCAGATAGTATCTTCGTGAGTCATGGCGAGGTTTGTGAGCGCTGTTATGGCGGCAAGTTTTACAACTGCATCACCCATTCCTGTAAAAAAGGTTCTTACCTGGCCAGCACAGTTGCTGCGCTCGAAAATTATATCCATAAGTACCTGAATTATTACGCTTATGTGGATCATTACGTTTGCGCATCAAATTTCCAGTTAGAGAAGTATAAACAGTTCGGATTTTTTAATGATAAGCTGGTGCAGATTTATCATGGCTATGATTATGCCACTGTTGAGCTGGCCCGGCAATCATCGGGCAAGACCGATGAAAAATATATTGTTTTTGTAGGCCGCTTAGAGAAAATAAAAGGAGCGCATACGCTATTAAAGGCTATGCAATCACATCCTGATATCAAATTAAATATTATTGGCGATGGCGGACAGGAAGCGGAATTATTGGCTTTCAAAGAGGCAAACGGACTCGATAACGTACACTTTCTTGGCAAAAAGGATAAGCTGGAACTTTTAAAGATCATTAACGGCTCAGAGTTTTTGATATGCCCGTCGGAATGCTACGAGGTATTAGGCTTTACTGTGGTTGAAGCCATGGCTATGGGTAAACCCGTTATAGGTGCTGCAATTGGCGGCATACCAGAAATGGTGATTGATAATTATACAGGCTTGCTTTTTCAGCCCGGCGATGCCGTGCAGTTAGCGACGCATATTGGAACCTTATACAAAAATGAAGGCATGGCAGCCGAAATGGGGAAAAATGCTGAGATACATATTAATAAAATTGTGAATAACGAGACGCATTTTGAAAACCTGAAAAAGCTGGTACCCGGGTTGTAAACTTACCCTTCACGCTATCTTTACATTGATTATCTAAAAAATCGCTTATAAAACGGTAACTTTGCATCCTTAAAAATTTAGCAAAGCAGGATGGCGTGGTCAGAAAAATTAAAGCTCAATAAACAGCTGGTAAGAACTATAACCGAAAGCGGGTTAACAAGCCCCAGGGAGGTTCAGCAAAAAACACTGGCGCGCATTTATGGCGGACAGGATGTTATTGTTTCAGGCCCTGATAGCTGCGGGAAAACTACCACCTATTTGCTGGCCGTACTCAGTCGCATTAAGTTTAATCCTGAAGGTGTTCCGCTGGTATTGATTCTTGTGCCAACGAAAGAGGATGTTTTTTTGGTTATCAATGAACTGGAGCGCCTCGGCAGTAATAAACAGTTGTCGGTTGTTGGTTTATATCCTGCACCCGGCACTGAAAGCCAGATGGACGCGCTGGCTGAAGGAGCTGATATTGTGGTGGCAACGCCAGACCGTGCACGTGCAATCTACCTAAAACTTGGTCTCAATCTTAATAAAATTGAACTGCTGGTTGTTGACGATGCCGATTTAATTGTAAAACAAGGCCTTCAGCTGCCTGTGGTAGAACTGGCCAACAGCATTACCAAATGCCAGCGCCTGGTATTTACCAGTGTAATTCATGACAAGCTAAACAGGATGATCGAGCCGTTCATGCAATCGGCTTCCGTTGTTGAGATTGAAGAAATTGGCGATAGCAAGTTCGAAACATTGCCACAGCTTTTGTATCAAGTCCCTAACTTTACTACCAAACTTAATTTGCTTAACCTGTTTATGCAGGACGCTGAAGTATTCACCAAAACGGCCATTTTCGTAAATACCCGCCAAACTGCTGAGAAGGTCTATCAGACATTGCAAAATAGTCGGGCTAAAACTGTTGGGGTGCTAAACTCGTGGTCGATAGAGCTGAATAATATTGCTTCTGTAGATGATTTCAAGGAGAATACAAATGCGAAGGCGCTGATAATTTGCGATGGTGCCAAAGAAACTTTTAATCCCCGGGGCATTCCATTTGTTATAAATTTCGAAATGCCCGTTAGTGTTGAAGATTTTGTTAACCGGATAAAAACAGATACCCCACCTTCGGACGATGACACGATGGTTTTAACCTTCGCCACAGATATCGAGCTAACGGATGTTAAGCGAGCAGAGCAGATCATCGGCCATAAAATCCAGGTAGGCGAACTGCCTGTCGATTTGGTTATAAGCGAAGGAAAAAAAACCACACCTGAGGCCAAAGCTGAATCTTTAAAGACCAAAAGCCCTGCCAATGCGCCCGGCGAAGCGTTCCATCAAAAGAAACCCGAAAATGCTAAGACCAGTAACTATGGGGCTGGTGTTAAGGCTAAAATGAATAATAAAAAGAAACACGGATAGCGCGACGAGGCGAAAGGTATTTGGTTGATTGACTTACTTATCAAACTGGGTGCTCAAGTACAATTCCTCTACTTTTTTTCTCGCCCAGGGAGTTTTACGCAAAAAAGTAAGACTTGATTTGATGCTCGGGTTATCTAAAAAACAGTTGATGCGAATGCGGTAGCCCAATTCTGACCAACCATAATGCGCCACAAGTTCATTCAATATCATTTCGAGTGTTTTTCCGTGAAGCTTATTATTGAGTTGCTGTTGCGTCATGTTGCAAAAATAAAAGGCAGAGACACAAATCCTGCGCCTCTGCCAATAATATTTATTCTTTCTCTACGTAATTCTTCAGAGAGATACCTGTTATATGCGTCCAGCCTTTAGTAAAGCTTTCTCTTGAGAAGTCCTTGCTTACTTGCGGGAAAGTATGTAAGCCTGTATGCGTTAATTTCACCCGGCTTTTATCACCCTCATCAAAAATCTCCCAGGTTACAAATGATTCACCCGGATAGCCGTCGTACTGCCAGCTATGCGTCAACTTTTTACCGGGCACAACCTCAGTAATTTTGCAAAGGTGCAGGTATTGCTGCTCCGGTGAACCTCCCCAGAATTGAAACTCAAAGCCAATTTCGGGCTTAAATTCCTTCAAGTCGAAATACCATTCCTTCATTTTGTCTTTGTCGGTAATAGCCTGCCAAACACGGTTGGCGCTGGCGTTATAGGTCTGCTCAATAACAAATGGTTCTGTGTTCATAGTGTTTATGATTATTTAGTTTTCAAATTATCTGTTCTTGCTTCTTTTTCCAGGAAATCGCCCAGGGCGCCCAGTTTCTCGGTCCAGAATTTGCGGTATTGCTCTACCCAGGCAGATACCTCATTAAGCCTGCCAAAATTTGCCTTACAATACCTGTCCCTCCCTTCCTGTTTTATAGTAATCAGCCCACATTGAGTTAAAATCTTGATGTGCTTCGACACAGCCGGGCGGCTAATCTCAAATTTATCTGCTATGGAATTAAGATTTAAAGATTGATTGGCGAGTAATCCAATAATCTCTCTTCGTGTAGGGTCGGCAATCGCCTGGAAAACATCTCTGCGCATATTTATGAAACCTTTTGGTTACAAATATAAGCGAAACCTTTCGGTTACACAAATCTTAATCACGGATTTTAGCAGATGAAGTTGATGACACGGATGGATGAGGGGCTAATCAAAAAGAATCGCTGGTGCTGGCTGATGAACTGACGCCGCAAATAAATACCCTTTGATCACAGATATTAGCAGATGAAGTTGATGACACAGATGGATAATGCGTATAGGTTGATAAAAAAGAATCGCTGATTTTGGCTGATGAACTGATGACGCAGATGTTTGAAGTTAGTTAATCGAAATAGAACGCAGACATTTCGCGGACGCGCTAATAACGTACACATATTTGATAGAGCGATTCCATTATGGGAGCCGCGTTGAAGTATTATCAGTTTCATCGCCGGATATTATCTGCGTCATCAGATAAATCAGTTAATATCTGAAATCTGTTTTTTTGTTTAATCAACCAGTCTGCGATCCTATTTATCCGCCGGATTTTTCTTCCCTGCCGATAATTTTTCAACCAGCTTAGTCAATCGCTCCTGTTTAGTTTTTTCTTGTTTAGCAGATAATATCCAAATCACATATTCTTTTTTATTGCTGTAGGAAAGTTTCTGGTAAAATTCCATCGCAGCGGGCACAGGCGCCAATACATCATTCATTTCGGCGGGCAGCTTAATTTGCTTGTTATCTACGTCGATATAATTGGCGTAATCGTTCTTTTTGATTTCTTCATTGCAGGAGTCTGAGACCTTAGATTGCCCCAATGGCCTGAAACGTAATGCCGTCCATGTTTGGTCGATAGCGGCTGCAGCGACGCCATTATAGCCATACACGGCCAGTTCATCCCAACTGCTCATCATCTCTAAATCTGAGGGTATGCCCGAGCTCTTTTTCGGATAGGTAATCCAAAAGATTGTACCAGGTTTTAAAGCGGGCATAATAACTATTAGCCGCTCTTTCAACTCGGTGCTGTTTTTAACGAATAGCTGTATGCCATCAAAATCGCCGCCCAGGTCAAAAGCTGTTTCGGTTCCCTCGGGCATAGGCTCAATTGTTGCCAAATAGTTTTCAGGCGCGCAGTAAAACAGCCAGCGCTTGCCGGATTTTACCTGTAGTTTTTTTGCCACCGGGCTTATCGTATCCATGGTTTATATTGTGTTTATAACAAATGTAGGCAAGGCGGTTATTATCTTTACAAAAAATTTATATCAGCGTAAAAAATCGCAATAATGAAGAAGTGGGGAGAGGTCTGAAGTCGGGAGTCTTTAGTTCTAAATCACGCTGATAGTAGACAACTGTTACTTTATAATGAATTATACCGATATCGACAGCCGTAGACAGGCATTTATATTCGAGCTTGATGATGTGCTTTATCCCGAAAAGGATTATTTATTCCAGGTTTACTACCTCTTCGGCGGGCTTTTGGAATACGCCACCCTGATTGATGCCAGGCAGACAACCGACATGATGGTTGATACGTATATTAATGAAGGGAAGGAATTGGTATTTGACCGATTGAAGGAAAAATTGCAGGTGGATGAAAAATATCGTGCGGGATTAAAGGATTTAATGATAACCGCCAAGCTGCCTTTGAAACTGCTCTTATATCAAAATATGCTCAACCTGTTGCAGGATATTGTTATCGACCGTAAAAAAATATTTATCGTTACCAACGGCAGCCGCGAAATGCAGCTGAATAAGATAAAGCAAGCCGAATGGCACGGATTAGAGCAATACTTAACGGTTTATTTTACAGACGAATTTAAGCCAAAGCCCGAGTCGGACATTATAGACTTATTGATAAAAGATTATAACTTGCAGCGGCGCGAAATATTGATGATCGGAAACTCTGAAACAGACAGGATTTGCGCCGAAGCAAGTGGTATTGATTATTTAAACGTTAATAATTTTTTATAAGCCGAAAATAATAACATAGTTTATTTATTTTCGTTTAAATACCTGTTTAAAAGGAAACAACTTACACAACTGATATGAGAAAAATATTTTACTTACTTATAATTCTGTCAGCCGGTTTTATTTCGTCCTGTAAAAAAGATAAAAAGACCACTGGAGGCGGCACTACAGACCCAACCCACCCATCAAAAAACGGAACTACAATCCAACTTGCACAGGACTCTATCTGGCTTTACGCTAAGGAGAACTACCTGTGGAACGACCAGTTGCCGACATACGCCGATTTTAAACCGCGCTCGTTTACCAATGCAGCACCTTTAACAGCGTTATCAAATGAGATGGATGCATTGTCGCAATATGCTATAAACCCTGCAACAAGCAAGCCTTATGAATATTACAAATATGACCCGGGCCGGGCTAAATATTCGTTTATTGACGATGGCACAGAGACCGGTGCGCTAAATGGCGTTAAAGGAGACTTTGGTTTTGACTATAATTATAACGCAGTAGACGATATTCGTTTTATCTATGTATATCCCGGCTCGCCGGCCGCACTGGCAGGTATCAGGAGGGGTTATCAAATCACAAGTGTAAACCAAAGAACAAGCATCTCTTATGATGGCGTTTCCGGCGGACATACTTATGGCGACGGTTCCGGATCCAACCTTAACTTCGTTTACAATGCAGTATTTAACAGTGGCAATATCACATTAATTATCAAAAGGCCAGACGGTACTACTTTTACCGCAAGCCTCAGCACAAACACTTATACTGTAAATCCTGTACTGAAAGACACAGTATATGATGTTGGCGGTGGCAGAAAAATCGGCTATTTTGTTTTCAACAGCTTTACCTCTGATGCCAATGCAGACCCTAAAATAGATGCTGTTATGAACAAATTTGCCACTGCTAATGTAACCGATGTAGTTGTTGATTTACGATACAATGGGGGTGGCTACGTTTCAACGGCAGAATATATTGATAATTACCTGGTGCCAACTGCAAAGAACGGAAGTTTAATGTACACCACTACTTTTAACAGTATCCTGTCGTCAAATAAGGAAACACTTTTAGGAAATCAGAAACGTCGTGATGATAGTGGTAATTTGTATTCGCTTAAGGATATCGACTATTCGCAAAATTCGCAATTCAATAAACCGAACTTTGTTAAAAAAGGTTCATTAAATTTAGGCCACATATTCTTTATAGTAACCGGCAGCACTGCATCAGCAAGCGAGCTTACTATTAATAACCTCCGCCCGGTGGTTGACGTACAGTTAATCGGTGAGCAAAGCTACGGTAAACCGGTAGGCTTCTTTGATATTGAAATCAATAAGTACACCATGTTTACGCCCGAATTTGAAACTAAAAACTCTGCCGGCCAGGGTGGTTATTATGATGGCATGACACCTGGCACCGGCGGCTACAACGGTATAAACGACTTTGACGATTTCACCGTTGAATTCGGAGATCCATCGGAGGCCCTGCTGGCCCACGCAATTAATTTTGTAAAGACCGGTACTTTCGGCGCGCCTAAGAAGGTTATTCAAAGTCTTTCTGCGGATAACAGCAAAACATTCTCGCTTGCCGCTTCGCACGATAAATCCATCGAGCTGAACAAACATAAATTCCAGGGAATGTTATTTAACTTTAAGAAAGTGACGCTGAAGAAGTAAGCTGAAAGCGAAAAGCAGAAAGCTATTTTACCACGTATATAAAAGCCGGAAGATTAATAATCTTCCGGCTTTTCGCTTTAGTCTTTCTGCTTTTAGCTTTAATCTGCTAATTCTCTTAAATCCACTGCAACTACGCGGGATATGCCCTGCTCAACCATGGTTACGCCGTAAATAATATCGGTGCTGGCTATGGTGCGCTTGTTATGACTAATGATAATGAATTGGGACTCTTTTGAGAATGCCCTGATAATATTATTAAACTTGTCGATGTTGGTGTCATCAAGCGGTGCGTCAACCTCATCGAATATACAGAATGGTGCAGGCTTCAGCAGGTAAAGCGAGAACAAAATAGCCGTTGCCGTTAATGTCTTCTCCCCTCCTGACAACTGGTTGATAGATAATGGTCTTTTCCCCTTTGGCTTGGCGATAATATCGATGTCCGAATCCAGCGGGCTCTGCGGATCAGTTAGTACAAGGTCGCATGAATCCTCTTCGTTAAACAGGGACCGGAATACTTTGATAAAGTTTTCACGCACCAGGGTGAACGAGGTCAGGAATTTCTCTTTGGCCGTATCGTCAATTTCCTGGATGGTTGCCAGCAATGACGCTTTTGCGTCACTCAGGTCCTTTTTTTGCGCCTGGATGAAGGTATAGCGCTCATTCATCTCATTATAAGCCTCAACTGCCATAGGGTTAATAGCGCCAAACTCATCAAGCCGTTTTTTTAGCCGTTCCGCTTTTTCTCTTATATCATGCTCGTTTTCACCTGCAACCATTTCGGCTTCCGGCAAATCCTGGATATCTATATTAAACTCCACCGACAAGCGTTCTTTAAGCGCATTCAACTCCAGTTTTAAGTTATTGCGCTCGTCTTTCAGCTCATTTTCAATCAACTCGGCATTGTCCTTTTTCTTCCTGAGCGCAGTTATTTCATCCTCGGTCTCGCTGATTTTTCCGCGCCATGCATAGTGTTCCTGTTCTGCCTGCTGCGTCGCTTTTTCCAGTAAGTCCTTTTGCTCGTACATACCCAGCAGGTCGTCGTCAGTATTGTCAGACTGCTGCAGGTTTTCCTGTATGGCCAGCTTAACCTTTTCCAGCTCTTCGGTATTTACTTTTATACGGCCTTCCAGGTTTTCTTTTTGCGATTCCCGGTAATCCAAATCTTTTACAAGACCCGATACCTTATTCTGCTGTTGATGGAAGCGGATATTTTCCTGGTTGTAAGCGTTCGATTTTACCGAAACATATTCGTTAAGCTCGTTAAAAAGTTCTTGTTTTTCGGCCAGCAGTTCGCTTTGGGTTTGTTTTTGCCCTTTTAAATCTTCCAGCTGCGGTATTAAGGCTTGAGTTTCCTCTCTTATGCTTTCTATTTTCCGCGCGATGTCTTCCTTGCGGTTAAGGCTGTTCTCTATAAAAGTTTGGTATTGCTCCTGCCGGGTTTTAACAGTTACCAGCTCGGTATTCAGCAGGTTAAGATCGTGTTGCTTTTGTTTGATTACCGCTGCTTTGCCATCGGCTTTTAACCCGGTTAGCCTGGCTTGCAGGTTATCGAAGCGGGCCTTCAATTCCGTTACCTCAAGGTCAATCAATTTGATAACCTTAAGCAATGCCTCCAAATTTTTGGCGCGACCGATACGCTTACCTTCGAAGAGCCCAACGGAACCACCCGCCATGGTGTGCCTTGCTTTGTTGAACTTGCCGCTCTTGCCTATTACTACTACCCCATCCGGCAAGGCACTGTTGTTAAGCGCATTGTCGTTATCGTCGTTAACCAGGTAAACATTTTTGAGCAGGTAGTCACAAAGAGGCTGGTATTGCCGTTCAACTTCCACAACATTCAGGGCCGGGATAGCGCCTTCCAGTTCGGGTTTTTCCGAAAAGCCGGATGTAGTTTCATAACTATCAAGCACAAAAAATTGGGCACGACCCTGCGCAGCTTTGCTTAAAAGGTTTATGGCCTTTATAGCCTCGGTATAGTTAGAAACCACGTAATGGTTCATCAGCGGCTCCAGGTAGTTTTCTATGGCTACGCGGTATTCCTCACGGCAAAACAAGATATCGCTAAACAACGGTGCATTTTTAGACCACTCGGTATTCTTTTTCAAAAAGCGTATCGACTCGGGGAAACCCTCCAGGTTGTCAACCATACTTTTGGTAAGATTATACTCATTCTGCCTGGCGTCCAGCTTGCGGCTTTCGCGAATGATAGTTTCCTGCACCGTATTCAATTCCGCATCTGTTGCCGCTATTTGTTCCTGTAATTTGGTTTCGAAATCAACAGCTTCATTATAGTCTTTTTCCGCCGCCTCCACACGTTCGCGCAAGCCATCAACCGCCGTATTAAAGTGCGAAAGCTCCGCCTCCTTATTGGTAGCATCCTCCATATTGCGCTGACCTTCCTGCTCTAGGGCCTGCTCTTGTATTTTTAATATGTCGAGATCTTTTTCGGCTTTATAAGCCTGGTTTTGCAGGCGGGT
>JAZJZL010000150.1:0-1954 GCA_040389845.1 Bacteroidota bacterium
ATTAGATTTTATCTTCTTCATTCATAGTGAATTAAAATCAAGTTTTAAAAAAAAATTTCTTGCGAATTACTAAATCATACATTTGAGACAAACTAATTAATATAGACTAAAACAAATGAAAAACGATTTCAAGGGCTTGCTTATCCTATTTGTAGCGTTTTGGGCGATGGCGATATCATCATGCGGCAGTAAGAGCAAAGACCCAAAGCCGAAAGAAGATCCAAATAGTGTTACCATAAATGGTACGGCTTATACTACAGTGACCATTGGTTCACAGGTTTGGACAACTGTGAACTACAAAGGCGCCAGTGGTTACACTGCTTCAGAAACAGCGATTTACGGCAGCTATTTTACACGGAGTCAGGCTAATGCTATCAATCTTCCCGCAGGTTGGCGCGTTCCGACAATAGCCGATTACAGCATGCTTATACATAATTATACGTCTGTTATGGACGGTCAGGGCTTTTACTATGCTTTTTCAGGTGAAACGGCTCCACTTTGTTCATCCTCCGGATGGACGAATACTCAAGGCACAAATACGTCTGGGTTTAATGCCCTTCCAGCAGGCTCCTATGCAGTTGGCGGCGGCCAGATTTTTTACCTGCCGGAGAAGGACGCTTTGTTTGTCACATCCGATTTTAGACCACCTTCTGAAACACAACCAGCTATTTATAGTGTGCAAATTTCTCCAAATATAGCAGCTATTATTCAGCGGCCAGATCCGGAGGCAAGGGCGCTATCGGTACGGTTTGTAAAAGACAAGTAAGCGAGTTAATATAAACTAAAACAAATGAAAAAGAACGTTCAAGGCTTGCTTCTCACGTTTATACTTTTTGGCGGGATATTCATTTCATCATGCGGTAGCAAGAGCAAAGATCCTAAGCCTAAAGAAGATCCAAATAGTGTTACCATAAATGGTACGGTTTATCCTACTGTAGCTATTGGTTCGCAAATATGGACAACGATAAATTATAAAGGGCCGGGTGGATATAGTACGCCCGAAAGGATTGCATATGGAAGTTACTTTAGAAGGAGTGAAGCGCTCAAAATACAGCTCCCTTCAGGATGGAGACTGCCTTCTATAGGCGATTTTAATAAATTGTATTCCAGTTTTACTCATGAAAAGGACTCTCGGGGTAACTACATATCGATATCAGGAAAATCAGCCACCCTTTGTGCTGTCACGGGGTGGAAGTCAAATTCGGGCACAAACATATCCGGCTTTAATGCGTTGCCAGGGGGGTCCTGTTATAACCCTTTTAAGGAATTTGAATCTGACCTGGCTGATCAAAACGCATTCTTTGTAACGTCTGACGCAATACCTGAATCGGCGACTGATGTCGCTCAATATGGCGCGCAGATTTCGACGACTGTTGCGGTTATTACGCATAGAAATGATACAGAAGTTTATTCTTTATCGGTGCGCTTTGTAAAAGACGAATAATGGTCTATCAGAAATTGGTTATTCTTTATATAAGCAATTCAGAATATTCAAACTTGCGAAGTTTTTAAAACTTCGCAAGTTTCCTGCAGTTATGCCAACAACGCCGGCGCCATTTCGGTCGCTACGCCAATCCTGTTCCATGCATTGATGGTAATAATGGCCATAATTAACTGCGCCAGGTAAGTTCTGTCGAATAATTCGGCAGCTTTATTGTAAGTTTCATCGGATACGCGGCCAGCTATCAGCGTAACCTCTTCGGTTAGCGCCAATACTGCGCGTTCCTGCTCGTCAAAAAACGGAGTTTCGCGCCATGCGGTAAGCGCGAAAATACGCTGTTCGGTTTCACCGGCTTTGCGGGCATCTCGTGCGTGCATGTCGATACAATAGCTACAGCCGTTTATCTGCGATGCGCGTATTTTTATCAAGTCTTTATGTTTGGTTGTTAAAGCGGTGCTTTCAATGTAATGCTCCATAGCCAGCATAGCCTTGTATGCTTCGGGTTCTGCCTGG
>JAZJZL010000150.1:2014-20051 GCA_040389845.1 Bacteroidota bacterium
ATTTTAATTCTGCTCATTTTTTTATTGTTTTGATAATACAAAGTTGCACAGAATCAATGCCTCAAAAAATGAACTACGATTAAGAAAATCAGCTATTTATTCAATTTTCCATAAAACTTATCGGAATAATTTTCGTAAAACGGATTTTGAAGATTTGATTATGTGGCGTCCTCTAACTTTGTTTTTGCTGTATTCCGCTAATTTATTTGCCCAGGCACCTGAGGCGTCCAAAATATCCAAGCTAAAAACAGCATCTGATAACGAAAAGCTAAAGCTTTATCTTGAGCTTAGCCAGGATTATACTGCGGCTCAACCCGATTCGGCCGTTTATTATGCTAACCAGGGTTTGCAGCTTGCCGAAAAACAAAGCAACTGGAATGCGCAGGCGGTGCTTTTGCTTCAACTGGGTCGTGTAAATGCAGCGCACCATCATGATGGCCTGGCACGACGTTTCTATAATGAGGCGTTGAGTATTTCGCGCCATACGCATGATGCCGCCGGTACAGCAAACGCCTACGACAACCTTGGCTTGTTGGATGCGGAAGACCAAAATATTGCATCGTCAAACCGGAATTTAAACCACGCTATGAAGCTTTACCATAGCAACAGGGATAGTTCGGGCGTAATAGAAAGCTATGCACAACTGGGTAAGGTATATGAGCAAAAGGGTGATATAGAAAAAGCTTTAAGCTATTATCAGCGTGCACTGGCTCAATACGAGCGGCTTAAACAAAAACCGGAAGCATATTTTGTTTTGCTGGAAGATATTGGCAACCTCTATATGAAAAAGGGGAAGCCGAAAATTGCACTTACTTATTTGCAGGAAGGCATAAATAACAGCAGTAAAGCCGGGTTGCTTGATACCGAGGTATCACTGCTTGACGAAGAAGGTATAGCTTACCAGGAAGAGGGCCAGGAGGTAAAGGCATTATCTATTTATAAAGAGGCCTTTCAAGACGCGAAGAAATACAAGCAACCTGAAGAAGAGGCCAAGGCGCTGATCAACATCGCTTCGGTGTTGCAAAAACAAAATTCGGACAAAAGTCTCGCTGATTTAAAGCAGGCGATGATAATAGCCCGAAAAATTAAACAGCCGCAGTTGGAGGCTCGAATTTTTGCGGTGATGGCAGGCGTTTATCGCCAGGAACAGAATTATAAGGAGGCAATGAACGCGCTTTCAGAGCAGCACAGGTTATTGGATAGCCTGCTGCAGGCCGATACGGCGAAGGATATAGCGGCGCTGGACAGCAGTTATGCACTTGAAAGTTCGTATGAAAAGATTGGCAACCTGCAGCAAACCAATAAGCATGCTAAAAGCCAGCTACAGCTTGGCTGGCTGATTTTGATGTCGGTGTTGGTGATATTGCTATTGCTTTGGCTCTATCTAAAAAAAGTAAAACGTCTTAACCAGGAGCTTAAGGCATCAAACAAAATAAAGGATACGTTATTTTCGGTTGTAGGCCACGATTTAAAAGGCCCCGCGGCAAGCGCCGTGCAGCTGTTCGAAATGATGGAGACGGAAGAATTTACAGCGCCTGAGTTAAAGGGAATGATTGCTGAATTGAAAAAGCAAACTAACGCATCGCTGGATTTACTGAAATCATTATTTGAATGGGGCAGGGCACAATTACAGGGTATTAAGGTAAATCAAACCGATTTTGACCCTAAAGAGGTAATCGACAGGTGTATAAGCTTGCTGTCGCCACAGGCATTGCAAAAAAATATCACTATAAAAGACACTGCGCCTTCATCATTAAGCGTGCACGCGGATGCCGACCATTTTGAATTTGTGATACGCAACCTGCTATCAAACGCAATAAAGTTTAGTCACCCGGGCGGTGTTATTGAAGTTAGCGCTGAGAGGCAAGATAAAAATGACATTGTTTTTTCGGTGGCCGATAGCGGCGTAGGCATCAGCAAAGCCCAGCAGCAGATTTTTTTAACCGGCAACCTGAATGTTGCCTTTGGCACCGCTAAAGAGAAAGGCAGTGGCCTTGGCCTGATGCTGACTAAAGATTTTATAAAAGCAAACGAGGGCCGTATTTGGCTGGAAAGCGGGGAAAATGAGGGCTCGACATTCTTTGTAGCACTGCATGCGGCGTGAATTTAGTGTAAGCGCGAAGTTCTGGGCCTAAAGTTTAGCTGCTTTTTGACTCGAGACTAGCGACTCAAGACTTAGGCCTTCTTAGCTCTCATTCTGCTTAAAAACTGCGGCGTAAACCCCAGATAAGAGGCCAGCATGTATTGCGGTACCCTTTGAGCAAAACCCGGAAACTGGCTGATAAAGCTGCGGTAGCGTTCTTCTTCCGTTTGGTTAAAGATAAAACCTATCCGCCGTTGAGCCGCCACGTACGCCTTTTGCATCATTATCCTGAAATAACTCTCCAAATGCGGTATTTGTTCAAACAATTCGGTGCGGCTTCTTTCTGGTATTAACAGTAATTCTGATGGCTCAATCGCCTGTATATAACAATTAGCCGGGTGACCGGTCATCAGGCTATCCTGGTCTGTGATCCACCAGTTTTCAATACCGAATTGCAATATCTGCTCGTTAAGTTTATTGTTAATGAAATAGAGCCGCATACAACCTTTCACTACAAAATAATTGCCATGACAATGCTTGCCGGCCTCTAATAGAAACTCCTTCTTTTTAAGTTTTTTTGGCTCGATTTTATCGCACAGCAACCGTTGCTCTTCGGGCGTAAGTTTTACGAATTTATCGATATGGGCGAGGAGCTCAGGATACATGCTTGACGGGTAGATTTATGAAGTTTCTAAAACTTCGTAAATCTGGTGGAAATGTTCTTAATTTACAAACTATGAAAACAATTCGCTGGGGAATATTAGGCGCGGGACGCATCGCCCGCAAATTTGCTTCGGACCTTAAACTGGTTGAAGATGCCGAACTGATAGCAATAGGCTCCCGTTCGCAGCAGAGCGCTGATGATTTTGGTGATGAATTCGGACTTAAATACAGGCATAACAGCTATGAAGCGTTGGTAAGTAATCCTGAAGTTGATGTAATTTACATCGCCACACCGCATAATCTGCATTGCGAAAATACCTTGCTTTGTTTGGAGCAACGCAAAGCGGTGTTATGCGAAAAACCTTTTGCAATGAACGCCAGGCAAACCCAAATAATGATTGATAAGGCCAGGGAGAAAAATGTATTCCTGATGGAGGCGCTGTGGACAAAGTTTCATCCGCATTATCTCAAAACAATCGATATGGTTAAAGGTGGTCTATTGGGTGATATTCGCTCAGTGCTTATCAATTTTGGCTTTAAGCCAGTGCCCCCTGTGCCGGCCCGCTTGTTCGACCCTGCGCTTGGGGGCGGTACGGTGATGGATATCGGTATTTACAATGTTTTTATGGCGATGAGTGTTTTGGGTAAGCCCGATACCATTGAAGCCAGTATGACCCCAGCGCCAACCGGGGTTGACGAGCAGTGCGCTATTTTGTTTAAATATAACAATGGCGCAATTGCGCAGCTGTTTTCCACCTTTTCGGCTAACCTGGCTACGGAGGCTGATATTGCCGGCACGGATGGACGTATACACCTGACCTCGAGATTTTATGAACCATCTGCCACAGTTGAATATTATGCTAAATACCCGGATAGCAGGCAAGTGATCCCGGTTGAAAAGGAAGCAGGCTTTGGTTACCAATACGAAGCCCGGCACGTAAACGATTGTCTAAAGCGCGGCCTTGCTGAAAGCGATGTACTAACTTTTGCCGATACACTGCTACTGATGGAAACGCTAGATAAAATTCGCGAAATTGCAGGAATCAGGTACGCAACAGACGGGAATTAGCAAACGGCAGACAACCACCGGTTGTTTTTATGCGTAAGTTGTTTGAAACAATAATTAATAAATCAATATTTAAAGTTAAAACAAGCTTACACATCTGTCTCATGAAAAAACTGATTTATACTTTTCTTAGTGCTGTTGCTATACTTAGTTCAACCGCCGCTTTTGCACAAAAAACTGATACGGTTAAAGGGATGGGCTGGATGCACCATAAACCCGAAGGCGCCATTCAATTGCAGGTTGGCTATCGTAAAGCCGACGTCAGTCAATTAAATAATGCGCTGCATGCCAATGGCGCACCCGCCATATCCCCCTCAAATATCTGGCTTAATGCATCAATGTTCCACGTGTTTAACAGTTGGATAGTGGAAGACGGCATTGGTTTTTCGCCAACAGCTACTTCAAACTTTAACGACATTAAAGTAAAATATAACCAATACCAACTATTTTGGCGAACAGGCTATAACTTATCGTCGAACCCGTCATTCAGGTTTTATCCTTTTGTCGGCTTGAATTTGTCGGCGGCTATGCTAAAAGTCGAGGATAGGACAGGGGTGCGCACCGCAACCGACCTTTCCAGTGAGTTATTTAATAACACCAAAAGCAAAACCCTGTGGCAACCTAATTTTGGTATCGACCTTGGTTTGGGTTATGACATCCTGGTAAAAATGTCGACCAAGAAAATGGATTGTTTCTCGGTTGAACGCAATATCCCCATCGGCATCCGCGCTGGTTATTATATAAACGCCTATGCAGGCGATTGGAAAATAGATGATTACAAGCTAACTAATAGCCCGGACAAGCAAAGCGCTTTTTTTGCAACATTGACTATAGGGCTTGGCTATAAGGTAATCAAATAGTTTTATCCGGATTTGCTGCAACTATTTGCAGGACAAAGCGTCTTTTAAGTAAAATCTAAAGACGCTCTTTTATGCGATACCTATTTCTTTTAGCAGCAATATATTTGATTATGCCCGCGAATACCAATGCGCAGGATAATAAAAAGCTCGAAGCACTCGCCCAAATCAGCCAGACTGTGGACGTGCAGGGCATACAACTTGTTTATAGTAAAAACGGCAAATCGCAGGCATATAATTGGGGAACTATAGATAAAGGATCGACACAAAAAGTAACCTCAAATACCATATTTGAAGCCGCGTCATTGAGCAAATGTGTTTTTACCTATGCGGTTCTTCGCTTGTACGACCGCGGCGTCATCGACCTTGATAAATCGCTGTTAAGCTATATCGGTAAATACGATCGATTTGATCCGGCTGACAAACGCTATGAAAAGATAACCGCCCGCATGGTGCTCAGCCATCATACGGGCTTACCAAACTGGGGCGATAATAAGGGTGCCAGGCTAATGTTTACGCCTGATAGCTGTTTTAGCTACTCTGGAGAAGGATTTGTATTTCTGCAGCATGTACTGGAACATATTACAGGTAAAACGCTTAACCAGATTGCCGGCGAGGAAGTATTTACACCGCTTCACATGAGCAACAGCAGCTATATGTGGACTGCTAAATTCGATACCGTTTCGGCATTTGGTAACAGTGCCGACCAAATTAAATGGCATTCCGGCCAAAACGCGGCGGCCAGCCTGCTTACCAATGCCGTTGACTACACTAAATTTCTGCAGGCACTTGCAAGCGGTTATGGGCTAAAGCCGGAAACGCATAAAATGATGCTATCGAACATAACTGAAGGAAATTGGTACAACAGGAGGACTACCGCTGCCAATGCACATATCTGGTGGGGCCTTGGTGTTGGCATCCAGGAAAACGAAAAAGGGCGGGCTATATGGCACTGGGGCGATAATGGCGACTTCAAAGCCTTTTATATTCTTTTCCCGGACAAAAAAGAGAGCCTTGTTTATTTTACCCATAATTATCATGGCTTACACATAACGCCCGATGTGATAGACCTGTTTTTGGGTAAACAAACAACCTGGGCCGCCCAATGGGACGGTGAGGGCTTTCACAACCTGGCTGCAATGAAAGCTTACCGTGCTGAGCTACAGAAACAAGGTTACGACAAAGCCCCGATCATCTATTCTGACCTGAAGAAAAAAGACAGTACATTTGATATTGACAGAGAAGACCTGAACGACCTGGGTTTTATTTTGCTGCACCAGGACAAGAATAAAGAGGCATTGAGCATCTTCAAATATAACCTAAGCATGAACCCCGGTGTTTCAAATTTGTACGATAGCGTTGCTGAAGCCTATGAAAAGCTTGGCGAAAAGAAACTTGCGGCAGCACATTACCGGAAGTGTGTTGAGCTTAACCCCAAGAACGAGTTTGCCAAAGAGCATTTGAAGAAGGTAGAAGCGGCAGATTAACGGCCAAAGTTTGACGACACAAACGTTGTCATCAGGAACATCAATCCGCAGATAAACATGATGAATAAAAGAGCACTTTTAACATCGCGTACGGTGCGGCCGGGTTTCAGAATCATTTCTGCAAATGATTGATGATGAGCATGCCAAGGCATACTAAAATCATAAACCCGGTAGCACATTGAATAGGTAGGACAGGGAAACCTTTTTGACCATTTGACACAAACATGGCTATACCGCCGACGATAATTACGTTCCAGATAACTATAATAGCTATGATAGGTTTTAGCTTAAAGGCGAAGCCGCCGCTTTCCTGAAGCTGCACTATTTCCATTTTATCGACAGCAGAGATTGATTTTCCCGGAGTAAAACCTACTTCCATAATACCCGCCATAACATCGCGGCTGCTGAAGCTGCTGAATACAATGTTCGAACTATAATTAGCTACCCTGTGATTAATACGGATACCTGGTTTGAAAGAACCGGCATAGTCGAATGAGATAATATCATCAGGCGCAAAAACATATTTACCGCCAATTGATGCATTAATTTCTAAACGGTTAGGGGTTACGGATAATTTCACAAATGGCCAGGTGGCGCTAAAACGACCAATCTGGCCGCCGCCGGTTACTTCATATTCGGTCATAATTAAATACCATTGCACCCGTTTAGGCAGGGTGCAATGGTATTGCAAAAGATACAAAACTATTTCTTTTCCGTGTACTGTTTATCCAAAAATAAATACCTGTCACCGTCCGACTCTGGCTGTAATTTGGTATTTACGTCGATATTCATAAACTTAACTGCGCTGCCTTTGGTATTGGCGTCCCATTTGGGCAGGCCTTTGCCGTTAGGATTGCCTGTTTTTATGAAATTAGCGAAGTAGTTTTCCATTGTGTTGGAAACTTTGTAATTATCATCAGTCCAGGCATAAACTTTATCATATTGCAGGTTGCCCATTGCAAATTCAATTTCAGATGCATGTGAAGCACCTACCATCAGTTTGGGAAACTTATCGGCCATCGGGTTCGGCGTTGGTTTTACTTCCGGCGGGCGGGGAGTCGAGAACAGGTAACGGTAGACCGGCTTGCCGCCTGTTTTTGAAGCGAGGTCGGCCCATTTCCAGGTACTGTAAGCGATAAACCTGTCGCTGGCCAAAGCGGTTGCTGATTTAATCACCTCATCCTGCGTTGTGCCGGGATATAGCTTTAAAACTTCATCAGCGTTATTCGGATATTGCTGTTTTACCTTTTTAGCATAGTTTTCCGGAGTTGGCTGGTCGCCGCCGGTAAAGGCCTGGTATGGGATTTCGGCGGAATTCCAGCCAACAAGTAATGGTACGTGAGCCTGTTCGCCTGCGGCAAAAATTTCATCTGGTGTTTTAGGTAAAAAGTAACCGTCAACTGTGGCAGCTAATTCCCATGCACCAAATTTTGAAGCCATTCCCAGCAATTGCGCAGCAGGAATAGCACGCAAATCAGCCAATGTTTTTGCGTTGTTCCTTTCGCCAAAGCTTGAGCCGTTTCTTTCTCCCTGTGCCAATGGAATCGCAGGCAGTGTAGGCTTGATCATAGCGCCACTTTCGCCAATCGCCCCGGCAATCAGACCTTTTGACAGCGGTGAAGCCATTTGTGCGCTTACCGCTATCGAGCCTGCCGACTCGCCGGCAATGGTAATTTTATCAGGATCACCACCGAAAGCAGCAATATTTGCCTTTACCCATTTAAGGGCAGCGTACTGGTCGAGCAGGCCATAGTTGCCTGAGGCATGGTGGGACGACTCGGCAGTTAATTCAGGATGTGAGAAAAAGCCGAATATGCCCAGGCGATAATTAATGGTTAAGGAAACAATGCCCTTTTGCGCCATGCTCTCGCCATCGTATCGCGTTTCAGAACCATCACCAGCAGAAAAGCCGCCGCCATAAAAATAGACTAATACCGGCAGCTTTGCATTTGCAGTTTTTGCAGGCGTCCAAACATTCAGGTAAAGACAATCCTCGCTCATGGTATCGGCGCGAAATATCATATCAGCATATACGCGTTTTTGTACCGGCATGTGGCTAAAGTGGTCGGCTTTGCGTACGCCCTGCCAGTTTGCAGGCGCTTCCGGTTCTTTCCAGCGGCGTTCTCCTACGGGCGGCAGGGCATAGGGAATACCTTTGAAGCTTCTGATTTTGGTGGCATCGTTAAACGTGCCTTGCAATTTACCATTGCTGATACTCACATCATTGGTGAGCGGTTGCGAAAAGCTTGTTGCGCATAGCAGCATCGCGCAAAACAGGGGCAAAATAGTTTTCATAGTTTGGTTTATATGGTTTGATTTTAGGGCAAATGAAAAATAAATTTATTATTGTATCATTATGTTACAATAATAATCGCTTAATTTGAGAATAACAACATAATGCGATAAAATAAAAACTGGTTTAGTTAAATTTAACCGCGGAGATACGGAGAAGACACAGAGAGCACAGAGAAAAAACTTTTAAGCCTCAGTGGGTCTTTGTACTTTCTTTGCTAACTCCGTGGTTAAAAACAAATGATGTAGTTTAGATGACGATTAACAAAGCAAATGAGGTAAGCAGTATTTACGGTGATGGCTTTTTAAAGAATATAGCCATCGATGCCGTGATATTCGGTTTTCATGATAACCAATTAAAGGTTTTATTGATAGAGTACAAGCGCACCGGCTTGTTTGCTTTGCCCGGCGGCTTTATCAGGGAGGGCGATGACTTAAATACTGCTGCCATGCAGGTAGTATCCGAGCGAACAGGCCTACAGGATATTTACCTTGACCAGTTTTATGTTTTCGGCGACTATGCGAGATTCGACCCAACGCCTTTAAAAACGATTATGACGGCAAACGGCAGTACACCGCCGGATGAGCACTGGCTTCTAAAAAGATTTATTTCGATAGGGTATTATGCGCTTGTGGATTTTACAAAAGTTACGCCCTCGCCTGCGGCAATATTTGATAGCTGTGAATGGTATGATTTGAATAAAATGCCTGTTTTGATACAAGACCATACGAAAATCGTTCATAAGGCTTTAAGCGCTTTACGTATTAACCTCGACCAAAAACTTATCGGTTTTAAACTGCTGCCTGAAGAATTTACGCTTGGCGAATTGCAGCGTCTGTACGAAACAATCCTGGACAAAAAATTGCTGAGGCCCGCATTTCAACGAAAAATGCTGAGCCTCAATATACTGGAGCGCATTGCCAAAAAATGGACTGGGGGTGCACATAAAGCACCGTATTTGTACCGGTTTAAGGCGCAAGCAGAAGATTAGCCCCGTGCGGTTATTTCGAAATTTAGCAATTAATTGATAATCAAAATGTTCCGCAATGTTCCACCTGTTCCGCGCAAAAATGGAAGGCTGTTCATAATTCAGGGTTTTACAGTGTAAATGCCTTAGGTTTTATAATTAGCTGACTATGAATTATTTATAGCCTTGTGTCTATATGAAGTGTAAACCCCCATATGAAATAGCTGATTATCAGTACATTGCAAAGTGTTAAAAACGCATATCGCTGATAATAAAAATATTACAAAATGTTCGCAATGTTCAGCGTGCAAAAACGTGAACACCAATTCGTAGCTAAGGCGTGCCATTTACCGCTCAACGTTCAAGGTGAATTTCGCGATTGCACTTGCCTTTGCTTTATCTGTTGCGCTGATACTGATTTCGTATTTACCAGCCAGGGCCTGCCCTGATATCGTCAAGGTTGAAGCATCGAACATTAAACCTGCCGGCAAATTGGCGATACGGTAGGTAAGTGTATTACTGCCATCATCATCAATAAAAGTATTCTCCGGCACCTGGAACTTCCACACATGCCCAGCCCTGGCTGTTTGAGCGGGGATGTCGTTTTTAACATAAGGCTCAAAATTGGTATGCTTCAGCTTTTCAAAAAGGGTATCAAACCTCACCCAATAAATATAGCAGTCCTTCGCGCTGTGCCCATGGGTATAGAAAAGGTATTTTCCATCCGGACTCACGTATTCGCCCCAGCGGTGGGCCAGGTCGTTGTTAATAAGCGGGCCGAGGCTTTTGGGATTTGTCCATGTGTCGTCGGGTTTATGGTAAGTTATCCAAAGCTCGCATTCAAAGTCGGGATGTTCTTTGGCACTTATCACCATAAATGATTCATCGGGCGCTACAAAAAAGTCGCCATTGAAGCCTGGAGAGTTTACAGGCCTGGCAAGACTTTTTATGGCGGTATCGCCTTTGGATGCGTTTATCCTTGCAAACTGGCAATTTTGCCAATCCATCGTACCCCAGTTGCCGTTACTGCCAGCATAGATGTTACCGCTTTTAGTTGGTGTAAAATCATACATCCGGTAAGGCCATATACGATAGGGTACAGGTGCGCTCCATCCGGTATCAGTACGATGCATTTGCGAAATCATATCGGTGCCTGGTTTCTTGTTTCCGCCGCCCATCAGGTAAATAGTCTTATCATCAGATGAAAAGGTTGGGCCATAATATTGCGGCGTTATCGCTATCGGTTTACCCCATTTTCCATCCTTAAATTTCACATATTTCACTTTTAAATTTTTACTATCGAACCAAGTGTTATTCTGACTGTAATAAAACTCTTTGCCATCTGCGCTGAAGGCCACCCTGTCGCCGGCAAAGTTACCGGTATCGGCGAGCAAGCCGGGAGCGAAGATTTTAGGCGTGTCGGCCGGCTGCGTTTGCCCGAGGTAGGCATCGGGCGTATCCCACAAATTAGCCGGCTCCTGCTTGCATGAACCGAGCGCAATTATCACCGCGCCAAGCATTAAGATTAATTTATTCATTGCTTTGATTTTGATAAATAAAATTTGATGTTTGTTCACTGAGTGAAACTCACGAACAGCTTGCTGTAGCAAACATATCGTTGCGGCGCGGTTTAATACATTCATTAATAGTTCATGTTTTGTCAAGTTTTATCACTTTGATTTTCAATGACTTCTGACATAAAAAAATTATTGGAGATAATTGAGCAGCAACTGGATTGGGGCGGATCAGCTTCATGGCAAAGCCGCGACTTTGAAAATCTAAGCGGGCTCATCTTTGATAAAACAAAGGTTCAGCTGAGCGAAAGTACTTTAAGGAGGGTTTGGGGTCGTGTAGAATATAAACACCTGCCCAGCGCAACTACACTTGATACATTGGCCCAATTTGCAGGTTTTGAAAGCTGGCGCGTTTTCGTAAAGCGCCTTGCTGCGCCGAATGAGGAAGAACGGCCGATATCAAAACCGATAGGCACAAAGCTAAAACCGGGCATGAACACTGTGGTTATATGGGTTTTTGCGGCAGTGGTGGTTGCGGTGATTGTTGGTATTTTAATTTCGGGCAGATACAGGACGTTGCCTGATAAAAGTAATTATAAATTTAGCAGTCAACGCCTTACACAGGCAATCCCTAACTCTGTGATTTTTGAATATGATGCATCCCATGCACCAACGGATTCTGTTTATATACAGCAGTCCTGGGACCCGAACACCCGTACGCTCGTTAAAAAGCAAGATCACCAGTTTACATCGGTTTATTACGAGCCTGGGTTTTACCAGGCTAAATTATTAGTCGGCAAAAAGGTGGTAAAGGAACATAAGCTGATGATACCAACAAAGGGTTGGCTGGGCCTTATAGAAGATAAGCCTATACCTGTTTACCTCAATCCGGGTGATTTTTTGCAAAAGGACATGATGGATTTGCCGGTTGATGTTATCAAACAAAAAAACGTAAACATGCTGCCCAGGCCGCCTTATGTTAAATATTACAATATCGGCAACTTTGAACCTGTGCCTGCAGATAATTTCAGTTTCAGCGTTTATGTGAAAAATAATTACAGGGATGGGGCGGCGGCATGCCAGTTTTCGGCTGTGTCATTGATCACCGATGCTGGCCCAATAATTATACCCCTATGCATAAAAGGCTGTGTTTCCGAAATCAATTTAATCAGCGTTGATTGGTATGTTTATGGCAAAACATCAAATTTATCAGGTTTTGGTGTAGATTGGTCGGACTGGGTGAAGTTTTCCTGCCAGACCACTGCAAATAAGATAAAATATTACATTAACGACAAGCAAGTGTTTGAATTTCATAAACCGGATAAAGGCGTAAAAATAGTAGGCCTTGGCTTTGGTTTCCAGGGGACTGGTTCGGTAAGAAATATCGAGTTAAAAGGTGGCGATGGTACAGCGTTTAAAGCGTTTTGACGATCTTGACATTCAGCATTGGTTAATTTGTAACATTTCTAATACAATCTATCTCCAAAAACAACGTTCTATAGCAATTCCCCTGATAAGATACTTAACATTTACCTATGAAGACGGGAAGTATTACTGTTTTATCCTGCGTTTTGTTACTGTTGGGCAGCTGTGCGAAAAAGCAGGCCACTACGCCTGTAATTAAAAACAGCGGCGATACTACGACAAAAATTACCACCAGCAGCACCTGCAATGCAAAAGTAGCTGACGTTGAAAACATGACCATCTTCCCTGCAGACAATGCCTGGAACCAGGATGTCTCTGCCGCACCAGTCGACCCATATAGCAGCCAGATTATCGCTACCATAAGTGCATCACGCTTAAAAGCCGATTTCGGCAGTGGCTTGTATGAGGGAGTGCCGATAGGCATACCGTTTGATGTGGTTTGCGGCAGCCAGCCAAAGGTTAAGGTTACTTTTCGCGCTAACCAAAATGATGGTAATTACGGCAGTGAAAGCGACCCGGGGCCATATCCAATTCCATCAAATGCGCATATCGAGGGCAACGGCATCGGCGATTCGCATGTAATTGTAGTCGACCGGGACAACAGTATGTTGTATGAATTATACAACGCCAGCTACAGCGGCGGCAAGTGGGGCGCATCCAGCGGTGCGATATTCAATCTAAAATCGAACGCATTGCGCAAAGCAGGCTGGACTTCGGCCGATGCCGCAGGATTGCCCATCTTTCCCGGGCTGGTGCGCTATGATGAAGTTTTAAAAGGCACCATTGACCATGCTATACGTTTCACGCTGCAATCAGCATACGTAAAGCCGGCCTACATAGCGCCTGCACGACATAGTGTTAACAGCCATGGCGGGCAATATTCATTACCATTCGGCGCCAAAATAAGGCTTAAAGCAAGCTTTAATATTACCGGATATTCGGCCCGACTCCAGGTAATCTTAAAAGCCATGAAGAAGTATGGGTTGATACTGGCAGATATCGGCAGCAATATGTACATCAGCGGCGCACCCGATAGCAGGTGGAATAATGATGAATTACAAAAACTGGGTAATGTTAAGGCCTCGGATTTTGAGGTGGTTAAGTTTAATTAAATTTACCACAAACTTTTTAGGCCTGAAAAATCATAATCTGCAAGCCTGCTATCTTTACTGATAAAGATAAGTTTCTTGCTTATCGACTGCCAAATCAGCATTCTATCGAAAGGATCTTTGTGCTTCGTTAAGGGAAGTTTATGGTGATTGGCCGCCTCGGCGGCAGAAAGAGGTAATAATTCGAATCCTAATTGTAAAGCTAATTCAGGCAGGGCTTCGGGAGAAATTCCGTCGATATTTAACTTCCCAATGGAAAATTTTAATGAAATCTCCCAAAAAGTAACAGCGCTTATATAAATAATGTTAGCAGGATTTTCGAGTGTAAGTCTCACTTGCTGTGACAATTTGCTTTTTTCTGATATAGCCCAGATGAAAGCATGGGTATCAAGCAAATAATTCATAATCCAAGAAATTCCTCATCTGTTATCTCAAAGTCGTTATCGAAGCTAAAGGTGGCCTTCCCTTCAAGGATGCCTAATTTGCGTTTGGGCTGCTGCGGCATTTCAGGTAAAAAATATCCAACAATCTCCTTTTTCTTTCCAAAGGTTACCGCAATTTTCTCGCCTGCTTTTACTTGCTCAAGCACATCTGAAAAATGGGTTTTAAATTCACCGACAGACATTGTTTTCATATTCAAATATAAAATTTATTTGTCAAGTTGTCAAGATTTTTTACATGTGTTCCACTGGATGTCTCTTAGCCGGTACCATCATCAAATACGAATAAATGGCATCAACCTCTTTATCGGTCAGGTATTCAAATTTTTCCATTGGCGGACGTAGCTTACGATGAGGCGCCTGACCGTCCTTTAAGGTCCGGCGAAAATCCTCTTTGGTATAATTGCCGATACCAGTATTCTTGTCAGGCGTAATGTTCGATGCCTTTATCTCTTTACCACCTTCACCTTTCAGGATTGCGCCACCTGCAAGGTAACCACTGGTTTGCTCAGGGTTTACTGAATTTAATGATTTTAAACTTTTGGAGTGACAATGATAGCAGCCAACGTTATCGACCAGGTAACGCCCTAAAGCAACCGGGTTATTTTCTGATGGCCGATTTACATTTGCGCGATACGAAGCAGGGTTAGCTTTGAATGCATTATATGTTTTACCGATGACGTTATAATGTGTAAGGCCGACCGTAGTATCCGCAGCGCGAACTGACGGATCATCAGAACGCAGGAAAGCGATAATATCGTTAATATCATCATCCGCCATATTAGGGCGCAGCATATAGTTAAGGAAGCGCCCATCTTTAGCAATGCCGGTCTTTAACAGATACCTGATTTCGGCATCGGTATATTTGGGGGCGATACCATGCGTTTTTGAATGCGTAAGGTTGGCTGAGAAAACTTTACCGGCTATGGGTGGTACATCGTTCATCGGATTTCCGGCGAATTTATGCAGACCGCGATTATAATGACAGCCTGCGCAAATGGTGAAAGTTAGCGTTTTGCCGCGTGAAAGATTTGAGGGGGAGGCCACGGCTTTGTAATCGCTTATGGTAGTGTCGAAATGAGTTTTACAGCTGATGGCTGCTATAATCGAGAGGATAACGGCAGGTATGATGATATTTTTATTTTTCATTATCAGAGGATATGTTTAATAATTACATCGCCCGGGGCTTAAATGTTTGCTTTGGTTAATCAACTCGTCCTTATAAATTCTGGGGATTCTTTTTATCTTAGCTGATATCGTCTTCCCGCTATGAAAGTTTTTGCATTAGCCTTATTGATGTTCCTATTGCTGGCGAAACATACAACTGCACAAAACCCATTACTGCGGTTAAAGTATGATAAAGTGATGATTTATGGTTTCCAGGGAGGTATAGGTTCAGATATGAGCATAGTTGACGAAAGAGGACACTTGGCCAAATCTGTTTGGGGACAGGCCATACTTAATAAAGAAGATGTTCTTGTTCTTACGAAGAAGTTAGGCGAAAAAGGCTCGTACGGTGATGAAATGGCTGCTTGTTTTGAACCTCGCATGGGGCTCGTATATTATCTGGACAATAAGATAGTTGCGCATTTAACTATTTGTCTTGGTTGTAATATTGTGACCTCCAGTATTCCCCTGGATCCAAAACAAAATGAAAAATTCAGCCAAAATAATAATTACTTTGTCGGTGCACCAACTACAACATTCAATAAATATTTGAAGAGACTTTTAAAAAAGTATAGAATTTGATGCGATTGCTTTACAATCACGAAGTGATGTATTTATAATCACATTAACGGCGTAGTAAATGGGTTTTTCTAAAGGCCTTTTAAAGAAATATAACTTCTCGCATCAATTGAGAAACTGAAATATTTTTCCCTACTTTTAACCCACCATGGAACCTAAAAACAATCCAAGAACCATTCGCGCCTGGGCCTTTTTCGACTGGGCTAACTCGGCTTATAACCTCGTAATTACCTCAACGATTTTCCCGGCATATTATGTGGCGCAAACCGCAAACGCGGCCACTCACGACCAGGTATCGTTCTTCGGCTTTAAATTTATAAATACTGCCTTGTCTAACTATGCGCTGGCAGCAGCTTACCTGGTAATGGCAATATTGCTGCCTATCCTTACGTCCATCGCTGATTATCGCGGTAACAAACGGATTTTCATGCGGTTTTTTACCTGGATTGGCGCGCTATCCTGCTGTGGCTTATTCTTTTTTGACAGCAGTAATCTTGAATTCGGTATTATATGTTTTGCGCTGGCGGCTATTGGCTACGCCGGTGGATTTGTGTTCTACAACTCTTATCTCCCCGAGATTGCTACCCTTGATATGCAGGATAAAGTAAGCGCCAAAGGTTTTACTTACGGCTATATAGGCAGCGTGATATTGCAGGTTATCTGCCTTGTCTTTGTGCTAAAGCCAGACCTGTTCCATTTGACACCAAAATCTGCGGCACAGCTATCGTTTTTATTGGTTGGCCTTTGGTGGATTGGTTTTTCCCATATTCCTTTCTCTGTGCTGCCCAAAGGTAGTCCCAATGCGCAGCCAAGGTATAGCAACATAATCAAGGGCGGGTTCCTTGAGCTTGGCCACGTTTGGCAAAAAATAAAAAAAATGCCGCTTACAAAACGCTTTTTGTCGGCATTCTTCTTTTACTCTATGGGCGTGCAAACCATTATGCTGGTAGCGGCCGGTTTTGGCGCAAAAGAGCTGCACATGGAAACCAGCGGCTTGATAGAGATTATCCTGATTATACAATTGGTAGCCATCGGCGGCGCAACCTTGATGTCGTACTTGTCCGGCATATACGGCAACGTCAAAGTACTTGCCGGAACCGTGGTGATATGGATATTGGCATGTATTGCAGCTTACTTCACCACTACAGTAACCGAGTTTTTCGGTCTTGCGATCGTTGTTGGGCTGATAATGGGCGGCATACAGTCGCTTTCGCGGTCTACTTATGCAAAATATTTGCCGCAGGACATTCCGGATACTGCCTCATTCTTTAGCTTTTATGATGTTACCGAAAAGCTGGCAATAGTGGGAGGGATGGCGAGCTTTGCTTTTATCGAGGAGTTGACTGGCGGTATGCGTAACTCTGCGCTTGCGCTGGCTATATATTTTGTTTTAGGATTGATTTTCTTACTTTCTTTACAGGCAAAGCATAATAAACTTGATAAAAATGCTGATTTTAGCGGTTTACAAAATCCGAGCTGATGAAGGTTGAGCTTTTTATCCCATGTTTTATTGACCAGTTATTTCCAGAAACGGCTTTTAATACCATGAAGGTATTGCAAAAGGCAGGCTGCGAGGTTAGCTATAACCCGGAGCAAACCTGCTGCGGTCAGCCTGCATTTAATGCGGGTTTTTGGGATGACGCCAAGACAGTAGGCAGTAAATTTCTGAATGATTTTTCTGAAGACAGCGTTATTATAGCGCCATCAGCTTCATGCACAGGCATGGTGAAAAACTATTATAACGATCTGTTTACCAATACAGCACAACACAATAAATGCCGGGCAATACAGGGCAATATTTACGAGTTGTCGGATTTTTTGGTAAACATCCTCCAGGTGGATTATTTCGGCGCCGAGTTGGATGGCCGGGCGGTTTATCATGATAGTTGCGCCGGTTTGCGGGAATGTCACATCAAAGCCGAGCCACGTCAATTGCTATCAAAAGTACTGGGACTTGAGCTGCTTGATTTAAACGAAGGCGAGACTTGTTGTGGTTTCGGCGGTACATTTGCTGTTAAGTTTGATGCGATCTCCACAGCCATGGCCCAGCAAAAAGTGGATAATGCGCTGGCCGTTGAAGCAGACTATATTATTTCGACGGATGCCTCCTGCCTGATGCACTTGCAGAGTTATATCGACAAAAATATGATACCACTTAAAACGTACCATATTGCTGATGTGCTGGCGATGGGGTGGGGAAACGTATAAAGAGATTTCGGAATTTTTCAGATTCTGTATGTTTTTATCGGCCTTCAAGAGGGCTTCGCCGTTCGGAAGTTCGATTTCGGAATTTTCTGGCGAACCAAATTAATTCCGTTCAATATCCAATATCTCATCGTTTTTCTGCATCGACGCTAATTTAGCCTTCGAAATACCGTACGATGTTG
>JAZJZL010000151.1:0-13566 GCA_040389845.1 Bacteroidota bacterium
TGAATATGCTTACACCGGTTTTTTTGTTGATGACAGCATTGCCAAATTTTATAAGCAGGAAAATCAACTGGAGTTAATTTACAAAGTGTTTGCGTTGATTGCCATTTTTATTTCCTGCCTGGGCTTATACGGCCTGGTATCGTTTATGGCAGTACAGCGCACCCGGGAAGTTGGCGTACGAAAGGTTTTAGGCGCCTCGGTAGCAAGCATTGTGTATTTATTTTCGAAAGAATTTATCGTACTTATTGTAATGGCATTCGCACTTGGCGCGCCCGCAGCATGGTACCTGATGCATGGCTGGCTGCAAACCTTTGCCTATCGCATTACACCGGACGTATGGGTTTTCCTGTTAGCTATTGCAACTTCGTTATTGATAGGCTGGGCAACGGTTGGGTATAAGGCAGTGAAGGCGGCGCTGGCGAACCCTGTGAGGAGCCTTCGCTCAGAATGAGACTGTGGCTCCCGAAGAGAGCCTCAGGAGTGAATGATTTTATAGAGACGGCCCGATGCATCGGATCGTCTCTGAACAATTAAATTTTTACGTAGAGACACAATAGCTTGTGTCTTTGAACGCAAATTTGGAACGACGATTGACACGGGAAAAACTTGAGTACATACGCTTTCCATATCAGCCTCTACGGTCTGGCCTTTTTGGTAACGATAGCTATTGGGCTAAATTTTACTATGCTGTTATGGTTTACTAAAAAGCCCAACCGGGTCGCAAACCGGTTTCTTGCCCTGGCGCTGGTAACCATTCTTTTGTGGCTAACCCGGTTGCTGTGCATCGATATCGGGCTCGGAACTTACTTTCCGCATTGGAGCTGGGCTCCTTTGGAATTTTCACTGGCGCTTGGTCCTCAGGTGTATTTTTATGTGCTTAAAATAACCCGGCCAGACTACAAACTCCCCTGGAAAAATCTGCTGCACTTTGTCCCTTTGTTATTGCAACTGCTCGCCCATGCGTTGGAGATTAGGGAGAGTATAAAGACAGGCGCGACTACCTATGATACGCTCCTCTTTCGGCAATTGAGTCCTGTGCTTTATTTGGCATCATTCGTCTCGGTCGTTATTTACTTGTATCTATCCTTTAAGCTGATAAAGCGCTTTAATCAACAGTTAAAATTCAACTATGAGCGCGACAGGTATCGTCAGGAATTGCAATGGCTGCATCATTTACTAATGCTTTTCGGTTTTATATGGCTATTGTGGATACCTTACACCGCCGCTGATTATTTCAATTACCACCATCAATCAGGCATACAGGTATATTACCCATTATACCTGTTTTTAATGGTAGTGATGATCCGCTTAGCGGCGGTAGCTTTTTTGAGGGGAGAAGTCGTGGTTTCGGCACAAGTTTCCCCTGTTTCAAAATCATCTGCCCCCGCAGAGCTAAAACAAAAAGGCGCCTGGCTGAAAAAAGCCATGAAGGATGGCCTTTATTACCAGGATGCGGAACTAAGTTTAAGCTCACTGGCCGAAAAGCTTAATATGCCTCCCCATGAACTGTCGCGGATTATAAATACAGTACTCAAAAAAAGCTTTAGCGATTTTGTTAATGAATACCGGGTTGCAGAAGTAGCACGCAGAATGCAGGACCCGGCCTATAACCATATTACCCTATTAGGCATCGCGTACGATTCAGGGTTTAACTCCCGCACCACCTTTCATCGCACTTTTAAACAAATGACCGGGAAAAGCCCGGCAGAATACAAGGCCGGGCAACAAAAAGGGATCCCATCTTATAATTTGGAACATCGTTCTCGTTTTGCGGCGATAATTTCGAACCATGAAACCGCACCATTGTGGTTTCGTCAGAAATTAAACCGCAATGTTATGTTTAAAAATTATTTAAAAATAGCCTGGAGAAATATCGTTAAAAACAAATCGTCGTCCGTCATAAATATCAGTGGCCTGGCTGTAGGAATGGCTGTAACCATACTGATTGGCTTATGGATTTTTGATGAGCTGTCATTCAATAAATCCTTCAAAAATTACAATAGTATAGGCCAGGTAATGATGAAGCAAATGGATATCGACGGGTGGGACACCTATAAGTCGATAGCTATCCCGTTAAGTACAGACTTGCGCGACAATTTTAAGGATGAATTTAAGGTAGCGGTACTGTCTACCGGCCCTCAAGACCACATCGTATCTTCCGGCGAAGCAAAGTTTACACAGTCAGGCGCCTTTATGCAGCCGGAAGCGCCGGATATGTTCACCCTCGATATGAAAAAGGGCAGCAACCGTTCAGCATTAACCGACCCGCATTCCATTATCCTGTCACAGTCGCTGGCTGAAAAATTATTTGGTGACACCGACCCTGTAGGCAAGCTGTTGAAGATAGACAACCTGTACACCGTAAATATTACCGGGGTTTACAAGGACCTGCCGCACAATACAGAATTAACAGGTATTAAATTTATCGCCCCGTTCGATTTGATGAAAACCGTGCCAGGCTGGAACACCGACCGCGAAGTGAATTGGAATAATAACGGACCAGTGTTATATGTGCAATTAAACCAGGGCTGGTCATTTGAAGCAGCAGCAGCCAAAATAAAACATGAAAAGTTTAACCATATCGACCGGGAGCAGCAGCTAAAAAGAAAATCTGAAGTGTTTTTGCAGCCCATGAGCAATTGGCATTTATATAACAAGTTTAACCATGCTGTAAGTATTACCAGTCCGCAACTACAGTTTGTATGGCTTTATGGCATTATTGGCGTCTTCGTGTTGTTGCTGGCTTGTATCAACTTTATGAACCTGAGTACCGCCCGTTCCGAGAAAAGAGCGAAAGAGGTTGGTATCCGCAAGGCAGTAGGTTCAGTACGCTCGCAGCTTGTCAGTCAGTTTTACAGCGAATCGCTGCTGGTTGCGTTGTGTGCGTTTGCGGTTTCATTAATACTCGTACTGTTAGCATTGCCATGGTTTAACCAGGTCGCCGATAAGCAAATCACTATTTTATGGGGCAACCCGGTGTTTTGGCTGTGCTCCCTTGGCTTTACCTTGTTTACCGGATTGGTAGCAGGAAGCTATCCGGCGCTTTACTTGTCGGGGTTCAACCCCGTTACAGTTTTGAAAGGTACATTTAAGGCAGGGCGTTTTGCTGCTATTCCGCGTAAGGTTTTGGTGGTGGTTCAGTTTACGGTTTCTATAACGCTGATTATCGGTACCATCATTGTATATCGCCAGGTATTGTTTTCAAAGAGCAGGCCTATCGGTTATAGTAAGGAAGGCCTGATTTACATCGATATGCAAACGGATGATATCTATAAGCATTTTGACGCCTTCCGGAACGACCTGCTTAAAACCGGCGCCGCTACCGATGCCGCTGAATCAGACGGCACTATTAACCAGCTTTCCTCTAATAACGGCGGCTTCAGTTGGAAAGGCAAAGACCCTACGGTGGCCGATAAAATATACTTCGGCACTATCGGTGTCTCGCCTGAATTTGGAAAAACCGCCGGCTGGCAATTTATAGATGGAAGGGATTTTTCGCGGGAAACAGTCGCCGGCGATTCAAATGCTTATGTGATAAACGAGGCCGCTGTGAAATATATGGGTTTGAAAAACCCGGTAGGCGAAATCATTAAACGCGATGGTAAAAATTTCAGGATTATCGGTGTGATAAAAGACGTGTTGATGGAGTCGCCATACGAACCGGTTTCGCCTACGGTTTTCTTTTTGGGGCCGTGGTATCATGCAACGGTTAATATCAGGATAAACCCGCATAACACCACCAGCGATGCTTTAGCCAAAATTGAACCCGTGTTCAAAAAATATGCCCCCGCTATGCCGTTTGATTTCAAATTTGCCGATATCGACTACGCCAAAAAATTTGCTGCTGAAGACCGCATAGGCAAACTTGCCGGCTGCTTTGCGGGGCTGGCTATTTTGATCAGTTGCATAGGCTTGTTCGGGCTGGCCTCGTTTGTTGCCGAACAGCGCACCAAGGAGGTCGGTATCCGTAAAGTATTGGGCGCTTCCGTTGCTAATCTTTGGAATATGCTTTCGAAGGATTTTGTGGTGTTAGTGTTACTTTCGTGTTTGATTGCTATGCCGGCAGCTTACTATTTCCTGCATCAGTGGCTGCAGCAATATCAATACCGCACTGATATAGCCTGGTGGATATTTGCCACAGCAGCGGGAGGGGCGATAACAATCACTTTGTTTACCGTAAGCTTCCAGGCAATTAAAGCGGCATTGGCGAACCCTGTGAGGAGTTTGCGAAGTGAGTGAATGTGCCTTCTCTGCATAGCTCAAAACCGGGCAACCATTCGTTCGTTTCTGTTACAGCTTTATTTTGGCTAACTTGTTAACAGGCTGCTTATTAATATTTTATAGATTTGGAACAATGATTGTCCGAATTGCCTTACTTGAATATCTTTACATCCCATATTAACCTATATCAGCTCACCGGGGCTGTAAGCCTGTTTGCCGGGACGACGGTTGCACTGCTTTTGTTTTTTGCGATAAGACAAAACAAGGCAGCCAACAAATTTTTAAGTGCGGCCTTGCTGGTTGTAATATTGAAAACCGGTGGGTTTACGCAGCTTTTTTTGCCGGCCCTGGGCCCACTGTTGTATTTTTATGTACGACAGCTAACAAGCCCTGACCAACGGTTCCGCTGGAAAGATATATTGCATTTTTGCCCGGTGCTTGCCGGGCCCTGGCTGCCGGCCTGGTTAATTTCAATGCCCGTTATAGTTTATTTGTTCCTGTCGCACAGGTTGATACAGGAATTTTATGGCAGGCTGCGGCCGGTGCTGATGGATAAGCCCCGTTTTGCATTTCGCCGGCTTGATGGGGTTCTGCTCTTACTTGGCATCATATTGGCCCTGTCATTGTTTAATGATATTTTCTATCTGATAGCAGCGCTTGTATTGATTGGAGTAGCAGCCGGGGAAGTGATAAAACCGGATGGCAGCGTTCAACTGACAATGCCTGTAACCGGCAAAACAGATGCAAGGGAAAAAGCCCGGCGATTAAAGGAAGCAGTGGCTGTTAACCGCCTGTATGAGGATGCCGAATTGACGCTCACTGCCCTGGCCATTAAATTGGCAATCCACCCCCATGATCTGTCACGGATTATCAATACCGGGTTAGAAAAAAACTTCAGCGATTTTATCAATGAATTCCGCGTTCGGGAAGTTTCCCGGAAGATGCAGGACCCGGCTTATGATAAGCTCACCTTGCTTGGGATAGCTTATGAATCAGGGTTTAATTCTAAAAGAACCTTTAACCGTGTTTTTAAAGAGATAACCGGCGAAACCCCGGTTGAACACAAAAACGGCCTAAAGAAATGGGGGCCAATTAATAAATTGGCCCTTCAGCCCGACTTACGGCCGGTAATATTGCGTTCAAAAAAATCGATACGCAATATTATGATACGGAATTACTTTAAAATCGCCTACCGCCAGCTGCTTAGGCAAAAAATGTATGCAGCAATTAAAATCGGCGGATTTGCCATGGGTATAGCTGCCTGTTTATTGATAGGCTTATACATTCTCAACGAAACTACATATGACCGTTTTTATCCCGGTGTCGATCGTATTTTCCGGATTGTGGGCGATGGTAAAGCAAGCCAGGGATTAGCCTGGCCTGCACCACTTTCAAAAGCTATTCAGAAAGACTTTCCCGAGGTTGAGTTTGCCGGGCGCATCAGGCCATTTAATTCATACCTCGGTCACGCCGAACTGCGCCGGGGTGACCAGGCACAAAATTTTTACGAACAAGGAATCATTTACGCTGATCAATCATTCCTTAATGCTTTTCAACTGCCGATGGTGTATGGCAATGGCGGCACAGCTTTAAAGGACCCGCAAACCATGGTGATATCTAAAACCGTGGCCGATAAGTATTTCCACGGTCAAAATCCGGTTGGGCAAACCATGTACATTGATAATGACCAGGCGCATCCGTACCGTATAGGCGCCGTTATGGCCGACATTCCTGCAAATTCACATTTATCACCATTTCATTTCTTCATTACACTTGCCGGAATGGATTTTGGCAACGACGACCAAAATAGCTGGCAATGGTATAATTATGTGCAATACATAAAACTGAAAGCGGGCACCAATGCGGCGGCATTTGAGGCTAAGATGAATGACGATCTGCGGAAAAATTATTGGATGCCCGAATATCGTAAAGGCGGCTCAAAAGACCCGGAAACAGAAGCTAAAAATCTTCATCTTCATCTGCAGCCGGTGCCAGATATTAACCTTTATTCATACAATTTTCAGGATGGGCTGACAAATGGCGATATACGTTTCGTTTACCTGTTCGGGGCCATTGCGTTGTTTATCCTGGTAATTGCATGCATTAATTTTATAAATCTTTCTACTGCCAAATCAGCTAACAGGGCCAAAGAGGTTGGCTTACGCAAGGTGGTGGGTTCGCAACGCAGCAGCCTGGTTACCCAGTTCCTTACCGAGTCGCTGGTGTACAGCCTTGTATCTTTTATACTGGGTGTTGTTGTTGCCTGGGTGATATTACCTTATTTCAACAATTTGGCGGCCAGGTCGCTTACTATGCCCTGGCTGCGATGGTGGTTTGTGCCGGTTATCCTGCTTTCAGCCCTTATTGTTGGCACGCTTGCCGGTTTATATCCTGCGTTTTATTTGTCCGCCTTTAAACCGGGGCAAGTATTAAAAGGTGTCATCAGTACCGGCAGCAAAAGCCCGTCGCTCCGTAATGGATTAGTAGTTTTCCAGTTCGCCGCATCCATCGTACTTATCATCAGTACGGTTGTTATTTATAATCAAATGCATTTCATGCTCAACCGTAAAACCGGTTTCGATAAGGACCAGGTGATGATATTACAAGGCACCAATACGCTGGGGTATCAAAGCATCAGGAATTTTAAAACCGACCTTGGTAAAATAGCCGCCGTAAAAAGTGCATCGATAAGCGACTACTTGCCGGTGACCGGGACCCTGCGTAACGGGAACCCATTTTTTAAGGAAGGACGCGAAAAGCTCGACCCCGCCGTTATAGGCCAGTTTTGGCAGGTAGATGATACTTACCTGCAAACCCTGGGCATAAAACTGGTTGAAGGCCGGAATTTTTCATACGGTATGGCCGACGATACATCGGGAAAATCTATCATAATCAATCAGAACCTCGCAAAAAGGCTTGGTTTAAAAAATCCTGTTGGCGCACGTATCAGCAACGGTGGTATTTATACTGTGATCGGCGTAGTGCAAAATTTTAATTTTGAGTCGATGCGCGGGGAAATTGACCCTATGGTGCTTCACTTCGGCTTAAGTACTTCCATCATGACCATAAAGCTTCGCGGCGGAGATGTACAGAATGCCATCGGTCATGTATCTGCATTGTGGAAACGATATGCTCCCAACCAACCCATACGTTATACTTTCCTTGACGAAGAGTTTGCCAATATGTATGCAGATGTAACCCGCATCGGAAAAATATTTACCAGTTTTGCGGCACTGGCCATTATTATCGCCTGTTTGGGGTTGTTTGCCCTCTCCGCTTTTTTAGCCGAGCAGCGCAGCAAAGAAATTGGTATCCGTAAAGTATTGGGCGCCAGTGTGCAGGGTATTACTACATTGCTTTCCGCCGGCTTTATTAAGCTGGTATTGCTTGCAATTGTTATCGCATCGCCTATTGCCTGGTGGTTTATGCATAAATGGCTTCAGGATTTTGCCTATAGAATCACCGTAAGCTGGTGGATGTTTGCAATAGCTGGGTTTGGCGCAATCTCGATAGCACTTATAACAGTAAGTTTTCAATCTATAAAGGCAGCGCTTGCGAACCCGGTCAAAAGTTTGCGAAGCGAATAGTCTGAACTCGAATTTGTTGAATTAAGGAATTTTTGGAATTGCTGGTCGCTTTGTAGGAATTTACGCCTGCTTGGCATTATGGTAATTCTTTAATTTCAAAAATTCGGGCGAACCAGAAGTTTAGGACCTCCCGGAATTTTGTTGAGCCGATTATAAAGCGACTACCATTCTGGTAATTCCTTAATTCAACAAATTCGAGTTCAGACAATTTTCCGATATTTAACCATGAAAAAATCCGCGTGGCTATTATTGTTTTTCTTGTTCTCCTGTGCTGAGAAACAGCATGCGCCTTCCATACACATCAGCCTGGAAAATGATAATAAATCAATCAAATTCACCGGCCTTGATAAAGATATTGTAACTGAAATAAGCCGCGACTCTATCCCGGGAGTTTGGGAAAACATGGTGCCTGTTTTTAAAATGCCCACAGACACCGATCTGAAAAACTATCAGCCGGTGCAGCATGGCGTGTATGCATTGAAAGACAGCTCGGTTATATTTACACCAGATACGCCATTTGTAAAAGGGCAGGCATACTTTATGCGCTATTATATATTTAAAGGCAGCGATATATGGGATTATTTGAAGGGGAAAAAGAAATTAGGTAATGCGAGCTATCAGGATTTGGTTATTAGGTTGTAGAAGTTGTAAATGTTGTAGTGGTTGTAAACGTTTATGTTCATTGATAGGATTTTAACTATTACAACTTCTACAACCACTATAACTTTTTCAACTAAAATCAACTTGATTTTTCAAATAAAATACCTACATTTGCATTTGAATTAAAAAAGAGGGGGCGATTGTCCCCTCTTTTATTTTACTAATCATTTCGGGAAGCCCCGGAACATTTGAGGAGTAAAGCGATAATGAACATCGAAAAAAGAGTAAAAGAGCTGGTTGAAGAGAAGATAGCCGATAAACCAAACCTGTTTTTAGTCGACATAAAATTTCATAGCAATGGCAAGCTGATGATTTTGGTTGATGGCGACAACGGGATAGGCATTGATGATTGTGTGGCCATAAGCAGGCATGTGGGTTTCCATTTGGAAGAGGAAAATGTAATAGAAACTGCTTATAACCTGGAGGTTTCGTCGCCGGGGATAGATACCCCGCTGACCTTACCAAGGCAATATGCCAAAAACATTGGCCGCACTTTAGGCATAAAAATGACTGATGGCACCAAACGCGAAGGAAAGCTGACCGGTATTACGGAAGATGCCGTGATGATTGAAGAGCAAGTAAAAGAAAAAGGGAAAAAGGCGGAGATTGTTGAGAGCGTTATCCCTATTGATAAAATAACAGAGACAAAGGTTTTAATATCATTCAAGTAAGAAAATGAGCAATATTAATTTAATTGATTCTTTTCAGGAATTTAAAGATTTCAAAAACATCGATCGCCCAACGATGATGAGTGTGCTGGAGGACGTTTTCAGGAGCATGATCAGGAAAAAATACGGCACCGACGAAAACTGCGACGTGATTGTGAACACAGATAATGGTGACCTTGAAATTTGGCGCACACGCACAGTAATGGAAGATGGTTTTAGTGAGGATGACGACCTGGAGATAGAGTTAGCCGAGGTACATAAAATTGACCCGACACTGGAAGTTGGCGACGATTATATAGAACAGATAACCTTAGAAATGTTTGGCCGCCGTGCGATATTAGCTGCGCGCCAGACACTGGTTTCTAAAATTTTGGAACTGGAGAAAGACGAAATATTTAAAAAATATAAGGACCGCGTTGGCGAAATTGTTACCGGCGAAGTTTACCAGGTTTGGAAAAAAGAAACTTTGGTACTTGATGACGAGGGCAATGAGCTGCTGCTTCCAAAATCGGAACAGATACCTGCTGATTACTTTAAGAAAGGCGATACCGTTAAAGCGGTAGTTGACAAGGTGGATATGCTGAATAGTAACCCGAAAATTATTATTTCGCGTACTGCGCCGGCATTTTTACAACGCTTATTCGAGCAGGAAGTACCTGAAATTTTTGATGGCTTAATCACTATCAAAAAAATTGTTCGTGAACCAGGCGAGCGGGCTAAAGTTGCGGTTGAATCGTATGATGACCGTATCGACCCGGTTGGCGCCTGCGTGGGTATGAAAGGCTCACGTATACATGGCATCGTTCGCGAGTTAAAGAATGAAAACATCGACGTAATAAACTACACCAATAATTTACAATTATATATTCAGCGTGCCTTATCGCCTGCTAAAATCACTTCGATTAAGCTGGACGACGAGAAAAAAACGGCCGCCGTTTACTTAAAACCCGACCAGGTTTCATTAGCAATCGGTCGTGGCGGTCACAATATTAAGCTGGCCGGTAAATTAACAGGTTACGAAATTGATGTTTACCGCGAGGCGGACGAAACAGACGAGGATGTGGATATTGAAGAATTTTCAGACGAAATTGACAGCTGGATACTGGATGAATTCAAGCGCATTGGCTTGGATACGGCAAAATCTGTGCTGGCATTAACTGTAGGAGAATTGGTAAAACGTACTGATTTGGAAGAAGAAACAGTAAAAGAAGTATTATCAATTCTGAAAGCTGAGTTTGAATAAGCATCAATAACCGAAATTAAAATCGTATTTTTGCACAAAATAGCTAGAGAAAGATATAATAAATGTCAGAAGACAAACCCATAAAATTATTTACAGCAGCAAAGGAGCTGAATATCGGTACAGGTACTATCGTCGATTTTTTGGCGACGAAAGGATACAGGGTGCAAAAGCACCCTACTGCCTTGCTTGACGGCGATATGTACAATGCCCTTTTGAAAGAATTTGCTGTAGATAAAATTATTAAGGAGGAAGCTAAGCAGATAAACATTGGAAAGATAAGGAAGGACGAGCCTGCGCTGTTTCCCGAAAAGCCGGTTGAACACCGCCGTTCGAGGGATTTTGAGAATGAGGAGATACTTATTAAAGGTATCGGCAGTCATTACACAGCTCCTCCTGCTGAAAAACCGAAGCCTGTTGAGCCGCCAAAGCCGGTTGAAGCACCGAAGCCTGAAAAGGTTGAAGATAATACAGCGGTAGCATTACCGGGCGTAAAGATTGTAGGTAAAATTGACCTGGATAACCTTAACGCGAAACCGGCACAGCCTGAGCAGCCCGTTGCGGCCCCTAAAGAAGAACCTGCAAAGCCTGTAGCGCCGCCACAGCCGCCAGTTGTTGAAGCTGTAAAGGAAGAGCCAAAGGCGGTAGTTGTACCTGAGCCGATAGTAGTAGAAGAAGTTAAGAAGGAGGCTGCACCGCAGCCGCCGGTAGCTGAAGCACCTGTTGTAGCAGCGCCTGCCCCTGCCCCTGCAAGCGAGCCTGAAACCCAGGCTGACGAGCCACAGGAGCCCGAAGTAATCCGTGCCAAAGCAGAAAGATTGACGGGCCCCAACGTTATAGGTAAAATACAGTTGCCGGTTGACGCTCCGAAACGTAACCCGGTTGCCTCATCGTCAAACACTAACAGTAATAGTAACAGTGCTGCCGACCATAAACGGAAACGCAAGCGCAAAGATAACCAGGGGCCAAACCCGCAAAATTTTGCGCCAAATCCTCCGGGTTCACAGCAGCCGCATGGCGGTAACCGTCCTGATTTCAGGAACAACAGGAACACTACTCCCGGCCAGGGAGGTCCGGGCCATGGCGGTCCTAACCACGGTGGCGGTGGTGGTAATCGCCCTGATTTCAGGAATAACAATAACAACCGTAACGTTCCGCAAAATAGCGGTCCGAAGGAAGAACCTTCAGAAAAAGATATACAAGACCAAATTAAGGCAACGCTTGCGCGCCTTAGCGGGGCCGGTAAATCGGGTAAGTTTGCACAGCGCGCAAAATTCCGCCGTCAGAAGCGTGATGATGTAGCTGCAAGCGCCGAAGAACTGGCAATGGAAAACGAATTACAATCAAAGGTATTAAAGGTTACCGAGTTTGTAACAGCCAACGAACTGGCCAGCATGATGGATGTTTCTGTAACGCAGATTATATCTACCTGTATGAGCCTGGGTATGTTTGTATCCATTAACCAAAGGCTTGATGCAGAAACGTTGAGTATTGTTGCTGATGAGTTTGGTTACCAGGTAGAGTTTGTAAAACCACAGGACGAGGAAAGCAGTCTCGATCAGCCAGACAATCCTGAAGATTTGGTTCCGCGTGCACCGATTGTAACCATAATGGGTCACGTTGACCACGGTAAAACATCATTGCTCGATTTTATACGTAAAACAAACGTTATTGGCGGTGAAGCCGGGGGTATCACCCAGCACATTGGCGCTTATGAAGTTAGTCTGGCTGATAACAAAGGAAAGATTACCTTCCTGGATACACCGGGTCACGAAGCGTTTACCGCTATGCGTGCCAGGGGTGCCCAGGTAACAGATATAGTAATTATAGTAATTGCTGCAGACGATAGTGTGATGCCGCAAACCCGCGAGGCTATAAACCACGCGCAGGCTGCCGGTGCGCCGATTATCTTTGCCTTCAACAAGATTGATAAGCCGGGTGCTAATGCCGATAAGGTTCGCGAGCAGTTATCTGCTATGAACATATTGGTTGAGGAATGGGGCGGTAAATACCAGTCGCAGGAGATATCAGCCAAAACAGGACTGAACGTAGAGCTATTATTAGAAAAAGTATTGCTTGAAGCAGAATTGCTTGAGCTGAAAGCTAACCCTAACAAACGTGCCGTAGGTACAGTAATTGAAGCGGCGCTTGATAAAGGCCGCGGTATTGTAACCACCATTTTGGTACAGGCAGGTAACTTAAAAGTTGGCGACCCTATACTTGCAGGCTGCTACAGCGGTCGTGTAAAAGCGTTAACGAATGAACGCGGTCAACGTGTTGCAGTTGCGGGACCATCAACACCGGTACAGGTGCTTGGGATGCAGGGCGCACCAACAGCCGGCGATAAGTTTAACGTGCTTGAAAGCGAAGTTGAAGCCCGCGAAATTGCCAACAAGCGTTTGCAATTACAACGCGAGCAAGGTTTGCGCACGCAAAAACACATTACCCTTGATGAAATTGGCCGTCGTTTGGCAGTGGGTAACTTTAAGGAGCTTAACATTATTGTTAAAGGTGACGTGGATGGTTCAATCGAGGCATTGTCTGACTCATTATTGAAACTTTCAACTGAGCAGATACAGGTAAATATTATATCTAAGGCTGTAGGTCAGATTTCAGAGTCCGACGTATTGCTGGCATCTGCATCTGATGCGATAATCATAGGTTTCCAGGTTCGCCCTTCAGGCAGCGCCCGTAAGCTGGCAGAGCAGGAGCAGATTGACATCAGGCTTTACTCCATCATCTACGATGCGATAAACGAGATAAAAGCTGCGATGGAAGGTATGCTTGCACCAACCTTTGAGGAGAAGATTGTTGCGAACGTTGAAATACGCGAAACCTTCAAAATCAGCAAAGTTGGTACTATTGCAGGTTGTATGGTGTTGGATGGCAAGATTACCCGTAACAGCAAAATACGTATCATCCGCGAAGGCGTGGTAATTTACACAGGCGAACTGGCATCATTAAAACGCTTTAAAGACGATGTTAAAGAGGTTAACACCGGCTATGAGTGTGGTTTGAATATCCAGAACTTTAATAACATTGAAGTAGGCGACATTGTTGAAGCTTATGAAAATGTGGAAGTGAAGCGGAAGCTTTAATACCAGGAAAATAAAAAGCAAAGGCCCTCGAAAAATTCGAGGGCACTGAAAAAGTCCAATTAGGATAAACGGAGTAGAGAATTTAGTTTTCT
>JAZJZL010000152.1:0-11270 GCA_040389845.1 Bacteroidota bacterium
TACGACAAATGATTGAAGTAAAAGGAGACGGGAACATAGTTTCCACGCAAAAAAACATAAGCTCTTTTATCCGCCTGCACATCAGCATCAGCGGAAGGGTTGAGCTGATACAGGCGGATGAAGAAAAGGTAATTGTTGAGGCCGATGAAAACCTGCAGGAATACATAGAGGTAACCAATTCGGGCCGTACGCTATATATCACCGCCGAGGGTAAATGGCGCAAGGCTGGATTCAGCTCGCTTACGGTAAAAGTTTATTACCGGCAGCTGTACAGCATTTACAATGCCAGCAGTAACGGAAACCTGGTATGTACCAATACCTTGAAATCCGGCGAACCTGTAGAGGTGAAAATTTACAGTGAAAAAAGCACCAGTAAATTAAATATCAATGCTCCGGCGATAAGCGTACGAACCGCGTGTATTGGCGACGTGGAGATTGAAGGAGCCTGCGATATTTTAGACATAAACGCAAAATCGGAAGGGAATCTTTTCGCATCCGGGATGCAGGCGAAAACTGTCAGCCTTAAAAATTACTCGGTAGGTAACCTGGAGCTGTATGCCGGCGAATGGCTCACAATCAGCAATTACGGCGAAGGGAACATCAGCTACCGGGGCGCCGGTAAGCTTAAGGACATTAAGCAATATGGCAGCGGGGAAATAAAACACTTAAACGATTAAATGGGCGGATATGAACTGGTACATCGTGAAAATAATTTACCGGATAATAAGTGGCAACGGCAACCATACCGCCCAATTTGATGAGCAGCTAAGGCTGATAAGTGCCGCGAACCAACAGGCAGCATTTGAAAAGGGAAACGGCATCGGTACATCTGAGCAATCTGATTTTTTGAACGAAAAGAAGGAGAGGGTAACGTGGGAATTTATAGCCGTAACAGAAGTTAACCTGGTGAACAGCCTGGAAGATGGCGCTGAACTTTATTACAATATACATGAAACCGGCAACGCGGCATTGTATATAGAAACCGCAAAACACAGGTCGGATTTGCTGGCAAACCGGCGCGTAATGCCAATATCACTATTAAAATAAAATGGACAACGAAAAAGTAATTATAATAGGCGGCGGAATGGCCGGCCTAAGCCTGGCCTTATTTCTGAAAAAGGCCGGTATAACGGCGGTAGTTTATGAGGCTTACCCGGAGTTTAAAAATTCCGGGCTGGCTTTTACCATCGCCCCTAACGGAATGAATGTAATGAATGAACTTGGCCTCGCCGAAGAAATAATCAGGGGCGGTAACGTTATATCGGCGTATCAATTCAGGAATGCGAAAGGCAAGCCCATAGTGCGCATGCGTACCGGGCCGGTGGAAAAATACGGGCAGCCAGCGGTTTTATTATCGAGATTTGTGCTGCATAGCCTTCTTTATAAAACAGCCGCAGAAAATGGCATCGAAGTAAATTACAATAAAAAGCTTATTGCCATAACCGAAGACAAACACCGCGTAACGGCACATTTTGCTGACGGTACCCAAACCGAAGGCACGCTGTTGATAGGAGCTGATGGTATCCATTCGGCTACGCGCCTGCTGACATTTCCGGATGCGCCAAAGCCTGCCTATGTGGGGTTTTATGGCACAGGTGGTTTGCTAAATATTAACGGGGTAGACAATGGTGAAAAGCTATGCAGGGAAGACTTGACGCTGGTTTACGGAAGCGGCGGCTTTTTTGGATATGGCTTTGACAAAGCTGATGAGTTGCTATGGTGGAGCAGTTTAGCCGTGCCCGAAGACGAAGTGAAACAGTTTATAACAACCGCTACCGACGGGAAGATACGCGAAATACTGTTAAACATATTTAAAGATTATCATTCGCCTGTGCCTGAACTGATCGGCAAAACAAAAAAGTTTGCACAAACTATAAGCTACGAGCTTGGGGAGTTGGGGAAATGGCACAAAGGGCGGGTTTTGCTCATTGGTGATGCCGGGCATGCGCTAAGCACCACCAGCGGACAAGGAGCATCGATGGCTTTTGAGGATGCTATACTGCTGGCAAAACTATTACGGGATAATACACTAACAAACTATGAGGAAGCATTCTGCCGGTTTGAAAAAGAAAGACGACCAAGACTGCAAAAGTTCAGGGAAGCCGCAAAAAAAGGAAACAGCGACAAGAAAGTAAGCAGTGCATTTGGGTTGTTTGTTATGGAAAAAATGATGAAATTTTTTATCGGGATATTTGGCGAAAATGGCCTGAAATGGCAGTATGGCTATAAAATTCACTGGAGAAATAAAAATTAGGCAACAGTTTATTGGTACCATAATTATTTACGCTATAGCGGAATCGCTTAAAAAATCGGCAGAGCAAAGTCACCGCAGAAAGAAGTGCTGAAAAAAAAAAACGAACTGAGGAAATAGCACGGCCAATGACACGATTTCAGGATCGTTTTGATTTACACGGATCTTCTTGCCGGGGCTAAGCAACGCAATGTCCTCCTATTTACGTATATGTTACAGGCCGGTTAATTTATTAAACAGTTAACCGGCATTTAGCTGAATAATTTTTACTTTTAGTTTTTACAAAACATAAAACGAAAATTTTTTCGTTATCCGGTTAAATTAATATATACACAGATAAATATGGGGAAAATCTACAACGGCTATCGCCCGCTGATGATTGGGGGATTGATTTTAATGGTGCTGCTTGGTTCTTGTTCAAAAGATAAGAAAGTGCCGCCTACGCCGCCTGCCACGCCAATTGCCACATTGGGGCTTTACGAAGTAAACAGCACCATTTACCGCAGGGTATTTATTGGCGTTGCCGTAGGTACTGTATCCAAAGTTTACTACAGCGTGTTCGACACAGGATCGTCGGCCATGACGATTGATGCCGATGGTATTATTCCGGCCTCGATGATTACTGATGCGGGCATTACCATTACCGGCGACTCGCTGGTGGTAAATGGCATAACCGTTACCAAGCAAACCGCTACCTTAACTTATGGCGATGCTACAGCAGGAACCAAAGAATACGGTAACCTGGCCTACACTACCGTAACTATTGGTGACGAAAACGGCTCGACCAAAACCGGCCGCATTCCCTTTTTCCTGTATTATAAGGCTGTTGATACAAAAAGCGGCACTAAACTGGGCTCGCACGAAAATGATGTTTTTGGAGTAGGACCTAATACTAACTTTTCGGGCCTGCAGATTGCCAGTCCGATAAGCTACTTTAAAATGACCAATGGCTTAACGCAGGGCTTTAAGCTGGCTAAGTTCGACAAGAACTCGTACACCGGCAGCGGAACCTATGTGAAAGATTTGCTGACCATTGGTTTGGTGCCAGGTGATATCAGTACATCGTCGGGTTTTGTTATGCATGATTTGGTGCACACCACGGCAGGTTATTCGCCTAATATTGCAGCCACAATTACTTACAACGGCAAAACTATAAACGGCACATTATTATTTGATACCGGCACGCCGGCATTTGCCAACATAGAAGACCCTGACGCGGCCACCGGCCAGGCCACTTTACCGGCCAATTCAACGGTTACCATTAGCACCAGCGCCGGTTTCAGCTACTCGTACACTACAACCAGCGATTATAACTTAACGCAGGTTTATAACCCTTCGGTTACCCACGACCCGCGTACCATTTTCAGCATCGACTTTTTTAATGACAACCAGTTTCTGCTGGATTATACCAATCATAAAATTGGATTGAAGAATTAGTTTTGAGTCCTAAGTCGAAAGTCCTTAGCCTTAAGTCGCATTAATGACTTTAGGCCAAGGACTTTAGATTTTGTATTAGTAAGACGACTCGAGACTATAGACTCGAGACTCCCGACTAATACTTCGCAGGTGTTCCTGCTTTTGGTGTTGATTCTTTGATGAAATTGCGGAGGCTTTCGGCAGCTACGGCAAGGTCTTCTTTGCGCAGGTACATCATGTGCCCGCTTTTGTAACCTTCCCATTTCAGGCGGTCTTTCAGGCGGCCGCTTGGGTCAAGCTGCCACATGCTGTATTTTGCGTTGAAATAATCGCAGGCGCCATCATAGTAGCCTGATTGTATCAGCAAGTGCAGGTATGGGTTTTGAGCGATAGCCTGGCGAAGGTTCTCTCCAACGTGGTTATTCTTATCATCCCAGGGCCATACGCTGCCGAACATATTGTATTTAATGTCGGTTTTATAATTAAGCTCATTACGGAGGTAGATATTGATTGACGGGGTAAACGCATGCAGCCAGGCAACAAGCTCGGCGTTGTAATCCGGTCCATCACCACCCAACTGGCGGTCGATTCCTTTATAACGCGAATCCAGACGGCCAACAGTAAAACCTTTGTCGCGCAGTAGTTCTTTCCAGAACAGGTTGTACGATACATCCAGGTTATTCTGCATCACCACTTTTTCGGAAATGCCGGTGTACCTGGCGATTTTAGCAGCGATTGCGTTGCGCTGTGCGTCGTCCAAAAATCCGCCTTTTGATAACGCTGGTATTAATTCATTAATGGTGAATGCTTCAACCTCGGGTAAAAAGGCGGTAAGGTCTTTTTGCTGATATTCTGATGCCAAAGTGTTATGATACCATGCAGTAGCAGCAAAATATGGAACTTTAAGGGCTGCCTGAAGCGGGCCGCTGCGGTCGATGCCTAAATCGGTCGGCGATACCAGTATAACGCCGTTAAGGTACATCCATTGCGCATCCTGCAGCTCGAGCGCTAAACCTGAGGCGCGGGTTGTGCCATAGCTTTCGCCGATAAGGAATTTTGGTGATGCCCATCGGTTTTTGCGGGTAACAAAGGTATTGATCCACTCAGCCAGGTATTTGATATCCTCGTTTACGCCGAAAAATTTTGAGCCAGGGGTTCCTTTGTCGACTATGCGCGAGTAACCGGTATTTACCGGGTCGAGGTAAACGATGTCGGCCACGTCAAGTATCGAATTTTCGTTATCCCGCATGCCATAAGGCTGTACCGGGTAACCCTCGTTGTCGATATTCAGCAAACGCGGACCTGTGTAGCCTATTTCCATCCAAACAGATGGCGTGCCGGGACCGCCGTTAAACGAAATTACCAGCGGGCGCGATGCGCGGTCGGTAACGTCATCGCGTTCGTAATAAGTGTAAAACACGCCTGCAACAGGGCGGCCGTCATTATCCCAAATCGGCATGCTGCCGGCTGTTGCGGTGTAAGGAACAACTTTGCCCTTAATAGTTACCTGGTGCTTGGTAACCACGGCCGAGTCGACAGCTAAAATGCGGCTTTTTGAGATCGGGTTGGTGTTTTTTTGCGATGCGGCTTCCTGTGCAAGGGCGCCTCCGGCAATACAGCAAAACGCTGCTGCGGCGATAAAGTATTTTTTCATGTTATGGATTTAGATAGGCTACCAGGATTTCAAGGCTGCAATTGTTTTTTATTGATTGACAGCTTTTTGGTTCCGGTAAAGCAGCTACAATACTAAACTTTTCTTTGTGCTTTTGCAATGGGTTAAATACACTAAGTGGGAGGGTTTTGTAAAAATATCATAACGTTATAATGTTAATGTTACGTCCGGAGACTTACGAAGTTTTTAAAACTTCGTAAGTCTGACAAATGCCCTTACCCTTACAACGAAAAACTAAACTTCCCCATCAATACAGCCGGGTTACTACCAATAATGATAGGTTCACCACACAACGCCTCGTTACCCAGCAAAGCGAAAAGTATGGCCTCTTTAGCATCAGGGTTGATGCCGAGCTCATCAGTATTTTTGATAGCGACACCAGGCAAGGCTTTTTTAAGATAATCGACAATGTAGATATTTCTTGCTCCACCACCGCTGGCAAATACCTGCAAGTTGTTGGTATCGATATTTTTTTGAATGAACCCTGCAATGGACTTCCCGGTGAAAGCGCTTAATGTGCAGACCAGGTCTTCGTTACTGATATTCAATATGCCGGATTTTTTCCGGGCGTTGCTAATAAACTCCATTCCAAATAATTCCGGACCAGTGGTTTTTGGCGTGGGCTCATCAAAAAACGGATGTGCCAGCAGTGCCGCTAATAACGGCTCATTAACCTTGCCCGAAAAGGCAATTTTTGAATCTTCATCATACGGTTTATCAAAATATTTGCGGCATGCAGCATCAATCAACGTATTGCCCGGGCCAATATCAGTACATAAAACTTTGGCATAATCGCCATCGCCGGGCAGCCAGGTAAGGTTAGCAATGCCGCCGATATTCAGTAATAACCGGTTTTCGCCAGACTTGCTGCCAAGCAATACATCGCCATACAAAGCTAAGGGAGCGCCTTCGCCGCCAGCGGCAATGTGTTTTTGGCGAAAATCGCTGATGGTTAAAATACCCGTTTTTACAGCGATATGGTCGCCATCGCCAATTTGGAGCGTGGCATCAGGCCAGTCTTTTTGCTGGTGCAGGCGCTTTGGGGCGTGATAGATGGTTTGCCCGTGGCTAGCGATAAAGTCTACCTCATCCGGGGTTACTTCCCATTCTGCCAGCGCACGCAATATTAACTCAGCGTGAAATGTACCAATACATATGTTCAGCAGGCAGACTTTTTCCAGGCTGGCTTCTTTTTTTGCAAACACCTGCTGAACCTCTTTTTTAAAAGCATCATTGTAAGCAATGGTGGTAAAGTTTAACAGCGAAAATTGGGTTTGCAGCCCCTTGCCTTTGAACCTGCATAAGGCAATATCAAGTCCATCCAGCGAGGTGCCCGACATTAAACCGATGCCCAGTTTTTCTTCTTTTTGGGCGATGGTGACAAGTTTTTGCAGATTTTTATTGAGCGCTGACATGGGGCTTAAATTACCGAATTGTTAAGGCATGTACAAAAGTTAAATTTATCCCTCAAGTATCTGTACATATCTGATATATTTGCCTGAACCAATAATTAATCCCTGATTCCGGCACTGAATTTTACCGACTTAAGGGCTTTCGACTCAATACTACAGACTTACCCAATGGCCAGATTAAACTTATTAGAAGAGACACGTTATGAGAAACTGCCGGTAACGGTGTATGACAACCAGCAAGTGGCATCTATTGCCGTAGCGCAGCGGATAGCAAAGCTTATTAAAGACAAATCGGCAGCCGGCGATAAAACCGTACTTGGCCTGGCTACGGGTGTTACCCCCATCGGCGTTTATGCCGAGCTGGTACGCCTGCACCGCGAAGAAGGTTTATCGTTTAAAAACGTGATTACTTTTAACCTTGATGAGTACTACCCGATGCAGCCTAACGCTGCCCAGAGCTATGTGACTTTCATGAATGAAAATTTGTTTAGTCATATAGATATCGATAAAAAAAATGTCCACATTCCTGACGGTACGCTCGAACAGGATGCCGTAGCTGCTTTTTGCCTGGAATATGAAAAAAAGATAACTGCCCTTGGAGGATTGGATTTGCAGATATTGGGTATAGGTCGTACCGGTCACATCGGTTTTAACGAGCCGGGGTCTGCGCCAAATTCAGGAACCCGTTTGGTTACTTTAGATGACCTTACCAGAAGCGATGCCTCGCGTGACTTTGGTGGTAAGCAAAACGTGCCTACCAAAGCCATTACAATGGGTGTAGGTACCATTTTTAAAGCCCGCGAAATTATCCTGATGGCCTGGAGCCAGAAGAAAGCACCGATCGTTAAAAAAGCGGTTGAAGGTGAGATTTCAGGAGACGTACCTGCTACTTATCTGCAACTGTCAGACAATGTAGAATTTGTGCTGGATGTTCCTGCTGCAAGCGGATTAACCCGTTTCCATACCCCATGGCTGGTTAAAGACTGTGTTTGGGAAAACAGCCTGAAAAAGAAAGCCGTTATCTGGCTGGCTGATTTACTGGGCAAGCCCATATTAAAGCTTACTGAAGAAGATTATAACGGCCACGGTATGGCGCAGCTGGCAGTAGAGCAAGGGCCGGTTTACAATATCAACATCGATATATTTAACCAGTTGCAGCATACCATTACCGGCTGGCCGGGCGGTAAGCCGGACGCTGATGACAGCCAGCGCCCGGAGCGGGCATTGCCTGCGCGTAAGCAGTCAATCATTTTCTCTCCGCATCCTGATGATGATGTAATTTCGATGGGTGGTACATTTATCCGTTTGGTTGACCAGGGGCATGATGTACATGTGGCTTACCAGACCTCGGGCAATACGGCCGTTTGGGATGATGACGTATTACGTTTCGTCGAATTTGCAATCGATTTTAACCAGAGCATAGGCGAAGATAACAGCAAGCTAAAAAAGGTATATGAGGACATGCGTGCGTTTATCCCAACCAAAAAACCGAACCAGATTGATACAGAAGAAATCCGTGATGTAAAAGGTTTTATAAGGAAGACGGAAGCTATCTCCGGCGCAAGGTATGCAGGTTTAGAAGATGACCATATCCACTTTATGGCCTTACCCTTTTATGAAACCGGTAAAATCAAGAAAAATACCGCAGGCGAGGCCGATATAAAGCTCACTATGGACCTGCTCCAAAAAATAAAACCACAGCAAATATTTGCCGCCGGCGACTTTGCCGATCCAAACGGCACCCACCTGGTTTGTTTCAACATTGTACTTGCAGCCTTAAGGCGCTTACGCGAAACCGAAGAATGGGTAAAAGACTGCTGGCTATGGATGTACCGCGGCGCCTGGCTGGAGTTTGAAACCTGGGAAATAGAGATGGCTGTGCCGCTATCGCCGCAGGAAGTATTGAGAAAGCGCAATGCTATCTTCAAACATCAATCACAAAAAGACCGCCCTGTTTTCCCGGGTGACGATGCAAGGGAATTCTGGGTTAGAGCCGAAGACCGTACCAAAGAAACGGCACACGCTTACGATAAACTGGGCATGGCGGAGTACGAGGCAATGGAGGCTTTTGTGCGCTATAACTACTAACATAGCCAACATCGTCAATTGCGAGGAACGAAGCAACCTCTGCACAGGACATTCCTCAACCTTAATGTTTGTGGGGACTAAAAAGCAATCGGGCTAATTGGTCCCCATAATAATTTTACTCCATGATTTGCAAGCGTAGAGGTTGCTTCGTTCCTCAGCAACGACGGTCAGTTAATAAATGCTGAATCTTCCATCAATCGGTGTAATCATTTTAATCAATGAAATCAATAAAAATAACGTTAAATCGTGTTAAATCTTACTACTATCATTGTAAGTGCGTTATCCGTTTTGCATCTTAGCGGATTATTCCTGATTAATAGAGATGAGATTAAACTATACAATTACGGCGGCGGCCCTGGCACTGCTGATGGCTTCTGGAGGAGCATTTGCGCAGGTAAAGAAGAAGCCGGCAACATCGCCTTCACCAAAAAATAAACCGGCAGGCGTTGCCCAAAAACAAGTTTCTCCTGCAGCCGCACATAACCTTCCGGTAGATCCGGATGTTATTATCGGCAGGCTGCCCAATGGTTTAACCTACTACGTGCGCAAAAATGTTGAGCCGCAAAAGCGCGCTGAACTTTACCTGGTGAATAAAGTAGGCTCTGTATTGGAGACTGACGAGCAGCAGGGCCTGGCTCACTTCACCGAGCACATGGCTTTTAACGGCACCCGCGATTTCCCTAAAAATGATTTGGTAAACTTTCTGCAAAAATCGGGTGTACGGTTTGGCGCTGATTTGAATGCCTATACCTCGTTCGACGAAACCGTTTACCAGCTACCGGTACCAACCGACAGCGTGGCAGTATTTGAAAAAGGCTTTAATATATTAGCGAATTGGGCATCGTACGTTACCTTCGACCCAAAAGAGGTTGATGATGAGCGTGGCGTTGTACTTGGCGAAAAGCTGGCTAACGGCAAAAACGCCCAGGAGCGCCTGAGTAATCAGACTTACCCGGTGCTGCTTAACAATTCGCGTTATGCACAGCGTATCCCGATAGGAAAAGAAGATATCCTTAAAACTTTTAAGCCGGAGACCATCAAAAGTTTTTATCATGACTGGTATCGCCCTGACCTGCAGGCTGTAATTGCCGTTGGCGACTTTGACCCTGAACGCGTAGTTGAGCTTATCAAAAGAAATTTTTCATCGCTGCAAAATCCGGCTAACGAAAAGTCTCGCACTATTTACTCAGTACCGCCTACGCCGGGCACCGTAGTAAAAATAGCTACAGATAAAGAATTTCCTTATACGTTAGCCGAAATTATTGTAAAACACCCGCAGACTACAATAAGGACTACGAATGATCTATTGCAGAACATCCGCATACAACTGTTTAACCAGATGCTTAACGACCGCATGAGCGAGCTGACGCAGAAGCCAACGCCGCCATTTGTTTTCGGTCAGAGCAGCTATGCACCGTTTATTGGCCGCCAGGATGCGTTTACAACCATAGCGGTAGCCAAATCAGGCGGTTTGGAAACAGCTATTAAAGCGGCTGTTGCCGAAACTGAACGCGTACGTAAGTTCGGCTTTACCTTAACCGAGTTAGAACGCGCCAAGCAAACCGCCCTGGCCGGAATTGATAATGCTTACCGCGAACGCGACAAAACCCGTTCGTCGAATTTTGTAGGCGAATACCAGCAGAATTTCGTTACCGGCGAGGCAATCCCGGGCATCTCTTTTGAATATACTTTCTACCTCAATAACATCAACAAAATTACACTGGCCGAGCTGAATGCCATGGCAGGCAAATTTGTGAGCGACCAAAACCGCGTAATTATTGTTGAAGGACCGGAAAGCGAAAAAGACAAGCTGCCAAACGAGAAAACTATATTGGATTGGATTGGCAGCGCAGGCAAAGATGTAACTGCTTATGTGGACAACACCACAGACAAGCCTTTACTTGCACAATTGCCAAAGGCCGGCAAAATAACCGATATAAAAGCCGACACGCTTATAGGCACTACCACGCTTACCCTTAGCAATGGTATTAAAGTAATTTTAAAGCCCACCAGTTTTAAAAACGACCAGGTGCTGATAAACGGCTATAGCTTCGGCGGCACATCACTGGCAAGTGATGAGGATTATACCTCGGCAGAAATGGCAGGCGGAATAATTGGCAGCAGCGGTATAGCTGATTTTACCCAGATACAATTGAATAAGATACTCAGCGCCAAAAACCTGAGCGTGTCGCCGTATATAAGTGACGTTGCCCAGGGCATAACGGCCAATACCACACCGAAGGATTTTGAAACTGCCATGCAGTTAATTTACCTGTATTTTACCAATCCGCGTAAAGATGCGGACGTATGGCAGGCAAATATCAGCCAGACAAATGCCTTGCTTCCTAATCGTTCGCTTAGCCCGGGCAGCGTTTTCCAGGATACAATTTCGGCAACCCTGTTTAACCACAATTTCAGGGAGATGGTAGTA
>JAZJZL010000153.1:0-5116 GCA_040389845.1 Bacteroidota bacterium
GAATCGCTTCGGTCAGAATCGGCGCCATGCCTGCATAATTTACTTGCAGATATCCGTTCGCAGCTGTTGAAACAAGTTCCGGATAATACTGCTGCAAGTCCTGTGCAATAAACCCAATATGCGCATCATTATCCGTTCCGTTTTTCCACGGCCCATCTGCGCGTAAACCACGTTATAATTGAGGCTGTCAAAACCCAACAAATTGGTGGTAAGCGTCCGATTCAATGGGAATGACGAACCATAACCAGCCGCAGATCCCAATGGATTTTTATTGGTGATTTTGTAAGCCGCTAAAACCAACTCCAAATCGTCGGCAAGGCTCTCAGCATAAGCCCCAAACCATAAACCGAACGACGAGGGCATGGCTACCTGCAAATGGGTATAACCCGGCAGCAATATATCTTTATGTTTTTCGCTGAGTTCAATTAGTAAACGAAACAGCTTTTCTGTTTCTTCAACAACTTCCTGCAATTGGTGGCGGAAGAATAATTTCAAATCGACCAATACCTGGTCGTTTCGCGAGCGGCCGCTGTGGATTTTCTTACCAGCATCGCCAATGCGCTGGGTAAGTAACATTTCAACCTGGGAGTGAACGTCTTCAACTTCCGGCTGAATCGTAAAGGCTCCTTTTTCGATATCTTTATAAATATTTTTAAGTTCTTTCTGCACCAGGTGCAAATCTTCCGCGCTCATTAGGCCGATGCATTCCAGCATCTGTGTATGAGCGAGTGAACCTAATACGTCAAATGCCGCCATTTCGAGGTCGAATTCCCGATCACGGCCAACGGTAAAACTTTCAACCAGTTCATTCACTGTAACCGATTTTTGCCAAATTTTTGCCATGGTGCAAATATGCTATAAATTGAACTTATTGTGCCGCAATAGTTGTAATTTGTGGTGCAAAAGATAACAGCGGCACGCTATGAAAATTAAATCTAAACCCTATGAGTTGTTCGGGTTAGCAGCGCTTTTGATATTAGTACTTTCTTTTACAGCGATGCCAGCGTCTGTCGATCTTAATTTCCACGATACCTACATAGTAGTAAGCGGACACCATGTTTACTGGTTGTTTGCGGTGATATTTTGGTTTTTATGGCTGCTTTATTTTTGCTTCAACCACGTGCTACTTTCTAGAAAACTAACCTGGGCACATGTTATTCTGACCATTTTACCGACCGTAATTTTATTTATTGCGTGGTTTTCAATTAATTCTATGGACGGAACACCACGACGATATTATGCCTTCACAGAATTTAAAAGATTGGAGAAGCCATGGTACAAGGAAACGATCGTATATTTAGTGCTTTTGACCGCATTTATATTCGGTCAATTGGCCTTCGTGTTCAATCTTTCAGGCGGAATTTTAAAAAGAATTTCAAAGCCGGCACATAAACCAAAGGAACCCGCAAATTAATTAATGCTTTCCAGCATCTTTATATACAGCTCAATCCCTTCTCTTATCTCATCAACATAAACAAATTCATCCGCAGTATGTGACCTTGCCGAATCACCGGGGCCAATTTTTAACGATGGTATATCTAGTAAAGACTGGTCTGAAGTAGTAGGTGAGCCATAAGTGGTTCGCCCCAACGCTATTCCAGCCTGCACTATCGGGTGTTCTTTATCGATTTTTGATGGTTTCAGTCGGATTGAACGCGGTGTAACGTCACAGCTTACATGCTGACGGATAATTTCCAGTACTTCTTCATTACGGTAAGCATCGGTTACCCTTACGTCAACCGTAAAAGTACAACTTGCCGGCACTACGTTATGCTGTGAGCCTGCATTGATGATAGTAACCGACATTTTTATCGGCCCAAAAACTTCAGATTCTTCCGGGAAACGATAGGTGCGGAACCACTCGATATCTTTCAGCGCTTTATAAATTGCATTTTCTCCTTCTTCGCGTGCGGCGTGACCGGCTTTGCCGTGGGCAACACAGTCCAGTACCATCAGGCCGCGTTCGGCAATTGCCAGTTGCATCAACGTAGGCTCTCCAACTATTCCGAAATCAAGGTGGCCAAGTTCAGGAATAATCAACTCGAGACCATTAACGCCGGAAATTTCTTCTTCGGCGGTTGTAGCGAGGCAGAAGTTATAGTTCAGATCATCCCTATCATAAAAATAAAGGAATACGTTTATCAGCGACACCAGGCATCCGCCGGCGTCGTTACTGCCAAGTCCATACAATTTGCCATCCTCAATTTTAGGCTCAAAAGGGTTGCGGGTATAACCGGAGTTAGGTTTTACCGTATCGTGGTGCGAGTTTAGCAGTATGGTGGGTTTGGATTCATCAAAGTGCTTATTCCACGCCCATATATTGTTCATTTTGCGGTGGGTTTGTACCCCCTTTTCCTGCAAAAAGCGTTCTATTAAATCGGCCGTATCGCTTTCTTCCTTACTGAATGAAGGAATTGCTATCAATTGTTGTAGCAGGTTTACAGCCTGCTCATGTAGTGTTTTTATATCGGTCATAAATGCAGGGCAAAATTAATGTTTTTATAACAGCAGGCGGCAACATTTTGCATCGCACAGCGAGTTGGGTAATTATTTAATGCTATGGTTACGATATTTTTACAAGCTGGTAATCTCATAAATCCCTATTATTGCGGCTGAAAAATACTTTTATCAATGAAAAAAATAGTCCTCTCCATACTGCTGCTGTCCGCAGTAATGATCGCAAACGCGCAAACAGAAAAAGTTTATGCAAAAGACGGTTATAAGCTCACTTTAACCAATAACGATACCACACTGGATACGGCGGAGCTTACCCGTTTGGTTAAAACTTTCTTTATCGTGTACCCTAAGCTGGCAGCTGAATACAACCCAGGCACATTGAAAGAAGTTAAAATGGCTGTTGATACCGCTTACAAAGGTGTTGCCGCCACTGCTGATGGCAAAGTTACCATCGCTTCAAGCTGGCTGCACAAGCGCCCGGAAGATATCGATGTGGTAACCCACGAGGTAATGCATATCGTTCAGGATTACGGCGAAAGCGTTGGACCAGGCTGGCTAACCGAAGGCATTGCCGATTACGCCCGTAACAAATTGGGTGTAAACAATCCTGCCGCTAAATGGAGCCTGCCCGAATTTAAGCCGAACCAAAATTACGACAATGCTTACCGCGTAACCGCCCGTTTTTTGTATTGGATTGAGGAAAAGAAAAAGCCCGGCATAGTAAAAGAATTAGACAGCCAAATGCGCAAGCATACTTACACCGACAACGCCTGGAAACAGCTAACCGGCAAAACCGTTGACGAGTTGTGGAAGGAATATGCCGCGAACCCGGCTATTTGATTTCTGAACCGGGATTAAACAGATTTTTGGATTGACGGGATTGTAAATACCGGCGGCGACAATATCCAACGCAACCCGAATCTGAAAAATTCCAAAATCCGCTTAACGAGGAAGTCCTCTTGAACGCTTTTGAAAACAGGCAACTTGTGAAAAATCCTGGTTCAGACTAGTCTTCTATTTTGGAATACTTCCTCGTATCGTTCATCGTAGCATACAAAATCAGCGACAGCACAATACAGATAGTTACATACCAGTAAAACCATTCTGCATGGTGTCCTTTTTTAAACCACAAAGCAATATATTCTGCCGTACCGCCAAATAAGGAAACAGCAATTGCATACGGAAAGCCTACGCCCAGCGCCCGCACATTGGCCGGGAAAAGTTCCGCTTTCACTACTGCATTGATGGAGGTATAGCCGCTTACAATAACCAATGCACACATAATCAGGGCAAATGCTATCCAAACATCTTTAGTATGTTCCAGTGCCGTCAATATTGGTACGGTGGTTAAAGTTCCTAAAATGCCAAAGCCGATAAGGATAGGCTTGCGGCCAATTTTGTCGGACAATAAACCCAGAACCGGTTGTAACAGCATAAAACCCACCAGTGTTAAAGTTGAAATTAACGTAGCGCTGCTTTTGGAAAAGCCGGAAGTATTTACCAAAAACTTCTGCATATAAGCTGTAAACGTATAAAAGGCCACCGTACCACCTACCGTCAAACCTATAACTATCATTACAGCCCTTGGATGAGCCGCCAGGGCTTTGAAAGTGCCGCGTTTTGAGCGGGAATCTGCATCCTGGTCGATATTAACCGATTCATGGAGGCTGCGCCTTAAATACATTACCGTAATGGCCAGCACTGCGCCAATAAAGAATGGTATACGCCAGCCCCAATCGTGCAGCTGTTTTTCAGAAAGGAATGCCTGTTGCAGCAACACCAGTACACCTAACGCAAGAAGCTGCCCCATAATCAGTGTTACATATTGAAAGCTGGAATAAAAGCCGCGGTGCTTCCTGGTGGCCATCTCGCTCAGGTAGGTCGCGCTGGTACCGTACTCGCCGCCAACGCTTATTCCCTGGATAATGCGGGCTAAAACCAGCAAAAGCGGCGCCGCTACGCCAATTTGTTTATAACCGGGTGAAATGGCGATAAGCAACGAACCGGCGCTCATCAGCAATACCGAAAACGTTAGCGCTGCTTTGCGTCCTTTTCTATCAGCGTAAGTTCCCATCAGCCAGCCGCCAATTGGTCGCATCAAAAAACCTATCGCAAAAATGCCTGCTGAATTTAGCAGTTGTATGGTTTCTCTTTCCGGTTTGGAGATTGCGTTTGATACCGGGAAAAAAGCGTCAGAAAAATACAGTGTAAATGCAGCATAAGCGTACCAATCATACCACTCAACCAGGTTACCCAACGAACCGCCGATGATTGATTTTATTCTTTCGCGGGTGGTTTGCGGTGCCGCAATAGCTTTGTTTTGCATAAAATTTATTAAGTGCCTTTAAAGATATATATTTATTGCAGGGTACAGGAAATAATTCAAACCGCAGAGACACAATACTTGTGTCCCTGAATGATGCCCGAAACGCGAACCTGAAAATTCACCAGGGACACAAGGTATCGTGTCTCTACAAAAATATCCAAATGAAAAAAATCACAATCCTCGCAGCATTGGTATGCACATTTATGTACAGCTATGCCCAGCAGAAAAATCAATCTCCTAAAATCCCCTACGGCAACAATCCGGCAGCCGGCAAATATTACAATGTCCGCGGAATAAAAATATACTGCGAGGTTTATGGCGAGGGACAGCCGG
>JAZJZL010000153.1:5126-36473 GCA_040389845.1 Bacteroidota bacterium
GTTTATGGTACAGGCAAGCCTTTATTAATGATACATGGCAATGGCGGCAGCATTTCGGCATTCAGCAAAACCATCCCCTACTTCGCCAAAAAATATAAGGTGATTGCGGTTGATAGCCGCGCACATGGAAAATCGACCGATGGCCGGGATTCCCTGAGTTTTGAGATGATGGCTGATGACTTATCTGCGCTGCTCGATGCCATGCATATCAGGAAAAGCTATGTTATCGGCTGGAGCGATGGCGGTATCAATGCCATAGTAATGGCTATGCGCCACCCCGATAAGGTAATTAAGTTCGCATCAACCGGCGCTAATCTCTGGCCTGATTCAACCGCCCTTACCCCGGCCACATGGAAAGACATGCGCGACACCTACGCCAAAGACAAGGATAAACCGCGCACAACCGCTAAAGAGAAAAACGACTGGAAAATTTTCATGCTCGATTGGCTGCAGCCCAACATCAAACTATCAGAACTCAGCGCCATCCAATGCCCCTCGCTCATCATCTGTGGCGACCGCGACCTGATTCCCGTAGAACATACTAATCAAATCTTCCAAAGCATCAAACAAGGATACCTTTGGGTTGTCCCGCATTCAGGCCACGGAACTTTGATTGAACATGCTGGCGACTTTAACAAAAAGGTGGATGATTTCTTTTCAGGAAGCTCATTTTAAGGCAAAAAAAAAGCCCGCACCGGGGGAACGGGCAGGGCTTCTGATTTAGGTTAAAAAGAACGGATTTAGGTTATCGCAGCGAGCTTCATTAATCAATTTATGTGGCCCTGGTTCAAAAAACCCCTTTCACTTAAGAAAGGGGCCAAAAACAAACACTCAGCATATTTGCATGCGAAGTCCACTCCCTCTCACTGGAGGGGATTTTCGCAGGTAAATCCATTCTGAATCAGGGGGCTCCGTCGTTATCGAAGCGGGAACAATTTCAAATGCCAGCCTGGTCAGTTCCGGTATCTTGCGCCCGATGCCATATCCGGTTCGGTGGCGGGCCAGGGTGTAAGCTGGTTATCTATAATTTTGCCGATTTCGTCAATCGGGATAATTTCTGTGCCAAAAAGATGCTGCACCCGTTTCCATATACCAAAGTCGTTTTTAGCGATGATATGGCAGGTTGCATAATTAAAAACGCTGAAGGTGAAATTATCTGCGCTATTGCGGATAATTCTGAACGTTTGGTCTCTTACTATTACTTCTATTGCGCTCATGGTTTTGATATAAACAAATCTAAGCGGACAGCTAATTCGATACAAATTTTGGCGGGGGGTATTATAACCCAATTTTGAGGGGGTGTTTTAACGGGGTGGTTCAAGGTGTTTTAGCGGGGCAACCCGGAACATTGATTAAGCAAATTCTAAGGATTTTGACAGATGCCGCTATTGCCTGAACCGGGATGCTCAGGCCTAAAGAATGTAAGGATGTTGCGCGAAGAGACTCACTAGTTCCCTCCTGCCAACTCTAAACTGTCAATCAGTTTAAGAGGGCGTTACCTGCGGCCCGGGCTTTCCGCTCATACTGCACAAGCCTTAGTCGCGGCCTGCGCTGAGGCCCCCGAAGCGGCCGGTATCCGCTGCAATCCCTAACGCAATTTCTGAACCGGGATTAAACAGATTAAGGGATTTGTCTGATTCGGAATAATCCAAGAATTTTAGTCACAATCCGGAAAATCCAAAAATCCGCTTAACCCCGGTTCTACCTGTCCACCAACTTCATCGCCCCCTCTGCATATCGCGAGCCGGTATTTGGGTATTTATTCATCACCGCCTGTATATCCTTCAAATCATCAGCCGATAATTCAATATCCACGGCCGCGGCATTTTCGCGCAGGTACCTGGTTTTCTTGGTTCCGGGGATAGGGATAATATCTTCGCCTTGTGCCAGCACCCAGGCTAATGCCAGTTGCGCGGGGGTGCAACTTTTCTGTGCAGCCAGTTCGGCAAAGGCGGCGGCGAGCTGTTGATTATTATCCTTATTTTCTTCATTGAAACGGGGCAGCGTCTTTCTGAAATCATTACTGCCTAATTCATCCAGGTTCAGCGTGTTGGTTATCAATCCGCGAGAAAGCGGACTAAATGGCACCAATGATACACCCAGCTCGCGGCAAACCGGCAATATTTCAGACTCCAGATCGCGTGTAAGCAACGAATATTCACTTTGCAAAGCAGCTATGGGATGCACAGCACATGCTTTTCGCAATGATGTTGCCGATGCTTCCGACAAGCCCAGGAAACGAACTTTTCCTTCTTTAACCAATTCAGCCATGGCCCCTACTGTTTCTTCTATAGGTATATTGGGGTCAACCCTATGCGCATAGTAAAGATCGATGGTATCAATTTTCAAACGTTTCAAGCTTTCCTCGCAAGCCTGTTTCAAATATGCCGGCGAACAATCTACATAAGAGCCTGACGAACCCGGATAGGCATCACTTCTCTCACGTTGCCTGAAACCAAACTTGGTGGCTATAAATACCTTATCCCTGTTTTTCGTCAACACCTTAGATATCAGCTCTTCATTTTTACCATTGGCATAAATATTCGCTGTATCCCAAAAGTTTATACCCAACTCTATCGCCAGGCTAAGCGTAGCTATAGATTCATTATCATCAAAAGTGCCGTAGCCGTGGTTCATACCCATACAACCCAGGCCAATGGCCGAAAGCTGCTGTCCTGTTTTGCCGAGTTCCCTGGATTTCATTTATAGATAGATTATTTATTTACAAAGATAATGGAATGCATCATTTAGATTTTTCGGTTCTATAGCGAATAGTATTGACGGTTGAAAAATAATAAACACGAATTAGAAATAAATCAATTCGTGTAAATCGAAAAAATTGTGGGAATTAGTGTTTACATAATAGCCCCATCCCATCGAAACATCCTCACGCCGGCTTTTCTTCCCTCTTACAAAACCATTAAAAGCAAAAGCCCTAAAAGTTTTGACAATTATTATCTAAACTTTCAGGGCTTCCGCCTTATGTTATTTCGGCATGTTATTGGTTAACCTGCGGACGCGGCGCCGGCTGCGGTTGTATGGGCTCAGGCTTTTTGGTTTCTACAGTCTTTGGCCGGGGGGTAAAAACCGGTCGTGGCTGTGGCTGAGCAGGCTGCTGTTGTACTGGCTTTGGCTGAGGCTGTTGCTGCACTGGCCTGGGTTGTTCCTGAACCGGGCGAGGCTGCGGCTGCTGTTGAACAGGCTGTTGCTGCTGAACGGGGCGAGGCTGCGGTTGCTGTATCACCGGTCTTGGCTGTTCCTGAACAGGGCGGGGTTGTGCTTGCTGCGGATTATTGGGGTTCTGGTTATCCTGGCCATTACCTCTCCTTGGGAACTGGTTGCCTTGTCCGTTTCCCTGCTGTGGGTTTTGCTGGGCCGGGTTGGTGTTTTGTTGGCCCTGCCCGCTACCTGGCCTTGGGTTTTGATTGCCCTGCTGTGGGTAGTTTGGATTTTGATTATCCTGTCCGTTACCTCTTCTCGGAAATTGGCTGCCTTGTCCGTTGCCCTGGCCCTGGTTTGATTGGCCCTGTTGCGGATTGTTTGTATTTTGGTTGCCCTGTCCGTCACCTCTTCTTGGGAATTGGCTGCCTTGTCCATTACCCTTTTGCAGGTTCTGCTGGCCCTGACCATTTCCTTGCCCCTGATTTTGCTGCCCCTGCTGCAGATTGTTAGGGTTTTGCTGGCCCTGCCCGTTACCCCTGCGCGGGAACTGGTTACCTTGTCCGTTACCTTGTGCAGGAGCCTGCTGACCCTGTTGAGGGGCATTGTTTTGCTGTCCCTGCTGCGGGTTCGGCTTTAACTGTTCAGCCTTGGGATTGAAAGGATCAAGTCTGCCGGCGCTCCGGTGATTCCCCTTATTGTCATATTGGGCTGCCTGTTGCGGAGCCGGTCTCCTTCCATCACGATCAGCCTGCTGATTAATCACCGGCCTGTAAACGTTAATCTGTCCGCCCGAAACAGTTGGCTGTCCCGGCCTTTGGCTGGTATTTATTCTAACCGGCCTCACAGTATAATGCCCCCTGGTTTCCACATCAGTAACCTGCGGACCACGGTTATAACTAAAGCCACGGTGACCGTTGCCCCGGTTATAATTGTTATTGTTTGTATAAATATTATTAATTATGGTAGTATTATTGATAACAGTTACGTTATTTCTTACTACATAACGATTTACGTTACCCTGTGTCATGTATCCGGCACGCACATAGCTCCAGTCCTCGTTACGCGGTCTCCAGTTGCGGCCATAACCAACATTTGGAGGCAGCGGAGCCCAACCGTAATAGTCGCCGCTTTGGCCCCAGGTTACCCAGGCAGGGGCCCACTCGTTACCAGGCCTCCACATCCAGCCATAGCCGCCATCATAAAACCAGCGGCCGTAATGGAACGGAGCCCATCCCCAGCTATAATTTGATGCCCAGGTCCAACCCTCGTCGGTATAAACCCAGCTACCATTAGTATCATAAGGGCGAAAATCCTCATCAACATAAGGCTGCCAAACGTAACCGTAGTCCGGGTAGTCTATCCATTGGCCGTACGGACTAAGCTCGTCATAAAACGACTGGTCGTTAACCGGTTGGTCGGCGTATTGCTGCTGGTTATCATAAACAGGCTGTGGATTAGTACTGGTATAAACTATCGGCGAACATGAGCTTAAGAGCGCTGCTACCGGTATAAAGTAAAGTATCTTTTTCATGGCAAGTACCCCCTATATAAATATATAATATTTTTTATATACATATGACGAGGTAGAAATAAATAAGTTTAATGGTGTTGGTTAATATTGTTTTAGTTGATTGTTGTTGTAACGTTGCAAAGTTGAAATGTTGTAAAGTTAATATGTCGCAAACTTAATCAACTCATTCAACCTAATTCAACTTAATTAATCTCCGCTATCGCCATGCTCCTATTATCGTTCCCATTAGGGTAAGCGATACCAGGCTGTACCCGCCGTTGATAAAGATATACCGCCAGCTTTTGAGCTCGAAAAGACTGTGAATGGCAATTGCACTGAAGGTCCATATCCCGGCCAGGAAACCGGCTGTAGCGCCCCAGCTTACGTCGGTTTTTGCATCGGCAAGAAACATACCGAGGTTGGCCGCCATAATTAAAGAGAAAACAGCCGTAAGGCCAAAAATCTTGCCTTTGTTGCCGGCCTGTATTTGCTCCATGTTCAGGTTACTGTCAACCATCCAGGCGTTGCCGAATAATGGTTTGGAATACCAGATACCGCCTACCATAAATGCCGACAAGGCTGCTACCACGATAGCCAGCCAGTTAATGTGTGAAAAGTCCATTGTTTTAGGTTTTTAGTTTAATTAAATGTATCAGAATGAATAGCAAAATCGTGATTCAGAATTTTTTTACCTAACCGGCCAAACTGGGGTATATAATTGGCTTCATTATTTGGTTAATTTCGCAATTATTATTCAAATAACAATGGCAACTGAAATTGAGCGTAAATTTTTGGTCGATAAAGAGGAATGGCAGAAAACCGAAAAGCCGGAAGGAATGCTTTACCGGCAAGGTTATTTATCCACTGGCAACCACCCTACCATAAGGGTACGTGTAGCCGGCGCGAAAGCCTATATCACCTTAAAAGGGCGCAATGAGGGAATTGCCCGGAAGGAGTTTGAATATGAAATACCTGTTGCTGAAGCTATCGAGATGCTTGACAATTTCGCACTATCCGAAGTTGAAAAAATAAGGTATCGCGTTTATCACGAAAACAAATTGTGGGAAGTAGACGAATTTAAAGGTGCAAATGCCGGCCTAATCCTCGCCGAGATAGAATTGCAAACTGAAAATGAAGCCTTCAATCTCCCCGGCTGGCTATCTGTCGAAGTGAGCTTTGATACACGCTATTACAACGCTAACTTATCAGTAAATCCCCATACTAACTGGACGGTTTAAACCTCGCATTGTGGTAAGAGCAGCAGGCTGTCGGGTATCGATTCATCTTCTACTGTTTTCACGTATTTGTTCCCTTTCGGGCAGGTTGCCGGGATGAGATAAACTTTATTGCCGTTGTCATCTGTAATATAAGCCTCACCGTTTCCTTCTTTTATCCAATCGTATATTTGGGTTCTGTCGGTAATGCCGTTTACGTTTATTCGTTCGTTGATCCATTCAAAATAATCGATTGCCAGGTAAGGGTTATCGCTTGCCCCTTCTTCCTTTTTAATACAAATTATTCGTACAGCCATATCAGTAGTAGTTAATTAAACAGGTACTGTAAAATTAAAGCTATGACTTCGATGCATAAACCGTGCTGCTACCCAATTTTCTGCGTAAAACTACGTATCGTGCTGCCGGAAACACCTGTTGGTTAATTCTTTAGAAATAAATTATATTTCAAGGCAACCTTTCTTCGTTTCCCCCCGTGATGATTATAAACAAACTTGTATTTATTAATTCTCCATTTCATGAAAAAGACACTCATTTATCTATCGGTTATCATACTGGCGGCTTTTACTTTTACCGGCTGTTCATCAAATAAAGCCAAGGTGGCACCCGACCCGACTACACCGTCGGCCACAGTCTCCATTCAAGGCTTTGCTTTCTCGCCTGCTACTGTGAATATCAAGGCCGGTCAATCCGTAATGTGGACTAATAAGGACAGTGCTCCCCACACCGCCACCGACCTGGGCGGCTTATTCGACAGCGGCAGCATTGCAACTAACCAGAGTTTTAGCTTTACCTTTCACACAGCAGGCACTTATACCTACCATTGCCTGATTCATTCGATGATGACAAGCGCAACAGTGGTAGTAACAAATTAATTGGAATAGTTTTAATTGGGCGAATAATGGGGGACGCCGCGGGTTACCGCGGGTCCTCTTTGTTTTATAGGTTAACTTTTCGCATCAGGCCACCCTTTAAATTAGCCGACACTGGTATTTTAACGCCGCCAATTAACAGGCGCCCCCGTTCAATTTTTTCGATTTTGTTTATCGCCACGATGTATGATTTATGCACCTTTTGAAAGGCACCCAGGGGCAACTTATCCAGCATTTCGGTCAGGGTCATCCGCGACAGCGTACGTTTTTCGCCTTCATAAATACTCAGGTAATTATCGCCCGCCTCTATGTACGTAATTTCGGGGACGTTAATCTTAACCAGGTTATAGCCATCCTTAACAAACATATTTTGACTGCCGTCTGGCTGTTTGTTTTCAATCTGTATGCGTTCATTAACTAAGGTACAGGCTTGCAGCAAGCGACTAAGGCTTACCGGCTTCAGCAGGTAGTCAGTCGCCGCGAGATCGAAGCCTTTAACAGCATATTCAGGATAGGCGGTTGTGAATACAATGTGAACGGATTTCGGTACCAGCGATGCAAATTCTATTCCTGTTAAGTCCGGCATCCGGATATCCAGAAAAACCAAATCAATTTTATTTTTCTGAAGCCAGGCTAATGCCTCAGTAGCGCTTAAAAATGTAGCTTTTAAATCCACAAACGGGATATTGGCTGCATGTGTTTTTATCACATCCAGGGCAATAGGCTCGTCGTCAATCGCAATCGCATTTATCATTTTCGTTTATCCAGGCGTTGAATTGTGATTAGCACCTCTTGCGGCTCCATATTCCGGCCCATTACTTTTCCCTGCGTGTCAACCAGTACATTTTGCGGTATGGCCCTTATCCCGTAAAGGGCAGCTGCCGTATTATCCCAATGCTTCAGATCTGATACCTGCGGCCAGGTTAAGCCATCGTCCTTAATAGCCTTCAGCCAACCGGCTTTGGTGTCGTGCCCATCCAGGGATACACCTAAGATAGTAAAGTTTTTATCCTTTAAACGGTTATATACCTTAACCCATTTTGGGTTGTCTTCACGACAAGGGGCACACCACGATGCCCAAAAATCAATCAGCACATATTTACCTCGAAAGGATGAAAATTTGACGGGTGTGCCTTGTGTGGCGTATTGCGTGAAATCGGGGGCAATAGCGCCTATTGCAACTTTACTATTTAGCAGCATATTGATTTTTTGGCCTAGCAGGTTATTTCGCAAACCCTCATCTATTCTTTTAAATAATAACTTTAGTTCCGTCGTATCGCTGAAATCGCCTGCATAATCCATTAGTGCTGTGAGGGCAATGTAGCTTTTGGGGTTTTCCAGCACAAATTTCTTAAGTAGGGGCCGCCGTGCTTTTTTTAGGCTGTCATAATAAATTTCATAAGCCGTTCCGGCGGCTGGTGTTTGAGCTTTTAACATTTGGGCCGATAAATGATACAGCTTATGCTCGGAATTCACACCCAGCAATGTTTTTAGCCTGCTGTAATCCTGGTTAATATTGGAATTTGCAAACACAGCCGTCGATATAGAGTCTTTCAATTTCAGGTTAATGTTCCCGCCATGCAGGTAAAACTGTAAGGCGTCTGCTTCGTCAACCGGGCTCTTAATCAGTCTTTTAAAGCCAATACCTTTATGGTCCAACACCAGGGTTGCAAACAAAATGTTGTCTACTTTCCCCGTAATTTTGAATTGCCGGTTGATAACCACGGTGGAGTCGATATACCTCACGCCTTCATACTGGTAAGCAAGGTAAACTTTTGAAGCGTTCGTATTTTGAGCTATAGCGCCGGTTATGGTAAATGGGAAAATGTTGTGCTGCGCCATTAGTTTCCCGCTAAAATGCAATGACAGGGCGGTAATTAGCAATATTATTTTTTTCATGCTGATTTTGGTTTTGGGTTAGATTACAATAGTAAGGTTTATCCGATATTTATTTTCGTCACTTTCGATTTGCAGTTGATGCAGTCCCGGGTAAATCATTTGCAGCCGCTGCTTAACATTAGGTATGCCCAGTCCGGAGCCTTTTTCGGTGCTGATGTTCGCGAAAACAGGGTTTTCTAAAATCATGATAAGCTGATGTTTTTCAACGCGGATATGCAGGCTGATATTACCAGGTTTATCCGTGCTGATACCGTATTTCCAGGCATTTTCTATAAACGGAATCAACAGCATCGGCGCTATTTTATAATTGATTTTCGGGTATTCGATGGTATTGTTTATAACGATTTTGGAATCAGCCGGTATCCGCAATTGCTGCAGAGCCAGGTAATCTTCTATAAATTTCAGCTCGGTTTTAAGCGGTATTAAATCTTCGCGCACGCCATCCATATTATACCGCATCATGTCCGATAACAGTTCCAATGCTCCGGCAGTTTTGGTGGCATTCTCGCTTAAAGCCATCCCATAAATGTTATTCAGCGTATTGAAAAAGAAATGGGGGTTTATCTGCGCTTTCAGCAAATGTAGCTCCGCCTCCGATTTTTGTTTATAAAACTTAATACGCTGATAACGTTCGTAAAAGAAGTTATACAATATGGCGTAACCAACTATATAGGCCATGATAAATACCGAAGCCTCGATAAATTGAGCGGCTATAGGATAAAAGGCAAAATGCTTTGTCAACAACAGGCTTGTAGCTCCGCCGACCAGTCCCAGGCAAATTATGCCCGTCGCAAACCAAACCAGGCTTTTCCGCTGGAGGATAAATAGCCAGTTCGCCTCCCCTAAAAATGCTATTAGCAACACCCATAAAATTAAAGGTTGGTTAACATTGTGATTGATAAAATTGTCGGTAAAAGTTAATGTACTGCCATCTTTATTAACGGTGTAAGCAAGGTCGAAACGTACTTTGTAAATGTATTCGATCCACCCCCAGGTGTTTATCAATAACCACAGCACAAAAGCATGCACTAAAAATCTTTTTATAAAATTGTACAAATTGTATTTTACAGTCGTTTCTTCCATTTTCCTTTTTCTTATTCAAATGAAAGACGATTTCCCGGCTTGATAAAATAAATGAGGCCAAACCCCGGAATTATGTGGTGAAATGAAAAATTGGGACTGGTTTATTGAGTATTATTTAGCCATACATTCAGTAAAGTGTTCCTTTTTTTTGCATTGTGCAGTCCTAAAAAACGTTTACACTTTCGATGTGAGGTTGACTAAACGAAATTTGCATTGAGCATTAAACGCCCATTACAGTCCGCAACTCTCCCCCGTTAGCTTGAAGAATTTAAACTTTACCGGTATCGAAGGCGAATCGGTAAAACCCCTGATGGCAAATAGTCCGATGTATTTTGGCTTGATGTTGGCTTCCTGGCTGGCAATTTCCTTAAATGCACCATTTTTTTTTACACCTCCTGCATACAGGAACCTGAATTTCCTGCCATGTTTCTCTATCCTCAAGGCTGAGTTTTGAAAGTTTTGTACAAGAACATCATGATTAGCTATGCTGTCAGGATAAAACAGCACTTTATGAGCAATTTCTTCGGGTTTGCCGAAACCGTTACCCAGCGAAGAAATAGCCTGTATCAGAATTTCTTTAGGGCGTTTCATTCCGCCGAAGTAATCATTATAAGCCAGGGAAAGCCTGATACTCTTACCGGTAAATGTGGTATCTTCCATTAACAAAACTCCCGCTTGCTGCCATTCCGCCTGGGGAATAAAGTTTTCCAAATGCACTTCGGCCGTAAAACATTCAGCCGGTATTTCACGCAGCAGCAGGTTACGTATTGCCGGTTTGGAGACTGTATCGGGCCAGCTATCGCCTTTTAAGGTATAAAGGGTTAATCCGTTGGTCAAGGCATTCCTTTTATTCCACCATTCTACATCTTTGGCTTTTACAAACCAGCCGTTGTTTTGTAAAGCGGTATCATCCGTATGGGCAAAATCATCGGTAAAGCTTTGGCCGGCGGGCTGCATAATAACCTTAAAAAATATTATCGTCGCCAATGGCAGAAACAAAATAATAAAACCGAAAATAACTGTTCTCGCTCCTCGCCTATTGCCTTTTCCAGGTTGCGTATTAGCATATTTTCCCCGGTACTCAAACCAATAGGGATGATGCCCTTCCTCATCTTTACGTTTTATTTCGTTAGTGTAGGGCGCCTGTAAAACATAGCGCGCCAATGTATCCAGTGTAGCTACAGAAGGATTCTCTTTTTTGCCGGCCGCCGCGTCCGCAATAAAAATAGAATAGTTTTTTACACTCTTCCACCCTATTGACAGGCCGGTTTCGTCGAGGATATTATTGCATAAAAGTTTGCTTTCTGTCTCGGCGAGCGGCGCAGTAATAGCATGACCAAAACATTTCTGGTATACTTCTTTAAATAACCCGGCAAATATTATAAAATCACTATCGCTCATAAAACACTATAAAACAACAATTTAAAATCAACCCAGCAGATTTACGCAAGGTTTACGCTGCATTTCCGCACTTTAAAAATCGCTCTCGCCACCTTTGCTTCAATACGGTTTAAATATCCATTAAAAATATAAAAATGAAGCAGATAATCTTTCTAATCCTTTGCCTGTTTACGTTGCGTGCTTTCCCGCAAAGCCTGCAGCTGCATTACGATTTGCGGCATACGGTTGCCCCAAAGCATAACCCGCAAAATTTCCCAGCCTTATTTTTCGAATATTTCAAGTCGCAGACCGACACCGCCTCATTTATTAAGCCGGGCGCATTCCTGTTTAAAGCAGAAGCAGATATGCAGGGAAACAAAAATAACATTGGCAAAGCTTATGTGCAGACCTCGCAGTCATTCCGTTTCTGGAAGCCAAAAGTTTTCCTAAGCGCGCAATACAGCGGTGGCCTGGGTGTAACCGAGCCAAAGCAATACAGCTACTACATTGGCAATAGCCTGGGCGTGGGGCCTAGCTATTCGTTCGGGGCGATTGGCGCTTATTTTACTGCCATACTTTATTATACCCACAACTTTCTCAACAAACCCAGCAACGATATAATGCTGTCATTCTATTGGTGGAAAGGCGTTTTTAATTATAAAATTGAATTCGCAGGCGATTTCGAGCTATATACGCTCAATAAAAACCAGGGTGATGATTTTACCAGGGATTTAAAAGGCAAAACCGTTTCATTTTTTGGGGAGCCGCAGGCTTGGTTTAATCTCACCAAAAATTTCGCGGTAGGTTCCAAACAATTATTATATTACCATGTAAACACAACCGAAAATGTGTTCCAGGTTTATCCCACTGTTGCCGTAAGAGTAAAATTGTGATATCTGTTACTTCAACGCCTTCAAAAACGGCTCATGCTCCAGCATCAGTCTGAAATTATCCGGGCTCACTACATCGTTGTGTTCTTTCAGGCTATGGATAAAAATAAGCGGATGAGCATCTAATTGCGCAGGAATTAGTTTGGTTTCCTCAACTTCAAAATTGCTCATGTCGGCATCATCGATCATGCCTGCCATTTTTTTGCTTTCATCCAGCGTTCCGCCATGATCGGTATAAATATCTGCAAAGCGGTGCTGCCTGTCGGCTTTTATCCAGTCCATGTAAGTATTGGTTTCTGCATATAAAGCATCAAACAGCATTACCTCATCCACCGGTATTTGCCCGTTTTTAAGAATGCGGGCCATTACCCGATAGGCGCCACTATGCCCCGCTAACAGAATATGCCCGGCAGCGCAATTTTGCCGTACCAACCTTTTTTCTGCCAACCCGCTTAATACATCGGCAACCAGTAATTTAAAAATACCCGGGTTTTCCAGCTTGCCGCCGTAACTGTCCGGGGCATTGCGGGCCGTCTCCGCTAAAACCAGTACAGCGTTGCATCTGGAAGCAATGAACTGCCTGGTCAACTCGTATCTCACAGCGGCGCTATCTACATTATTTCCCCAGCCATGAAACCAGAAAACAAGGTCGACTTTCTTCGATGCGTTCAGGTTTTTAGGCACTATAATTAATACCGTACTGTCATAATAATGCTCTTTAAAGGTGTACAGTTTCTTATCGTAAACGTGGCCGGCTCTCCGGCCTGTGTCCGGGAACGAGGTATGCGACGAATAGATATGAAACTGCGTAAAACTATTTACATCCTGGGCCGACGACCTGTAGCAGGAGACGGTAGTAAGCAACATCAACGTTAATATAGCAGTCGTACATTTCATATTCTTAACCAATAAAAAACTGCTGACTAACAATTTTACCCTTATCAACCTTATAAACGCATAATTCTTCAATCGCCCTACTTTCCTGTCCATTAGGCGTAAAATGCATGGAAATAATTACGCTGAAATAGTTACCGGCAAAATTGGCGTCAGATACCTTGATATCATGAATTTCGGTCCTCGAGAGGAATTGGCGCTCCCGCTCAATAAGGTTATGCAAGCCGATTAAGGACTCATTATTATATATCGGGTCAATGCTTACCGCATCCTCCGCAAAAAGTTCACTATAAGCTTCTACAAACTTACGCTCTTCGCACAGCGATGCCAGCCGGGAAGATATTTCATGAATAGTGTTCATACTATTTAGTTATTTTATATAAAACATGTTTTCTCAACCAATTTCCAACCTCAATCGAAGGATGCTCAAAAAAGCCATCCTGCGTCATACCAATCTTCTTCATCACATTTTCCGATCGTTGATTATGTACTGAAGTAAATGAATAAATCCTTTCCATTTTCAACTCGTCAAATCCAAATTCAAGGCAGGCTTTAGCAGCTTCGGCAGCAAAACCCCGGTTCCAGTTAGCCTTATTCAATCGCCAGCCAATTTCTACACATGGTGTAAAGTGCGCTTCGAAGCGGGGATATGCCAGACCTGTAAAACCTATAAACGCTCTGTTATCTTTCCTTTCAACTGCAAAAAAACCAAAGCCATTGATGGCTATATGCGCTGTTAACCTTTCAATTTGAGCCAATGTTACCTCCGGCGTTTGTATTGATGGAAAAAACTCCATCACATCCGGATCGGCATTAAGCGCTACGAAGGGCTCATGGTCAGATAGCCGCCAATCACGCAAAATAAGGCATTGTGTTTCGATAAAGGCTTCGCCCTGTGGTTGACTACTCCCCATAAAGATGTTTAAATATCGTAAAGATTTTGGGTGATAGCATACCTGCAAAAAAAACTGCCGGTAATTAATTTACCGGCAGCCATATCTTTTCACCAGGAATTGTAAGCTAACTTATCTTCCAAATCCCCCCACTACAGTTCCAATAGTGAGCAATATAATTTTAAGGTCTAAAAATGAACTTTGATTCCTAATGTAATATAAATCGTATTTATGTTTCCAAACACCGTCTTCTACCGAGGCGCCGTACGGGTATTTCACCTGTGCAAGCCCGGTTATGCCCGGACGAACGCTATGCCTGAATTCGTAAAAAGGGATTTCATTCACCAGCATATCTATAAAAACCTTTCTTTCAGGGCGCGGGCCGATTAATGACATTTCACCCTTCAATACGTTTATTAACTGCGGAATTTCGTCAATACGTGTCTTTCTTATAAATCCACCTACCCGTGTCAACCGCGGGTCGTTCTTTTGAGCCCACTGTGCACCTTTACTTTCGGCGTCCTGCCTCATCGAACGAAACTTAATAACCTTAAACTCTTCGTTAAATTGCCCAACCCTTGTTTGCAGGTAGAAAATTGGCCCCGGAGATTCTAATTTGATGCAAATAGCGGTTATTATTGAGATAGGAAGTGTTATTATCATCAGGATAATAGCATGGAAATAATCAGCTATCCGCTTCAGCGCAACTTTTCTGGTGTTTCTCAATACCGAAAAATCCTCTTTCCCTATAAAGTAATCCCAATCCAGCAACGATATTTCAGTAAACCCGTTTATTTCTTCCAAAAAATCAATTATTGAATAGGCCGTAAAACCATTTTCAATGTAATTAATCAGGTGAAGTTTGTCCAGATAATTAATCAGGTGGGTTTGATAGTAAAGAATTATCTTTTTATTCGGCGAAAACATCTTCTTCAGTTTGGAAGATTTAGCTTTCGCTACCGATTGCAACAACCTTTGAATACGTTCGTGCTCTTCTTCGGGGCAAAACACCTCAATCTTGTTAAACCCAATTTCGAATTCGAAAAAAGAAGTTTTATTGTTGTCTAGGTTTCTACTATAATTCTGTACTATCCGTTCTTCAATCAATTCCATATAGATGTTTATCCATTATAAAAGTCAATCCAGTTTTACCTTAAAACATTTTTCCGCAATTAAAGTTTTCCGAATTTTCTTTAGAAACTGCCAACTTAATAATTAGTTTTCAATATAGTGAATATTATTTTTGTTTCTGCAATAAGACTGGCTTCTTTGCAAAACTAATAACTTAAAACCACATTTATTATATTTATATGTAAAATACACCGCTAAGTATTAAAGCTACCGTCTACTTTATCTACAAAACGAGAAAACCATGTGAATAGTAACAGTTAATGTAAAATTATTATTTTCACATCTGCGGATTGAGGTCGAACTATGTTCGTGTTTATTTAGCACAACCGATTTCATCAATTTTTCTAAAGAACATTATCGCCAAAATAATCATGTTCCCTGGCCGAATAAAACCTGAAAAATTGCAAATCGAATTTACATGTCAACACTTTATTTCATTTCGCGATCTACAAGATATATTATAGCTTTTAATTTTTTCTGCTGATAGCGTTGACAAGAACCACTTGATATAAATTCTCGCCTCGTCAAATACTCTGATTGAAACGTTGCCTGTATTTTACCACGACAAAATTTTTCAGCTTTTGGGGCCACTTTTTATCCATGAACGGCCGCTCAAACCATTTATAAAAAAGTGTTGAGATAGCTATAATTACTAAAAGGGATAAAGCCGTATGAAAACATATATTGACGTAAAAATTATCGAATCTAATGGATTTGGTCACCTTCATCAGGCCGAAAACAACGCTGTAATGGATAAGGTATATCGAATAACACATTCCGCCAATGGTGCTTATATAAATATTCGAAAAAAAGCGATTGAATAATTTTGCTTTAAAGCTGCATACCATGATCAACAAGATGCATAAATCAAAAATATAGCTAAATCCAATATTAGGCGGATAAAATGCAAATAATCCAACGATAGCAGCTATGCAAACAATGTCAAAAAAGTAAGCCTGCTTAACCTTTATCCAATGCACGCTATTATAAATTGACGACATTAAAATACCAACTGCGAAATGGCTAAAATAGACTACCAGCCCTTTAGTAAGATGAGGGTTATCAACAAAAATACTATGCGGCCTCACGAAAATGATTGGAACCGCAACGATTAAGGCGACCAATAAAATATTCGTAATTCTTTGTTTAAAAAAAGAAAAAAAAAGCCATCCTAAAAATGGCGCCAACAGGTAAAATTGCACTTCAACTTCTAAGGACCATGTAACCGGGTTAATAACCGACCACTTTCCATACCATAAATAATGTGTGTAGGTTAAAGTGGCTATCAGGTTAGGAATTATTGATTTTAAATTACCCACTACAACCAATCCTGTAAAGAAAAACAGGGTTATTGTTGATATAAAAAAAGGCGGCTCCAACCGTGTTAACCGCCGGTAATAATATCCCTTTAAATCGAATGAGCGAAAACTCTTGTTTGATTTAAAAAATTTCGCAAAGGCGTTAGCGAGGACAAACCCGCTTATTGCAAAAAAAAATCTCACGCCTAATTCTCCAAAATGGACGAATCGGTTAACTTCTGAATTTAAGTAAGAATCCGGAGCGCCGAAAACTCTGATGAAATTTGTGTTTATATGCATTAACACAACAGGGAGTATTGCAAGGAAACGCAAGCCGTCAATTTCCGGGGTAAAATCTCCTTTGCTCGTAATACGTCTTAAACTGTTTATTCCCTTAAATTTCAGCATGATCTTTTATTATACAACAATCCCTCAACAAACTCATTTTTTTAAATATTTCCACATAGAATTTGTTGCATAAAACAAAAAGTTATATACAGCTCTATGTAAAGGCAGCTTCTCCTCGTTTCTAAGTATATTCCAGGTGAATGTGCTTGATTTTAATTTATTTGATGATAATGTATTTCCGTGAACTCTATAAGATGCCAAAACTTCGTCCAGGCCATGGCTCAAATGACCATCTTTTAAAATCTTCAACCACAGCGCAAAGTCTTCATGCCCTATTTTAGAAAATGAATGTTTACCAATTACTTCGGCATCGCACATTACCGTTAAACATCCTATTTCATTATGCTTTAAAAGCTTATTATAGTTTACAACCGGTGAAACTCCGATTTTATTTGCTACGACAGCGCCCTCAGAATTTATTTTACGATAAGCCGTATGCGTAAACCGAAAATTATTCTTCAGCATGAAGTTGATTTGCTTCTCAAGTTTTGAGCTATCCCACAAATCGTCGCTATCAAGAAAGGTAATAAATTTGCCCGTAGCAAATTTCAAGCCCTGGTTACGTGCGTTTGCAACCCCCCTATTTTCGCTCAAGCCTATATATTTTATCCTTGCATCTTTTGCTGAATATTGCTTCACAATTTCTAATGAGTCATCAGCCGACGCGTCATCTATAATAATATGTTCCCAATCTGTATAGCTCTGATCAAGTATCGACTCTATAGTTGCAGCTATATGTTTGGACGAATTATATGAAGGTGTTATAATTGAAACCAGCATTTAAGAAAGTGTTTCTTTAAACATTTTAGTCAGGTCCGAAAAAATATTTGAAGAGTGTTTATATTTCCTGGCCGCATAAATAATAATCAATAATTTCGCTGTATACCTGTCATACAATTTTGCAAAAAGGGCGCCTTTACCTTTAAATATGTACTCTTTGTTGGCCCAAATGGGTTTCAGGTGGAACACCACGCTTACCGGCAAATAACGTATGGCATAGCCTTGCCTTATAACATCAAACAAAAATATATTTTCTTCGCCGGATGGATAAGCAGTACCTAAACCAAACTTTTCATTAAATCTCAAACCCGCATCTACGATAAGTTTTGGAACAAAAATTTCTATAGATGAAACTTTTAACGATTCCCGTAAGCTCAGTTTTTGCTTTTCGTGTGTTGGATAGGCCTTATACGGTTCGCTAATAGTAGGATCGAATATTTGATAACATATGCTACAATTAAACTTCCTGAAGTTATCAAGCACCAACGCTACAGTGTTTGGCGGATACCAGCAGTCATCATCAGAAAACGTTACCAGGGTCGCTTGTTTATTAATCAGCTTAATACCCTCATTGCGGGCATGCGATAAACCTTTCCTGAAAATATTGCAGATTTTAATATTTGGCTTATAGTTTCCGGCAATTTTTTCGATAGCAGCGTGATTTTCCTGAATAACCAGTATGATCTCGAAATCAGGGCTGGACTGTTTCTCCAGGCTTTCAAGCAATCTTTCAATCTCGATTATTCTATTTCCAACTGTTGGAATAATTATACTTAACATATTAAACTTGTGCCGCTATTTCTGTGGCGGTATTTTTATCAATATGGACTGGCTGATAATCGGCGCATAAAATTTGAGCAAGAATAATTTGCCCGGCCAACGTAAACATACCTCCATAATGAAACGCCCCAATGATAAATATCAAAATCGGAAATAATGTAAATTTATTCACTTTATTAACAAGGAAGGATATTAAAAGTATCAAACCGCCAAAGCCTAAACATATAAACAAGTCATTCCAGGCAAAATCACTTTGCGTTATTATTTCGCTTTTAGTTTCAAAGGCTTTACCTATCCAAAGTGAATTACCGGGTTCTTTAAGCTCGCTGAAAACACTTGTTACCTGTTCAGTTTTATAATCTTCTAAAAAATTGACGTATCCCGATGATACCTTTTGGAAGATACTGTCGGGTGATATAAATTCAGAAACTTGCGCATAATAATTTAACATTAATACCACTATCGCCAGTAATATTAAAAATCGTTTTAACGTAAGTAATTGAAACTTATGGAGCAGGTAGAAAAAGTAAAGAGCCAAACCTACGCCCGAGGCTAACATTAATATTGAAACAGCACCTAATATTTCAATCTTTTTATCTGCTACAATAGCTTTGTTTTTTATCAGGATATCCCTGAAGATCATCATTGCGCAAAGTATCGTCGACGATGTGCTGGAGTTCATCCCTACACTATAAGGCCGTTGGTAAAAGCCCATAAATTTGGTGTAATGGCCTATCATCTGCTCTTCAAATGCAGCGTGAGGGTAGTTTGGAAGATATTGAAAAGGATCGAAAAATATGTTGATAATCACACCCTCAGCAATTACGCATATACAGAATACAAAAAGGATTTTTTGTATATCTAACTTTACTGCATAAGTTTTACTGAACTGATATACCAGTACAACACCCAGATAATACCTTAAAATCGAGTCTGCTGTAAAAAAACCTACCTGGAAAAACTTGAGACAGGCAAAAACGAGCAATACTATGATGTGAAAAAAATCATAAAAAGTAATTTTATAATTCTTGTCAACCTTCACAATAAGCATCGGGAGCATTACGGCATATACAAGGGAAATTATACCGACGTACGCACTAAAAAAAGACAGGAAAAGGCATGTCGTAGCAATTTTTGACAACTGGCTATCTTCATTCATTTACTATGCTTTTTAAGAACAGGAAAACGAAAATACATTAAATAGATAAAAGCCTTAATTTTTACTTCCAAAGATTTGCTCAGTAATGCAATTTTAAGTAGTCGCCTGGCTTCCTGAAAATCTCCCAGCATGCCATAATACCTCCCTATTTTATAACTAAACACGCTTTCGGCTTCAGCAATATCACTTTCCCCCAATTGTTTGACATACTTGTTAAATATGTTTCTTTCTTTTTCGATTCTGTTAAGCGATATATGTGAAATATTTGACGGCTCTCCCCAGTTGTAAGCCCCCAAAGATTGGGCTATAAATTTAAATTTTCCTGTAATTTCTGCCACCCTTAACCAGTAATCATAATCTTCAACAGCTATCAGGTCCCTATCTTCGGCAATCTTGCCCGCTTGTTTAACTATCGATGCTCGTATTAAAACACTGGAATTGGCAATGCAGTTGCCATTAACTGTCAACTCCTTCAAAACATTATTATTTAACGGGCGGCTAACTCTTTTCGGATTTCGCCCTTTATCTTTTTCGTCAATTATATCTAAGTAATGATATATAAAGTCAAATTCCTGCGTAAATTTAAAACACTCTTCCAGTTTCGACGGATACCACCAGTCATCAGAATCCAAAAAGCATATCCATTTACCAACACTTTTTTCAATCCCTAAATTCCGTGGCCTGGCAGGCCCTCCCCAATTTTCGGCCCAAAGATACGTTATGTCCAATACATCGGAATAGCCTTTTACAACAGTCGCTGTCTCATCTGTTGAACCATCGTCGCAAACTAAAACTTCAAAATCCGTAAAGGTTTGCCTTGTTAAAGAGTCTAAAGCTCTTTTAACTCCAGCAGCACGGTTATAGGTGGGAATAATTACGGAAAAAAATTTAGTCATTATCTAATCATATTGACAGCTATTTATTAATAATGAAGCCTATCTTTTTTAAAGCTCCTTTTAATAAAAAATAACTCATAAATTTATTTTTCGCTGAAATTTTACTGATGAACTTAATAGCCGACGCAGCAACAGATCGCGGGGCTTCCAGGAAATAGGTAAACCAAATATTACCGAAACCCGTTAGCATTTCATTCCGGGATTTTCCTGTAATATTATAAGTTTTAATGTGTTCGGTAAATAAGGTGAAAATCTCGAGCAGCTGGTTGTCTATTTTTGTCTTGCTTCTGATGGTGGCATTGTGTTGCCTGAAATTATTTAATGGCTGAGTAACGTAATAGAAATTTGTCATCTCCGACAAAGAAAGCCAAAATGCCCAATCAGCCGCCATTGCATATTTCTCGGGCAGTCCGCCTGCTTCAAAGTATAAATCTTTTTTTATCAATGCTGCGCTTAAATTAGGTATTACACATGCATATGATAAAAACGACCTCATTTGCTTGCCGTCAAGAAATACATCCGCGGCACATTTTTCCCTGAAGCTTTTGTTTCTTAACGTGTAATCATCACCCAAAAATTCGCCTTTATCATTAATCATGTTGCTTTTTGAAAAAACCACCCCTACCGTATCCTGATACAATAAAGCCTTTTCGGACAAATAACTCAGCTGAGTATTTTCAGCAAAATCATCGCATTGCGCAAACAGCAAATACTTACCTGTGGCTTGTAAAGCACCGTAATGACTGGCCTTAACATAGCTGCCGGTATTCTTTTCTAAAAAAGTAATCCTAACGTTTGGAATATTTTGATAGGCTTCCAGGATACTCCTGCTTCCATCTGTCGAGCAGTCGTCGATAATAATAAACTCAAAATCTTTAAAAGTCTGGTTTAGGATACTATCAACTGCCTGTTTTAAATACTTTTGATGATTATAGCTGGTAAAAACCACGCTAATTAACGGGCTAATTATATCAGCCATTTAAAAGCCCTCTCTCTTTTAACTCCATTAACGAATGTGTATAATCATTTACGTTAAGCGGAATATCTTCTTGTTTCAGCACCCAATCCAGGAAACGGTGAAGTCCATCCTTAAATCTCCATTTTGGTTGAAATCCGATTACCGACGAAACCAATTCCAAATCAGCAAAATTATGACGGATATCTCCCTCCCGGAATGTTCCCGATACTTTTATCAGGGTTTTACTTTTTAAATAATTTGTAATTTCCTTAGCAACCTCAATTACCGATACCGGAACGCCGCTGCCCACGTTTAAAATATGCTGCCCCGTCAGTTCGCCATCCAGGCACCTGGCAGTGGCTTCAACCACATCGTCAATGTATACAAAATCCCTGCTTTCAAGGCCATCTTCAAATATATTGATTTCTTCATTTCGTAATGCCAATCTCGAAAATATGGAAAGGATGCCGGTATAGGGATTTTTAAGCGATTGACCGGGGCCGTAAACGTTTTGGTAACGTAAGGCGAATCCATTTATTTTTTTCAATTTGGCCGCCATAATTACCATCTGCTCCTGCACTTGTTTAGTAATTCCGTAAAATGAAGCCGGGTGGATTTTTGATCGCTCGTCCGTAGCTTTTAACACAAGGGTATTATCGTTGCATTCCGGGCACGTAACTTCATACGAGTCTTTTACCGATGCAAATGTTCTTGCATCCGGATACACATTACCGCAGCTTTGGCAGTAGTATTTCCCTTCTCCATATATAGATCTGGAGGACGCTACGATTATCGTTTTAATGCTATGTTTTTCATTAATAATGTAGTCGCATAAGGTTGATGTGGCCTGGATGTTTACCAGGGTGTATCTTGAAACGTCGTACATAGACTGACCCGTGCCCGTTTCTGCCGCCAGGTGTATCACCGCATCCTGGTCCCTTAATGCAGTATAGAATACTTCCTTATCAACAACATCCCCTTTTAACAGGCGTACTTTTCCTTCAAGCGCTTCATCCAGCGTATCTTTTTCTCCGTGAATTTGGGCAAGAAAGTTATCCAGTATAGTTATTTGATGCCCTTCGGTCAATAACTTTTTAGCCAGGTTTGAACCAATAAAACCCGCCCCGCCCGTTATCAAAATGTTTCCCATTAATTTATCAGCGATATATTAAAAAATGAAGTTTTTCCAACACTATAAAAATTACAATTAATGCAGTTATTCCCATCAGGATGTTCACCTTCCTGCTATTTTGGGAAACTATATTTTGTAATTTGACGCCCTCACCTGCTTCGTCAGGCACAGATATATGAGGGACTGCACTATCTTTTTCCTCAAGTATTAAGGCCACAGCCACTGCACAACCATTGCTATGAGATATAGAAATGTTTATATCTCCAAATGATGGCTTGCCATCACTTGAATTAAGAATTTCTATCGTATTCAATTTAACCGTAGCGTAGTAGTTATCTGCTTTTATAATCGCCTCTTTCGCAGCAAACTTGCCCAAAAAACTTTCTTTTGGGTTAACTGAGGCTAAACAATGGGCTATTTCCGTTTTACTAAATACGTCTGCGTAAAATTCGGACTCCCAGTAGTCTTTAACGTCCGGCAACTCTGTTATAAATTCAATGTCTATTCCTACGCCGGTAGAATTTGGCGCAGGCTCATTATCGATTGTCATTTGAGACGACCGTCCGGACAGGAGGAATTCGCCACCTGCTGAAAGTCTGTCCATTAATGAACCAAATGTCCGTATGTCAGAATAATTTTCAACCGGAAACCCTTCAGATTTCAAATGGGAGTACATCCGATGAATTATAATCGACCCCGGTAAAATAGTTTTATCAATTGGTGTAACATTGTTAATGTCTTCAACTTTTATTTTGGTAAATTTTGAAACAATGTTCTTGACATTAATAACTGACTCTTCATTCATATCCTAATTATTAAAAACCTTCATAACATAAACTACATAAAACATTGTCATTACCATATGGATCAACAACTTTTAAAAAATGAATGGAATTAGATAAGCTTTCTGCAGAATTTTGTCTGAGACATTTATAACAATGTATTGCGGTTTTAGCCGGCTGATTTCTGGCAGATTTGTAACTTTCAATCCTGTCTTTCAATTCCATCAAAAATATAGAAACATATTTGCCATTTGTTACCCGGTGATCAAAGGTAATTGAAACTTTACATGACGAATTTATTGTAGAGGAAATGCTCATGATGCCGGAGTTTCCTTTATTTATAAGCGGATAGAAATCATACACTCCAAAACTTGACAGATCAGTTATTGTAAAAGTTGATTTGGTCAGGTCATCTACTGATAACGTATCATTTAAATATCTGTCAGACAGTTCTGTAATTTTATCCTCTATTTCAAGAAGCTGCAATTCATCTGCGTTTTTTATTTTTAACACCTTTAGTCCTTTACCCATGTCAACCGCCAAGCCGATATTAACTTCATTGTAATAGGCTATTGAATTATTTTCAAAATAACAATTCAATAGTTTATGCTTTTTAAGCAGGCGGGAGGATTCGAAGATTATCAGTGGCAGAACCGAGTTTTTTATTACCTTCAATCTTTCATTTAAAAAGGCTGTCGTTTTGTCAATATCGATATCAACAGTAACATTGCTGGTTAAATTTGATTGCTGTACACTGCTCAGATACTCTATCTCGAGAACCTTATCTTTTGTTAATTTTTCAAAAACTACATCATCTTGATTGCTAATAGGTGCACTGTTTGTTTTGGGCTCCGTTTTTTTAGGAACATTTATATCCTGAGTTATCCCTAACACTTCTTCAATTATACTGACATTAACATAATCAAAAGATGTAAACAGGCTTTTTGATATCTTTTTTTCAATGATATAGGCTTCAGCCTTATCCGAAAATACTGTAAAAGTATTTCCATTTGACACTTTCGGGTTATCTTCCAACGCATCTTCCACAACATTACCCACACTCTTAACGTGGATACTTTCTGCCGAACTGTAAATTTTAAATATACATTGATTTATTTTTACCTCTTGCTCTGCCTCACACAACACTTCTATAAATCCTGCATGATTAGCTTCAACCGTAAAGGTTGTTTTTGACGTTTCCAGCTCTGCAATTATTTCGCCGGCATTTACGTAAGAACCAGACGAAAATTTCACACTTAGTACAATTACGCTATTATCATTAACGGAACTAAATGGTACTATTATTTCTTCAAGAACATCCATTACTTTATATATTTTTTGATCTGGCTGACTAAATCTTTTTTTGTTGGCAATACACCGGACTCAAGTGATTTTACCGAAGGTATGGGAACCGGCAATGCAGCAATTCTTTTATATCTCTTATTGGGCAATATTTCAGAAAGGCCCGCAACTATTTCACTCCCAATGCCGGCCGGCAAGCTTCCTTCTTCGAGTGTGAAAACAAATTTGCTGGTCTTTAATTCGTCCGCCAACACTTTAAAATCAATCGGTGAAATACAGGTTAAGATCAATACCTGAACGATTTGGTCCAAATCCTTGAATATTTCAGAAATCGAGCCAACCGCGAGATCAGACATTCCCCCATATGTTATTATGGTGAGATCCGGATTAGAAAACTGGGGCTTAATCCTTAAAACAGGAAAATCTTGATCCGTAACTTCATATTTATATGACTCAATTGCGAGTGGGGCATTCTTTTTTCCATAATCAACTTTGTTCTCGATAACTATTACCGGGCACTCCTGCTTAAATACGGATTTATAGATTATTGACGGGGCTATATATTGATTGGTTGCGGCTACTACTGTATTGCTGATCCCTATCAAGTGCTTTTCCAATGACTGAGAATGAGTCGGGCCGTATCCACGGCCACCCCCCATAGGCGTTCTTACAATCAATGGGCATTTAACCTTAAAATTATACATATGAGCGAATTTCGCGGCATGGTTAATGATTTGATCTAATCCTAGCAAAATGAAATCGCCGAACATAATTTCGGCTAATGGCCTATAATTATTAAGTGCTAATCCATTAGATATTCCGATAATTGCAGCTTCGGATATCGGCGTGCTAAATACTTTTTCCGGGAACTTTTCAGATAAGCCTTTGGCAACTTTAAACGCGCCTCCGTATGGACTTAAAACGTCTTCCCCGATAAACACTACACGCCGGTTGCTTTCCATCTCGTTGGTTAAATATTCATTTAATAACTCAACCTGCCTTTTATTCGGATTAAACTTTAATCCACTCCAGCTGTATAATTTTTCTTCCTCAGGAAAATAGTACTCGTCTATTTTTAACTCTTCGTCATTTTCGATACTATTGATATATGCTTGGACTTTTTCATGAATTTCATTATAATATCTCGAAAAATAAGCCGGATCTGTGTTTTCAAAAATATTGATGGGATCTTTCAAAATAAATGAATCGATCTCATCTTTTTTACGGTCGTCATCGCCTTTTGAGTGTGGGTTAAGCCGATACGTTTCTACTAAATGAAACGCCGGTTTTTTATTCTTTCTGACATAATCGATCGTTTGCCTCGAACTTTCAAATAATTCTTCAACATCCCAGGTACTACTCTTGGATGTCCTGATACCAAATGATTCAGCTCTCGCTAATATATCGCCGGCAATAGTAGTTTCAATAGAAGTGGACTGGGCATAGAAATTATTCTCGCAGACAATGATCAATGGAATATCCCATTTAGAAATAATGTTCATCGTCTCATATAAAACCCCTTCACCTAAAGTGCCGTCTCCAATGTAAACAACCCCTACAGCATCATTTTTATCCAGTTTATTAGCAAGCGCATATCCTGCTGCAACGGGAACGATGCCTCCCTGAATCCCATTTGAAAAAAAATTATCCTTACAAAGATGCTGGCTGCTGCCTATTCCCCCGCATGTTCCGGATTTCTTTCCTAATAATTCGGCAATAAGCCCTCGCCAGTCATCCGTAAAGGAAATATAATGACCGTGGCATCTATGATTGGAAAAAACAAAATCGCTTTTTTTTAATTGACCAGCAAACGCTAATGCCGAAAACTCCTGCCCAACACAAGTATGAACTGTACCGTTTAGTTTACCTTTCGAAAACAGATTTAAAAACTCTTGTTCAACCGTTCTAATTAATATAGCTTTTTTTAGCTGTTTATGATTTAAATTCATTTAAACTTTGTTGAATTACTATTCAAATATGTTAGTTTGGAAATTATACCTCATAATTATCCTGCCTGGATTTCCCGCCACAACGCAATAGTCAGGAACATCTTTGTTAACTGTGGCGTTAGCTCCAATTACACAATTTCTGCCTACTTTTGCTCCAATAATGCATGCATTTTCTCCAATCCAGGTTCCGCTGCCAATTACAACTTCCGATTTAAAAATTACCGGCTGATTTTTTATAGGTCTGTCAATATCTGTGAAAGAGTGAAGATTATCTGAAATATAGACATTACTCGCAATCATAACATCACGTTCGATAATTACGCTTCTTACTGAAGTAATATGGCAGTAATCACCAACAACGCAACCTTCGTTAATGGTTAAGTTTGGTTCTGTATCATCAATCTTTAAAGCAAGCAGCCATCCCCCTCTGTTGATAAAAGCGTGCTTCAATATTGTAATATATTTTTTCCCTTCAACCCTGTTAGAGAACTTTATATCAGACTTTATATGAAGTTTTTTATAAGCAAATACATTAAGGAAGAAATAAATTAATGATCTTATCTTATTTATATATTTCATTAGTTCTAATTACTTTTTGAGTGAACATGATATTTCTTAAAACAGCGGTTTATGTGTTACCTGTTTTTATCGAAGAACTCTTCTACAGAAACAAACCGGTCCGTATATGTTGAAAGCTCGCTGTCTGATAAGTCCCACCATTTTGATTCTAACAATTTTTGAATATAAAGTTCATTAAAGCGATATTTAATTAATTTAGCCGGTACACCTCCAACTATAGCGTAATCAGGTACGTCTTTAGTAACTACTGCTCCCGCTGCTATAATCGCCCCTGTTCCAACCTTCAAACCATCTATTATCGTAACCCCTTCCCCAATCCAAACGTCATTCCCTATCGAGGTTGCCCTGCTTGATTCAAAAGAGTCTTTTTTACTGTATGTCTTTAATAGCGGCGTGTTTTTAAGATAAAATGCCGGGTGGGTGCTTACACCGTCTGTTTTATGCACACCTGGTCCGATGGCTACATTTGATGCTATGGAACAATATTTACCTATAGTTGCATTTACAACAGTAGATCTTTTTTGAATATATGTGTGAGCCCCGACCGAACTGTCGATAACCTGGACATCGTAAAATAATACATTATATCCTTCTAAAAATGAATTTATTAAAACAGAGCCGGGATAAAACTTGCAGTTGGGATTATTGATAACATACTTTGTCTGCAGCGAAATCTCACGAAAAAATCTGAATGTGGCCAGAAGCAAAGTTTTTAAATAAATGAATATATAAGTCATGAGAGCAAGCTTTTGTCAGCTGTAAGGCGCCTGCCGGGCATTATACTGACGGTTAATTTATTAACGTACTCCTTAAATACATACGAGGTGAAATAGTAACATATTACTCCTAATGCAACCACCCCTCCAATAGACGCAAAATAATAGCCAAGATATACTTTGCCCAGGCTAACAGGCAGCTCTTTCCTTACTAACAACAACAGCCCAACAACGAATATAACAGGGATAATTGCAGGAACAACGATCTTTTTAAGTAGTTTAAAAAGGCTAATCTCCAAAAATCTAAGTATCAAAACGGTATATACCACTGTTTCCAGGAAAAACGCTAAAAATTTAAAGTACGCAAAAGCATGTAAGCCTAAGTAACGGTAAGTAATTGAAATGCCGATCCAAAAAATGATCGGCTGCAGTCCGCTGGTAAAATACAACGCCCTTACACGTTCGTTGGCCATAATTAAGATACCTGACGGGTAAGTAATGAAGCTAAAAATATAACAGAGCACCAATACCTGTGCAACAGATATGGAAGATGTATATCCGGGCCCTACCCACGAAAGGATAAAATTTTGCGTGGTTAAAAAAACAGCAATTATCGGAAATACCGTTACCGGTAAAAAAATAGCCATTACTTTAAGAAAGAAGGCTTGCAAGCCTTCTTTGTCATTCAAGCCCACAAAGTAATTGAACCGGGCAACAAAAGGGGTAAATAATATACCGAAAAGCGATCTGAAATAGGTAATGATTGTTAAGCCGATTGCGTATACTGCCACTTGCTTTGCTCCAAAAATTTTAGCTATAGCAAACGGATCCATCTCATAATACAATATCCAGCAAATAGTTAAAAATATACTGGTAAACGCCAGTTTTTTGGTTTTATCGAAAAGCTTTCTTGATAATTTGAATGATTTGATCAATAGTACAATATCATATTTAAGCGAGGTTTTAATCATTACCAGGCCGGTAATAACCGCGACAAGTAAACACACCTGCGAAAACAAAAAATATTCAACTATCATATATCTTCCGTTATAAAAAAACACAAAAACAGAAAGCAGCTTTACAATGTTGGAAATAATGAGAACACGTTGAAACACATAATCCTGCAGACGTATTCCATATATAATTTGAATAATTCTTTGAAAAACCAATACAGGGCATGAAAACGCCAGCAGTATTAATAATTGCCTGGCTATTTTCAACTCATGAGCGTCGGTAATACCTTTCACAAGTATCAATGGGTTAAAAGAAATCAAAACAACTCCAAAAGCGTATAAAACGGCAAATACAAGAAAAACCATCCCCGAGAAGCCTATCACCTCAACTTCTTCTTCAATATTTTTTTTGGCATAGCTCTCAGACGCATATTTCATTCCGGCACTTAAAAACCCGAAATCTGCGTATGAAATAAAAAAATACGCAGCTATCACTATCGAGTATATGCCATAAAGCGCCCTGTTGGATGATATATATGGGGTAACCACAAATACAGCGCTAAAATTGAACACTATTGAGATTGCCTGCCAGAAATATATTTTGATGTATTTTCCCAATTTAGTTATTTCTTAAAGTATCTTTACTTTGTTTTGATCGATGATTTTCGTTATGAAATCAATATTTCTTTGTGTATTCCCCCCATCCAAAGGCCCCACATATTTTTCAATCACTTTTTTATCCATAAAAAGCTCGAATTCTTCGCTTCCTTCATAAAACAGCTTTATCTTGTCAACCAGATCGCTCGTGTCATGAGCTATCAACAATTCACTTTTGCTGTCAAATGGCCTGTATATTATTTGTGTGTCCTTTTTATAATAAATTGATGGAATGCCAAGGGTGGAAGCTTCAAAAATCGTTTGAGAAAATATGGAGATGTATAAATCTGCCTGTTGTATTAAGTCATAAAAATTCGAATGTTGTATAACCTCAACCTCCAGGTTACTGAAATATTCAGTAACGAATGAACTATATAAATCAGCATACCCGTTAGCTCTTACTTTAAGTATAACCTTTGCTTTACGGCCCAAAGATACCAGTAAGTTAATGCTCTTGAGAACATCATATAAAAAATCAAACTCATATGCCAAGTATGAGTTAATGTCTGTTACGTCATACCCTGCCGCACCGATAATTATAGTAGGATGCTCTCTATTTATATCTTTCTTATTTGTTGCAGCGTATTTGTCCATCCTCGGATCGCCCAGAACCAGCGCATTGGGAGCGCTGTTAAAATAGTCTTCTTTAATACTTTCGCTGTAACAATTTACAAAATCGCTATCGCGCCCTTCATTTAAGTAGGGTGTATTTAGTAAGCCGTTTGCAATAAAAAAAACAGGGACCTTTTTATCATGAGCGTAATTCGCGATCAGCCGGTTTTCTAACCAAAAATCTGTTACGGGAATCATTAATTTTAGTGTATGCCTGTCGAAGTAGCGTTTAATACTTTTTGCTTTTGAAACCGCTTCGTAAATAGGTTTTTCTATAACGCTGTCTATAATTTCATACAAGTAATCGCTAATAACATAGCTATCGTGCACCCAATTATATTTCTCAGCTTTTTTATATTGTTCAAATATACGTATAGCTTCCCGGCTTGTATTAAAGTCTTTGTAAACCACCTTTCGCCTCTTAAGCAGCTGGCTGAAATTTTTGATAAGCCCCTTCAGACCAGGATATTCCGGAAGCACCAATAAAATACCGGGAAATTTAATCAGTTTGCTTATTATAGCCGACGTGGGATGATATTCCTGGATATAAACATAGGATTGATTTTTCTTTTGAAATAAATTTATCAAACCCACTAACGTATCCAAAACCCGGTTGTATAATATTTTTAAGCTGCTCTTCCATGCCTTTCCATTTATAGCTTCGGTCATCCACGTTTTGATGGGGAAATAATAAACAACCCCTTGTTTCCCGGCAGATATTTCCTCCGCTAACCAGTACTTCAATCCGGCCTTATTCAATGCTTCTATAATTGTAGCATCGCCTGTTGCAACTTGCAATTGTTTGTATTCGATAGATTTTAAGGCCAGTACGTTGAAAAAAAAATGGCAGAAATAAGTAACGTCGGTCATCAGGTTTAGCAAAAGTGCTTCGCCTATATTAAAACACCCGTAAGCTAATAAGTCTTGTCCACCAGCATCTTTACACCATTTATATAAAAATGTATTCATTTCCAGGTTTATGCTGTTTAACACGTTCTCGTCAACCAGGTGGTCTAAAAATGCCACATTAAATCCTTCGTCCTTTAATTGTTTTTTTAATGCAAAGTCGACGCATAATACCAGGTCAAGCTCTTTATTACATTTAAGAATACAGCTGTTCCATTTATTCCTGTCATCTACAATAAATACATTCTCAAAAGAATTTCTTTTTAACCTGATCGATTTTCTATCTATCATCTATAATTTCAGTTTAAAAAAAAGGCCTTTATTGTACAGCTAAAACCTTTAACATATCCGGATGCTTCATATTTTGAACAGGACCAGCGCAATAACGATAAAATAATACCGAACTTTCCCGCATGCGCTGTATTAACCGATATTCAAAATTGATCATTCGCAACCCGATAATTTAAATGCGACTATCAAAACTTTAGGATAGTCAATTAATTTCAATAACGGAGGGATAAATAACTCAGCACA
>JAZJZL010000153.1:36510-39296 GCA_040389845.1 Bacteroidota bacterium
CGGTTAATTTGAATCTCTCTTTTTGATCAGATAATTATCGTTTATATACAGATAATTTAACCCCGAATTTTTGAAGGTGTATTCTACGTCTGAAAGCGTGGAACATATAGGATTACCATGCAAATTTAAACTGGTATTTAATAATCCCGGAATACCGGTAATATTATTAAACTCACTTATTAGATCGTAGTATTGCTGATTTGCTTCCTCCTTTAATATCTGTGGCCTGCAGGTTCTGTCATACGGATGGGTACCAGCCTTGATATTTTTATATTTTGCGTCGAGCGTATCGAAACCGATCGTCATATACGGCGAGTCGAGCTTCTTAGGGTTTACAAGATAATCCCCGGTATGATCGGCCATAATACTAAGCGCGAACGGCATCCAAAAATCCCTGTTTTTTATGGCTTCATTTATCAATTTAACAACTTCCGGATCATTCGGGCTGGCTATTATGCTCCTGTTGCCTAATGCTCTGGCTCCAAATTCTTCCCTGTCTCTCGCAACAGCAACGACGTTTCCGCCGGCAAGTATTTTGGCAACAGCTTTATGGTCAACATTTGTACTTACCTCAAAATGTCCGTCATCAAAAAGCGATCTTATTTTCTCTTCAGATAAGTCGTCCTTTATATCATAACCGAGGTAAGTATTTTTTAACGGCGCTGAATCCTCTCCCTGTAAAAAATAGCAAGCGCCCATGCATAAGGACTCATCAGATCCGGAGGCAGGAACGTAAACGTTATCAACAAAATCCAGTTGAGACAATATCATATTCATCTTGATATTCATTGAAACTCCCCCGCTTATGGCGAAGTTCCGGGCCCCGGTTAATTCATTAACTTGTTTAAAAAGCTTTATCGCTACCTCTTCTACCAACTTCTGAACGGCTCCCGCTATATTGTCAAAACGATAAGGCTTCAATTTTTCAGAAAGATAGGCATACATATCAGCCGGCCTTTCATTATGAAGTACCTTCGAATCCTCTACCTTCAATAACGGTTCGTAAACGTCCTTATAAACTATATCAACATACTCGGGTTTTGCGTATGGGGCCATCCCCATTACCTTAAATTCATGTTCGTCCGGCTTCATGCCCAAAATCAAGGTCGTGATTTTGTATATCCTGGCTAAATCGCACTGATTAGTCGATCTCAATAATTTAACATCGCCTTTATTAAAATGCCAAACCGTTTGGTTACGTCCGTCGCCATCGCTATCCAAAGTAATCACAACACAGTCGTCGCTTTTTCTTTTACTGGCAAAATAAGCATAATAGGCATGGCAGGTATGATGGTCAATAAACTCCACCTGCTCTGGTTTAACCGAACATTGTTCCGCAGCGTAAGCCCGCTGAAGATCGCGAAACTGTTCTGTATTATTAACTAACGAATCAATGTCTTTAAACTGACCATAGTCTAAATAAGTTGGCGCTGTATTTTTAGAGTTGTTGTCAATTATTTTCTGATAGTAATCGTCAACAGGTTCTTTCTTTAATTTTCTACCATAAAAACCATCTCCATAATGGTTATTATAGTCTTTCATTTTAAAATAATGCTGTATAGGATATGCAAACCATATAGCAACATTTTCAGTAGTTGAAAAACCAACCTTATCCACTTTAAGGCCGCGATCCGCCAGGTATTTTAAACAATAATCAATTGATTGCTTAGGATATCCTGTGAAATTCTTGATCTTCGTAAATCGTTCTTCCTGTGCTGCAATTACTATTTCTCCGCCAATCATCAAACAGGCACTTGCATTGTGGCTTACGTTGATTCCGATAATATTCATTTTTACGTCTTTCATTAATTATTTATAAACTTTACTGTTCCGGGCCTCCAGGCATACCATTTGCACTATCTTCCTGTGTCAGTCATCTTTAATTTACATTATTTAGCAAAAATATTCTCAGTCTGTTCTTTAGGGATTCCTTTATTTTCCTTAATCCTATTATACAATTGGTTAATCCAGGTTACATCAACCTGGTTTGACTTTAAATATTTCTCTCTATCAGTTCTGATCTCTTTCAAATGTTGCTCAATGTTCTTTTCGGTCAAGCGTGTGCCAAAATAAGCTGAATTGTTTAATTGCGGCATCATCATTTGCTCCATCATCAAATTACCAATAGACTCTTTATAGTGTGATGAATCCCAGTAGTATTTCATTGGATTTTTAAGGCTTTCGGTGGTAACATAATTATAACCCGAAAAGTCCCAAATTACTGCATTTTTTTCACAGGCTATTTTGGTAACATTACGTTTAAAATCTTCCATTTTATCCCACAAACCGGTCAAATGTATTCCCTCACCATCTAAAAGGGCATGAGCAGGTGTAATAAAAAGAATGCATTCTATATTGTTACGGCGGCATATATCCAAAAAATCTTCAAAGCACTTGAAAGTTTGTTCGTTCTGCACATACCGCCCGTAATAAGGGGTAGCCTGCTTATCGTTAGATAGAAATATCCAGTTAGTATAGTAATGTAATTTTTTATAATCTTGAAGGTGATAAAATACCGATGAGCCGGGCCTATACCCGTTTGCGAGAAACTCCATTCTTTCAGGTTGAGTTCTACTGATATTTATCGTATTATAAATATCGGTAACTACGTATTTAGATGGCAGGCAAGGCTTTAGCATATCTATAAAATTTAATTTCCTGCCAACCAGTGTACTATCAAACGCTGGATTGAATTTCTCTAATGAGTTAAACATAAAAAAGTCTAATCCAAAAATCACTCTTTTAATATTACCGTTTATGATCGCATGTTTTAGATAATACTTTGC
>JAZJZL010000154.1:0-13162 GCA_040389845.1 Bacteroidota bacterium
GTTGCCCGCGTATGTTGAAGCGCATATCCAGGTTTTGCAGCCAAACGCCGGAACTTACGTAACCCAAACCTTTCTGTATAACCTGCCCAAGCTCGTTATAACTATATGAAGCCACAGCGGTTAGTCCGCCTGCGGCTGTGCCGTATTTTTGGCTTACGCCTGTTATGCGGTACATATGGTCGTAAGTTAGCCCGGTGTATACAGTGGTTGTGGTGCTGGCCCCGCTCTTTTTGGTAACTTTTGAAACCTGGGGCACACCGGTAAAATCGGGCACTATGGTTTTAACATCGGTAAGCGTAGTAGCACTTGTATAATACACCTGGTTATTGCTTTGCACCTGTATAGGGTTACCGCGCTTATCAAAAAAGGTAACCGTGGTGAGCCAGGTGCTGGTGAGGCCGCTGCCAACAGTGGTCTTGCTTACCATGGTAGGCACGCCGCGAAGCGATGCCGTGGTAGCCGATTCTTCGTTCGGCAGGTTTGTATCGCTTTGCGTTGCGTAGGTAAAGTTATCGGTACCGTTATTGTCAATATCGTAATTGTCGAAATAGGCATAGGCCAAAGCGGTGCCGCCGGTAGGGAAACAGCTGTTGGTATAATAGCCGCCGTTGGTAAGCGTAGCGCTGCGGCTTTCGTACCAATTGGTGGTAAAGCTATCTGCATAGCCTTGCATGTCGCCTTGCAACTGGTGGCCTGGGGCGGTATCCACATAAATACCCTGGCTTATTACCCTGCCCTTAACATCATATTTAATATAATTCCATTTGTTGGCGGCACGCAAATTACCGTCCTGTATCAATACCGGGCGGTTCCAATAATCGTACACGTAATACACGGCTGCCGCAGAAGGGACGGTTTTTGTAGCGAGACGGCCTTTAGCATCGTAAGTGTAGCTGAATATCATTTTGTTTATGGGCGATGCACTAAGGCTGTAGCTGTGCGCGGCCAGTTGCGCCACGGCGGCCGGTGGGATAACATAGGTGAGCATGCCCGCCATATTATATACATAATAGGTATCCAGGTTGCCGCCGCTGTGTATCTGCCGCTTTAATACGGTGTGGCCCGCCACATCGGTAAAAACACGCGTGGTTACACCATCCTCATCAATACCTTCGGTTACCGAAAGGCTGTTTGCACCATACAGGGTTCCGGGCACATAGGTGCCATCGGGGAACCATACAAAAATGTTGCCGTCGGCCGTGGTATTGTTGCTGCGATAGTTTACGCTTTTAAAATGCGCCCCGGCAACGCCGGGCTGAAAGCCGTCGCCCACCATGCCGGCCTGCAGCACGCGCCGCAACGGGCTGCTCTCGAATACAGTACTGCTATAAGGCGAATTGTCGCGGGCTACCAGGTAGGTTGCTGTGGTATTGTAAAAAGTTGCCTGCGCGGTTGAGCCTGCGCCGCCGCGAAAATAGCCGCCGGTATTGTTATCCGTATAGGGCAACAGGTTAGTGGTTACACCGCCAAAGGCATCGTAAGCCACGGGCTGGATAAAATCTTTCTGCAATGGCGTGCCATTACCAACGACGGTCTCTACAGGGCGGCCGAACCCGTCGCTATATTGATAGATGGTTTGTTTACCGGTTACAGTAAGCGCATCAATCGCGGCGTCGTTAGTTATACCAGCCACTTTGATATTATCCTGTTGGTTAAGCACCTGCATCTGGCCATCCGCCTTTAGGGCAAAGGCTGCTAAAAGCAGCAGTGTGCCTATATATTTTGTTATTTTTATTGACATTACGCTTTAGGTTAAGGTTGGTTGATTACTCGAATAAACTAATAGTATATTTATTGCGCTGAATAATATTATTATCCTGGTCCCTGATATAAAGGATACGCCCCCACCGGTCTGTTTGATAGTAAACAGATATACCGTTGGTATCTGTCTGCATAATTTTGTGATGCGTGGTAATGTCGTAACACATGGTGGCAACCTCTGCGTTATCGGGGTATATCAATACATCATCAATCGAGGTGGTTTGGGCGGGCGTATATGCGAATGTAAATGTGGTTGGCATGGCCCCTACAGCTATCTTGAATTCATAGTATTTCCACGCGCCTGTCCCGGTGAACGCGCACGGTATGGCAGTACCCCCGTTTAGCTTTACGTTTACAGTATATCCGGTACCGTTGGTACCATTCGCCCAAAGCGAGAATATATAAATCGATGAAAGGCCGCTTTTAGTGATCGACCGGGTGAAAGTTAGGGTTGAAGGCATTGAGTAATAGCGGCTGTTGCCGTGCCCGCCTGATGCTATACTGGCGCCGCCTGTGCCAGAAGAGCTGCAGCCTATGTATCCGTAGCTGTCAAAATCCTGGAAGCCAATTTCGTTAACACCAGCATTTTTTGCTACAAAGTAAGGCTTGTTGCTGATATGGTCGTTAGCGGTAGTAACTACGCTGTGGTTGTTATCATTCGCTGTTAGCAAATCCGCGGTGTAGTCATAGTCGGTAAAATTCGCTTTTAGCTGATAATTGATGTTTTGGCTAATGGTTTGGCTGCTGCCGCTACCGCTGGCCGCGAATGGCGAAAAGCTGGAAGAAAGGATTCCATCTGGTGCAACCAACTGCCACTGTTGCGAAGGCAGGTTAAAAGATGCGGCACCTGAAAACGATTTAAAATACGTTAGCGAGCCCCCGGTTATGTAGGTAGAGCCACTGCGTGTAGTTTGCCTAATTGTTTCTACCGGGATATTCACATTTTGCTGATTCAAATTATAAATGGCAGTTACGTTTGGATTTGTTCCTGATCCGGCCGATGGAAAGTCTTTCGTATAGGTTATTTTTGTTGATACCGTATTACCGTCACTATTGTTCAGATCTATTTGCGTCGGCAATTTGTGGTAAGCGCTGCCATAAGTGATGGTTTGCGTCGTATTCTTCACTGTAGAATAGTCGCTGCTGTTATAAACATTTTTCGACACGATAGTGGTAAGCTCGCTCGTGCCATAATTAACAGCATATTTATTATAGTTTGTAACATCGAGCGTTCCGTTGGGGTTGTCCTCATAGCGGAAACCATACATCGTCCCCATCGTGTTCGATCGCTGGTAGGTGTAGGTATCCTGGCTGGAAATGTGCGTTCCGCCCTCGGTATAGGTGGTAACCTGGTGAAGCAGGCCCTGTTCAAAGCCGTAATTCGGGTCGGGTATGAAGGGATAGGAGTGCATGTCATTTTTGATGAAACCATACGAGGATGCACAATTATGGCGGGCAATCATGTCCACTGTGGGCGCCCAGTCATTTGTGGAGCAACCGCTGCAGCCGGGATGGGCGGTAAGGTCAAAATAGGTAGCCGGCTGGTTAAACTCGTAAAGCGTATATCCGCTGCCGGTTTGGCTGGTTTTAAAAAACTGGTAAACAATGGAATGATCATCATTAGAAAGATCAACCGGCGATATAGCCGTAGAATTGGTATAAGGCGCCGATCCCGTGCCGCCGCCGCCATAGGGAAACGTAAATGCAAACTGCGGCAGCGAAATGGGTTTCCCGCTGGATACTCCTGTTGATGGTGAATTATAAGAATAATTGATAGTATAAGCAGGGCTACCGTAGCCGGGGACATATTTTACTGCCTGTACCCGCACGCCTGCGCCCGGCAATACCGTGCCGGTTTCCGGGTCGTAGTAATTGTTTGATTCCCAGCGAATAGTAGTAGGGGCCCCGGCGGCGTTAGTTATCACGTTCAGGCTGCCCACTTTAGTATTGGCTGTATCGGGGCTGTAATTATTCCCGGCTGTAAAATAAATATAGTCGGACCCGCTGGTTGCCGTTCCGCGCCACGGAATAAAGCGTGGATATGAACTGTTGGAAGGGTTAATGTACACAGCGGGTTGCAGTGAAGTAAAGCCATTGGGCGCATAATAGCCCCAATAATCTACCTTAAAAGACGAGGAATCAGGCAATGTGGTGGTGTAATTTCCGGATGACTGGGTCTCACCGTAATAGGCGAAGGTATAGTTAACCGGCGAATTTGGATCTGTGGTATCCATGTACGACCGCAGGAACTGGCGGTAATAATTTGCGCCGCCCGCTGTTACATATTTTACCGGACTATAACCAAACAGCAGGTTTTTATTGAGGCCTGTAACGGATGATATATACATCTGGTCGGTGCCGCCGCCGCTTAATGAGCTGGATGTCCAGTTGAAAGTGAGCTCAACGGTTATCAGATCGTCGTCGATGGTGGAAACCGTGTATAGTGTTTTTGGAGTTACAGACGAACGCACGGTGTATTGAGGTGTCGCAGTGCTTGATCCTGCCAGGAACAAGGTGATAGGATCGGAAGAATTGCGGGTTGTGGTTCCTGTAGTATATGCCAGTTGTACGCCCATGCCATTGGCATCCGTAATCTTCGATAAATACCAGGCATCATAGTAGTTAATACCATTTTGATATTGCTGATATTTGGTTGTAAAATATTTAGGCGTACCGGTTGATGCGGTTCTCAACGATGCGGACTCAGGAACGTCAAATAAATAGGTTATTCCTTTATCGTTGGTTATGGTAAAGCTGGTTATCTTCGTCCCGCTAGTGGTATATGAAATCTTAAGGTCCTGGTATCCAATGGGCCTGAAGGCGGGAGTAGCAAGCGTCCTGTCGAAAATCAGCTGGCAGCTCAATCCGGGGGCATTAACGTTGAAAATGTCAGGCTCGGTATCCATCGTAATCGGGAAATGTGAACTTATATAGCTTAAATCCGATGTTTCATTCGTACAATTCCCAACGTTATCGTCAATCCCGGTGATGTATGACACGGCAGTGTTGGAGGTGTGCATCCAACCGTAACGAGCGTTTGAGGAATTATCTGCAGAACCATCATCAGGTAAACCACGCAGGGTCCGGCTTATCATCCCCCCGGTCAGCAAATTCCAGCCGATGCCTGCAGTACCTTCAACATCTTTAGTGCGGACCCCGTTGCCGGAATATACCAATGTTACCGGGAATGTAACCTGCCCTTTGCTAAATGTATAAACCGGTATGGCCACACGGCCTGCCCCGGTAAGAGGATCGACATTTACAGCCTGCCCGAATATTGATGTACTGCAAACCAGCAAGCATGCCAGTACCACTAAAAATTGCTTGGAATTCATGAAAAGGTTTAAATAATACTTGTGATAGATATACCAGGTATAACTGCCTTATGCAGATTATAAAGAACTGTCTTGGTTAAAATACGATATCAGGCCGGTTATATTACTTTCAATAATAACTACCTTTTTCGGTATTATCAAGGGTGTTAATAAATATTTAGCGGACTTTATAATAGTTAACAGATACAAAAAAAACCGATATAATCTGCACCGGGACTATATTTCAACAAGCTGTAAAACCTTGTAAACGTCAGACTTACGAAGTTTTTGAAACTTCGTAAGTCTCCCAAAAGGCCAAAAAAAATCCCGGCGCTGCTAACACCGGGATTATATTTTTTATACCGAGGAATCCTAACTCAATCCAAACTATTCCGAAAACACCTTATACAATATCCAGTCGTTGGTCTCATAAATACGGCGCAATTTCAGGGCGCTGTTGGCCTTTTTAATTACGGGCACGTACTTGTCGTTCAGCTGGGTAAAACCGGTTACCTCATTTTTAGGAGTAGCCAATAAGATGTATTCGTCAAATTTATCAGGAGCCTCAATTGCACCCAGGTACGAATTTTGGTAAGGCAGCGTAAATTTCTGCAGGTTGTCCTTGGCGGTCAGATCCATTGCCTTATTGGCCTGCGAAAACGCTACTATCGGAAAAGCTATGGCATCATCAACCAATACATGCGCTTCTTTAGGCAGGCCATCAATGTATTTTGCTAATTCGCGGTTTTCATCCTGCGAGGTATCGGCAGCGCGGTTAAACAGCACGCCTATAAAATGCTGCTCCTCGGCTATGGATGAGTTGCGCAGGAATATGTAGCCGGTATACAGCTGCACCAGTGTAAGCACCAACACCAGGGTTTTCAATACCGTTTGGCGCCTTATGGTTTGGGCCCGGTACAGAATACACAGCAGCGCCAGCACCAGGAATATCAGGTAATACTCCTGCACCAGGAACACCTTTTCGTATTTAATGTGCAAAAACTCGACAAATGCAAACGGCGTTAATAACGTTAATATCTGGTAAGTACTGTTGCGGAACAGGTAAATAGCTATCAGCATCAGCGGACAAAACAGCAGCATCCTTGCCGATATCAATACAGATGTCTCCGGTATCTGGTACGTTGTACTGGTCGACAGCGTATCGAAGCTCAGCTTGTCGGCCACAACCGTCCAGGTAGCATAAGGGCTCTGGCTAAAATAGTCCAAATCCTGTGCGTGGGTAAGGTTCAGCAGCTTGTAGCAGATAATGCAGGCCAGCGGCAATACGAACAAAATGATGTATAGCGCAAAGGTTTTATTCACCAGCTTACGACGCAGCGATGGGTTATTAAAGCTGATGAACAGCCGGAATATAGATTCCTGCTCGCCTAAGTTTAAGCTTTTGATGGTGATTGACAATACCAGCGGTATAAAAAACAGCGTAAGCCAGATAAATTTATAATCGCAGAATATGAGCAATACCAAACTGATACTGGCGATAGATACGTGGAACGTAGTATTAGAGCGGTAGAACTTCAGCAGGTTGAAAAAGAACATGAAGAAGAACAACGCCACCAGTGCTATCGACTTTCCGGATGTTGCCATATATAAGACCCCGGGATGCGCAAGGAACACGATAAGCAATATCACCAGGTAAAAATCGTCCTTAGCGCGTTTTAGCAGCGCGTTGCTCATCAGGAAGAACAACACAGCAGTAATGAGCGATGAAGCGATTACCGGCGCGAGCGAAGCACTGATGGCCGAGAATATGAACGAGGAGTAAAAGGGCAATATCGGCGCTGTCAAACCCATTACCTTAAGGCGGTTACCCACCCCATCAATAACGATCTTGGTTTTCTCGATATAGAACATGGCCTCCTGGCTCACATAGCCGAGGTGGTTTAAATATATGCCCAGCACCAGGTAATATGCGGCAAGCAAAAAGGTGATAAGCAGCAGATATCTGGATTGATTTCTCATTTAACAATATTTGTTGGATTGTTAACCTTACTTAAGCCGTGCTCTGTTTTTTCCCAATAGAACGGTTTTACAATTAATTGGTACAGCCCCTTAAAGGCAGCAACCGAGTGCATAAGCCAATAAACCGGGTTAGCGATGGCAAACAGGATAAGCTCGTAATAGCGCCTTTTAAACACCGCCATCATGTTGATATAAATCATGAGGATGTTACCCACCATCAGGTTAAATATCGACATAAACAAAATCCAGTCGGGGAACAGCGTACGGATGGTTGATAAATCGAACACCAGGTAGCTGATGAAAATTGCCAGCAGGAACGGGTAAACCAGGAACGTTAAAGGCGTAGCGCCAATAAAGAAGTTAAACCCTAAGAAACCTTTCCAGCCTAATCTTTTCCACAAAGCCACCGGGTTACGCATGTGCACCAGGTAGGTTTGCATGTAGCCCTTTATCCACCTTGAGCGCTGGCGAATCCAGTTAAAGGGCTCGTTGTTGGCTTCTTCGTAAGTGGTAGAGTTTACTACCGCAATTTTATAGCCTTTTGCATAAGCCCGCAGGCCAAGGTCGGCATCTTCGGTTACGTTAAAAGGGTCCCATGCGCCAAGCTCAACCAGGGCCTCCAGCTTAAAGTGGTTACTGGTACCACCCAGCGGGATAGGAATATCCAGCGTATCGAGGCCGGGCAGCATGTAATCAAACCAGTAAGAGTATTCCAGCGTAAACATACGGGTAAGGAAGTTCTCGTTACGGTTAAAGTAGTTAAGCGCGCTCTGTATACAAATATAATTCGACGGCAGTTTGCTGAACATGGATACCACCTTTTTCAACTGGTCGGTATCGGGAATGTCCTCCGCGTCATAAATAGTCAGGTACTTGCCACGGGCAAAGTGCAGGCCATAGTTACAGGCTTTAGGCTTTGTTTTAGGCATGTGGAATGGCACAACCACCACCTCGAAAATGGCGGGGAAGTCGAGGTTGCGTACAGCGTTTAAAGTTTTGTCGTCATCCTCTTCTATCAGCAGCTTAATGTCCAGCTTCTCGCGGGGATAATCCAGTGACTGTAAGTTCCAGATGAGTTTCTTTATCAGTTTGTCTTCCCTGTATACCGGTAATAATATTGTATAGATAGGCAATTCATCGTCAACGATCTCGTGAAGGTCATGACGGGTTACCGCCTGGTGCAGCTCGAAACGCGAGCCCATCAGCGCAAGGAACAGTTTAAACAATATCGCCACCAGAAAGAATGAGCTGATGAGGATATTGATAATGATAGAAGTATTTTTAAAGCTCACCACCAAACCTATGGTAACCAAGCCCAGCAATATGAACAAAAATGCGAGCTGGCCGGTAGAGAAGGTGATGAAAGCCGAACTGTCGGGGTCGCGGTTAAGCAGCTCGAATACAGCAGATTTTACGTATTTGTCGCCTGTAAGCTTGTGGCTCATCCAGGTAATATCCAAATCGGAGGCCAGGATGATTTCCGGCTCGCAATCATAGGTAAACCTGATAAAATCGATAAACAGGCGGTTAGTAGGGTCGGCCATTATAGTTACCACTTTTCCGTTTTCTATGCGGAGCGGCAGGGCAACATTCTGGTCGGCAAACTTTAATTCTATCTTGCTTAAAACTTCGGCGTCATAGGCGAGGTCGCGAATGGGCTGAAATACATAGCCCGCCCGTACTAAGCAGCCTTCGTAGTTTTTGCGGGAGATGTAACCGTAGTTTAGCGCTATCTTAATGAACGAGTGGCCCGTGCGGGTAGAAAGTTCATCAATCTTTTCCCGATCTTGCCTGGATATAAAACCATCGTTAACCAAAAGTTCAGGAATTGACATACTTTTTTCTTTCAGTAAGGTGTTTAAACATTTCCGTTAAGGTAACCATAGCTGCACGGAGCAGGCTATGGTTACTTACGTAATAAATTGGTATCGTTTAATTAGTCTTGAGTCCTGAGTCTTTAGTCCTAAGTCAGTTTTTGACTCAAGACTAAAGACTTTAGACTATCGACTTAAAATTAATCGTTATATAATTCCTGTGACCTCTGAACTCTTGAGCGAACGAACAGGAATGAAAGCAGTATCAGTACTAATATACCCAGCAAAATGTACAGGTTATATTGCTCCCAGAAACGGGTGATAGCGTTTTTGGTATCAACATACTCAACGTTATCGCTTGATTTGTTGATGTTGAACAGGTACTTGTTCGAGTTAGCATCGGTAACAGCCACGTTGCTCGACAGCGTTGAAAGCTGCTCGGTAATTGAACGCGAGGCAGATAAAAACGCATCGGCTATGTGTGTGCCGGTGGCAGTGATTACCAGGGTAGCATTATTGCTGCGGCCATAGAATATCTGCGCCAAACCGTTCGAAGTAGTGTCAGACAGTGAGTACACCTGTTTGTGGTTCTCGGTGCTGTATATCCTGAAGTTCTGCTCAAAGCTGATAGGTGCGTCAGGGAATTTCTTCAGCAACTGGTCATCCTTGCTTAGCAGGGCGATGATGTTATATTTTTTCAGGTCGCCATCAGGAACGTCGCTTGAGTAAGCAAACTCAGGGAAATTATTTGAGTTGATGTTGTTGTTCAGCTCATAGATAATTTCGCCGATTGCACCGGCAGCATGTTTAGCATAATCTTTGGTAACCACAATTTTGGTAGTACCGCTATTGAATGCTTCAGGATACTGGTAGAAGCTCAGGTCGTTTGAGATGAATGGGTTTTTCGACTCCAGGTATGATTTGTCTGCATCAACCTCACCAAAGAAATTGATGAAGCTGTTTTTACATAAACCATTGGTTGGGAAGAAACGGAACTCCGCCTCAAGCGTGTTGTATTTATGGTGCTGGTAACGGTTGATAGTTACCGCGGTATTCAATTTACCGGATGCATCTAATTTCTCGCTGCTTATCAACAAGCCGTTAAGGTAGATGTTGAAGTAACCCCTGTCGCCGGGACTTAAACCGCTGTAGTTACCAATGAAACGGATCTCAACTTCTTTTGGTGTAAAGTTAAAGTCGCTGTTTTTGAAAGTGAACGCGCTCTTTAACGAACCGACACCTGAAAGAAAGTCGCTGCTGCCGCCGATTTGTTTTAACGACAGTTTAGAACGGTTCTGGTCGGTATTTTTAAAGAAGGTATTTTCGGCTTTGTCAACCAGCAGGTAATCGCCAAAGGTTGAGTTTAATATATTGATGTTACCAAGAGCGGTGATCGCTTTGTTATAACCTTCATCGTCGCCGCCGCTTACGAATAATATTTCGGCAGGCGAAGTTTCCGTAGCAACCGATTTTTGCGGAACCATTACACCTTTTTGGTTAACCATGGTGGTAATAGTGTCGGTTGAAGTTGACATTGATTTCGACAGGTATAAAATGCCCTCTTTTGATTGCGGAGATACCTTAATCAATGAACGCTTATCATCAGGCAAAGCACCTAAGGTACCTACCTGTATGTAGTTCTTAATACTGTCGGGCAATGTACCGGCTGGGAATACAGATATTTTTTTGTTGGCGGTGCGCTTTAACCTTGCGTAGGCCCATGCTACAGCTTTAAGGTCGTTTAAGCTTGGCTCGGCAGGGTACACAATGGCCCTTTTAGAATCGAAGCAGTTGCTGATGTTTACATCATTAAGGCCTGCTTTGTTTTTAACCAGCGACAGGTAAGAGTAATCCTTTACCTTAAGCCACATGGCCGGGTTGTCAAGATCCTTACAGATGTCGTCGCTGATGGCCAGCAAGGTCTTTACCTGTATCTTCAGGTAATGATCAGGCGACATGTTTTCACGTGTCAGGTTGATCGTTACCTTCTGAATAGTGTCAGCGCTTAAACGTGAGCTGTAGACAGGGCGGTCGTTGATTATTATATTGATAAAGGAGTGATCCTTTAACAGAGCCTGTGACGGCTCGAAATATAATACCAGCTTGCTCCCGTTCATTTCCACCAAAGGCGAAACTTTAATGTAGTGAGAACTGGCGCCACTCATTCCATAAATGGCGTCGTCATTATATCCTAATGATTTGTAGGACACAACGCTTTGGGCCAATGATGCCTTACTTAAAAGAAATACAAGGGCTAATAAGGTAAAAAATTTGTTCATTGGTTTTGATATTAATTTACTACGTAAAATTCAACTTTAAAATAGTTCCCGTGGTCGTCGCTCCTGTAAGTCAGGTCGCCGCCCATCTCCTGGGTCATTAGTCTTGCTATCGAAAGGCCTAAACCTACACGGCTTTCGTTATGTTCCGAGGCCTCGCTCAGCGCGTTTAGCTTATTGAACATCACAGACAACTCGCCTTGCCCGATTGGGATACCTTCGTCAATTATTTCGAAAACAAACTTGTTGCGCTCCAGGCTGGTGGCCACGCGGATGTTATTATTTGTCTGCGAAAATTTAATAGCGTTCGATAACAGGTTTTGAAACACCTGGCCGGCAAACACCCGGTCGAGGTTAACATTGATGGGGTATTTTGCCGTGCTATCTACTAAATGAATATTCTTCATCTGCGCCGTTTCGTGCAGGCCTTTAATTATATGCTGCACCTCGGCATTTGCGTCGAACACCTCCAGCTTAAAGCGTATCTCGGGCGACTCAATCTCTTTAACATCCATCAGCTTATTCAGCAGGTATTGCATTTTGGTTGCCGATTCGCTGATATAGTTGGTGAACTCCACCTGGTCTGAGCTCAGGCGGTACGACTCTTCCTTAATCATGTTGTTACTCATGATGATGGAACCTGTAAGATTCTTTAAATCGTGACCGGCTATATTGATGAAGTTGTTTTTTTGATTGTCCAGCTTACGCAGTTCTTCGTATTGCGCATCGATGATGTTATTCTTTTCGGCGATATCGCGATTTTGACCTTTCAGCTGCTCGTTTGATTTGTTGATGAGCAGCTGCGCCCGAACATCCCTGTCAATTATCTTGTAGCGCGCGCCCGGCACAAAGCACGATACCAGCGCGATAATAACGAACACGGTTCCGCCGTTAGCTAAAACAAGGTCGAGGTTGTACTGGCTGAATAGAAGGAAGAAAATGCCCAGCAGCACTAAGGCTAAAACCGCCTGTAGCACCGAGTTGATCGGCTCCCAGAAAACCATCAGGTTAAAAAACAGGAATATGGCGCCATACATCAGGTAGTAAATATTTAATACCGGCAATTCAACTATATTGCATAACAGCGCCGATGTGGCCGATATTAAAAATAAAGAGATATGCAGCAGCTGCCTGAAATTGTAGTTTCTTCGGTTAAACACACTGTAAAGTGCCAGTATAACAAGGTCGGTAATAATACGTACGATAAAGAACTGCAGCCATATTGGATTGGCGAAGATGAAATCAACAATACTGAGCAGCGGATACACAAACAATACCATCCATATGATATTATTGGTCTGATACCAGGCCTTTTTTGAGATTTCTTTGTTTAGTTCTTCTTTTGTTAGTTGGACAAACATCAGTTAGGTTTCTTAAATTATGATAGAATTTTTGTTATCTATAAATTTAATTCGGATAAAATAAATCAAAATAATTAACACGTCAGTACACATGTTTTGCACATATAAACATATTCCGCCTGCTCATCCCCTCCTCACCAAAAGCACAATTTTATTTATGCTTATTATTTTTATGCACGCTGGTATAGCAAAAAACAATCCAAGCGCCCCGAATCCACGCATAACGGCCTTTAAACGGGCCAAAAGTTTGGATAACGGTATCAGCATTTCGTGGTACGAACAAACCTGGAACAAGGATGTTTTAGCTAAAAAACCTTTAAAACCTGCCGATTTCGCACTTTTAAAACAGCTCGGCATAAAAAGTCTCCGGCTCCCCGTGGCGTTTGCGTATTTCGAATCCCAAAAAATACCGGTTGAGAAAATATTTTCCCACATTGATAATTTTGTTGAGCAATGCCGCGTTTACGGCTTCCGTTTGATACTTGATTATCACGGCGGTAACCTTGACGATAATACCTGTGTAACCGAGACCGCGAAACTTGTAGAACTGTGGACGAAACTCACCAAACGCTACCGCCATGTTAACCATGATGACCTGTTTTTTGAGCTATATAATGAACCACCACACATGGACCCCCAAAAATGGAAGGACGCCG
>JAZJZL010000155.1:0-12747 GCA_040389845.1 Bacteroidota bacterium
GACCTAAAAACTTTAAAGTTTCTTAATGTTAATAACGCTACAATTAATCATTATGGATTTACCCGCGAAGAGTTTTTATCAATGGATCTAAAGGATATCAGGCCTGCCGAAGAGATCCCCAATATGGAAAAAGGGCTTGCTGAAGGCAGGCTTCACCCCGATGAACCTTCAGAAAGAGTGATGATCCACCGGAAAAAAAATGGAGAGCTGATTAATGCCGAAATTCAGATAGCGCCGGTTCACTACAAAGGAAGCAACGCCAATGTTGTTATAGCTAACGATGTAACTGAAAGGTACAAGTATATTAAAGCCATTGAAGAACAGAATGAAAAGCTGAGGGAAATATCGTGGATACAATCACATATTGTACGGGCGCCTCTTTCGCGGATTATGGGCCTTATCCCATTAATCGATGGTCCGTGTGACAGCGAAGAAGAGCGGAAGAAAATGCTTGATTATGTTTTGCTTTCGGCGCACGAGCTTGATGATATTATAAAAAACATTACAGATAAATCAAGAGTGGAAGATTTTCAGTTTTTACTGAATCAAATAAAATCCAAGTAAAACCTATATACCTATACCTTGATCCTCACCCATTCATTTCTTTCAAAATCATACTGCTTTATCAGTTTTGCGGGATTGCCAGCCGCTACGCAGTAAGGCGGGATGTTTTTAGTTACAACGGAGCCACCGGCCACCACACTATGTTTACCAATAGTTACCCCGGCCGTAATAACAGCGTTGGCGCCTATCCAAACCTCGTCTTCAATATTTATTGATGCCGTTGAAACTTTTTGCAGCCGTATAGGCATGGTTACATCTGTATAAGTATGGTTTAGGCCGCTCAGCACTATGTTTTGGGCTATAATAACATGTTTGCCAATAGTAACCGGTCCAATTACCACACTGCCGATTCCCACCCGGGAGTCATCGCCGATAATTACGTCTCCAACACCATTGTTAACGGTGCAATAATCTTCAATAGTTGAATTTGCACCGATTGAAAATTTATTGAATGGGAATACGTCAAACCTGCTGTTACTGCGCACCACCGCACCTTTATCAAATTGGTGTATAAACGGTGTAACAAACCAACGCAACCATAAGCGCGGCCGCGCATTTTTTACCATCATTTTATGCGCCATGCGTTTTAAACCAGGGTTTGATTTTATTGAAGCCACGATATTCATTTCTTTATGCTTTAATATGTACAATTTTAATTTTTGTCGATTTGACGGATAAACTTTGCCGGCACGCCGCCTACAAGGGTAAAGGGAGCAACGTCCTTTGTCACAACTGCGCCGGCCGCTATCACTGCTCCCTCGCCTATCGTAACGCCTTTTAAGATCATAGCCCGGGTGGCTATCCAAACATTATCACCTATAATAATTGCTTCCTTTCCAGAGGTTGTTTTTCTTTCAGCAACGTCATGAAAATCATCATCCATCATTATTACCTGGTTGGCTATATGGCAGTTTTTGCCTATGCTTATATGCTTACGCGATGTGATAATTGTACCGGCATTAATAAACGTATTGTCGCCAATCTCAATTGTGGCCCGTGGCCCGGCTGATATCTGCGTAATGCCCACATGCGACCATATTTTGCAGTTATTGCCAATAATTATTTTACCCCTGGCGACAATTTTCAACCGGCCCTTCACTGTCACCATTTTACCTGTGGTGCAATGCCGTAGCTTTATGCCAGCGTTTATAAAATCCCAAAAACCTCGCAACATTGTTTTTAACAGTACCCAGCGGATATAGATATTTTCTTTGGTTGATTGGGGCTGCCTTTCGTAATAGTCAATGGACAATACCCTTAGTCTTTCCAGTATTCTTACTTTAATCGTCATGTTTATATAATTTCTTCAACTTCGTGGTACACTGCAACCGTCTTTTTAATAGCGCTGTCCCAGGTAAATAAAGCAGCGCGTTTTTTTCCATTTGCCGATAATTTTTCAGCAAGTTCACTGTCAGTTAAAATAAGTTGCGCTGCAAAAGCCAGCGAGGTTGGATTTTTTGGGTCGATAAATAAAGCCGCATCGCCGGCTATTTCGGGCATGCATGATACTGCTGATGTAATTACAGGTATACCGCTTGCCATAGCCTCTACAATTGGCAAACCAAAGCCTTCGCTAAATGATGGGAACCAAAGCATACTGGCAGCCTGGTAAATAGCCGGCAGATCAATATATCCTACGTAACCAATTAAATCAATTTCTTTTTCAAGCCACTCCAGGTTTTCCTGTTTAAGCAGTTGCTGTAGTTGCTCTTTTTTAAGGCCTTTCATTACCAGCCTTGGCGCTGCCGGGTTGTGCAACAGTAATTGCGCGTATGCCCTTACCACACCTTTGCTGTTTTTCCTTGCATCAGTATTAGCCATAAAGAATATGTAGCCCTTTTTAAGATTGAACTTTTCAAGGATCTCGTCAATTTGTTGCTGGCTGTACTGGTCAAAAAAACGTTCGTCGGCGCCGTTATATATTACCTTCACTTTTTCGGCAGGGATCTGAAGCTTTTCGACTATCAGTTTTTTCTGAAATTCAGAAACTGTTATAATGCGAAGTGCTTTTTTGGCAATGGTTGATACGATAAGGCTGCGGTACAAATTGCCTAAACGCTGGTACCAGCTGGCTTTGGCCTTAATGTTTGATTTTTCAAGGAATATCACATCGTGTAATGTCAATATCAGCGGTACTCTGCCCGATAAAGGCGCTGTATTGGCGGTACAATGCAAAATGTCGGCCTTTAATTTATGGCATGCGCGGGGAAGAAAATATTGCTCCCATATAAAATATGGCGCCTTACGGATAGTGTGGATAATACGATTTGGGATCGATGTTAAACAACGGTCGCTGTCGTCCTTAACCATTACATGGTAGTCGAGCGTATCGGTGCCAAGAGGCAGTCTTTTTAATAACTCGTGGGCCACAACATCCATCCCATGTTTGCGCGGCCTGAACACGCGCTGCACTTCAATAGCAATTTTAAGCTTGGCCTTTTCAAAAATTTCCTGGTTCGGGGTTAAAATATTCTCGGTTAAAAGCATGTTGTTTAAAGTTTAAAATCAATTAGTTAAAACCATATATTCTATAAATATGCCACGAGTTAATCAACTGATTATCAATACAATTTAATTATTTTTTATTCCATAAAATGGAATCTTTCCATCATTATTATTATTTAGTCAGGAGCCTGCCAATATCAAAATGAGTAAAAAGCAAAGCCGGCGATCAAATCGCCGGCCGCTCACCCATTAACCCATCATCCTATTATTTTAAATACTATACGTTTTCTTTTTGCAGCAAAGCAGGTATTGTTCTCATAATTAACTTAAGGTCGTTTTTTAAGCTGTGGCTCTCTGCATAAACATTGTCGAGCATCAGTCTTTCTTCTTCGCTCATTTCGCCTTTGCCGCGCTTCTCAACCTGCCAAAGCCCGGTTATACCGGCCGGCGCCGAAAATCGTAATACGTATTTATCGGTGGTCAATTTCTCTGCTTCGTACAATGGCAGCGGCCTGTTGCCAACAATGCTCATGTTGCCTATAATTACATTCCATAACTGGGGCAATTCGTCAATGCTGGTATTCCTTATGAAATTGCCGATCCTGGTTATCCTCGGGTCGTTTTTTATTTTAAAGAAAGCAGAATTTGAGGTCAATTTTTTTTCCTCTCTGAAATCCCGCTCACACCACTGAACATTATCAGCAAACATCGGGTACTGGCATTTGCCCGTTGCCCTGCATTCATCACACAAACCTGTATCAGCTATAGCCAAAGGTTTTTCGGCCCCGGCATCGATATTGTATTGATTCAGATGTTTCAGATCTTTCAGCCGCGCGTCGGCATTCACATACATCGACCGGAATTTGTAAAACTTAAAGATCCGGTATCCCGAGCCAACTCTTAATGCATAATAAAACGCCGGCCCTTTCGACTCAAGCTTAATAAGTGCATATACAGCCAGGAACAAGGGCGACAGCACCAAAAGAGCCATCCCCGCAAAAAACAGATCAAAGGCACGTTTGGCGAAACCGATTCCTTTGATGTGCTGCATTTTAGCTTCGCTGTTGTCGTTTATCCTTTGCCAGTTCTCAATTAAAAAATTAACCCGCTTTTCTATCCGGGCCGCTTTTACCGGCAATTTAAAAACGTCTGCAACGCCGGCGTTCAGCGCAAGCAGCCGTAAATTACTATTTAAATTATTTACAATTAAAAAGAAGGGCACATGCGGCAATTCCTTTTTCTTAACCGCTTCAAGTAACGAAAGACCGGTTGGAGCCATGATCTCGCCCAGCGAAATAACTGCAACTATATTAAGGTTATTGCCCTGCCAGGCCGAGGCCAGTTTCATGCCGTTTAAAAATGGCACTATAAAGGCATCGTGGAAATTGCAGTCGGCAAATATGGCTAACTGTTCATCGCCGAAGCCTACCAATGCGATAATAGCCGTGCCTGCTATATTGTTGTTTGATTTCATAAGCAAGTTGTTAATTTGCCCATACGGCGTAAGATAACTTTTATGCGCGCCTCAAGCTCAGCCGGGTTAAATGGCTTTACTATGAAATCATCAGCCCCGGCATTAAGACATTCTATTCGCTTGGCTGTGCTTTCCTCGCCCGAAAGAATAATGATCGGTACTGAGTTAAAAAAATCGCTGATCTTTATTTGCTCGATCAGTTCAAGTCCGCTAAGTTCTGGCGTATTCAGATCGGCAATTATCAGGTCGGGGATATTACCGCTTTGCATACTTGCCAGCGCGTCGAAGCCATTCGGAAAGATAGCTACTTCATAGTTTGCTCCTAAAAACTCCTGCAGAATGGCCTGCATATACATGTCATCCTCAATAACCATTGCTTTGGTACTGCTGGAATTTGAAAAATTCATATGCCTGGGTTGTGTTAAATTTAAAAGTCCTATTAATTGAAATCCTGACGTTCGATAAATATGCCAAGACGCAACTATTTGATTATCAGTATGATAATAAATTAACATTTCCAGATTGTGGAATTCAATCCATTTCTGACTAACGATGCGGAAAGCTATTCAATACAATCCCTGATTGTGAAAACATAATACATCAGAATTATAATTACTGGTGGCGATCCAGCGACAATTACGCATCTGTGGAAATCCTCTTAATTTTAGATTATTTTTCCATAAAATGGAATGTTGGTATATGCTTTAAATATTAAGTAATTGGTAATGAATGAATTAATTATATTTTTTGCTTTGGTATGATTTTGAACTTTAGTGGCACAACGGCGATATACAGCCTTTGTTAAATAATTCAAAATCGGTTCAGAAAAATGAAATTAACAGTTTTAATAAGTATGTTCATCCTGGCATTTTGCGGTCCGGCCTACACGCAAACAACAGGTGTGGCGAAAAGTACCACAGCTGTAATGCTCGACGATCAAAAGGAACTCCAGGAGCAAATGATTCCGCTTGACAGTATTTTGGAGTTGGCGGTAAAAAATTCTCCCGCGGTTAACTTTCAAAAGGATCTTATCGAATCTGCAAAATCACAACTGGAGTTCAGCAAAAAATTGTGGACCAATAACATAGTAGGTTTTGTAAACTACTCGGCCGGTAACCAAAGCATTGTTTCGGCCGATAGCCAAACCGCCGGCACGCAATCATCCTCAAACATTACAAATGGTTTACGCATGGGGGTGCAAATTAACCTGCCGTTGTATGAGTTGGTGGGGCGCAAATCGCGCATAAAAATTTATAAGCACGATCTTAACTCAACCATTAATAAAAAAGATGAATCAATCCAGGAGCTCAAAAAAGAGGTAGTGCTTCAATACTACAATCTTTTGTATGCCAGCAGCCTGCTTACCATCCGCAGCGAAGCAAGGCAAACGGCAATAAATCAATATTCAATTGCCGAAAAGCAATTCAGGGATGGCATCATCGAGGTAGGTGAACTGTCGCGTTTAAAAACCTTTGATGTAAACGCACGTGCCGACTATGAGGAGGCAAAACGCCAGTTTTCAACTTACTACCATCAATTCGAGATATTGATTGGTGTTCCATTTTCACAACTAACCTTAAAACAATAAACATGGTACGCTATATAAAACTATTGTTAGGCTACACAAAATGGCTGCTTATATTGCCCCTGGTATGCGCCATTACTGTATTTGTGCTTACCAAAAAGGCAAAAAAACAATATACCAGCTCAACAACATTATATACAGGCGTAGCCAGCGGCTATTCAATTACCAGCACCGAGGATGCACGGCTGGACTATTTCGCTGTAAATAATGCTTTCGACAACCTGCTGGCATCGGCAAAGTCCCGCGAAACAATTGAGCAGGTTGCATTGCATCTGCTCGCCGAGCATTTGCTATTACCAAAACCGAATACACAGGTATTAGGTGCAGCAGGTTTTGAAAACCTGCATAAGATAGCTAACAGCACCTTATTTGCCCAGGCACAAAGGCTGAAAGATGCCCAAAGCGTTTACGACTATATAAACCGGCTTTATACATCGCAGGTTGATAATATTATTACCTCTATTTTAAATAAGCCAGGCTCGTTTTATAGTATCGACGACTTAAAATCAAACCTGGTTGTAACCCGTATAAATACCAGCGATATTATCCAGGTTGTATATTCGGGCACTGACCCGGCTGTGTGCCTCCGTGTACTTCAGCTGCACAGCAGCATTTTTACAGCAAATTATAAACGCCTTAAGTCCGACCAAACCTATAGCGCTGTTCAATATTTTGAAACAAAGCTTGCTGACGCAAAAACCAAACTGGAAGCTTCAGAAAATGATTTAAAAGTATTCGGGCAAAAAAACCGGGTTATAAATTATTACGAGCAAACAAGGTATGTAGCCGAAGCTAAAGAGAACCTGGATAAAGAGATCTACGCCGAAAAAGTGAACCAAAGCGGCAGTAAGCATGCATTATCGCAGGTTGAAAAAAAGCTAAGCTCGCGGGATAACCAAATTTCAAACGGCCTCAGCATGGTAAGCCTGCGGCAGCATTTAAGCGAGGCAAACGCCGGGCTGGAACGCGCAAAAGTTTTTAACAATAAGGATAAGATCAGCGAATATTCAAAAAAGGCCCGGGTGCTTGAGGATTCGTTAAAATCAGAATCAAACAAATACCTGAATTTAAACTACACCCCTGAAACTGTACCAAGGCCAAGCCTGATACAGCAATACGTGGATAATTCTGTCACCAGCGATAAAGCAACGGCAGGCCTGGGCGTACTTAACAAGCAAAAACAGAATTATCTTAACGAGATTGATGAACTTGCCCCGCTTGGCTCAACCCTAAAACAGCTGGACCGCCAGATAGACATTAACGAAAAAGAATACCTGGCCATCCTGAACGGCCTGCACCTGGCCCGGTTGCGCCAAAGCAACCTGTCGCTTAATTCGAACATTGTGATCCAGGATAAGCCGTTTTTTCCACTCCAGCCCCAGGCCTCAACCAGGGCGCTGCTGATAGGCCTCTCGTATTTTGTGGGCTTAATTTTAGTTATTACTGTCGCCATTGGCAAAGAATTTATGGATTCGTCGGTACGCAGCCCGGAACGCGCTAAGAAAATTATCGGCCTGCCTATGGCGGGAGTTTCTATTGCCGGCGGCGTCACAATAATGCCTTACCAGGACAAACTGCGCAGCTTATTGGCCGAGCAATTTGTAAGTAATCTTTTACCATACATTGCTAAGGCAGTTGACAATAACGGTAGTGCGCAAATCACTTTACTTACCACCAAAGGCGGCGTATTCCGCGAAACGGATCTCAAACGGCTGCACAAACTTTTATCATCATTATACGATGATACGTACTGGGTTGCACCGGTGAATTATCAGGAAGTTCTTTCGGCAGCATTACCTCAAAATGCGTTTGCAGTTTATACCCCTGCGTTGGTGCAATTAAACTACAAAAGTGTGCAACAGCTTATAAACGACAGCCCCGGCGGCGCGAATAAGCTTACTATTTATATTTCTCCCGATCTATCGCAAAACAGCATCCCGTCAGCAATTGCCAAAGCATCTGATCTGGTAATACTTGCTTTTAAAGCCGACGACACATGGCTGCCCCTTGATAAGGAGCTGTTGCTAAAAACTAAAAACGAAGTCCAAAATATTCCTTTTTTCACCTGGCTGACAAATACTGATGAAGCTAACCTTGATGGCTTAATAGGTGAAATACCCAAAACAAGAAGCTGGCTGCGGAAAAAGATCAAAAAACTATTAACCCTGAACCTTAAATAAAAATGGAACAATCAAAACCGAAACATATTGTATGCTTTGCCCTGCCGGCCTGGGAGGCCGACTATTTACGGTCGACCGTAGAGCTGATGAAAGGCCTGGCTGATGATAACCTGGTGCTTTATGTTGATTATGCTTATACTATATCCGATCTGGCAAAAGGGATATTAGGCAAAAAGAAGTTTGACTGGAAGCGCCTGTTGGGCATAAAAAGCCGGTTGAGAAGAATTAATGGCGACGATGGCAAGGGCCTTTACGTACTATCATTGCCGCCGGTGTTTCCGTCGTTCATCATCAAATCGCATCGTTTTTTTGAGCTTGCGAATAAAGTTAATGCTGCAATTACCGGCTATTATATAAACCGCGCCATTAAAACGCTGCAGATGGAGCACATTATTGGCTTCAATTCTTTTCAGCCTTTCCTGGGCAATCATTGGGCAATAAACAACCTCGAATTTACGGTTTATTATATTTATGACGATTTCGCAAATGTGCCCTGGTTCCAGGGGTTTGTGGCCGTTGAAGAAAAGAAATTCATCGCGAAAGCCGGCCTGGTGATCGTGAGTTCCGCTGAATTAAAAAAACGAAGGCACATGATTAACAGGCCGGTTGAGGTGGTTAATAACGGCGTACATTTCAACCAATTTTTTAACAATATAAAAAGCAGAAAATTTAACGAAGGCTATATTAAGACCATTGGCTACACCGGCACTATGGACAACAGGATTGATATTGACCTGCTGGAAGAGGTTGTTAAAGGCCTGCCAAACTTAAGGTTTTTGTTCATAGGCAAAGTTAGGGAGCAATACATTTACGACAGGCTTATTAAGTATATAAACGTATGTTTTGAGCCGCCGGTGGCTACCGACAAGATCCCTTATATGCAACGGCAGATTGATGTGGGTATTATTCCCTACATATGCAACGAGCTGACAGCCGCCATATACCCGCTAAAAGCAAATGAGTACCTGGCCATGGGGCTGCCGGTTGTAGTGACACCGTTTGCATCGTTAGGCGAAGCGGACAGCGTGGTGTACATCGCTCAAAATGCCAAAGCCTTCATTGCCAGCATCGAAATAGCATTAACCGAAAAAGAAGAATGGTTAAAACAACAACGGTTAGCCATCGCAAAAAAAGCCGACTGGAAACAACGCTCAGACCAGTTGATGGAAATTATTGAACGGTACCATACCGGCGACGTCTCAATCGAGGACCCCATTTTAATTAAAAGCTGCTGACCATCATGATAAAGAAAATATTACGCAGCAATACATCATGGTCGCTTATATCAAACGGGGCAACCGCTTTGCTTGGTTTTGTAAACCTTGGTTTCATAGCCCACGTGTATTCAAAAGACGATGCCGGTAAATGGTTTATGCTGATCACCGTGTACACGCTGTTAGAAATGCTGCGCAGCGGCTGGGTGCAAACACCTTTCGTGCGCTATTTTGTAGTAGCCGCCACCGACGAAGAAAAGAAAAGACTTACAGGTGCCTCATGGCAGCTTTTACTGAGTTTTACCCTGTTAATGGCAATAATTGCTTTACCCGTTATGTATTTTTTCAAGTTGGATAGCGGCGCTTTTTTTCTGGCGAAAAAGTTCACTTTGTTGTGGTTATTAAGTGCTTTGCCATACCAATTGTTACAATGGCAATTACAAGCGCGGTCGCAATTTAAAAAGCTGGCGCTGGCTAAAATATTTTTTACTGTTGGTTTCACAATCCTGCTGGTACTACAGTTAAAATTCAAATTTAATATAGCATCAATAGCATTATTTTATGCATTGCTGCAATTTGTTGCCGGGCTTGGCGGCTTCGCTTTGGGCTGGCTGCATTTCGGAACATGGAAAACAAACCTGCGCCCCGAACGAAGAAAACTATCATCTTTTGGCAAGTACAGCATGCTTACCATGGTAACATCAAGCCTGCTGCGCAGCAGCGACCAGTTTATAATAGCCTTCTGGCTCGGCCCGGCAGCAGTTGCGGTTTATTCAATACCGCAAAAGTTAATCGAAGCTATTGAGATACCTGTCCGTTCGCTCGCATCGGTAGCAGTGCCAAAAGCGACGGCATTGTTTCAATCGGAAAAAATACAGGAACTACGGCTATTGTTTTATAAGCAATGCGGTTTTCTAACTGCACTGATCTTCCCGATGCTGCTGGTATTCCTGGTATTTCCATCATTTATTGTAAACCTGCTGGGCGGCGGTAAATATCACGAATCGGCTTTACTGTTGCAGATTTTTTGTTTTTATGCCGCCCTGATCCCATTAGACAGGTATTGTGGTGTTTTGCTTGATGCAGGTAACCGGCCGCAAAAAAACACGCTTAAAGTTTTAGCGATGCTGGCAATAAATATAACACTTGATGTTTTTGCTTTGTGGTTGGGGGCCGGCGTGTATGGTGTGGCTGCCGGCTCAACCATAACTTTTTTATTGGGCGTAGTTATTGGCTGGGTACAGCTTAAGGATATCCTCGCTGCCTTTACGGTAAAGTTATTTTGGAAAGAAGGCGTAACAAACTCAATCAATTCATTAAAAGGCGTTCCAACGGTTTAGGGCTATGAACTTGCAAAGAATATACAATTTATGGTTTGTACAAGTTTTGCTCATATCAACCGTGGCCGTAGTTCTAGGCTTCATTATCACGCAAACCGATATTGCCGGTGCCGGTGGGTTGCTGGCTATCCCGTTTGTTATTATATACCTGGTGCTGCTTTCACGCAACCCTAAGATCGGTTTGTACACTGTGTTAAACCTTGGCTTTTTTGCAAATGGGATGATCCGTTATTCAACCGCCCCTTTCGGCCTTTCGCTCGATATTTTCTTATTGCTATCCTTAATTGCTGCCTTAAGCAAGTCAACAAACCGGAACTTTAAATATTTGAAAAACCCGTTTGTGTACGCCATAGCAGTATGGACGGCGTTTACCTTTTTCGAGATCATCAACCCGGAGTCGCGCAGTTTTGCTGCCTGGTTCTATTCAGTACGGGGCACTTCGCTTTATATGATTCAGCTGGTAATATTAACCATGCTGCTTTTAAACGACCCAAAGGAAATAAAGACATTCATAAAAATATGGATCGTGTGGAGCTTAACCGCTTGTCTTTGGGGGCTAAAACAACAATTTGTTGGCGTTAACCACGCCGAGCAGTTATGGCTTGATGTCGGCGCGTACAAAACCCACATACTATTTGGCAGGCTTCGGGTGTTTTCATTTTACTCGGATGCAGGGCAGTTTGGTGCAGCAATGGGGCATATTGCGTTGGTTTGTTTAATACTTTCTTTTGGCCCGGTTAAATTAAAACAAAAACTATTGCTTTGGGGCTTAAGCGGCCTGTTTTTCTGGGGAATGTCGATCTCCGGCACCAGGGGCGCATTGTTCGTCCCACTTTCGGGAATCATGGTTTACCTGTTTTTGACGCGCAATTTTAAGGTCCTGGCGATAGGCGTAGCTATAGTCGGTTTGCTTTTTGGCGCATTAAAATTCACAAATATAGGAGCCGGCAACTACCAAATTCAGCGCATGCGCAGCGCCATGGACCCTAACGACCCCTCACTGCAGGTTAGGCTAACCAATCAAAAAAAACTGAGCGTTTACCTGGCTTCCCGCCCTATCGGCGGCGGCATCGGCTCGGCGGGTTCATGGGGCCAGCGCTTTAGCCCCGGTACTTTATTGGCAGAGACACCGACTGATAGCTGGTACGTACGCATCTGGGCCGAAACCGGCATTATAGGCCTGTGGGTACACCTGGGTATGATATTCACCTTTATTATAGCCGGGGTGATAATGATATTTAAAATGAAGAACGATAAAATGCTGCGGCAAATGGCCATGGCCCTTTTTGCAGGTTTTGTAGGGATAGCATTTGCAAGCTATGGCAACCAGGTATTGGGCCAGGCGCCTACAGGTGTGGTTGTTTTTATGAGCCTTGCTTTTGTATGGCTGGCTTACCGCTGGGACAAAAGAATTATACGAACTACATCAATAACAACAGATTAAAAGCATGAAAACTGACAAAAATTATCCGCTGGTTTCAATCATCTCGGTAAATTATAATACCGACGCGGTAACTGTTGAAATGCTGAGATCGTTACAGCTTATTACCTATCCTAATTTTGAGGTTATTGTGGTTGACAATGCATCGGCTGTTGATGCCCGTTATATTGCGCAGGAGTTTCCAGCCATTACCTTTATCCTGAACCCAAAAAACGAGGGCTTTGCAGGCGGCAATAACCGGGGCATTGAAAAAGCCAAAGGCGATATTATCCTTTTGCTTAATAATGATACGGAAGTAGAGCCGGGATTTTTAGAACCGATAATCGATCTGTTTAATAACGACCCGGCCATTGGAATTGTAAGCCCTAAGATCCGGTATTATCAAACAAAAAGCATCATTCAATACGCTGGCGGTACAGCCATCAACCCGTTCACAGCCCGCGGCAAATTTATAGGCACGGGCGAAATTGACGCCGGCCAGTATGACGAGCCGCACCAAACACA
>JAZJZL010000156.1:0-42020 GCA_040389845.1 Bacteroidota bacterium
GTCCTGCGCTTTATAATTTACACCGGCAGCTGCGCCCAGCTGTTTGGCCCGCGCAATCTTTTCGCCCGCGCCCGATGTTACAAATACCTGGCAGCCCATCGCGATAGCAAACTGAAGCGCTAACGTGCCGGTTCCTGCGCCAACGCCTGTTACTAATACCTTTTGCCCCTTTTTCAACTGGCCCTTGGTAAACAAGCCGCGGTAAACCGTTACGCCGGCGAGGGGTAACGCTGCGGCCTGGTCCCACGAGAGGTGTGCAGGTTTTGCATGTAGTTGACTTACGGGCACTTTCACGTATTCAGCAAGTGTGCCGTCATCAGGCAAGCCAAGAATCCTGAATTTATCCGATTGATAGCTTTCATCATCACCCCAGCCATAGCCGGGGTTAATGATTACTTCGTTGCCGATAAAGCGTTTGTCGCCATCGCTGCCAACCGCTTCAACAACACCTGCGCCGTCCGAACCTAAAATGGTTGGATACTTTATGCCGGCGTATTTGCCGATAGATATCCAATAATCGCGGCGGTTGAGGGCTGCCGATTTTATTTTAACCAATGCCTCGCCGGGGGCAAGGGTTGGTTTATCAACTTCTTTATAGATAAGCGGTTTGTCGGCAGATTCGAGAACTAGTGCTTTCATGGGTAAAATGTTTTGAACCTTGATTCACCTGATTTAAAGATTGAAGGATGCTTGATGGTTCTAATCGCAAATCGGGCAATCCTTAAATCAGGTAAATCATGGTTCAGATAAAATTAAAACGGCAGAAACTTCCGCCTCTGCCGTCATATTTCCTACTCCCCCTTCAAGGGGCCGGGGGCTATTATTTCGCTGCTGCGTATAACTCAGCTACGTGGTTCCAGTTTACAACATTCCAAATTGCGGCCAGGTAATCCGGACGGCGGTTCTGGTATTTCAGGTAATAAGCATGCTCCCAAACGTCGATACCCAGAATAGGTGTGCCCTTTACTTCGGCAATATCCATCAATGGGTTGTCCTGGTTAGGCGTTGAGGTTACAGCCAGCTTTTTATCGGCAGTAACAATTAACCATGCCCAGCCAGAGCCGAAACGGGTTGCACCGGCTTCCTGAACCTTAGTTTTAAAATCGGCAAATGAACCGAAAGTGCTGTTAATGGCAGTTGCCAGTTCGCCTTTAGGCTCACCGCCGCCGCTTGGCGAAAGCAAAGTCCAGAACAGGCTGTGGTTATAGTGGCCACCGCCGTTGTTGCGTACTGCAGCCGGGTATTTCGAAATATTTTTAATGATGTCGTCGATATGGGCATCAGCTTCAGGTTTCCCCTCAAGCGCTTTATTTAAATTGGTAACGTAAGCCTGGTGGTGTTTTCCGTGGTGGATTTCCATAGTAAGCTTATCGATGTGCGGTTCAAGGGCGTCAGTAGCGTAAGATAACGCCGGTAGTGTAAAAGCCATAGTGTGTAGTTTAAAGTTTAACGATAGAACTTAACAAATATAAGGCGTTGGGGGTGATATTTGTTCTAATTAATGTCATTCTTTTGTGGGGAGTTCATAGTTCATGGTTGATAGTTCATAGTAGCTGCGGTTTGCAGGATATCTAAAAAGCTGAATCCCCTGTTCGGCTATGAACTATGAACCATCAACCATGAACAAAAAAACTACTTCCTCTTCTTCCTGAAAAACCCCCGCACCAGTTCCGCGCATTCGTTTTCGCGGATGCCGCCGGTAATAATGGTTTTGGGATGGGTTACCTTCTGATTCAGTCGACCAAAGCCGAGTTTAACGTCATAAGCGCCATATACAATCCTGCTGAGCTGAAACCAGTAGCAGGCGCCGGCGCACATTACGCAGGGTTCCATGGTTACATACAGGGTGCAATCGCGCAGGTATTTGCCGCCCATAGAATTTGCCGCGGCGGTTAATGCCTGCATTTCGGCATGGGCGGATACGTCGTTCAAACGCTCCGTAAGGTTATGGCCGCGACCAATAATTCGCCCATTGTAAACTACTATAGCGCCAATGGGGATTTCGTCTTCCGCCAGGGCGGCTTGTGCTTCCTTCAGGGCCTCGCCCATAAAAAACTCATCGGGCGATATGGTCGGCTCATCGCCAAAAGTTACGTACCTCATGTTTTTTGTGATTTCACCGATTTGAGAATGATTTCACCGATTCCGATGGTGATTTATACTGATTTGCTTTTTTCTTGACTCTTGGTTCTCGCTCCAGCTCTTGGTTCTGTCTTTAAACTAATTTGCTTCCATTAGGCACCGGCTTTTCTATCGCTGTTAAAACAATATCGCCGTTTTCGTCGGCGAAACCGGTTACCAGGAACTCCGACATAAAGTTTGCTATTTGTTTTTTAGGGAAGTTGATTACGCCCACAACCTGACGGCCCGGCAGCTCTTCTTTGGTGTAATGTTTGGTGATTTGTGCGCTCGACCAGCGAATGCCGAATGGCCCGAAATCCACCCTTATTTTATAGGCAGGCTTGCGCGCTTCCGGGAAATCGGCTACCTCGAGGATGGTTCCTGCACGGAGTTCCACTTTTTCAAAATCGTGCCATGTAATGGTTTCCATGCTGCAAATGTATAAAGCCGGTAAGTAATCCGCTATTCGTCCCGCCATTTATTTTTAACTAACGCGGCTGGAAATGATAGTGAAATCACTTTGTCGCTAATTCGCACTGGGTTAAAACCCAGCGCTACAACATGAATCGAGCCGATGGCTCTTGAAATCGGGTACATTTAAAAGCTTTCTTCTTGCCGGTTTTTAAAGAGCCGCAGGCTCGGCCAATATTATAGCGCCGGGTTTCAACCCGGCGTTAGCAGCAACGAAGCGACAATTTGATTTACAGCGCAAATGGCTTTTTCACATCAAATCCTTTTTATATATTCGAACAATAATAACCACATCGCCCGCTTGGCTCGCTTCCCCGGGTAATAAGCTGACGGCCCATCAACACACAAAATGATAAAAAAGGTCCTTTCCTGCTTGCTTTTTATGTCCGCTTCGGTGGTTGGGTTCGCTGCAAATGGCGGACACTTGCTTACTTATCAACCTATTACAGATTTACGCAAGTTGACGGATACCGTTCCCGTGCCGGATGTAGTTGATGTAGTTAAAGCCGTAATTGAAGCTTCCAGCAGCTTTAACGGGCAGGCGGTAGCCAACCTGTATACGCCGAATGCGGTTGTTGCTGATGACGAAGCGCCATACTCCTGGAATGGCATTACAGCAGGCGTTCAATGGATAAATTCTGTAGAGCGGGCGGTAAAAATAAACCGCATCACCAAATTTAAAGCCCGCATGGACCCTGTAAATGTATACCAGCAAAATGTGGAGAATGTTTATTTGATAATCCCGGTTACCTACACCGGCGATTTGCCTGGTCACGAGCACTTCCAGGCGAAAGGGGCATTTGCATTCGTGCTAAGGCATATCGACGACAGATGGCTGATTAAAACGCAGGTTTGGATGCCCGAAAAAGGGATAGGCAGCAAATAGGCTTAATGCCCATTTGCCTCACCTAAACGATAAAGTCCTCAGAAATAATCCACTCCAAAGGACTACCGTGTAAATATATTCTTGGTCAGAACCTTTTGATGGCCCCCTTAGGGAGCAAAATATTGGTAGAAAAAACAAGCGCTCCGTAGGTGCGTAACACGACATGCCGGGTTACGCACCTACGGAGCTATGAACATGGATTATTGTCTATCGCCTCATACAGGGCTTTTAACTAATCTCTAATCAACCAATCTCTACTCACTAACGGTGTTTCGCCCCCATTACAAACGTAATCTCGCCGCCGTTCATAATATCGGCATGGCTTAAAAAGTAAGTGTTTAGCGGTTTTCCGTTCAGCATCATTTTCTGGATGTAAACGTTTTTGTCGCCTTGGTTTTTTACATTAACGGTAAAGGTTTTGCCATCGCCAACCTGTATAACGGCATGGCTTACAGCCGGACTACCGATAGCATACTGGTCACTCCCCGGCGCAACCGGGTAAAAGCCCAATGAGCTAAAAATATACCAGGCGCTCATCTGGCCGGTATCGTCATTACCGCCCAAACCATCAGGAGTAGGCTTGTACATACGTGGCAATATCATGCGGATTTTTTCCTGGGCTTTCCAGGGTTTGTCGGTCCAGTCGTACAGGTAAGCAACGTGGTGCGAAGGCTCGTTGCCGTGCACATAGTTACCGATAATGCCGTCGCGGGTAATGTCTTCCGTTTCTGCAAAATACTTATCAGGCAGGTTGTAGCTGAAAAGGCTGTCTACATAAGTTACAAAGCGTTTGTTGCCGCCCATCATTTTTATCAAACCTTCAGGGTCATGCGGAACATACAGGGTATAATTCCAGGCATTGCCTTCAATAAAGCCCTGGTTAATGGTGGTAAACGGGTCGAAGTTTTTACGGAAAGTGCCATCAGCAAGCTTAGGATGCATAAAGCCGGTTTTAGGGTCGTACACGTTTTTCCAGTTTTGGGCGCGTTTGCTGAAGTCTTCGTAAATATCCATGCGGTTCAGCTTTTTGGCCATTTGGGCTATACACCAGTCGTCATAAGCATATTCTTGCGTTGATGATACCGAGTTGCCGTTCTTTTCATCAGGGATATAACCTCTGTCCATGTACTCGCCAATGCCTTCATAATCACGGTGGCGGGCAGTGGTTACGCAGGCATCCAGTGCTTTATTGGCATCAAACGGCGCATTACCCTTAACCACGGCATCGGCAATTACAGACACGCTGTGATAGCCGCTCATACACCAGTTTTCGTTGGCGCTGTTGCTCCAAATCGGCAGCATGTGCTCCGGGCTTTGGTCAAAGTGGGCCATCATGCTTTGCACCATATCCGAATTACGTTTTGGGTCGATGATGTTAAACAGCGGGTGCAGCGCACGGTGGGTATCCCAAAGGCTAAAAGTAGTATAATTGGTAAAGCCTTCCGCTTTGTGCACATTTTGGTCCAGGCCTTTGTACTGACCATCCACATCCATATAAATGGTCGGGTTTATCATGGCATGGTACATCGAGGTATAAAAATCTTCCTTTTCGTCTTTGCTGCCATCAATGGTAATTTTGTGCAGTTCGGCTTCCCACTGCGCCTGCCCATCATTTTTCACTTTGTCGAAATCCCAGCCCGGTATTTCGGTCTTCATGTTGTTCAAGGCTCCGTCAATACTTACCGGCGAGATAGCAAATTTGATCTTTATCTTTTCGCCTTCTTCTGTTTTAAAATCGAAGTAGGTACGCAGCTGGCGACCTGCCAAATCAGGGAAGTTTTTCACTTTTGCAAACTTGCCCCAGAAACCGCCATACACTTCGCGCTTGTCAAATTTCTTATAGCCCATCTGGATGAAAGGCTTATTAAACGTCATGGCAAAATAAAGTGTACGGGTACGTGCCCAGCCGTTGGTTGAGCGGTAGCCTACAACTGTACTGTCATTTACCATACGTAGGTAAGTCCACACGTTTTTATCGGGATAGTTATAAATGCCCGCCATCAGGTCCAAAATAACATGGGCGTTATCTGATTTTGGGAAGGTATATTGGTGAAAGCCAACGCGTGTGCTCGTTGTCATCTCGGCGATGATGTTGCTGGCGTCAAGTTTTACTTTATAATAATTGGCCTCACTCACCTCGTTGGCGTGCGAAAAACCCGAGCGATAACCACTGCCCGGTTTGTCGGCTGTGCCGGGATTTAACATTACCGGGCCAACGGTAGGCATAATCAAAAAGTCCCCTAAATCAGAGTGACCGGTACCACTGAAGTGGGTATGGCTAAAACCTACTATAGTTTTATCATCATACTGGTAACCGGCGCAGTATTTATAAACATCGGGGTTGTATTTGCCGTTCAGCTCATAGCTTGGGGTATCTGTTTCTGGGCTTAGCTGCACCATACCGAAAGGTACGGTAGCCCCCGGGAACACGTGGCCCATGCGCTGCGTGCCGATAATCGGCTTTACATATTGAACAAGATTATCATTTGTTTTTGTTTGCGCCGACGCATACAGGGCTGCGCAGCTGAAAAGTACGGTCAGTATTTTCTTCATCGGATGTTAGTGAGACAGTTAATGGCCAAATATAAACTAAGATTTGTAGGATTTGAGGATTGAAGGATTTTTTCTGTTTCTGAACCGGGATGAAGCTGATTTTACAGATTTATTGGATTGTAACAAAATGCCGCTGTTTAACTACGGAAGGCTTTCTATACCAAAAAGAGGGATGCCTTTGGCCAAGTTCGTTACAATCCGACAAATCCAAAAATCCGCTTAACGGCGAAGCACTCTTGAATGCCTTGAAAAACAGGCAACCTATGAGAAATCCCGGTCCAGAAACAACAATTGTAACAAGAGTGTGTTGTTTGTACTCTAAAATGTCGTAAATTCACAAAACAAAATCCTAAAAAAGAAAGAACATGAAGAATCTATTAATAGTATTGGGTGTAATCATCCTGATAGTCCTTGTTGGCTCGTGCAGCTATAATGGTATTGTAAAAAAGGACGTGGTGGTAAAGGCAAAATGGTCAAACGTACAGTCAGACTACCAGCGACGCAGCGACCTTATCCCTAACCTGGTGGCCACAGTTAAAGGCGTAGCCAATTTCGAAAAGAGCACAATGGTTGAAGTTACCGAGGCCCGCGCTAAAGCTACTTCTATACAGGTTGATGCCAGCAAGCTGAACGCCGACCAAATCCAGAAATTCCAGGCAGCACAAGGCCAGCTTAGCCAGGCGTTGGGCCGTTTGCTGGTGGCATCAGAAAACTATCCGCAGTTAAAGGCCAACGAAAACTTTAGCGCCCTGCAATCTCAGTTAGAGGGTACAGAAAACCGTATCAACGTATCGCGTAAAGACTTTAACGATGCCGTACAGGATTACAATAGCTCCGTTCGTTCGTTCCCTGGCGTAATTTTTGCCAAGATATTTGGGTTCAGCGAACAGACCGGCTTTACCGCTGATGCCGACGCGCAAAAGGCGCCTAAAGTAGCATTTTAATTGTTGGGGATTTCACCGATTTGAGCATGATTTCGCCGATTGGAAAATGATTTTCACATTCCAATCGGTGAAATCTCTCTTAAAAAATCTGTGTAATCCTTTAATAAAATCGGTGTAATCATTAACTATAATCGGTGTAATCACAAAAAAACATGGCGGTATTTAACGATGAAGAGCAACAGCGCATTCGCAGCGCAATAGAAAGCGCCGAGAAAAACACCTCGGGACAGATACGGGTTTGCATTGAAAAAACCTGTAGCGAGGAGGTGCTGGACAGGGCCGCCAACTATTTTCACCAGTTGGATATGCATAAAACAAAGCTGCGCAATGGCGTGCTGATTTACGTGGCTACTGTCGACCGTAAATTTGCTATCATCGGCGATGCAGGTATTAATAAGGTAGTTCCGAACGATTTTTGGGACAAAACAAAAGAAGAAATGCTGGCCCAGTTTAAATACGGCAATGTGGTTGAAGGAATTGTAACCGGTTTAAAAATCGCCGGCGAGAGCCTGAAAAAATTCTTTCCCCATCAAAGTGATGGTAGCAACGAAATATCCGACGATGTAGCCTTTATGGATGGCGAATAAACACTACCCCATGTTAAAGAAACTCATTTTATTTATTGTCCTCACGTTTGTTGCTTTTACAACTTTCGCACAGGAACTTCCGCCAAAGTCAAACACCCTGGTGACTGACTATGTAAATCTTTTACACGACTATCAGAAAAGTCAGTTAGAAAGTAAACTGAAGGCCTTTGCCGACTCTACCTCTACACAAATTGCTGTAGTGATCATTAAGTCTGTGGGCGATTATGATATCAACGATTTTGGCCAAAAGCTGGGCCGTGCCTGGGGAATAGGGGAAAAAGGTAAAAATAACGGGGTGCTGTTGTTGGTCGCTAAGGAGGATAAAAAGGTAGCTATCCAGACTGGTTACGGAGCAGAAGGCGCAGTTACAGATTATGCCACTCACGATATTATACAAAAAGATATTATCCCCCGCTTTAAGGCGAACGACTATTACTCGGGTATTGATGCCGCGACTGACGATATCATGAAACTGATGAAGGGGGAGTATAAAACCTCGGGCAAAAATAAAAAGGCCAGCAAAGATGATGGCGGGCCAATTGGCTTCGTCATTATTATCGTAATAGTAATCCTTATCATCATATTCCGCAGGCGCGGCGGTGGCGGCGGGCATATTATCGACAGACGTGGCGGAGCAAACCCTTTCTGGTGGTTTCTGGCGGGGACTGCAATCGGTCGTGGCAGCGGCGGCTGGGGTGGATTCAGCGATGGCGGCGGCGGTTTTGGAGGAGGATCATCAGGCGGAGATAGCGGTGGTTTCGGGGGCTTTGGCGGAGGAGACTTCGGTGGAGGCGGTTCGAGCGGAAGCTGGTAGGGACAGAGTTCATAGGTGATGGTTCATGGTTCATAGCCGAAGGTGAGTGGCAGCAGCGGTTTGTAATATTTTTTGTTAAGCTTTATGTTAATGAGGGATCTAATACTTGCTGAGGTCGAGAAACTCTCGCTGATTTTAGCAAGATTGGTTGGTTTAAAAGAAGATGGCAAGCAAGCAGAATTTATTCAGCTTGCAGAAAATACTGCTTTAAAGGAGTATGGCATTGCCTGGGAACAATTACTGGATATGCCGCCACACGATTTTGAGACATGGCTCCCTCAGCAATTAATGAGTGTCGACAAACTGGATGCGCTTGCCCAATTATTATTCCTGCACAGCGAACCACTCAGCACAGGTGCGGACACAATCATAAACCTTCGGAAAGCATTGATGATTTACGATTTGCTCGAGCAAAAGCATCATTGGCAATCACTGGATAATATTAATCGCAGAAAAAAAATTGAGAATTTTATATCCAGAACAATGTAATACCGGCGCGCCGATATCATATAAAAACAAGCAGGGCTTCCGATTTTGGAAGCCCTGCTTGTTTTGTTAATACTGCGTGCCTTAGACTGCGATTTAATACTAATTCCTTGCCGGCTGTGGTTTTGGCAGCTCTTTGCGTGGAATCATCTCGTTGCGCTGCGAAGTGTTGTAAACAAACGATGCAGTAATTGTTGCCGCTTGTTTCAGGTCGTCCTCGCTAAGTTTATCATAAGTATCCTGGTTGCTGTGGTGGGTACGTGAGCCATAGTCAAGCGCATCCTGTATGTACTGGAAACCCGGTATGCCAACGGCATCGAATGATACATGGTCGGTTGAACCGGTGTTGCCGATGGTTACGGTTGTTGCACCGAGGTCTTTAAACGGCTCTAACCAGGCCTTAAATATCGGTCCGGCCAGCGAGTCGCCCTGCAGGTAAATGCCGCGGATCTTGCCGCTGCCGTTATCCAAGTTATAGTAAGCAGAAACTTTGGCCTGCTCTGGTTTTAGTTCCATTGTTTTAGGGTCGCCAAAGTGATTAAGTACATAGCCGCGTGAGCCGAATAAGCCTTGTTCTTCCGAGCTCCACAAAGCAATACGGATGGTACGGCGGGGTTTAAAATCAACCGCTTTTAGTATGCGCATCACTTCCATCATTACCGCGCTGCCAGCTGCATTGTCGGTCGCGCCGGTTGCACCATGCCATGAATCCAGGTGACCGCCAACCATTACGATCTGCTCTTTAAGTGTTTTGTCGGTGCCGGGTATTTCGGCAACCACATCGTAACCTTGCAGGTCGTCTGTAAAAAATTGCGTTTTAATATCAGCTTCGACGCTAACTTTCACGCCGCCTTTAACCAGGCGCAAAATGCGCTGAAAATCTTCGCCGCTGGTTTCAAGCTCTGGCGATACGGTTTTAGCAGTATCGGCATACGATGCGCCGTTGGTGGTAAATACGGTACCATCGCTGCCACGAGCCTGGGTTAATATCAGGCCAACATTTTCGCCCATTAAAAAGGTATTGATTGCAGCACGCATTGCACGCGCTTTTTGAAATGCACTGGCCTGGGCGTTAGGGCCACCGCGAGGGCCTCTTGGGCCTTGTGGTTTGGCTTCTGCCATTTTTTGCAGGTCCTCGTCGGTATAACGAACACCATCAGCTTTGAATGTTCTTTCAACGCCTGGCTTGGTATCGAATATTACGATCTTGCCTTTCAGCGTGCCTTTGTATTTGTCAAGGTCGGTTGTGGTGTCGGCTTTTACCAAAACTACATCACCTTTAATGGGGCCGTTGGTGCCGGGCGTCCATGCTTTAGGGATAGCGATCAGCGCATGGTAGTAAGGCACAGTCATGGCCACGTAGTTTTTTTGTACTTCCCAGCCTTTGCCGAATTTGCCCCAGGCTTCACGTTTAGCGTTTACCAAACCCCAGTTTTTCATCTCGCTTACCGCCCAATCCTGCGCGCGCTTTAAGCCCGGCGAACCAGACAAACGCGGACCGGCCGCATCGGTTAAATGAAAGGCAATGTCCATTACCTTGGAGTGGTTAAGCCCTTCTTCGCGGATTTTTTGGGTCATTGCCGGGTCAGGGGTGTCCTGGGCGAGTGCCGTGCCCGCAGTAGCTGCTACAAGCAGGCAGGTGTAAAGTAAATTTACTTTCATACTAGTTTGTTAGTTTTGAGGCCATTGCGTGTTTTTTGGCGCCAGGCTTCATGTTTCTTAATTAGATCAGTTGATAGCAAACTTATTTATTAAAAACTGCAAAAGGTAAGAAGGGCTTTAACAAAGTTGTTACAACAGGAAGATTAATTTGGAGTGTGCCGGACTAACGAGATTTCCGTTCGGCAGAACAGGCATTAGTTTGTGAAACTATCGGAATGAATAGAACAACGACCAGGCATCGGCAAGACTTACGAAGGTTTAAAACCTTCGTAAGTCTATGGTACCGTCTATGTGGTATCTAATTAATTTATCAGCAACTTGTACCCACGCCCATGTACATTGATAATCTCAACCGATGGGTCATCCTTTAAGTACTTTCGTATCTTGCTCAAAAAAACATCCATGCTGCGGCCATTAAAATAGTTATCGTCGTGCCAGATGTTTAGCAGCGCTTCTTCGCGGGTAAGTACTTCGTTTTTGCGGATGCAGAGCAGGCGCAACAATTCAGCCTCTTTGGTCGAAAGCTTTTGTTGGGTGTCCCCGGTGGTTATTAATTGCGAGGTATAATCAAAAGTATATTTACCGAGCTTAAAATTAGTTTGCTTTTCTTCTTCCTGCTTTTCGGAATTGCTGGTGCGTTTCAAAAGGGCGTTTATCCGGAGCAGCAACTCCTCTATTCGGAAGGGCTTGGTAATATAATCGTCGCCGCCAAGGTTGAAGGCCTGGGTTTTATCCTCAATCATGCCTTTGGCGGTGGCGAATATAATCGGCACGTGCTCGTTTATTTTCCGGATATCTTTACCCAGGGTAAAGCCATCTTTTTTGGGCATCATTACATCCAGGATGAGTAAGTCGAAAGTGTGTTTGGTAAAAGTCCGCAATCCTTCATCGCCGTCTTTGCATAAAATAACATCAAACTTTCCCTTCAGCTGCAGGTAATCCTGTAATAGCAGGCCTAAATTCGGATCATCTTCAACTAGTAGTATTTTCTTCATGTGATATTTTAGTCCGGTATGGCCCGGAAGATTGTTTTGTTAATTATTGTATGATTTGCCGTTTTCGCGATGGGTGTTACCCATCGCTGACAGATGTAACCCTTTCAGGGTATTAAGATATGGTTCTACCTGACGATTCTTTCCCTGTAAGGGATACATCTGTCAGCGCAGGGCATCGCGCTGCGTTACCATTCCGGACCACCCATCAGGTCTTCGATCCCTTTCTTCATAATTCCGAAATCGAACTTCCGAATTCCCATCACGCTACCTGGAATTTCAATTCAAATTCCGAACCTTTTTCTTTCTCAGATTTTACGCTGATAATGCCGTTAAGCCGCTTCACAACGGTATTCACATAGCTTAAGCCCAGGCCGAAACCTTTAACCTCGTGCAGGTTGCCGGTTGGTATGCGGTAAAACTGCTCGAATATTTTGGTTTGTTGATCGCGGCTCATGCCAACGCCTTTGTCGGCAACTTTAATAACTACCTGTCCGTTTTTATTTAAGGTAGTTATGCTGATGTCGGGTTCGTTGGCGCTGTATTTAATTGCGTTATCTACCAGGTTGTAAATTACGTTCGAAAAGTGCAGTTCATCGGCGCTGATAATGGCATTTTCCGCATCCAGTTGCAGATGGATAACTGCATTATGTTTTTGCAGCTTCAGCTCCATACTGTCAACCACCACAGCAATCATCTCGTTAACATCAGTCGGTTTTCGCTCCAGCTTAAAGTCGTCCTTTTCTATCCTGGCAATATTCAGCACTCTTTCTATATGGCTGCCCAAACGTTCGTTTTCCTCGTATATAATATTGGCGAGGCGCGCTACCCGGCTCCTGTCAGCTGCGATTTCATTATCCTTTAACGCCTCGCTGGCAATCATAATGGTTGATACAGGCGTCTTAAACTCATGGGTCATGTTGTTGATGAAATCGGTTTTCATCTCCGATACTTTCTTCTGTTTCAGTATCGAGAAGATGGTGTAACCGAAGCACAATACCAGCACCAGCAGCAACCCGCCGGTAGTGGCCAGTGAAGCTGTCATTTTATTTACCAGCAAAACGTTGCGTTGCGGGAAGGCGATCTTTATCAGGCCGGAGTCGTTAATTACATCTTTGCTGAATATCTGGGTTTGGTAAGTGTTATCATCAAAAGTAGGCCGCTCGCCGGCCAAATCGCTGGCCTTCGAAAATATCAGCGAATCTTTATTCGCCATAGTAACCTCGTAGCTATAGGGTAAGTTAATCCCTTTATTATGCAGCTCAAGCCGTATCAGGGTATCAATCCAAGGCAACATAGGGCCGAGACGCAGGCGCAGGGGCTCGCCATATTTTCCGTATTCTTCGGCCAGGTTGGCAATTACTGCAGTTTTAGTATTGCTCTGCGGCGAGTTTTGCAATGAGTCATTCTCCAATATCTTCCGCACATCTTCCAGTTGCCGCTCTTTCAACTTTCTATCCTGTTCGCGCGCCCATTGTGCATTTATATGTGGAATGGATATCACCTGCTTGCCAAACTGGGGGTCGCTGTATATGTAGCGTACAGTATCGTATTTGTGTATTTTGCGGTGTTTGCCCGCGGCCGGAACCAGCGGGTTCCGCACCAAAGCAGGCGTAACCCGCCTGTGTGTTACGCCATATTCGTCGGTAAATTCTTCAAACTGTATTTGAAGATCGTATTTACCGTCCTGGGTGAGCTTGGAAAACTCTTCATCCATTTTCCTGTTCAGTATCAGTTTCCGCAGGCTGTCACGCAATAGTGCAATCTTCTTTTCGCGCGAGGTAAGCTTGTGTTTTGGCGTACTTGCAGGTAAACTGGCGTCGGGGCTGCCATTGTCCACAACCGCTTTATTATTCCATACCGTAACCTGTTTTTGCTGAAGGATCCTGGTTTTGGCATTCAAAAAGTTTAATGCATCATGCCTGCTTATCTTACCCACCACGTTGTTTAAGGCCTCATTTACCGAGCGGTCAAATAATTCCGACTGCAATTGGTACGACTGCCTTAAAAAGTACAATTGCATAGTGATCACACCCAAAAGCGCAAAACTCATTAAGCCGATAATAAGCGCTATACTCCTTTTCTTCATCCTAAAAACAAAAATATTTTAAATACGCTCACCTAAATTTCTTTTAACAATATTTAACAAATTATAACACCAGTTTAACACGCTGAAATATAGTTGTTTGTTTAAATTTGAGCAGGGTTTGCTTTAGTCGTAAGTCCTGAGTCTGTAATCTTAAGTCGAAAACCTGCCTGACTAAAGACTATTGACTCACGACTTTGGACTTGCATCTATGTAACATTGCTGCTGTGAAACAATATTAAAAACTACTTAAAGTTAATTAACTTAAATAAATACCCCAACATGAAAACATATTTCAAAAAACCCGGCTTCGAATTTATTTTCGCCTTTGCCCTGGTACTGATACTTGGGTTGCCACCTATACTGCTCGCCCAGATAAAACCGCAAAAGGATGTGGACATCCGCATTGAAAACGGCGACACCACCATTAATGGCAAAAACCTGCGCGACCTCACCGGCGCCGACCGCGAAAGTGCCTTAAATGATATTAATGCTATAACAGGGCGTCGCGATTTGATGCGCGATGGTAATGAGCGCCGCACGTTTATGTTTAAAAGGCTCGACACCACGGGTGGCAGAATGAACCGCTTTGAATTTAAGCGCAGAGAACCCGGCAATGGCGATGGCCCGATGATGAGCCGGCGTTTTAAAGTTCAGCGAGATGACACCATGGCTATGATTGGTCCAGACAAAATGGGCCAGAGGAAAAAGATGGCCTTTAGCTATCGCCTTGACGATGGAAACGGCGACGATATGCGTGAGCGCGCCTTTAATCGCATGCCCATGCGCGAAATGCGCAAACGTGAGCGCCGCAATACCCAAAACTTTAATTTCGAAAACACCAACAACGATGGCGCAGTTACCCGCGTAAACTTTCATGTATCCGATATATCGGACGATGACCTGAAGCGTATGCCTTATATTGAAGGACCGAAGTTTGAAATAACAGACTTTAACCTTGTTCCGCAATTCTCGAGCGGTAAAGTTTTGCTGATGTTCAACCTGCCGTCAAAAGCGCCATCTGAAGTTACTTTAAGCGACAGCGAAGGAAAGGCCCTTTGGACTGAAAAAGGCGTAAGCAGCACCTTTAGCAGAAGCTTCGCACTGGGCCTGAACGGTGTTTATTACCTGAAAGTAAAGCAGGGTAAGAATATTGCGATTAAGAAGATAATGAAAGAGGAATAGGGAAAAGTTGGCAGTTGGTATATTGGCATAGCAACAGTTCTAAAACCACTCGTTTCGAAAGCTACTTCGGTCCGCCGTTTTCGCGATGGGTAACACCCATCGCTGATAGACGTAACCCTTACAGGGTATTAAAATTGGGTTCGATATGAGATTTCTTTCCCTGAAAGGGATACATCTATCAGCGCAGTGCATCGCCCTGCGTCGCCAGGATAGCTTTTGAACAAGCAAGGTTTATAAACCCATCGCTATAGAAAAAGCCAATCGCAAATTGTCAAATCGATTATAAACAGAGAAAGCCCGTTCGCTTCGAACGGGCTTTCTCTGTTTATTTTAAACCGCAAACTGCCGGCCGGCAACTGCAAACTGGTTTAGAACGGCAAATCGTCCTCATCAGGTGTAGCGCTGATATCGGCTGGTGGAGCGTATTCAGGAGTTGGTGAGCTGCCTGCCGGGCTTAGCTGGTTAATTTTCCATAACGCCAAAGTGTTAAAATAGCTTTTCTTGCCTGTTTTATCAGTCCATGGGCGGCCGCGCAGGTTAAAGAAAACCTCTATGTCATCCCCTACCTTTACATTGTCCAGTACGTTGCAGCGATCTTGTATCGCTTCAAATTTTACGTACTCCGGGTATTGCGGATTTTCAATATATTCAAGTATAAGTTCTCTCTTTTTCAGTGAGTCGGTAACCTGTGTAGTTGGCCCAACTTCGTGTACTTTACCTTTAACTTCCATAATGTCAAAAAAATTAAAAATGTAAAGTTAATAGTTCAGAAGTAAAATCGGGCGTATTTAATTCCTAAATTCGCACAAAATCATGCAAGTTTTCCACACCGAAAATAAAATAATCATAACCTGTAATAAAAGGTTATCACCCTATCTTCAGCAGGAAGTTGAGGAACTGGGGTTTAAACCGACACGCGTTTTCCAAACCGGGGTTGAGCTGCAGGGAACCGTTAACGACTGTATCCCGCTTAACCTTAACCTGCGCTGCGCCAGCCAGGTACTGTATCATTTAAAAAGCTTTACAGCCGCGGATCCAAAGCAACTGTACGACGAGCTGGTTACCATTGAATGGGAAAAGCTGATAGATTTCTCCGGCTACTTTTCCGTAACCTCCAACGTAAATAACGAGCATATTACTACGCCGCTTTTTGCCAACGTAAAGGTTAAAGACGCCATTGTGGACCGGATAAAATCGATAAAAGATATCAGGCCAAACTCCGGAGCTGATGCTAATAAAACAGTGGTGCACCTGTACTGGCAGGACGATAAAGCCGATATATTTTTAGATACCTCGGGCGAAACGCTTGCCAAGCACAGCTACCGTAAAATTCCGGGCAAAGCGCCTATGCTGGAAGCGCTGGCTACATCAACCATCATGGCTACCGGTTGGGACAGGAAAAGCACTTTTATTAATCCGATGTGCGGTTCCGGAACGCTGGCTATCGAGGCAGCCTTGCTGGCTACCGATAAGCACCCCGGCCTTTTCAGGATGAACTATGGCTTTATGCATATTATGGGCTATGATGAAAACGTGTTTTTTACTGAGCGCCGCAAGTTAAAAGATAAAGCAAAAAAGGAAACCGGCTTTAAAATTCTTGCTTCCGATATCTCCCCGGACGCAGTAGATATCGCCCAAAAGAATGCAAAAACCGCGGGCGTAGAACATTTGATTGATTTTAGTGTTTGTGATTTTGCAGATACGCCGGTTCCCGAAGAACCGGGTATAGTTATGTTTAACCCCGAGTATGGCGAGCGCCTAGGTACGCACACCAAGCTGGAAGCGACATACAAACGTGTAGGGGATTTTATGAAAAGCAAATGCCTGGGTTACCGCGGTTATGTATTTACCGGCAACCCGGATTTAGCAAAGGTAATTGGCTTGAAAGCCTCGCGGAGGATTGAGTTTTACAATGGCAAGCTGGATTGCCGCCTGCTGGAATACGAATTGTACCTGGGCAGCAAGCGGGAGCCGAAGGTGGATTGAATATCGAATAATGAATGCTGAATTTTGAATATCGAAGTTCTTTTCTGCTTCATCATTCGATGTTCGTTATTAATAACTATTTATGAAAAGACTGTCATTATTAATTACAACGATACTTATTTCCATTAGCTGCTTCGCGCAGCAACAGCTTGCTTTTCCTTATAAAGGCGGCAAGGATAAAATGGTTAAGTTTTTTAAAGATAGCCTGGTGGTTTCGCAGGACATTATTAATCGAAGGATTACCGGTGTGGTGATTTTTAAATTTACTGCCGATGATAAAGGATCTGTGAGCAAAACTATTGTTTTTTATGCCGATGACGCCAATCTCACTATCCCCGTAATAGCTGCCATCAAAAAAACAAGCGGAAACTGGACGCTTACTGCCGGCGAGAAAAGTCATGATTTTTTACTGCCGGTGTACATCCGCTATAACCTGCCGGAGAATGACGACCCAAGCCTGCAGAAATCAGCCTTAAGCAATTACCGCAACAAACACCCGATTTTTACCAATAACCAGGTGCCGCTGGATATGGCTACCTTGCTGCCTGCGATTACTATCAGCTATAATGTGCTGCTGTAATATTATTTAGTCAATCCGGACATTTATTGAAAATTGGAAGCAATCCGTTGAATAATTTTTAACCGATAGCTTATCTCTTTTTCATTTGCCTAAAACAGCATGAAAAAGATATTATTTATTATAGGCCTCTGCATATCCTGCCTGGCAGGTCATTCGCAGGAAGCCCAAACTATCGCACTGAAAGACTCCGCACATGTTTTTGGCGAAGGTAAGATTTCCTCCGGTGATTTTGCCTTTAATGCCTCCTTTACCCGCGACGGACGCACGGTATTTTTCAGCAAGGCAACCGTTAACTGGAATTACATCGCTATTTTTTATGCTGAAAAAACGGCCTCGGGCTGGTCCGATCCTCAGCCCGTAAATTTTACGGGTACCTATCGCGATACCGACCCATTTATTTCTGCGAATGGCAAGCGGCTGTACTTTGCATCAGACCGGCCGGTTAACGGCGCTCCGTTTAAAGATTACGACTACCATTATTTTTATGTAGAGCTAGACGGTAATAAAGTAGTTTCAAAACCGGTGTTGTTCACCCTGCCTTTGCCTGACGGCATCAAAGCTAATTATATGTCGTTTGCGGATAATGGTAACGCCTACTTTCATTCGGCAGATGGAAAAGGTGACGGCGATATCTACGTATGTAAATTCAAGGACGGCAAATACCTTCCGCCAGAATCACTATCATTCAACGATAAAAAGTATTTTGATTTTGATGCGATGGTTGCCCACGACGAAAGCTTTATCATTTTCAGCAGCCCTAACAGGAAAGGACTTGGCTCAATAGATTTATGGGTAGCATTTAAAAAGGATACAAGCTGGTCAGCGCCTGTTAACCTGGGGGCAAAAGTAAATACCATAGGTGCAGACAGCGCGCCGGGCTTATCGCCGGATGATAAAAAGCTATATTTCACCTCGTACCATCAGAAAGCTGCTGAACGGCCTGTTTATAAAGACGGAAAGCCGACCGCCGAGGCGATAAACAAACTGCTGCATTCAACAAAAAACGGCCTGCGTAATATTTATGAAATTGATATTTCGGATTTGAAGCAATCTACGCCGGCTCAATAAAATAGATTTGACAACTCTTAAAGAGTTGTCAAATCTTAACCGTCGCTATATCGTCTGCCGTAAAAATGGCGCCAGGCGTATCAGCCTGGCTAAGCCTAAAGACAAAACCAATACTATCACCGCTTTTACAGGTACAACCCATAGTAGGCATCCATCCCCAAACCCAAAGCCTAAATATATCTTATCAAAAAACAATCGTACAAAAAGTACATGCACTATATAAATTCCGTAACTTTCTTTACTTACAAAACTCACCGCATTATGCCACCAGCCCAGTTTTAGGTTTCGGTCATAGTGCTTAGCCAGCAGAAATATTCCGGCAATTGCAATAGGAATATCCGGTGTAAAGTCGCTTTCTATTACGTCGTTAAAACCTGCATAGCCAAAGTACTGCAACAGTATTATTCCGGTAACTGAGCTGATAAAAGCTAATACCGACAATAGGTAAATGGAATTTAGCCGGGGTGCTGTAAATGTATAGTTGTTTAAATAGTACCCCAGCACAAAATAGCCGGTATAGCCAATAAAGCTGTTCAGCTCGATACCTATATTCAGGTTAAGCACCGGGCCGGCTACGCCTAACAGGCAGTTCGCTATAAACCACATCAAAATGAAGTATTGTACCTGGCTTTTTGTGGCCGCCCGAATGAAGCTGTTAATGATTGGATAAATAAGGTAGATGCCAATCATCATATATAAAAACCAAAAATGAAATACCAGCGGGCCCTGGTAAAAAGTTTTTAATGCAGTAATGAGGTGAAACTTGCCATAGCCTTTATCGGTAGTAAACTGGAATGTCTCATAAATTATACTCCACACCACCAGCGGAATTATCAGCTTGGGCAGGCGCTTAACAAACACTTCACTTATTGATACCTCCTTATCCGGGTTGAGCAATAAAGCGCCGCTTAGCAAAACAAACAGGGGTACGCAGCACCGCGTAAGGCCATTGTAAAAAGCAGCGGAAAGCCAGTCGGAGGTTGCTATTTTATGGTATTGGCCTGCGGCATCGGCCGAGAAATGAAGCACGATGACCGCGAAAATGGCGGCGGCTCTTAATATATCAAAATAAAAAACACGGCGAATCGCCCGGTCATTAGCCATCGTTTGGGGTATTAAGCCCTGAAATTCAGGACTAACGACTTAAGGCTAGGGACTTAAGACTAAATTAAGATTGTATATAGCTCTTCAATTGCTCTATCGTCTCCTCGTGCGACAGGATAGTTTCGGTAACCACGTCGCTTATAGAAATAATACCGCACATGCTGCCGTCCCTGAAAATGGGCAAATAGCGCAGGTTATTTTCGCTCATTACATGCATACAGGTTTCCACAGAGTTTTCAGGTATCATGTGCGGAAACTCGGTACTCATAATTTCCCTCACCTGTGTTTCAAGAGAGGATTTACCCTGCAGTATCACCTTCCGCGCATAGTCGCGTTCGGTAAGCAGTCCGGCATATGCATCGTTTTCGGTAATAACTACCGAGCCGATATTTTTATCGGCCATAAGCCTTAATGCTTCTAAAACAGTAGTGCCGCCGTCAATGGCTATCACATTGCTACCTTTACGGGCAAGGATGTTGGAAACTTTTTTCATAGCATTAGGGTTTTCGTTGGTGACGCGTTTATCAAATATAATAAATGATATTTAACATTACCTATTACGCAACCTAATTAATTGAAATTGCTGCATGTGTATTTTGCATGGGCAAACCCCTATTAATTTGCTATGCATTAAGCCATTGTAAAAATATCTTTACCAAAACTTGCCATTTAGTTTAAAACAGTATTTTTGCGCTCCCCAATTATTACACTAGTAAGCCGATGCAAAAAAAAATACTGAGATGTGCCAAATGCTCAGCACCTTATCATTTCGAAAAACAACGAAATTGGTTCGGGCGTAACCTATTATTCTTCATTCCTCTAAGGAGATACTTTTGTGCCAAATGTTTAAAAGACCGCTACCGGATTTTAACCGATAAGCAATTGAAATCGTACCATAAGGTTTAAACAAGAGCAAACGATAAGTGCTGTGGGATTTAAATGTTTTAACGGCCTCGCTAAGGCAGCATGAGTTTCCTATAGCCGCCGCGGTAATTTCCTTTTTTACATAAACAGTTTTAACAGCCTGACAAAAGTGCCAGGTTCCGTTGTTCGTTTTTATATTATTCAACGGGTTTCGCGCCGGATGAATTGCAGCTGCCATGAACTATAAACCATCGTCTATTAACCGTTCTCTGTAACAATTTTCCCGCGGTTTTATTAATCCATAGGAAAATATCCTATTTTTACTATCCGTAGTAATAGCCCTTCGTGTAATGCGTTTATAAAACGATTGGCTATCAGAAAACGGTACATCACCCAAACAAAACCAAACTAGTAAAAATGAAAAAAATCCTGTTAGGCATTCTTGCCTTTACCGCTGTAAGCTACTCGCTTAAGGCTCAAACCAAACTTTTCGACGGTAAAACTACTGATGGCTGGCATAGCTATTTAAAATCTACGCCCGGTGCATGGAAAGTAGTCGACGGTGCGTTGCAGCTTGACCCAAAGGCACCCGACCAGGGCGACCTTGTTACCAACAAAGAATACGAAAACTATGAATTGTCGTTAAAATGGAAGATAGCAGAAGGTGGTAACAGCGGGATAATTTTCGGGATACACGAAGACCCGTCATTTGGCGCCACATACCTGACTGGTATAGAGATGCAGGTGCTGGACGACAAAGGCGCCGAGGATAATAAAAAAGCCAATCACCTTGCCGGCTCCTTATATGATATGGCCACCGCTTCTGTAGCTGCCAAACCGGCTGGCGAATGGAACGCTATTAAGATTCGTAAAGATAACGGCCAGCTTACCTTCTGGATGAATGGCAAGCAAACCATCAACGTAAAAATCGGCAGCCCCGAGTGGACCGAAATGCTGAATAACAGCAAATTTAAAACCTGGAAAGGTTTTGCCGCTTACCCTAAAGGCCACATCGCCCTGCAGGATCACGGCGCTGTAGTTAGCTTCAAGGATATTACTATTAAAGAATTGTAGTATAAGTGAATGGGTGAGTGGAGAATAGAGAGTGGTTTCTGCCTGCTATTCCCCACTCACCGCTCACTAATCACCACTCACTAATATGGACGATATACAAATAAAAAAGTCATCCACTGTGTACGATGCTATTGTTGTTGGCTCGGGCGCAGGTGGAGGCATGGCAGGGTATGTGCTGGCCCATGCGGGTTTAAAAGTACTAATGCTGGAGGCGGGTCCTTATTTCGACCCCGCTAAAGATTCGCTGCAGCTGAAATGGCCCTACGAATCGGCACGCAGGGGAGCAGGCACCACCCGCTACTTCGGCGATTTTGATGCTGCTTACGGCGGCTGGGAAATTGAGGGCGAACCTTATACCACTAAAGACAATACCGAATTTCATTGGTTCCGCTCACGCATGATGGGCGGCCGTACCAATCACTGGGGCCGTATTTCGTTACGCATGGGTCCGGACGATTTTAAAGGACACCACATTGACGGGTTGACAGACGACTGGCCTATAAGCTATGACGACGTGAAGCCGTTTTACGATAAGGTTGACCGCATGATTGGCGTTTATGGTACCGTTGAAGGTTTACCTAACGAACCGGACGGAATATTTCTGCCTCCGCCAAAACCAAGACTGAATGAGCTTTATATTAAAAAAGGCGCAGCGAAGGCTGGTGTAAAAGTTATCGCCGGTCGCGGCTCAGTACTTACCGAAGCGCTCCCGGGCAATAAAGACCGCGGCGCATGCTTTTTCTGCGGGCAATGCGGCCGCAGCTGTAAAGTTTACGGCGACTTTTCTTCGTCATCATGTTTGGTAATTCCGGCGTTAAAAACCGGCAACCTAAAGATAATTAACAATGCCATGGTTCGCGAGGTGCTTACAGACAGTAGCGGCCTTGCTACCGGCGTATCTTATGTAAGCAAAGACGATTTGCAGGAGTACCAGGTAAAAGCCGGCATTGTGATATTAGGTGCCAGCGCCGGCGAATCTGCGAGGTTGTTGCTTAACTCAAAATCGGCGCAACATCCAAACGGCTTGGCTAACAGCAGCGGTGTTGTGGGTCGTTATATTCATGATTCCACCGGCTCGAGCGCAGGAGGATGGCTGCCAGAACTGGTGGACCGCAAACGCTACAACGAAGACGGTGTAGGTAGCGTGCACATTTATGGCCCCTGGGTTTATGATAATAAAAAACTGAACTTCCCGCGGGGTTACCACATCGAATTTGGCGGCGGCCTGCATATGCCTGGCTATGGCTTCAGCGGCGGCATACAAAATATGAATGGCGCTATACCTGGACGCGATGGCAAAACGAAAGAAGCCGGCGGTTTTGGCGCAGGGTTAAAAGATGACTACCGCCGTTTTTACGGAACAGGCTTTGGTATGGCCGGTCGCGGTACTGCCATTGCCCGTTACGATAACTATTGCGAGATTGACCCTAACGTGGTTGATAAATGGGGAATCCCGGTATTGCGCTTCCATTATAAGTGGAGCGACTACGAGATAAACCAGGCTAAACACATGCAGGATACCTTCCAGGAGATTATGCACAACATGGGCGGCGCTATTTACGGTCCGCCGGCGGGTAAAGAAACAAATTACGGTTTGGAGGCTCCCGGTATGATTATCCACGAAGTTGGTACCGTACGCATGGGCGACGACCCTAAAAAGTCGGCGCTGAACAAATACAGCCAGGCGCACGACTGTAAGAACCTGTTTGTGGTCGATGCCGCGCCGTTTGTTCAGCAGGGCGATAAAAACGCCACCTGGACCATCCTGGCGCTTAGTATGCGTACCGCAGAATACATTTTATCTCAACGTAAGAAAACCAACGTTTAATTCATCTATATCAACATGAACAGACGCGACTCACTAAAGGCTTTAGGCATCGGCACCCTCTCTGCAGGCGTGCTGCTGGAAGCCTGCAAGCCAAAAGACAGCAAACTTGCCGAAGATAATAAAGGTGCAGCCCCCGCAGCTGATGAAGCCGGCCGCCAGCCCTTTGAAATAGAGCGGGATAAAAAGCTGAACGCAGAAAAGTTTTTTACCGACCACGAAATGGCTACCATCACCATTTTGGGCGATATCATTATCCCCAAAGATGCACGTTCCGGCAGTGCATCAGACGCGAAAGTGCCTGCTTTTATCGAGTTTATTGTAAAAGATATGCCCGACCACCAAACGCCTATGCGCGGCGGCCTCCGCTGGCTGGACCTGCAGTGCCTGCAGCGTTATGGCCATACCTTTGTGGATGCTAGCAGCACGCAGCAGATAGAGATGGTGACCGAAATTGCCTATCCAAAGAAAGCGAAACCCGGCATGGAACAAGGCGTGTCGTTCTTCAATCGCATGCGCGATTTAACGGCATCAGGCTTTTATACCAGCAAAATAGGTATCCAGGATCTTGGCTATATGGGCAATGCCCCCGGCAAATGGGACGGCGTACCTGCCGACGTGCTGAAGCAATACAATATTAAAGACCCATGGGGCAATAAGTGGGACTAAACTAGGATTTTTCACGATTTATTCTTTTTTCAACGGCGTTCAAGAGGGCTTCGCCGTTCGCAGGATTTATTAGATTTTAGGATTCCTGGCAGTTAAAAAGGGGAAACGCGTTTGCACGTTTCCCCTTTCTTATAAAGTATGATGTCTATCTATGTAGTCTTAATCCCAGAATCCAATAAATCCTACGAATCTTAGTTAAATCCTGGTTAAAACTTCAGATTATCTTTTAGCCAAACCTGTATGTCTTCCTGTTTGGTGATTTCGGCGGGTAATTTATCGTGGATGAGCTTCTCTATTTTATTACCTGTATTGGAAAAACGGTAATCCCACAAAACCATCAGCCGGTTTATCAGGTAAACCATCTCATTACCTTCCTCTTTGTTAAAAACTGTGTTGTCCGGCTTGCCATTAACCCGCGGGTCGTTCTGCATATAAGTCGTCCATTTATAATCGGAATAGTGTAAGTTTCTTCTTGAAAATAAAATCATGAGCGGGTGTTTTTCTAAAGATACAGTTAATTAACGTAGCGAGTCGAGGTTAGTTGTATTTGGAGTGATAAGAGATATTGCGCGAAGATGTTATTAACAGCTTTATTACAGGATGTTACCAGCCTTTCTACAGAATGGCTTGCTATAATTGATTAAACAAATCAAGGAACCATGAAGAAAGTATTTGTATTAACAGTTGTTGCGCTATTGGCCGCAGCCGGCCTCCGGGCGCAGGATTTAAAGGCGAAAGACGTGCCTGCTGCTGCTAAAGAAGCGCTTGCTAAAAAGTATCCCGAAGCAACTAAAGTGAGCTGGGAAAAGGAAAAAGGAAATTATGAAGCCAACTGGGGCGGAAAATCAGGCGAAGATAATTCCGCGTCGTTTAAACCGGATGGTACTTTTGTCGAGATAGTAAAAGCGATTTCGATATCCGCTCTTCCTAAAAATATCGCTCCTTATGTTAAAGAGCATTACCACGGCGCCAAAATACGCGAGGCCGGGAAAGTAACCGATGCCGCCGGCAAAACCATGTACGAAGCCGAAATTAAAGGCGGCGATTTGATTTTTGATGAGAATGGGAATTTTATTGAGAAGGATTAGGTCGTTCGTTAGAAATCCGTCAGACTTACGAAGTTTTTAAAACTTCGTAAGTCTTGCACAAAGTAAAAGGCGCCCAAATTGAGCGCCTTTACTATTTCTTACTCCCCCTTCAGGGGGTTGGGGGGCTTCCTTATACTGTCTCTGCTTCCAAAGCCATTTGCTCGTCAACCAGGATACGGCCGCAATGTTCGCAAACGATAATTTTTTTGCGCTGACGAATATCCGACTGACGCTGCGGCGGGATTTGGTTAAAGCAACCAGAGCATGAATCGCGCTGGATGGTTACAACTGCAAGACCATTTTTAGCGTTGTTACGCAGGCGCGTGTATGCAGTTAACAAACGCTCCTCTATGTTTACCAATGCTTTTTCAGCCTGGGCGGTAAGCTCGTTTTCGTCTTTTTGTGTTTCGGCGGTAATGGTGCCAAGCTCCTCTTTCTTTACATCAAGGTCGGCTTTGCGTGATTCCAGGTCGCCAAGGGCTTTTTCGTAAATAGCGGTTTTTGAAGTTATCTCGAACCCGAACTCACGTATTTTCTTTTCGCTTACCTGTATGTCAAGGCCTTGTATCTCAACTTCTTTCGAAATTGCATCATACTCGCGGTTGTTCTTAACCTCGCCAAGCTGACCTTCATATTTTTTTATGTTTGCCTGTGCTTCTTTGATGACGTTTTTGCGGGTAACTATATCATCTTCCAAATCATCCAGCTCGGCTTTAATTTTTTGAATACGGGTTTCAAGACCGGCAACATCATCCTCAAGGTCGGCAACCTCCATAGGCAGTTCGCCGCGTACCTGGCGAATTTTGTCAATTTTGGTGTGGATAGTTTGTAGTTCGTATAAAGCTTTAAGCTTTTGTTCTACTGTTTGTTCCATTAAATAAAATATTTGACAGGGTTTGTATTTACTTCTGTTAAACGGACCGCAAAGTTAGTAAATTTTTTTGTAATAATTTCATACAATAATTGCTGTGTAAATTGCTCACTTTCAAAGTGTCCGATGTCGGCTATCAGCAGCTTTCCGTCAGCATCAAAAAACTCGTGATATTTGTAATCTGCCGTAATAAAAACGTCTGCTCCGGCTGCAATGGCTTGTTTAAGCAGGAAACCACCCGCGCCGCCGCAAACCGCTACCTTTTTAACGTGTTTACCCGTAAACGCAGTATGCCTGATGACGTGGCAATGCATTTTTTCTTTAATATGATACAGGAATGACTGCTCCGTTGCGCCTGCTTCCAGCTCGCCAATCATTCCCGCGCCTACCTGCTGGTTAGGATTGGTGAGGTTATATAAGTCGTAGGCTACCTCTTCATACGGATGCGCCAATACCAGTGCCATCAACACTTTGCTTTCCAATATCGCCGGGTAAATAGTTTCAACCCGCACTTCGCTCTCCGAATGCCGACTACCACGCTCGCCAATATATGGGTTGGCATGCTCGTTACCCTTAAAGGTGCCGGTACCGTGGGCATTGAAGCTGGCTTCGCTATAGTTGCCGATATGGCCTGCTCCGGCGGCGAATAACGCGTTCCTCACGGCTTCTGCATGTGCCTGGGGCACAAAGGTTACCAGCTTCTTTAACAGACCATGCTTTGGCACTAGCACACGACAATTCTTCAAGCCAAGCGTCTCGCATATTTTTGCGTTAACGCCGGTCATGATATTATCCAGGTTGGTATGGATGGCGTAAATGGCGATATTATGGCGGATAGCCTTTTCCACCACACGCTCCACATAGGTTTTGCCGTTAAATTTTTTTAATCCGCGGAAAACTATGGGGTGATGTGAGACAATTACCTGGCAGCGGCTGGCTATCGCTTCATCAACAACAGCCTCCGTGCAATCCAGCGAGATAAGCGCCTGGCTAACCTCCATATCCGGGTGGCCGACTATGAGGCCTGCATTATCATAATCTTCCTGGTAAGCCAGGGGGGCAAGGCTTTCGAGGTAGGCGGTTAGTTGAGCGAGTTTCATTATTTTGGGGGATTACACCGATTTAGAGAATGATTTCACCGATTTTTGGTTTGATACAAAAGTAGCGGTATAAAGGTAACATCAAAATCATATGGAAACTCTTTGTGATAACTATTGCTGTGCTGTTCCATGGAACCAGTGGAACACTTGTGTACAGTTGGAACACTTTTATACTGTTATGAGTTTATACTTGAATTGGCATTAATAATTCTATGCCTAATATTCGATTTAGTTTAGCCAATTAACCAGATTACATGTTTAAACATCTAACCAGCCCCATAAAATAAATATTCCGTATTTTTGCAAAAAATTGGGTGCCAAATGTTTAAGAAGGCCATTATAGCGGGCGCAAGCGGTTTAACGGGCAGCGAGTTGCTTGATATTTTGCTGAACAGCGCAGAGTATGGCGAGGTGTTGGTTTTAGTACGCAAAGAATTGCCGGTAAATCATCCCAAATTAAAGCAACTGGTGGTAAATTTTAATGAGCCCGGAAGTTTTTCGGAAGCTATTAACGGTCATGCGTTGTTTTGCTGCTTAGGCACCACCAGGAAGAAAACACCCGATTTGACGGTCTATCGTAAAATAGACCATGATTACCCGCTCGAGCTGGCCCAGCGATGCAAAAAGAATGGCGTGGCGCACTATCACCTGGTTTCGGCGTTGGGAGCAAATAAAGATGCTTCAAATTTTTATCTGAAGATGAAAGGTGAAACGGAGCATGATGTCTCCGAGACAGGCTTACCGGCGCTTTGTATTTACCAGCCGGCTTTCCTGGCGGGTAAGCGAACCGAACACCGGCCTGTAGAACGTTTCCTGGAGCCGATAATGAAAGTAATAGATGTGCTGTTGATTGGCAGCCTTAAAAAATACAAAAGCATTGCGGCCAAAACGGTTGCGCAAGCTATGTACAACCAATCATTAAAAAACTTAAGCGGGGTACATATTTACCCCTCTGATATTATAAAAGAACTAGCGTGAGCAATTTTATTTCAGCGGAAAACCTGGGCCATTCATTTCATGACAAATGGCTATTCAAAAATGTGTCGATAGGAATTAATCGGGGCCGCAGGGTGGCTTTGGTGGGTATTAACGGTGCGGGTAAGTCTACCCTATTGAAACTGCTTGCAGGCAGTATTAATCCAACCGAAGGAAAGGTTGCCCGCATGCGCGACCTGAACGCCGGTTACCTGGAGCAGGATCCATGGTTTAAAGATGCAGTAACCATAAGCGACTATATTTTTCATGCAGACGATGTTCAGCAGCAGCTTATCCGTCAATACGAAGAATTGCTGGAGAACGACCCGGAAAATTCCAACGCCATTGAAAAGGTGATGGAGGAAATGAGTAATGTGGACGCCTGGGAGTATGAATATAAAATAAAGACGATTCTCGGCCGGCTGGATATACATCACCTCAACCAGAAGATAAGTACGCTTTCCGGTGGTCAGAAAAAAAGGTTGGCATTAGCTAAGCTTTTGATTGAAGACCCGGAGCTGTATATACTGGACGAGCCTACCAACCACCTGGATATCGATACCATCGAGTGGCTGGAAAAACTGCTCACCGAAGGCAATAAAACTATCCTGATGGTTACGCACGACAGGTATTTCCTGGATAATGTATGTAATGAAATTTTGGAGATAGATAAAGGCAAGATAATCCCCTACGTAGGTAACTATGGCTATTACCTCGAAAAGAAAGCCGAACGCGAAAGTGCTGACGAGGCCACCTTTCAAAAGAACAGTAACCTTTTGCGTAAAGAGCTGGAATGGATGCGCAGGCAGCCACAGGCCAGGGGGACAAAATCAAAAGCCAGGATAGATGCCTATTATGACCTTGAGGATAAAACCAAAAACGGCGGTCCGAAGTTAAAGGTTGAGTTAAGCGTTAAAACTGCACGCCAGGGAAATAAAATTATGGAGATGACTCATCTTTATAAAGGATTCCGTGGGCAAACCTTCATCAATGACTTTAACTATGTATTTAAAAAAGGCGACCGCATTGGCCTGGCCGGTAAAAATGGCAGCGGTAAATCAACCCTGCTTAACCTGATTACCGGAAATCTAGAACCAGATAGCGGTAAGATAGATAAAGGTGAAACAACCATTATAGGGTATTTTCACCAGGCGGGTATTACTTTTAAGGAAGATGAGCGTGTAATAGATGTTGTAACAAATGTTGCGGAGTATATTACTATGGCTGATGGTAAGCTTATTTCAGCTTCACAGCTGCTTACCCTGTTTCTCTTCCCTCCTGCCAAGCAATATGGCTTTATCTCCAAGCTGAGCGGTGGCGAAAAGAAAAGGCTTCAATTAATGAGCATCCTGATTAAAAACCCAAATTTTTTAATCCTGGATGAGCCTACCAACGATCTGGATATTGATACCTTAAATGTATTAGAGGAGTTTTTGACTAACTATCCGGGCGTATTGATGATTGTTTCGCACGATAGGTATTTACTGGATAAGCTAACCGACCAGCTTTTTATAATGGAAGAAGGCGGAAACGTTAAAGTTTACAATGGCAATTACTCGTCTTACAGGATAGAGTTGGAAGAAGAAAAAGCACAAAGCAAGCGCAAACCGGCTGTGGAACCCGTTACTGTTGCCGAGGTAAAAAAGAATAAGCTAAGCTTTAAAGAACAAAAAGAGCTGGATACCCTTGAAAAGGAGATAGTAGATATAGAAAAGCAAATAGCCGCAAATAACGAAGCGCTAAATAAAACAGGTATTAATCCAACAGAATTACAAAGTATATTAGATAGAACAACCGCTTTAAGTAGTTCTCTTGAGGAAAAGACTTTCCGTTGGATGGAATTAACTGAATTAAAGGAGGCATAAATGAAGTTTCCGGATATATTAGCCTCGATAGGTGTAATTATATTATTGATAGCATTCTTGCTAAATTTATATAAAAAGCTTCCTGCGCAAAATAAAATTTATGGTTTAATGAATTTTATAGGTGCCGGTATATGTTGTTTTTCATCGTATTTAATAAAATTTTATCCATTCGTGCTATTAGAGGCAGTATGGAGTTTAGTAGCATTACTATCCTTATTCAACGTTCCACGTGGAACAAGTGGTAAGGAGCAGCAAGGAGTATAGTTATGTTCCACGTGGAACATAACTTAAAACCACTAAACAGCGATTAATATTAAACGTTCCACGTGGAACATAAACTATGTTTAAGAAATATAATGTAATAGTAGTAGGTGCTGGCCATGCAGGTTGTGAAGCAGCAGCAGCGGCGGCTAACCTGGGTTCGTCTGTGTTATTAATTACCATGAATATGGGGGTTATAGCACAAATGAGTTGTAATCCTGCTATGGGTGGCGTGGCCAAAGGCCAAATAGTTCGTGAAATAGATGCCATGGGTGGTTACTCAGGTATCATCACAGATAAAACCTCTGTGCAATTCCGCATGCTTAACTTGTCCAAAGGGCCCGCTATGTGGAGCCCAAGAGCACAAAGCGACCGCATGCGCTTTGCTGAAGAGTGGCGTTTAGCTTTAGAAAGAATACCTAATGTTGATTTTTGGCAGGATACAGTAACCTCTCTACTCGTTAAAAACAACACCATTCAAGGCGTTAAAACATCTTTAGGAATAGAAATTGAAGCGGATTCTGTAGTTCTTACGAACGGCACTTTCCTGAATGGGCTAATCCATATCGGGGAAAAGCGCTTTGGCGGAGGCCGAACCGCGGAGAAAGCTGCAACCGGTTTAACAGAACAATTGGTAGAGTTAGGCTTTGAATCCGGTAGAATGAAGACGGGCACACCACCACGTGTAGATGGCCGAAGTTTAAACTATAGCTTAATGGAAGAGCAATGGGGAGATAAAGAACGCGGTCGTTTCTCGTTTACCGATGTACCATTAGCTACTGAACAACGCTGCTGCTGGATAACCTATACTAATAAAAATGTTCATGAAACATTGAAAGAGGGATTCGAAAAGTCTCCAATGTTTACCGGCCGCATAAAAGGTTTAGGCCCCAGGTATTGCCCGTCTATAGAAGATAAGATAAATCGCTTTGCTGAACGCGACCGTCACCAGATATTTGTGGAGCCGGAGGGATGGAATACCGTGGAGATATATGTAAACGGCTTCTCCACTTCGTTACCAGAGGATATCCAATACAAAGCTCTCATACAGATTCCGGGTTTTGAAAATGCAAAAATGTTCCGGCCAGGGTATGCTATTGAATACGATTACTTCCCCCCTACTCAATTAGGTTTAACCCTCGAGACGAAATTAATCAGCAACCTCTACTTTGCCGGCCAGATAAACGGGACAACTGGCTATGAAGAAGCCGCCTCGCAAGGATTCATTGCAGGCATAAATGCGCACCAAAAAATAAATGATAAGCATGAGCTTATCATGAAACGCTCGGAATCATATATTGGTGTATTGATTGATGACCTGGTAACTAAAGGAACAGAAGAGCCTTATCGCATGTTTACCTCGCGTGCCGAACACCGTTTACTACTGCGTCAGGATAATGCGGATATACGTCTTACTCCTATTGCACATGAACTTGGGCTGGTTAGTGACGAGCGACTGGATAAGGTAAAGGAGAAAGTAAAGAACTCGGATAATATTGTTGCCTACGCAAAAGCTAAGTCAATCGTTCCGGGTGCCGTAAACCAATTGTTGGAAGAATTAGAAACCAGTCCGCTTAGCCAAAATACCAAACTGTTTAACCTGGCTACCCGGCCGCAAATTGGTTTAGCTGATTTAAGAAAAGCCGATGCGGGCTTGGATGAGTTGCTTTCTGTTTACGACAAGGAAACCATCGAGCAAGCTGAAATAAAAATTAAATACGAAAGCTACTTTGAGAAAGAGATGGAAATCATCGACAAGATGAAGAAAATGGAAGACAAAGAAATCAACCCGGAATTTAATTACAACCAATTAAATTCACTTTCGAAAGAGGCCCGCGAAAAGCTGATGAAAATTAAACCGCGCACTTTAGGTCAGGCTTCCAGGATTTCGGGCGTTACTCCTTCTGATATCTCGGTTTTGATGGTTCATATCACAAAATAGCTATTTAAGTAATTGATAATTAATATTTTATAAAAATTTCTTATTAAATCGATTATTTTCAAATTTTAATATCAGTCCTCGTTAAAATATAAAGTGCGCTTATAGCGTTTAAAAACGATGTTAAATAGAAAAAGCCAATTTTCCGGACTAACTTTTATCGCTTTTTGCCTCATTTTGCTCAATTTCGGTTGTGCAAATCGCCAGCTGCCCCAGGGAGGGCCGCGCGATCATGATCCGCCAAAGCTTTTGAAGGCTATGCCGGAAAACATGACCCGGTTTTTTAAGGACAAAGTTATCAAGTTGGATTTCGATGAGTATTTCAAACTCAATAACCCGTACTCCGAAATTACCATGAGCCCTACCCCGACAAAACTGCCGGAGTATAAAACGAAAGACAAAAGCATCGTTATTACTTTAAAAGATACCCTTGAAAAAAATACCACTTACGTTATCAATTTTGGAAAGTCTATTGCCGACGTAAATGAGTCGAACGTTTTAAAAAATTTCACCTATGTTTTTTCGACAGGCGCTCACATCGATTCGCTGAGTATTTCCGGAACCGTAATAAATACTGCTACCCAGAAAAAAGAAAAAGATGCGACCGTTATGCTTTTTACGTTAAAGCAGGACTCAGCATTGTTCGGAAAAAAGAAACCAACCATTTTTGCAACAACCGACAGTGCGGGCAATTTTAGTTTAAACAATCTCCATGCTGACGATTTCAGAATATATGCGCTAAGGGAAACCAGCCCGGATAAAATATATAACAAAGACGATGAACTGATAGCTTTTACTACAAAGCCTATTCACCTGGAAAAAGACACGGCAAATATTCAACTTAATCTTTTCAAGCAAACGCCGGCTAAGTTCAGATTTGTGGAACAACGTTTTGATGCAGACGGAAAAATGTTTTTCACCTTTAACCGCCGACTCGACAATCCATCGTTAAAAATTATCTACCCCGCAGATTTTGACAAGAACAAGGTTGTTGACATGAGTCCAACACATGATACAGCAACGGTCTACATGAAGACAATGGATTTTGATTCTTTACGTTTCGTCCTTTTTGATAAAGGAAAAGTTATAGACTCCGTTTCCAAAAAGAAAGGCCGGAAAGAAACTTTTTCGAACGGCAGGCTTTTCACACTTAGTTACAACGTAACTGCAGACGCCAAATTAAAACCTGGCACCGATTTACTGATAAAAGGCTTTTATCCTATCGCTTCTTTCGATAACTCCTTATTTTCGCTAAAGGAAGATTCTGCCGAGGTAAGCAACTTTACGATACAGCAGGACACAGCTGCCGACCAAAAAAAGCTGATATTTAAATACCGCTGGAAACAAAACAGGAATTATACCCTTACGGTGGAAAACGGTGGAATAACCGATATTTATGGAGATAAGAATAAACGGCTTCCCAAAAAATTCACTGTAGATAAGCAGGAAAACTATAGTTTGTTAACCCTATCGATGACGGTTCCGGATACCGGCAAATCTTACGTGGTTGAGCTGTTAAATGAGCAGAAGCAATTGCTGCGCAGCAATGTCATCACCAAAAATACTTCGCTGGTTTATAAAGATTATATAACCGGAAAATATACGGTTCGTGTAATTTATGATGCCAATAAAAACGGTAAATGGGACAGCGGCAATGTAAAGCAGAAAACTCAGCCGGAAAATATCTGGATGGATGACACGCCAATTACCTTACGACCCAATTGGGAGCAGGTAACCCCTATAACTATACCCAGGGAACCATCAAATCCCTAATGTTTAAATTTTTTAAAGAATAGTGCCGAAAGATTAACCCGCACTATTCTTTAAACCATCCTGAATACATTACATATCGCCCGGGCAGATCATCGAGCATTTCTCTTTGTTCCGGAGTAATAGGCTTAATCTTTCTGGCAGGTACACCGGCATACAAATACCCCGATTCACACAATGTTTTTTCCAGCACTATTGCTCCTGCAGCTATAATTACATATTCTTCAATTATAGCATGGTCCATTACAATGGCGCCCATGCCTATCAATACGTTATTTTTTAATGTGCAGCCGTGCACCAGGGCATGGTGGCCGATAGAAACATTATCCCCGATATTTGTTGGCGCATACATGTAGGTGCAATGTATACAAGCACCGTCCTGTATATTAGTGTTATTGCCTATCTTTATATAATGCACATCGCCCCGGATAACCGCATTAAACCAAACCGAGCAGTTATCCCCAATCTCCACATCACCGACTATGGTTGCATTAGGGGCAATAAAACAATCTCTACCGAATGATGGACTTATATTTTTAACGGGCAATATTACAGGCATATATATAAATTAATTAACGGGTAAACACTTTATATTGATTTAACTACATTTGAAAAGCTCAAACTTAATTATAAAGGTGTCAACAATGGTAAAGTTATCGTTAACAATATCCTTTTTACTTGCATTTATTTATTGTAATGCACAAACAAGAACGGGACTAAACAAAGACACTTCGTACTTTAAGAGAGCTCCATTATATATACTGCAAATACCGTTAAGCAGTGATATTGAAGGCTCCGGAATACTACTAAATGCCGCTGATATCGACACCGTCTCCGTTTTGCATGATAGTGTAACAATAGCAACTTATGGCAATAAAGCCGCTAATGGCATCGTAATATTTAAAACCCGGAAAAATATTAAGGTGCTGACTATTAATGAATTGTTATTAAAATACAAGGTTACGAATACCAACTTACCTGTGTTTATAGATAGTGTAATAGCTTATAAACCCAATACAATTTACTTTGATCCAAGAGTTATTAAATATGTCGGTATTGAAAAAGAATCTGTAACCGGCTTGCAGTACATCAGTATAATTTCAAACAACCCTGCACACCGCTTAAAACCAGGGGATATAAATATACGCGGGAATTTTTTCGATATAAAAGTTGATAAATAATGTAGCTTATAATATTATCTTTGAACACCGATACATTACGCGGAAATAGCTCAGCTGGTAGAGCATCAGTTTCCCAAACTGAAGGCCGCGGGTTCGAATCCCGTTTTCCGCTCATTTTATAATTTCACTATCTCAAACTTCAGCTTTTTAACTGAATACTTTTCGTAGCTATATAAAGATAATTTAACATCTCCGGCTATCCATTCCATATAATTAGATGTCTCCGTATCTTCTTTAGTGACAGGAACTTTTAAATACTCTTCAAGATGTTGTTTTATAGCTTTAAAATGTTCTATAACATTTAAATCGCCTTCAATATTAAACTCAACGCCTTTTAATAACTTGCCATCGGAATCAGGATTATTGTACCAGAATATAGTGGTTAGCGGTAATTTTAGTCCTTTTAAAATAGAACGTTCGCCCCAGTTATAAACTGCCCTGTCGGCAAATAACCTTTCAGATACTGAAACCTGCTTTTTAAGTTCAACTACAGGTGTATTCCATTTTAAAAATACTTGTTCATCCTCAAACAGAAGGCCTTTATTTATTAACTTGACGGTATCACCGTTTAAATCGATAGCCTCCGTTTTCTTTCCTTTAAATATATCAAAAAAGCCCATTAATTTTTGTCAGTTTCAATTGCTGTATCTATTGTTCTGACGCTTTCACTTTCTAAACGTTGCAGCGCTAGCTGTGCTTCTTCAGGATATTTTTCAATATTTTCAATTGCCGCTTTATATTCATCGGGATGGCATTGGGAAAATTTATCGTAATAGAAGTTTATAAGTTTCTCTCTTTCATCAACCTGGTTTAGCTGCTTGCCATTTAGCAGTAACTTAACCTGGTCGAATTTTAAGAAACAATAAACAACCAGCATGAATAACCAGATAAAGTCAATTCCGGGAGTATTAAAAACTAAGTTAGCCGACCCGTCATCACCAATTTGCTGATTTGTTTGCCCAACAAAATAATTGGTAATATTAAAAGTTGAAAGAACAAGTAAAATCGCAACACCAGCTTTGAAGCCACCTTTTCGTATTTTTCTTGAGATTAGAACAGCAATTAAAATAATAAATGCCGCATAATTATTAAGCGATAATAAATATCCCTGTACAAGCGACTGAAATAAAGTAACGATGCTGGCCCCCGCAAAAATTACCAGGTAAATTACATCGATGCTTTTTAATCTCTTTAATAAATTCATTTATAATGGAAGGGTAATCCTACAATCCTAAAAATCCTATGAATCTTGGTCTAAAAGACCGTATCATGCAGTTCTTCCGCATGCTTAGCATAATCAGTAGTAAAATGCAGTCCCCTGCTCTCCTTACGCATCATGGCCGACTTTACTACTATATATGATACCTGTATTAAATTACGCAACTCGCAAAGCTTTACAGACAGTTTGGTCCTTTTATAAAACTCTTCAGTTTCTTCGAACAATAAACCTAACCGGCGCATAGCACGCTCCAGCCTGAAATCAGAACGGACTATACCCACATAGTCATTCATCAACTTTTGCATTTCGCGAACGTTGTGGGTAACCAGTATATCTTCGTTAGAAAGCTGCACTCCTTTTTCATCCCAATCAGGGATATTTTCTGGGATTACCTTTGACTCGAAATTATTAATAGCATCCTTATAAATGCGGTGTGCAAATACCAGCGCTTCTAGTAAAGAGTTGGATGCCAAACGATTAGCGCCATGCAAACCTGTAGATGAACACTCGCCGCAGGCATAAAGCTGTAATAATGACGAGCGGCCAACATGGTCGACTAAAACGCCTCCACACATATAATGACAAGCCGGAGCTACAGGTATCATATCTTTAGTCATATCGATACCTATTTCTAAACATTTAGCATATATGTTAGGGAAATGGGCCAGTAAATCTTTTTTACTGCGATGACGGATATCAAGGTAAACGAAATCTTCACCTGATTTCTTTATCTCGGCATCGATAGCACGTGCAACAATATCCCTCGGTGCCAGTGATTTACGCTCATCATATTCCTGCATAAATTCTTCGCCGTTTGTACGTTTCAATATACCGCCGAAACCGCGTACCGCTTCCGATATTAAAAAGGATGGGTATTCACCCGGATTATACAAAGCTGTGGGGTGGAACTGGATAAATTCCATATTGCGTACTTTTCCTTTAGCGCGGTAAACCATGGCAATACCATCGCCGGTGGCTATTGTAGGATTGGTAGTAATAGAGTAAATGTGACCAGCGCCACCGGAAGCCATTACTGTAACCTTCGACAGTATCTTCTCAACGTTCCTGGTCTCGTTGTTGAAAGCGTAAATGCCATAGCAAGTAATATCTGTAGTAGACTTATCCACAAATACTCCTAAATGATGTTGGGTTATCAGGTCGACAGCAAAATAGTGCGTTAAAATTTCGATGTTGGGATTGTTGTGGATCTGCTCCAGCAGCGACCGCTCTATTTCATAGCCGGTTATATCCTTATAATGTAACACCCTGAATTCTGAATGGCCGCCTTCTTTTGCCAGGTCATAAATACCGTCTTTGGTTTTATCAAAGTTGGTTCCGTAGTCAATAATTTCGTTTATGCGCGCCGGTCCTTCGGTTACTACGGCCTCAACAACTTCTTTATCGCACAGGCCATCACCGGCAATTAAGGTGTCTTCTATATGCTTTTCGAAGGAATCTTCCTTTTTATCCACAACCACTGCAACACCGCCCTGGGCATACTTAGTGTTAGATTCATCTTCATTGCTCTTTGTAACTATCAGTACCTTACCATGTTTAGCTGCTTTAAGGGCAAAACTTAATCCGGCAATGCCTGAACCAACTACCAGGAAATCCACAGTTCTGGTCATCTTATATATCTGTTAGGTGTAAAAATCCAAATGGTGTTAATAAGCCGGGTAAAAGGTGTTAATTTTGTGTCGGCAAAAACTTAGTAAGTAATTGACACGTTAATAAGTATCGCTTTTGGCCCTTTTTACAACAATTTATAACCGACTTTTAAGCCGGTAAAGCGCCAAAGCTAACATTTTACAAAGCAATAAAGTATTAACAAATAACTTTTGAAAGTAAAATTAGCATATCATATAAATCTTTAAATCAGGAAAATAAGATTTATAAAAAGCACATTTTATGTTAATAAATTATTAAAAAAAACTTTTACCCCCTTTTTAAAAACGAGTTTTAAACATAACTAACACCCTAATAACAATAGGTTATTTATATAAATTTAAAATAGTTGTTATTAATTGAATTGTGGAAATGAATACCTTCGAAGAAATAAATGTGAAAGGTTTTGTCGACGAATACATCGACCCAACGCTGGACCTTTTTGATGAAATTGAAAAATTAAAAAAGGAAAAAAATGCTGTCATACTCGCCCATTATTACCAGGACGCCGATATTCAGGATATTGCTGACTATATTGGCGACAGCCTGGGCTTATCGCAGCAAGCCGCAAAAACAGATGCCGACATTATCGTTTTCGCCGGCGTTCACTTTATGGCCGAAACAGCAAAAATTCTTTCGCCAAACAAAAAAGTTCTTTTACCCGACGTGAAAGCAGGCTGCTCATTAGCCGACAGCTGCCCGCCGCATTTGTTTAAAAAGTTTAAGGAAAAATATCCCGACCACCTGGTAATAACTTACGTAAACTGCACCGCCGAGCTGAAAGCCATGAGCGACATAGTTTGCACCAGCAGCAACGCCGTAGGGATTGTGGAAAGCCTGCCGAAAGATCAAAAAATAATCTTCGGTCCGGATAAAAACCTTGGGGCTTATGTGGCGAAGAAAACCGGCCGGGATTTGGTTTTATGGAACGGCGCCTGTATGGTTCACGAGATATTCTCGAGAGAAAAAATCACCAAGTTAAAAGAGCGCTATCCAAACGCAAAACTGCTTGCTCATCCCGAATGCGAGGAAGTTATTTTACAGCTGGCAGATTACGTAGGCTCTACAACAGGAATATTAAACTATGCCACCAAATCCCGGGCTACGGAATTTATAGTAGCCACCGAATCAGGTATTCTGCACCAGATGCAAAAGGAAAATCCTGGTAAAACTTTTATACCGGCACCGCCGAATAATACCTGCGCCTGTAATGATTGCCCGCACATGAAACGTAATACTTTAGAGAAGCTTTACCTGTGTTTAAAAAATGAATACCCGGAGATTACCGTTCCCCAGGATATTATTGAAAAAGCAGTAAAACCGATTGAAAGGATGCTGGAGATATCTGCGAGTTTAGGACTGTAATTTTTTTTTGGATTTCACAGATTAGAGAATGATTTCACCGATTTTTTGAAGTGTGATATTGAGAAGAACCTCAAAATCAAAAAAAAATTTCCCGCCTTCGGCGGAATATATGTTTCCGGGTTGCGGCGATTTTATTTGAAAATGCTACTTTCTCAACGCCATATTAACAGCTAAAATCCAAAAATTTTTTCCGGCAAAGCCGGTTATTTGTGACCAGCTTGCGCCGCAAAAAGATGCCCCGACTCTTTCGAAACCAGGGCTTAAAATAAATCATCCTTCTCAAAAAATCGGTGAAATCATTCTCTAATCTGTGAAATCCCTATATAGCTTTAGCCAGCCACAGCGACGCATTCAAATGGAACGCCGGATGCGAAGTAAAGCCTGATGGTGCATCACCAGACCAACCGTTGAATAGGCTGTCGTTAGTGTCGCCGGTACCGTCATCAGCATCGGAACTGTCCCCTATGAATACAACGCGGCCTGAGCCATAGGTTGAAAGCAAGGCCATGGTGCCAGTCGTGCCGTTATTGGTGAAGCCTGTGCGCCAGAATAAGCCCTGTACGTTAGCATTATCGGCCGGAAACAGTGTAGCTGTACTGCCGTCATAAAAAGCAAGCTTGGACGCCGTGCCTGCTGCGCCATTAAGCACTTTCTGTGCGTTGGCATTAGTGCCGGTATAAACGTTGCTGCTTGGCTGGTCGTTAATGTCCACATAATCGATATTAAAGCCGAATGGATGGGTATTATTGATGCCGTTGTTAGCCATTAGGTCATTCCAAACACGTGGCGAGTCAAAGCCATCACCGTCACGGTCGGATGGGTTGTAGCCGTTGGCATCAGTTCCTGCAGTAGTTGCTGCAGTATGGTCGGCAATCATAAATAAACCGCCGCCATTAGCAACGAAATTCATCAACGCGGTTTTTTCTGCTGCGGAGAACAATCGATTTGGTTCGCAAACTACAAACACATCATAATTGCTCAAATCCTGCGCGTTGCTGGTGTTACCGTAAGTGATAGCGCCGCCATTTGGCAGGGTTTCAACCAATTCGCCGTCTTTTACTAAAGATACAGCCCACGAAGAAAGGGCGCCTTTCCAATAAGTTTCGGCTGTTGTAGAAGTTATGCCGGTATACGACGGGGTCGGTACACGCTGTGCTTTGGTTTCAACGGTGGTGCCACCGGTATAAAGCGGAACACTTTCGGTACCATCGGCATCAATCTGCCAATCGGCGCTGCCTGCGTTTTCATATTTGGTAGCGTCGAACAAGAATTTTTTGCCGGTAAGGATGGTGCCGCCGGTACCGCCGCCTGTAGTATTATCATTGATGGTGATGTCGTCGATATTGATACGATTGCTGCCACCGCTAAGCTTGCGGATCTCTAAACGGGCGTTGCCGGTTACGTTTATGGTAAATGAGGCAGTCGCCAGGGTTGAACCGGTAGTAAGCGTCGAGCCATTTTGCGCCCAGGTAGTGCCGCCGTCGACAGAAACGAACAGGCCCCATGTACTGTTTGTGTCGCCGGTGTAGGTAGCGTGTTTAATAGTTACAGTGCTGATGCCGGTAGTAACGTTATACAGCATGGTAATTTTACCGGTGTTACGTATCCTTGCCGACCATGAACCGTTCTTTTTATCGGCAGAAAGATTGCCGATAAGTGCATCAAACAGGTTCCATGAATTACCCTGCAGGGTAACGTTATCGCCACTGGCAGACCCTGCCGGGGCAACGTCATAAGCAGTTTTAGGGCTGGTGGCTCCTACTTCAAAATCCTGTAATAAAGTTACTGCACTAAATGATGAGGATAGGTTTTTTCCTTTTGCAACGGACACTTGCTTCGCTGCGGAGTAAGTATTATCCTTCTTGCAACTTGTCAATAATAACCCCGGAATAGCCAATGCCAGCACCGGAATAGCGAGCTTGTTAAAAATTTTCATAGATAGATATTAAATGAATGGTTAAATAATTATCTAAAAGTCAACAATATAATCTTAAGCATTGTTTATTAATTATTATTTTAATATTAAGATAAATATAGACCCATAAAAAAGGCTATTGGCTGCGTATAAGGGCATACGGCCCAAATAGCCAAAAAAAATTTCAGCCTTTGGCGGGATAGCAAAGCGGGCTACGGGAGGTTATATACCGCTATCCTTTTTCAATTCAACCAGATCCGGCACCGATTGCGGCAAAGCCGATAGTAATTTGTAGCCTGTGGCCTTTTCAATGTCACGTACGGTTGTTAGGTATTGATGCCAGTCGGCATTTATGGTATTATTATTTGGAGTATTAACAGCTATCACCGTGGTGGAGGTAGAAACGCGGCGGTAACGACGATTTTACACGGGGTTATTGAGCCATGGCTTTCGCGTCATTTGCGACGGCAACCAGTTGCTCCTTCTGCAGGGGTTTGTACAGATAATCTTTCACAAAATCGTAGCGGAGCGCCCGCTCCCTGTCACGAGGGTCGATGGAAACGGATATAACGTATATGGAAATGCGTTTGGCGAACGCAGGAAGATACAGATCTAAAAACTTTAATACATCCCAACCGCAGGATGCAGACATACCCAGGTCAATAAAAAGCACGTCGGGCAAATTACTGCGGTCGTTGTAATTTTTTTTAAGGTAATTTATAAGCGGCAGGCCCGATTCAAAATACAGCACGTTCTTAAACAACGGGTATTTTATAAGCGTAATTTTTAAAACACGCTTAAATAGCTCATCATCATCGGCAACAAACAAGCTGGGCATATTAAAATTTT
>JAZJZL010000157.1:0-18670 GCA_040389845.1 Bacteroidota bacterium
CATTACGATAGCAAGTTTAATAAGGACAACGAAACCATTAACTTAAACTACAAGATTGGCTCATTGGCGGTAGACGGTACAGAAAATACCCAAAGCCAGAATGCTACGCCTGACGGTGTATTAAACAGTACTTCGGACAGGAAGTATCACAATTACGTTTTCCGCCAGAAGTTGGATGGAATGCTTAATATTAAGCTGGATACTACTCAAAACCTTAAAGTAATGTTTGATGCGACGTTAAAGCACGGGCAAAGCCTTAGCAGCTATAACGAACTAAGCCAGTATGAAGACGGTACAAAAGTTAACGAAACAAACCGGAACGTAAATAATAATACCGACGGAAAGATATTTGACGCCAGCGTTTTTTATACCAAAAAGTTTAAGAAAAAAGGCCGCACATTTTCGCTGAATATATTTGGAAACTCCAACGAATCTGACTCGCATGGTATCCTCAATTATCATGAGCATATTTACGCCCCTTTGAGCGATAGCACTACTGACCAGCGAAAAGTAAGTAATTCGCATACATCGCAGGTTACTGCTAACGCTGCTTACACTGAGCCTTTGAGTAAAAGCCTTTCACTTATAGCCAATTACGCCTTTAAGGTAAGCCACGGTACTTCCGACCTGCAATCATATAACCAGTCGGCGCCCGGTGTTTATGATGAGCTGGATACCAGGTTCAGCAGTGACTACCGGCTGAACGAGATATCGAACCAGGCCGGCGCTATTTTTAATTTAAAATCAAAAAAGACCACCTTCAATTTCGGCACCAAGGTATCGAGTGTAAACTTCGACCAGCTGAACCGCGTTACCGATGTTCCGTTTAAACGCACTTTTATAAACTGGCAACCACAGGCTTACCTGCAATTTAAGCTGGGCAAGCAGGAATCGCTGAACTTTAATTATTACGGTACTTCTGCGCAGCCAAGCCTCACCCAGATACAGCCGATTGCCGATAACAGCAATCCGAACAACTATGTAGTGGGCAACCCGGATTTAACACCTTCATTCAGGAACAGGTTTAGCGTTTCTTATTACTCATATAAGGTTATTACTAACCAGTCGTTCAATATTTTTGCGAACTACTCGTTTACCAGCAATCCTATCATCAGCGATGTATCAACCGATTTCAATACCGGTAAATCTGTTACACATTATGTTAACCTTGGTAACAAATCGCCGTTTAATTTTAACGTTAACTCGTATTACGACAAGAAAATTGATTTCCTGGATATAAACGCAGGCGTTCAGGCAAGTGCTAACGGCAGCACTTCATACAGCTTATCAAACGATGTACTGAACAAGACTAATTATAACACCTATTCTGCCAGGCTAAGGTTATCAAAGTACAAAGAGAAAAAATATGATATTTCGATTTCGGGCGGTCCGAGCTATACGTTTAGTAAATCATCATTATTAACCAATATCAATAACAATGGCCGTGGTTTTAATGCTGATGGTAACGTTAACTTCTACCTGCCGGGTAAATTCCAGATCGGCTCTGACGTGAATTATGACTTTACCGCCAGAACGCAGACGTTTGACACCGACCTGAAGAAAACGATTCTTAATGCCAGTATAGTAAAAACATTTTTTAAGAATGATGACCTGAAGCTGGCCCTAACCGGTAATGATTTACTGAACCAAAATGTGGGCTTTGGCCGCAACGTAATGGGTAATTACCTACAACAAAACAGCTACACCACCATAAAAAGGTATTTTATGTTTACCGTTACCTGGAACTTTAACAGCATGAACGCCATGGCGGCAAAAAAATAAGATGAAGATGAAAATTTTATCAATAGTGTTATTAAGCGCACTGATGCTCGGCATAACTTCGGCCTTTGCGCAAAACGCCCACTTTACCAATTCAGGCGTAATTGAATATGAAAAATCGGTAAACATGTTTGCACTGCTGAAAAAGCAGGTTGACCAGTATAAAGATGACAGCTGGCTGGAGCAGATGTACGATTCGTACCGTAAAAATCAGCCGCAATTTAAGAAACTGAAAAGCACATTAAGCTTTGGCGATAACCGGACAGAATTTGTGCCTGCCGAGCCCGAAGAGAACAGGATGTTTTTTAGCGATAACGCGATGGTAAGCCAAAACAATACCATCTTCACCGACTTCAGTACCAATACATTCATCAGCCAAAAGGGGGTTTTCGAATCAACCTTTTTGGTGAAAGACACTACCAGGAGAATTAACTGGAAAATAACCGAAGAGACTCGTGAAATTGCCGGTTTTATGTGCCGCCGCGCTAATGCTGTTATACTTGATTCTATTTATGTGGTAGCGTTTTATACCGAAAGAATACCCACTCCGGGCGGCCCTGAATCGTTTACCGGCTTGCCGGGTATGATACTGGGCGTGGCCCTGCCTCACGAAAATATTACCTGGTTTGCCACTAAGGTAACCGAAAAGGTTGTGGACGATAAAGCACTGGCCGCACCAAAGAAAGGCAAGCCGACAGATAACAAGGGGTTAATTAAAATTCTTAACGGCGCCATGAAAGATTGGGGTAACTGGGGGAAAACTTACTGGAAAGCGTTTTTGATTTGATGTGCTTTCAGATATGAGATTTGAGACGTGAGATATGAGACGAAAAAAATCTCAAATTTTATATCTTTATGTAGCATTATCCATGCAAAGTCTCATATCTCAAATCTAACATCTCATATCTGATAACAATGCTTAAAAAAGGCGAACATATAGACGGCACACCTGCGGAACTGGAAGTTTTGCTGGCTACGGATGCTAAGGCAAAGACATTTTTCGAAGGCCTCTCGAAATCATATAAACAGGGTTACTGCGATTGGGTAGGCTCGGCTAAACAGGAAGAAACACGTAAGGCGAGAGCAGGCAAGGCATTGATTATGCTGCAAAATGAACAGAAGACACTAAAGACCTGAAAGCTACCGGCCTTCGTTTTTTATCATAGCGGTGGAGTTGTCGTTATAACGCCGGTAGCGTGCCAAGAGAAATTCCTTTAATTCCGAAAGCTTATCGGTATTGATAAGATCTACACCGCAATTGAGCAATTGTTCCCAAACAACGGCTTTTTCGGGTGAGGCCCAGAGGCGCACCTTTTTGCCGAACCGGTGCGCCATCCTAACGTAAGCGCGTAGCCGGTTCTTTTCGTTTTCCGGAAATTCACCCTGGCCGCTCCATCTTAATAGCTTTGAGTATTTGCAGCTTGATAGCTTGTACACATTCGTCGCAGTGGTGTCACCGTCAGTGTGTTGTAGGTCTTCATCAATAAATGCCAGGCGGTCTTCTTCGGCCTTTATTATTTTATAAGGTTTATGCCCCGAAAGTATGATGGTAACCGGTCCACCGGTAACAACGCTATTGTTACAGCGTGATAACATAAAGCTGTAGGTTTTTAACAGCTGCCTGAGGCGCTCGTATGTATCTTCAGCATCGGTTTTGATATCTATCATTAATACTATAGGCGTATTGTATCCCTCAAAAACCTGCCCGTTATTCTGCGCTATGCGTTTAGCCAGTGGTTTAAGGTAAAGCGCTTCTAATGTTTTACGCCCGCGGAAAAACGGGTTGATGTGGGCCACTATCAGCTCATCGTCCATTAAAAACACATCTGCCTCGATGTAGGTAAATCCGTTATCGAGAGCATCTAATAATGGCCGCGGATGGAAGTAATCATTATGGGCGAACCCGTGTTGTAGCGGGATTGATTGAGCGCAAACTTTAAAGGGGCCTAAAAGAAATAAAACAAAGAGGGTTGTTTTTAGTAATTTTACGCTTAAAATTGCTGAACGCATTTTTGAGTGTTATTGCTAAAATTTCACTACAAAATTAGCCTGTCATTATTAAAATTAGTGTTATTATTCGGTTAAATTACAGCAACTTAATATTAAGTCGCCGCCATATCAAAACCCGCTTATGTTCGATCTGTTGCTAAACAATATCGCTAAATATATTCACCTTACTGAGGATGAAAAGGCGATATTTATTGCTCACCTAAAGCCTTTCCATATCAAGCGTAAACAGTTTATACTTAATGATGGTGAGATATGCCGCAACTCTGTTTTTGTAGCGCAGGGCTGCCTGAGAGGATTTACGGTCGATAAAAACGGCGTCGAGCATGTGCTAAGCTTTGCCCCGCCGGGCTGGTGGATTGCCGATATGTATAGCCTGATATCGCAAAAGCCCGGCATACTAAATATTGAGGCGCTGGAAGATACCGAGGCCGTTACTCTTTCAAAAGCCGGGCAGGAAAAGCTGTACACCGAGGTGCCTAAGTTTGAACGTTTCTTCCGTATTCTTACGGAAAATTCGCTGGTTGCCAACCAACAGCGGATAGTGGATAACATGAGCCTGACCGCCGAGGAACGTTATAGTATTTTCTGTAAGCGATATCCCACCTTAATTGACCATCTGCCACAAAAACAAATTGCGTCATATATTGGTGTCACACCGGAGTTCTTCAGCAGGATGAAGAGTGAGCTGATTCGAAAAAAGTAGAAGAAGGAGTTGAGTGGACATGAAATTAATAGACACGAATTTCACAAATTAAAGCCAATTGTCACTAATCTGTTTTAATAATTGATGGTGCAGCAACTCATCGATTAATTTTTCAAATTCGTGAAATTAGAATCAGTTCGTAAAAAATTAGCGCGTATTTAATTTCTTAATCTACATCAACTTTGCCGGGAGAACCCTGCCGTAAATTTGTTATATCAATTAAAAAGAGGAAACAATCAAAATGGCAAACACCGTATTACATAAAGCAGAAACCCGTGGGCATGCAAGCCACGGCTGGCTTAACAGCTATCATTCATTCAGCTTTTCCAGCTATTATAATCCCGAAAGAATGAACTTTGGCGCACTGCGCGTTTTAAATGACGACACCGTTGCGGCCGGTATGGGCTTTGGCAAGCATCCGCATGATAACATGGAGATCATCTCTATTCCGCTTGAAGGTGATTTGGAACATAAGGACAGTATGGATAACGTTGCTGTAATAAAAAACGGCGATATACAGGCCATGAGCGCCGGTACAGGTATCTTCCACAGCGAATACAATAAAAACCGGGAGCAAACTGTTAAGTTTTTGCAGATATGGGTTTATCCCAACAAAAAGAACGTTGAGCCCCGTTATGACCAGATTACTTTAAACCTGGAAGACAGGCACAATAAGCTGCAGCAGATATTATCGCCAAATGCCAATGATGAAGGTGTATGGATTCATCAGAATGCCTGGTTCCATCTTGGTAAATTCGACAAAGGCGTGAGCACGGAATATACCATTAAAGGCAAAGGAAACGGCGTTTACGTATTCGTATTAAACGGCGATATAAAAGTTAACGACCAGGTGCTGAACACCCGCGACGGCTACGGTATTTGGGATACCGATAAATTTACGATCACCGCCGAAACCGATGCAGAGTTTTTGCTGATGGAAGTACCGATGGAGTTTTAATGTTGGTGATTAGAGACAGGAGATAAGAGATTAGGAGCTGCGGTCTCTTTAGTAACGGGTGAGACTTACGAAGTTTTAAAACTTCGTAAGTCTGATTTTTCAAAGAATATGAAGACACAAATTTTAGCTATTGGCAGGCACGCTGAAATATTGCAAACCGTAGTTCGGCTGGTAAACAACAACCCTGAATGGGAATGCGCAGGTGCCGGCACAGATGATGATGCAATACTGGCGTTTAGCGCGCAGGATTACAAATTGGTATTGCTTGGCGGTGGCATTGAACAGGAGAGTGAAGACAGACTGTGCGCCGCTTTTAGGGCTTTAAACCCGGATATCATTATCGTGCAGCATTACGGCGGGGGCAGCGGGCTGCTTACTGCGGAGATTTACCAGGCGCTGGGCAGGTAGCTGACATAGTCAGCCGGTTTCGTTGAGCAGATTATACTTAGTATTAATTTTAATATTTATAAATACCAAAATCGAAAAACAATGAGCACAATTACAGTAAAAGACGGAACCGAAATTTATTACAAAGACTGGGGCAGCGGGCAACCAATCGTTTTTCATCATGGCTGGCCTTTATCCGGCGACGATTGGGACGGACAGATGATGTTTTTCCTTCAGCAGGGATACAGGGTTATCGCCCATGACCGCCGGGGGCATGGTAGATCAAGCCAAACTGCCACTGGTAATGATATGGACACTTATGCCGCCGACGTGGCTGAACTTGTAGAAGCACTTGATTTAAAAGACGCCATACATATAGGGCACTCAACAGGTGGCGGGGAAGTTATCCGTTATGTGGCAAAACATGGCAAGGGCCGTGTGGCAAAAGCTGTGCTGGTAAGCGCTGTTACACCTTTGATGGTACAGACTGAAAGCAACCCGGATGGTATCCCGATGTCGGTTTTTGATGGGATACGCGAAGGCACGGCTACAAACAGGCAGCAATACTTCCAGGACTTTACAATCCCCTTTTATGGATATAACCGTGAAGGTGCAAATATAAAGCAGGGAGTAAGAGACAACTGGTGGCGTCAGGGCATGATGGGCGGAATAAAAGCGCATTACGATTGTATCAAAGCTTTTTCGGAAACAGATTTTACCGAAGACTTAAAAGGTGTGGATATACCTGTATTGGTTATGCATGGTGAAGACGACCAGATAGTCCCGTTTGCGCTTACTGCCCTGAAGGCTGTAAAGCTGTTAAAAAACGGATCGCTTGTTTCATACCCCGGCTTTCCGCATGGAATGCCTACTACTGAAGCGGCCACCATTAATAAAGATCTGCTGGCTTTTATTAAATCATAAAAAGCTGGTTATTTAAATAATTTAAAAGCCTTTTTCGATTCGCAATTGTGGATTGAGAAAGGCTTTTATAAATTATAGGTGGCTGCCGGGCTGATGTAATTTTACAAAACAATAAAAATAGAAACGCTAAGTTTAAGGCTTGCTGATAGACGGATTTTATAGAACAGAATCTGCAGGCTTTAAACTATGAACTATCGTACCTTTAAACTATATCATCGCACTTTACTGGCTTTAGCTGCAGCATTTTCTCCTGTTATACTTTATGCGCAAACCAGGTTGCCCATAGCTACCAATCTTAAAAAGGCTTATGAAAATCACACCCGCAGCCTAACCGGTGCGCCAGGCAAAGCTTATTGGCAGAATGGCGCGGGCTATCGTATTCAAATTGCCTTTGCGCCCGAAACAAGATTGTTAAGCGGTACGGTAAGTATCGATTATCAAAATAATAGTCCGGATACACTTAAGCAGGTGGTGTTTAAGCTTTATCCAAATTTATACCAGCAGCAGGCCATGCGGAACTCCCCGGTTGCAGCCGGTGATTTAACTACCGGTGTCGATATCCAGTCCATTAGCTTAAACAACAAAACTATTGATGCAAAAAAGCTAGTGATAAGAGGCACTAATATGTATATAAAAGGAGTGGCTGTTTTACCCGGAACAAAAACTCATTTTGATATAAAGTACAACTACACATTAAATAAGGGGTCTTTCATTCGCACAGGCCAGGTTGATTCGGGTGCTTATATGATTGCCTATTTTTTCCCGCGCATCGCCGTGTATGATGACCTTGATGGCTGGAATGAATATCCATACTTGGGGAAAGAGGAATTTTATAACGACTTCTGCAATTTTAAGGTTGATATAACTATCCCCGGCAATTATCAGTGTTGGGCAACCGGCGACCTGGTGAATACTGATTCAGTATATCAGCCAAAATTCGCTAAACGCATCGCACAAGCCAGTACCGGTGACTCCATAATCAATATCGTCACAGCGAATGATATCGCCGAAGGAAAAATAACAAACGCAACAAAAACCAACACCTGGAGATTTAGCGCACATAACGTTACCGATTTTGCCTTCGCCATTAGCAATCATTATGTATGGCAGGCCTCAAGTGTGCTGGTGGACCCAAAAACGGGGCGGCGCACCCGTGTTGATGCAGTTTATAACCCGGAACATTCGGCATATTTACCGGTGGAAGGTTACGCGCGGAAAACGGTTGAACTGATTAGCTATCAAATTCCAAAGGTGCCGTTTCCGTTTGCCCATCAAACTATCTTCGACGGATTGGATGCAACCGAATACCCGATGATGGTAAACAACCTGCCTTTTGAAAAAAGCGAAGGGCTTGAATTTACGGTACATGAAGTGTTCCACGCACTATTCCCGTTTTTTGTTGGGAATAATGAAACCAAGCACTCTTTTTTGGATGAAGGCTGGGCAACATTTTCAGAGTTTAGTGTTTCGCCATTGATAGACGCTAAACTGGCCGGCACTTATGACATCAGCGATGTAAACAACAGCGCAGGCTCTGACCAGGATGTGCCAATTATGACTCTGACTCCGCAGCTTTATGGCAAGGCCAGGTTTTCGGATAAAGACCTGAAGCCGGCACTTGGCTTTCATTATGTACGCGAAATGCTGGGCGATAGCTTGTTTTTTAAAGCGCTGCGATATTATATCGCCCAATGGAATGGCAAACATCCCACGCCATACGACTTTTTTAACTGTATGAATGCCGGCGCCGGCAAGGATATGAACTGGTTTTGGCTGAATTGGTTTTTTGAGAAAAAAGCCCCGGATTTGGCCATAGCAAAAGTTAAGCAGGTAAAAGAAAAAACCACCATAACCATTGAAAATTCAGGCGGGGCGATAGTGCCAGTACATTTAACGGTTTATTATAAAGACGGCAGTAACGATGCCTTTAACTATAGCATTGCAGCATGGCAAAAGGGAAGTGCAATCATGAATGTATCATTCAAACCGAAAGGCGCTATTAATAAAATTGTGCTGGGTAAGCCTTATGATGCTGATGTAAATCCTGGCAATAATGGTTGGCCGAGGTAAGTAGTGGGAAAGGTATGTCTTTATATAATCTCGAATCATATCAATAATCTTACTCATCTTCAATTCGCGATTTGCAAATTGGAAAATATATTCTTAACTTTATTTTATGAAGGCTCACAATGGGATGCGTCCGCAAGACGTGGTTGTTTTATTAAAGATTATTTCGCTCGAAAGGAACTGGTTGAATAAAGATCTATCGGAAAGCCTATTTATAAGCCCCTCGGAAATTAGCGAATCTTTAAACCGGTCGATGATAGCACGTTTGATAGCGCCCGACAAAAGAACTGTATTTAAAAATGCATTTATCAAATTTATAGAATACGGGCTGGCTTTTGTTTTTCCCGTTGAGCCGGGTGCTTTAGTTCGAGGTGTACCTACCGCTCATAGTGCACCTTTGTTAAAAAAACATGTTGCGGGTGATGAAATTTACGTTTGGCCTTCCCCATCGGGTACGGTTAAGGGGCAGGCGATAATGCCTTTGTATCCCAATCAGGTATTAGCGGCGCTTGCGGATGAGAAGCTTTATGAAATGCTTGCCTTAATTGACAGCATACGAGTAGGCAAGGTTAGGGAACGCGAAAAAGCCATTGAATTATTAGGGAAATATTTCAACATGGCTTATGCATGAGAATTTAGCCCGGATAAAAATTGTTTGTGAGGCCTTAGCTGATTTGCAACAAGATTTCGTTTTTGTTGGGGGCGCTGTGGTATCGCTATATGTTACAAATCCCGATCTTGCTTCAGAGGTGCGACCGACCATGGATGTCGATGTTCTGGTAGAATTAGTCTCCTATTTTGGATACGCTGAACTGGATGAACGACTTCGAAATATCGGATTCATTAACGATACCGATTCCCTTATTATATGCCGGTATATTGTGCACGGAGTTGTCGTCGATATAATGCCTACTGATTCGGCAGCGATAGGTTTCAGCAATAGATGGTATGCCGAAGGTTTTGAAAAGTCGATAGTGTATGAGATAGATGAAAATACTAGCATAAAGATATTTTCCTTACCATATTTTATTGCATCGAAATGGGAAGCTTTTAAAAGCAGGGGTAATAATGACTATCGCAGTAGCAAGGATTTTGAAGATATCGTATACATTTTGCAAAATTCGGACGACTTTGAGCAGCAAATTCTGGATGCCCCCAAACACTTGGTTAGTTATTTAAAAAGCGAATTTTCCGGGGTATTATACAATGATGATTTTACAGAAGGGCTCTATGCCAACCTGTCTTGGCCACACGGGGTTGAAGATGTTAATCATATCCGGCTCCGTTTGTCTGCAGCATTGGGCTTAGCTCGATAGAAGAGCAACGTATATAAGTCTTTTGGCAGACATAACAATTTGCTGAATTGCCACAATTCCTATTTTCAAGAGCGAAAGCAATTTTTATAGTCATAACCACCTAATTATCTTTTAATTATATTTACGCTACCAATTATGAAATCATCCATTCTTGTTATTGGCAGCACCAATACCGATATGGTTATTAAAGCCGACCATTTACCGGCGCCGGGTGAAACCATCCTGGGCGGCAGCTTTTTTATGAACCCCGGAGGAAAGGGCGCAAATCAGGCCGTGGCCGCTAAGCGTTTGGGTGGTGATGTAACTTTTATTGCCAAAACAGGGAATGATATTTTCGGTGAGCGCTCGTTACAGCTATTTAAAGATGAAGGCATCGATACCACTTATATGATAGCCGACCCGGCTAATCCCTCGGGCGTGGCGTTAATAACTATCGACAAAAATGCTGAGAACTGTATTGTTGTTGCCTCGGGCGCCAATGCCGCTTTAACTCCTGTCGACCTTTTACCTGCAACCGATGCTATAAAGCAAGCAGGCACTATTTTAATGCAGTTGGAAATACCCCTGGAAACAGTGTTATACGTTGCAAAAATGGCCGCCGCCAATCAATGTAAAATGATTTTAAACCCGGCCCCGGCATGTGAATTGCCCGATGCTTTGTTTAAACACATTGCCATTATTACGCCGAACAAGAAAGAGGCCGAGATGTTATCAGGTATCAGCATAAACGGGATGGAGGATGTGCATGCCGCTGCTGTAGCGATAAGAGAGAAGGGTGTTGAGACAGTTATTATTACACTTGGGCCGGAAGGTGCGTTTATCAGCAACAAAGACATGGAGCAATTAGTGCCGGCTACTGCTGTTAAGGCTGTTGATACCACTGCCGCAGGGGATGTATTTAACGGGGCGTTAGCGGTTGCTTTGGCTGAAGGGCATGCTTTGGTTGATGCGGTGGATTTCGGCTGCAGGGCGGCAGCAATTTCGGTAACGCGGCTGGGCGCGCAATCAGCGGCACCTTACCGCAGCGAATTAGGATAATAGCTTTTTTAACCTTTATAAACACATAGCTTATGTTCATAGTTCACACCTACCCGGTTGCGGTATTGTTTTGCGTTGTCACCATGTTATGCTGGGGCTCATGGGCCAACACGCAAAAATTAGCAGGTAAAACCTTAAGGTTCGAGCTGTTTTACTGGGACTATGTTATAGGCATCCTGCTATTTTCGCTGGTTTCGGCTTTAACCCTAGGCAGCTTTGGCAGCGAAGGCCGGAGTTTTATGGCTGATCTAAAGCAGGCCGACAGCTCAAATATCATCAGCGCTTTAATTGGCGGGGTGGTTTTTAACGCGGCTAATATCCTGTTTTCGGCGGCAATTGCTATAGCAGGTATGGCGGTGGCTTTTCCAGTGGGTATCGGCCTGGCCTTAATACTGGGCGTATTGCTTAACTATTTTGCTGCGCAAAAAGGCGACCCCGTGTTTTTATTTGTCGGCGTAGCATTTATAACTATTGCCATTATTTTGAATGCGATGGCTTACCTGCGGTCTGGTGGCGGCGATAAGAAGGTTTCGGCTAAGGGAGTTATTTTATCGCTTATTGCGGGTTTGCTCATGTCATTCTTTTACCGGTTTATTGCCGGCGCTATGGATCTTGAAAATTTTGCACACCCCGGCATCGGAAAAATGACGCCGTATACGGCCGTCTTTATTTTCTCGCTGGGGATTTTTATATCCAATTTCCTGTTCAATACCCTGCTGATGCGGAAGCCTATCGATGGCCCGCCGGTAAATTATAAGCAATACTTTGTTACGCGCATACCCACGCACATGGTAGGCGTTTTGGGTGGTTTAATATGGGGTATCGGCAACTCGCTTAACCTTATTGCTGCCGGTAAAGCCGGACCGGCAATCTCCTACGGCCTGGGCCAGGGCGCGACTTTAATTGCGGCCTTATGGGGCGTTTTCATCTGGCGCGAATTCGCGAACGCACCTAAAAAAATTAACGTATCGCTTACCATGATGTTTATTTGCTTTGTGATTGGCCTGGGGTGTATTATTTATGCGGGCTCATAGCCTGATGTTAAAAGCTGACTGACTATCGTTTCTCTATTGTGATGGACGTGCCTTTTTCTGACGATGATTTGCAATAGAACAGGTAATTGATTTGCTCTGCCCTGTATTTCATATTATTTAATCCATATCCGCCTGAATTGCTGGTTACGTCAAATCCCGTACCGTCATCGGTTATTGACAACGACAACTTATTGCCGCTAACCTGTTTAATTATGATTTTAATCGTCTTACACGAGGCATATTTAAAGCTGTTGTTTATAGTCTCTTTAGCAATAAGCAGCAAGTTTCTTTTTTCAATTTTTGAGATAACTACATTGGCAATTGCCGGATCAACGGCACAGATTACTTCAATTTCATTTGCTTCTGCAAGCGGACCGGCAAACTTTTTAATGCGCTCTGCCAGTTCAGTTATATTATCCTGCCCGCCTTCCAGCACCCAAAGCATATCCCTTAAACCGGCGGCTGTGTTGGTTATCAGCCTTTCTATCTCGCCCAGATAATTAGTGTTTTGTTTTTGCGCGATAGCCAAATGGGTGAATATCTTAATGGAGTTAAGGTTGCTGCCTAAATCATCATGCAAATCATTGGCAATATCGCGCCTTATTTGCTGCTGAATTTTGATTTGTTTGACGCGGTAGAGGTAGATGGCGTATAAAATAGCGACTACGGTAGCCAGTACCAGTAATTTAAACCACCATGTTTGATACCATTTGGGCAAAAAAAGCAATGTGAGTTTGATAGGCTGCTTATTCCATACGCCATTTTCGTTCGCCGATTTTACTTGCAGGTTGTACGTTCCTGGGCTTAAACCTATGAGATTTACGAAATTTTGTGTGCCTATATCAATCCATTTGTTGCTGATCTCTTCAATTTTGTATTGGTAGGTAACGCGGTTTGGGTTGGAATAGTTTAAGCCAGTAAATGAGATGGTGGTTTGCAAAACGTCGTTGGGGATGGTTATAGACTTGAGAAAAAGGTCTTTAACGCTGATATTTTGTGATTTTGCGCGGATATCGATATTGCCGAAATATAGATGGGGTGACTGTTTATTGGCCGAAAAAAGCTTGCTGTTGATAATCGTAAATCCATTTAATCCTCCTGCGTAAATTTTACCATTTTCTTCTACACCACAATTTTCTTCAAATGCATTTGAATGCAGGCCATCGCTTTCGAAGTAATTATTGAAAATGTAGTCGCGGGTATTTAAAACCGCCAAGCCATTATTTGTAGTGATAATGAGATTTTTGCCATCATTTCTAAATATTTTGTAAACGCCATCGTTACAAAGGCCATTATTAGTGTTTAGCAGCTTTAATATTTTGCCGTTGCCATCAACGTGGATGATGCCATTACTATAGCTGGTAATCCAATACTGTCCATCAATTTCGCATATATCAAAAAACAAATTTAATGGCATACCATTTTGAGGAGACTTTAGATCCAGGTATAGAACTTTCGAAAAATCGCTTGATAACACATCAATACCGAAATCAGACAGTATCCATATTCTTCCCCTGCTGTCTTTGAAAATACGATTTACTATATTGCTTCTTAGTTTTATGGGAACGGTGGAGCTATTTATGATGGAAAGGAGCTTTTTTTTATGATGCCAAAAAAATATACCGCGATCATTATCAGACCCTAAAATGGACAAAGAGTCACCGATATTTACACAACTATTAATGCGACAATCCGCAATCGGTTTTAGTTCAGGATATTTAGATACAATAGGTAATAGACGATTTTGTTTAAGAATAAACAGCCCTTCGTTATCTGCCGAGACGATGAGTTGTCCATCAAAGTTTATAAATGAAAAGTTAAACGGTTTAGCGTTATCAATTGGTGTGAATTTACCTTCGGTTGGACTGTACCTTATTAAGCCATTTTCCAAACCGATAATAACATCATTGTAAGCCGGAGCAACGCTGTATACAAGATTAAAACCGACTGTCATGTATGCCTGATTATTGACACTTTGAAAAGCCGATGGTAATGACGATAGAAAAGCCGGCCCCTGTTTACATCCAATCCATACATTATCATTTTTGTCTACATATAAATTTTGGATGTCATCTAACCAATTGTCATCAGTGGTATTTGACTCTTTAATTATTTTAAAAGAAGTAAGCGTTGGATTGAATTTATAAAGTTGCGTTGTGCCCGATATGTAAATTTCTTCTTTAGACCGGGCCATCGCCTTGATACCCGACAAATCCCTTATTTCCTGTGTTATCGCAGGAATAGTTACTTTGAATCTTCCTTTTGTATAAAAAATTTGTTTTAAGCCATCGGTTGTGCCAATCAATAAGTTATTTGGCACGAAATCAATTGCCGACGTAAAATTTAACCTCTCGTTTCCGGTATCATGTTTAAAAGATTTAATGCCTATTTTGCCGACTACAGTATTTGTATTCCCATTAATAATCAAGGCCCCGTAATTATTTATAAAAGCCCATATATTGCCTATTTTATCAGCATAAATAGTTCTTACCGAAAATAATTCATTTTGTTTATTGCGGCCAAACGGTATTGCTGACATTTTGAGCCATTTATTTTTACTGATATCATAAATTTTCAGCCCATTTGAGCAACCAATCCAAAGTTTATTGCCATAAAAGGCCATAGAAATATCCCAATCGTCGTAATTAAGATGATTGCTCACTATATTTTTAACGACTTTGCCGGTATAATAATCAATTGCATTTATGCCGCCGATATTGGTTAATACCCATAGTATATGATTGGTACTGTCAACAGCCATGCAGCGCACATCGCTGGCTGCGATATTTTTCTTGTTAATATCATTTTTTGTATATTTAGTAAAGTTTTTCCCATCGAATAAATTGAGTCCATCCTGGGTAGCGATCCAAACGAAACCCATGGGATCCTGAATTATTGATCGCGTGTTGTAGCTGCTTAGCCCGTCGTTTTGGGTGTATTTTCTAAGCAAGTGGCTTTCGTTGCGTTGGGAAAAGCAATTAAGCGAATAAACTAAACCTAATAGCAATAAAATATGACGACTCATGACGAGGATTTCCCTAAGTGGAATATTATCTTTCTAATCTACGCAAAACTGGGCGACGATTCAATAGGCACTTCGCCGTATAATCCTAATGAAGACGCAGATACCCTCGTATATCTAACGAGCTTAAAAAATGAGATCAGAGGTATACCTCTCTCCCCTAATTTTAATATTGTACTGATAGATAATGAAATTGAAGTAAAAAATGGAAAAAAGATAAGCGATAATACATATATATCTGTGTTAGAATCGGATCCGGAAAATCTCACCGTTAATAAGATTGATACTAAAACCTCTTACGACATGGAGGATTTTGCGCAAAAGGGTGATATACTAAAACTGGCTTTTCAATATGTTGAGACGCAATGGCCGGCTGAAAAAATATTGCTTGTAACCTGGGACCACGGTTCAGCTTTTGGCATTTTTAAAACGACTATACCCCTAAGTAATATTGGCAGCAACTTTGAGTCCATTATTCAATTTAATTTAAATAACAATTTTGACAATAAATATGAAATAATAAGAAAGCAGGCATTAAAAACGGATTTTGTATTTACGGACGCCCGTAGCTCATTCGAAATAATAAGGAATCGGCCCTACAAAACCGATTCTGTTATAACAAAAAATAAAGATCAATTCTTTTCCGCCATATTGGAGGCTAAAATAGACGATGAAGTTGTCGACATATTGACAAACGACGAGTTGTCCAATGCGATAAAAGAGGGCTTCGCTAAACAATACGTTGATGTACTCGTAATGTTTAACTGCTACATGCAGAATGTCCACACGTGTTACTCATTACGTGATCAAGTTAAATTTATAGTAGCGCCCGAGGGGGTGATTTCCGTACCAGGTTATGATTATACAGCGATAGCCCGTGCGATAGCCAATACCCAGGGGATTGAGGCTGAAGACGTAGCCGGGGTTGCGGTTTTAACTATGAGAAATAAATTCGCGCTGGCAAACTTAAAAGATAAATTCGAGGAACATGCTATGTTTTCGGTGGCTCTCGAAAATTACCAGGACAAAATCATCAGCAAGCTAAAAGAATTCGTGCAAGAAATAAGAAGTGAAATTGCTGCAAACATTTTAACTAAAGGAAATACTGTTTTGAGCAGGCAATCCTGTTATGAACTTGATCTGCCATTAAATTATAGCATGGTCGATTTTATTAATTGGTCTCTCAGGTTATTGACTAAAATCGGCCCGACAGAAATTGCTGATATTCAAGTTGATTTAGAAGCAGCTTATCATGACATTATAACTGCAAGTGATGTTGGAAATAATATATATACCGTTACTTCCCGTCCTTCATGGGAACGGGAGAGTAAAACTGCTCCCAAAGGGGCAACCATTTATTTCCCTTCATCTGCTATGACCAATGATGACGAAGTATTTCGGATTTTTGCCGCTGTAGGCGCTCCTTTTAGAATGAGTGTATTGGATGAGATTGGTTGGCTTCCATTCCTGGACGAACTTTATAGATAGATATTTTAATGAGTAGCGCTCATGTATCTTTTCAAGCCTGCATGAGCGCGCTAAGGATTAGTCTCCGCTATCTCTTTTCTTTGTAAACTGGATAGGTATTTTTAAATTGATATATTTAAAATCTGCTTCTAAGGTAATATAGGCCTGACCCAAAGCCCGACTATCGACAATAGAGATGGGGGGATCTACCGACACGTCCGAGGTTATAAAGCCTAACTCGTTGAAATTAACCTGATAACCCGGAGGTTCAAGCGGAGTAGGATTCGGCGTATCAAAACAATGATAACTTGATGAGTCTAATGCGTACTCCACAACTAATTTTGCGCTTTTGAGATGCATGCCACCGTTATCGCTTTCCGAAATAATACTTGCTTTAACGCTCTGCATATTATTCGGCGGAAAATTTGTGCCAAACGCGAGCGCAATTTCTTTTGGGGATAGTTGATCTGCCATGTCTGTGAGTTTAATGTTTTTTAATTAGTTTATTGATGTAATATATTAAGTTGATGACTTTGCTTCCGTTTTTCCTCAAAACACCACCAACTCCTTCCGTATCGCCTCCAGCGCCATCCCCACTCTGCTCTTCACGTTCAGTTTTAAAAACAACGCTTCGCGATAGCCGTCGATCGTTTTTTCGGAGAGGAACATTTTTGCTGCAATTTCCTTATAGGTGGAATCACTGCAGGCTAATTGTAAAAATGTTTTCTCCCTGTCCGTAAGCTTAACCTCATCATCTTCGTGGCGTCTCAGCAACCGCCGGTAATGCAAGCTAAGCGTATCGCTGTTATAATACCCGGTGTTATGCACTTCCAACAAAGCCTTTTCAAGGTCTCTCGGATGCACGTCCTTTAACAAATAAGCCGAGCATCCGGCCCTGAGCATGCTCAAAATGGAGTGATCGTCTTCCTTCATCGACAAGGCCACCAGTTTGATACCCGGATATGCCACAGCTATTTTAGCTACCACAGTTGGCCCGTCCATCACCGGCATTCTTACATCTGTTAAGATAATGTCGGGCGTTGTTGCGATGGTTTCAAGGCATTTCAATAATTCTTCGCCATTCAGCGCTTCGCATACCACTTCAAAATCATTAAACGAGCTTATCAAATTAGATAAAGACCGCAGGAACAATTGCTGATCATCGGCTATACCAATTTTTATTTTCATTGAAGTGCTGGGGATATTATCGGATAACGGTAAAGGAATTTATCAAATCGATATACGTCACATCGATATGTCTTCTAATATCTGAATAAATATCCGCAATTCAAAAAACAACGCAAGCTTATTTACGACCGTCAAGCTGTTGCAAATTAAAGTATTGGCATTGGGGTGGGGCACCGGAAATTTCCGGTATTTAAATGGGGGTTATTCCTCTTTACCGACGCCATTATCCAACCCTAATTTTACACCGGTAAATTATCGAAAGCATTTATTCATATTAAAAACTATCATCATGAAAAAGATTACAATTTCCGTAGAGTTTAAACAGTGGGGGCATGGATTTATTAATATTATTCCTTCTGATTTTAAAGAATGGGACCCTACTGTCACTTCTTCAAAGACTTTTAACCTTGATCCCGGAGATTATACCATCACCTACAGTACTGTAACCGGCGGCGGTGGATCGATTTCAATTACGGACGATACGGGAGCGGAACTTGCAAGTAATGACCTCGCAGCAGGAATGGACACCGGGAATTTTAGATTAACCATTTAAACCGTCAGCTATGAAAAAGATCAACTTAATAGCTTTTTTTACTTGTTATATTTTTCTGTTACATGCACAGCAAGCCAATATCGCCCCTCAACAAAAGGCGAAGAGCGCAAGCGATGCAGCTAACCCCAAGGCCGTAGCTACAGATACACTCAAACAGAAATTGACAAAAGCTGATTCTGCTAAATCGCTGGTAAGGACGGCGGCAGACCTGAAAAGCGGCACAA
>JAZJZL010000157.1:18680-85866 GCA_040389845.1 Bacteroidota bacterium
TTTAATTCGTCGCTGTTTGCGATTAAGGCAAAAACAGACACGTCACTTTGGATTGACACAAACTATAATAAAAATGTGTTTTTAAGGAATATGGTTGTAGGGATTGACGTTGGATTAGATTCAACTAATAAATTTAAAAGCGCCAGTCTTTCCTTAACTTATGCTATTGTTAATAACAGGGATAAAAGCATATTTGATTTTAGCACGGGCAGATTATTAGATCATTATTTGAAAATTGTTAACCCGTTGTATAAAGATGCTTTACAAACTTATCACAAGGAGCACCCAGCCGAAAAAGATTATACGAATGCCGTAAACTATCTTTTCCCGGATATACATCATCCCCGGCCTAAATTGGATAGCGTTCCAAAACGATTTATCGAGATTATTGACTCCATAAAAGAAGAAAGTAAGTATTCGGAGATAAAAAACTTTAAAGCCTTGAATATGCTCGATTCGTTGAAAGATATGTACAACACTATATCAGGTTTAATGAGTCAGTCCTCCCTTTGGACAGTTGGCGGTAAGGTAACTACTTCGCAGTCAAATACCTTTTCCAAGGTGAATTTTAACTCTGAATATCTGAAGGGTATAACAAGAAATAATACTTCTATGGGTCTCGAGCTAGATATAAAAGCTAACCTGGACATTTATGACACCACCGCGATGACGCAGAAATATAACCGAAATGTTTTATCTGGCACTGCCGGTATTAACTGGATTATATATAAAAGCAAAAAAACGCAGAAGTCATACGTCGAATTTAAACCCGCGTTGGCTTACAATAATGTTTTGCACGGCGGACTTCCCGGAGAAACCAAAAGTAAATTCACTGGCGATGGCGTTCTAAGATTTAGAGTCACTGATAATCTTTGGATACCTTTTGATATTAAATATGATCCTAAAGCAGGCAAATTTTTCGGTTTCCTTAATATAACCTCCAATTTCGACTGGTTGGGCGGCAATAAATCCACAAAAAATTAAAACACATCATTATGATTACGTATCCGTGTAAATACGTTAGCGATGACGGAAAGCCTTGTACTGGTCACGTTAAATATAAGGTCAGTCCTGTAGAGATGGTGTCGTTCCTGGCAGAGTTTAAAATCCCGGATTTGCCGGTTAAAGATTTGCCGTTATTGGAAATGAAAGAAAAATTTAATACGGCATTGGGGGCTCATGTGCGGCGGGAGGCGAAAAAAGAAGCCACGGAAAGCCTGCCGGAAAAATCGTCCAAACGTTTAAAAACCATTTATTTAACCTGCGATGCTGAAGCAATGCATGTTGAACCATATGACGTACCTTCAAAAAAATAATTATGGATATTACAGATATTGTTAACGATAAATACTGGCTGGGTTATGCAAAAAAGAATATTGATGGTGCTGAGGCAGCTTTAAAAGATGCCGCAAGTACACTTAATAAGCTTGTAGCCACTTTCTGGGGTATTTATACAACCGCTTTCACAGCCGGATCGATAGCAGGCAAAGTGAAAGTTGATAACGCTTTTGAACTGATTTTATTTATTATGCCAATTCCTCTTTTGATGATAGGTTACATTATAACTACACGAGCACAGTTGCCAGGTCTTTCAACCGAAGAGATTGATCCCCGCATTCCGGAAGACGTTCAAAAATTTTATAATCTATCTGTAAAAGAGAAGAAAAAGCAGCTTAAATGGGCCTTCGGACTTATTATCGCAGCCGCGGTTTCGTTAACTATAGCTTTAAGCTCGTTAAATATCCGAAATTCAAATCAAGCATCGTCAACAACCCCAACAAGGTCAACTGTGCCGACAAATACGGGAGGTGGCAAGTAAATACCCGTCAACTGTAACACCTGCGGTGCTTGAGGCTCTTTTCTTTAAAGTAACAAAACAGTTACACCTCATTTGCAAGCCCTTATCCCTGCAATCCCTAAATTTGAGTAAAACCATCAACCAATGAGCGAAATCAGGAAAGAAGCCATCAAGCAGGAAGTGTTTGACCTTTATGACGACTATGCGCACAGTCGTGTAAACCGCCGCCAGTTTGTGGAGAAGCTATCATTATTTGCTGTTGGCGGCTTAACAGTGCCCGCGCTCATGAGTTTCCTGATGCCCGATTATAAGAGCAATATTGAGGTTATGGCAGACGACCCTCAATTAAAATCTGAATATATTTATTACGACTCTCCGAAAGGTGGCGGTAAAATAAAAGCGCTGCTCTCTAAACCTGCGGACGCCAAAGGAAGGCTTGGCGGTATAGTGGTGGTGCATGAGAACCGTGGGTTGAATCCTTACATAGAAGATGTAGCCAGGAGGGCCGCTCTTGCCGGATTTATAACAATTGCGCCGGATGCCTTGACGCCATTGGGTGGATATCCCGGCAATGATGATGCGGGCCGCGAGATGCAGGCCAAGCGGGACAAAGGCGAAATGGAGCAGGATTTTATCGATGCATTTAATTACCTGAAAAATAATAAAGACTGCAATGGCAAAATAGGCGTTGTTGGTTTTTGCTACGGCGGCGGTATTGCTAATATGATGGCTGTGCGTGTTCCTGACCTTGCTGCAGCCGTTCCGTTTTATGGCGCTCAGCCCGCTGTCGATGACGTGCCGAAAATTAAGGCGCCCCTGTTGCTGCACTATGCCGCGCTCGACACCCGAATTACCGGCGGATGGCCTGCATACGAAGCTGCACTAAAGGCAAACGATAAGCAATACCAGGCATTTATTTATGAAAATGCGAACCATGGCTTCCACAACAACACTACGCCCCGTTACGATAAAACAGCTGCAGACCTGGCGTGGAAACGTACGATAGATTTTTTTAGCGAACGTCTAAAGTAGAAATTAGGATTATTTCAAGAATCACCTAACAAACCAAACTGGGATTTGGATAATTGTCACTTTGGTCCTCGGCGACATTGTCGATGCATTGAAAATCCTTTTCTACCAGCAGGTAAAGCGGGCCCTTTTGGTCAAAGCCCACACGGTCTGTAGCTATCCATTCATCCGCCCAGATGGACGGCATAAAAATGATGATTTTGTTATTTGTGAATTCGGCCCATAAAGCCGGAGCGCTACCTTTCTGCAAAGCATAGGTTAATTGCGATGCGCCAAAATCTACTATCTCTTCTATATAGCCGTCCCGGCCAAACCTGGCTATATCCGGCATGGATAACCTGTATCTTACCGAATTCCCTTTAATGCGCACTTTCATAAGCTTCCATATTTGCAATGTCTCTCAACTCAACTACGTTTCCAATAATAATAATGGCGGGATAGGTTAGACCATTATCAGCAGCCATTGCCGGCAAATCTTTAACCAGCCCCGATGCCGACTTTTGATGTTTAAGCGATGCATGCTGTATAATAGCTGCCGGCGTAGCCCCTCTGCCTTCGCGTACGTAAGTGTCAGCAATAGAAGCCAGTTGTTTCATGCCCATATAAACCACCACCGTTGCATTACTTTGCATAGCTAACCGCAAATCTGCTGACAGGGTGCCATCTTTTTTGGTTCCGGTCACCATCCAGATGCCTTCGCTCACAGAGCGATGCGTAAGCGGTATATCTTCCAGCCCGCAAGCCTGCATACTGGTAATGCCCGGAATAAAGTGGGTCTTAATGCCTAACTGCCGCGCAAACATAATCTCTTCAAACCCCCTGCCGAAAATAAACGGGTCGCCTCCCTTTAGCCTTACAACCTTGCCTTTAGTAAAGCAAAAATGTTTTATCATAGCAAGAATTTCTTCCTGCGGTGTGTATTTGCCATAAGGTTGTTTACCCACGTATATTTTATCGGCACTAGCGGGTGCAATGTCGAGCAATTCTTTATTCGCCAGGTTATCGTACAACACAACGTCTGCCTGAGCTAACACCTTATATCCTTTAATAGTGAGCAAATCCGGGTCGCCCGGGCCTGCACCCAGCACAAATAACTCGGGAATTATTTCTTTTTTATCCATTTTATCACACTAAATTCATGATGATTTTGACATATATTCTAAATTTTGTTGAAAAATTTAATTTTCATCCAAAATTATTTAATAAATATGATTTATATCATGAAATTATCGAAAAAATAGAACTGTATTTTGGCTAATTATTGTAATAATCATAAAAATTGCAAATTGTGTCTAAATATTTAGATTGATTTATTGATTTAAGTTAAAAATTGCCGAATATTGTTACAGTAAAATGCAATCAGGTCGCAAATTTGGCTGCATTTACCAACAAATTGCTTTAACAATTAAAAAAAACAGTATGTCGAAACCGACCATTATAGTAGTTGGCAACGGTATGGTTGGCTACAAATTTTGCGAGAAACTTGTAGCCAGGTCGGCTGATTACGAAATCATTGTATTTGGCGAAGAACCCCGGCGCGCGTATGACAGGGTTCACCTGAGCGAATATTTTGCCGGTAAATCTGCGGAAGACCTTTCGCTTTCAATCGCATCGTGGTATGCTGATAATAAAGTTACGCTTTATCTTGATGATCCGGTACAGGAAATCAACAGGACTGCAAAAACCATTCATTCCTTAAAAGGAGTAAACCTAAAATATGACTACCTGGTACTGGCCACCGGTTCATCGGCTTTTGTACCTGACTTGCCCGGCGTTGAAAAGGAGGGTGTGTTTGTGTACCGCACCCTGGAAGACTTAGACTTGATAAGGGCCTACGCAGTTAATGCAAAGAGGGGCGCCGTGATGGGCGGCGGCCTTCTTGGCCTGGAGGCGGCTAAAGCGCTGATGGACCTCGGTATTAATGAAACGCATGTAATTGAGTTTGCCCCGCGATTGATGCCCCGGCAAATTGATTCTGCCGGCAGCGCCATGCTGCAATCCAAGCTCAGGCAATTGGGGTTAAATATTCATCTGAATAAAACCACGGCTTATATAGCGGGCGAGCATAAAATAAATGCCTTAAAATTTAACGACGATACCACCCTGCCGGTTGATATGCTGGTTATAAGCGCCGGCATCCGCCCGCGCGATGAGCTGGCCAGGCTGGCCGGTTTGCACACAGGTACGCGCGGCGGCATTATTGTGAACGAGAAGATGCAAACCAGCGATGAATCTATTTTCGCTATCGGCGAGTGCGCTTTGTGTGACAATATGATTTATGGCCTGGTTGCGCCCGGTTATGAAATGGCCGATGTTGTTGTGTCGCAATTAACAGGTGCAGAAAAATCATTCCGTGGCTTTGATATGAGCACTAAGCTTAAGCTGATAGGTGTTGATGTAGCCAGCTTTGGCGATGCATTTGTAACCGAACCAGATTGCCGGACGATTATTTTTGAGGATACCCATAAAGGCGTTTACAAGCGCATTAATATCAGCAACGATGGTAAATACCTGTTGGGCGGAATCCTGATAGGCGAAGCCGAAGCGTATAACATGCTGCTGCAGACCGTTAATAATAAATTAGTGCTGCCGCCTAACCCGGGCGACCTGGTACTTGGTCCGCGGGGTGAAGGCGGAAGCGAGGGGGCGGGTGTATTGAGCCTTCCGGATGATGCGTTGATCTGCTCGTGTGAAGCGGTAACTAAGCTGGCTATCTGCAGTGTGGTTGAGGAAGGTTGCGATACCATCGATGGTATAAAAAAATGCACTAAGGCAGGTACTGGCTGCGGAGGCTGTATTCCGCTGGTAAAGGATTTGATTTCGGGAACCATGAAGGCTAATGGCCGGTACATTAAAAATGTAGTATGCGAGCATTTTGATTACTCCAGGCAGGAGCTTTACGACCTGGTTAAAATAAACAAGCTAAAAAGCTACGACCTGGTGCTTGACCATTTTGGCAAGGGTGATGGCTGCGAGGTTTGCAAGCCTGCGGTAGCCAGTATACTCTCGAGCTTGTGGAATGACGTGATTGTAAAACAAGATACCATACAGGATAGCAACGATCGTTTCCTGGCTAACATACAAAAAGGCGGTACCTATTCCGTAGTTCCGCGTGTGCCGGGCGGAGAAATTACGGCGGATAAATTAATCGTATTGGGCCAGGTTGCTAAAAAGTACGGCCTTTACACCAAGATAACCGGCGGGCAGCGTATCGACCTGTTCGGCGCTCACTTAAACGATTTGCCGCTGATATGGGAAGAATTAATAGATGCAGGTTTTGAAAGCGGGCATGCGTATGGCAAAGCGCTACGTACTGTAAAAAGCTGCGTGGGTAGCACCTGGTGCCGGTTTGGTTTACACGACAGCGTTTCATTTGCTATTGAAATTGAGGATAGATATAAAGGCATACGCGCCCCGCATAAAATAAAAGGCGGCGTGAGCGGATGTATCCGCGAATGCGCCGAGGCGCAATCGAAAGATTTTGGTGTTATAGCCACCGAGAAAGGCTGGAATCTTTACGTGTGCGGCAATGGTGGCTCAAAGCCCCAGCATGCACAATTGTTGGCCAGCGATATCAGTAAAGAGGCGCTGGTGAAATATCTCGATCGCTTCCTGATGTTTTACATTAAGACCGCCGACCCGCTGGCCCGTACCGCTACATGGCTCAATAAAATGGATGGTGGCCTAAGCTACCTGAAGAATGTGGTGATAAATGACAGTCTTGGTATTGGTGTGCAGTTAGAAGAGGAAATGCAGTCGCTGGTGAGTAGCTATCACTGCGAATGGACTGAAGTAGTTAACAGTCCTGAGTTGCGCAAACGCTTTGCTCATTTTATCAATGCGCCGCAAGAGAAAGATCCTACAGTGAAGTTTGAACCGATGCGGGAGCAACTGAAGGCAAAGTGGTAGGGAATGTTTATTGGTTCATTTGTTCAATAGTTCATTGGTTTGGGGTTCGGATAATGTTTAATTTAATATTTTATTGCATATGGAAACATTAGTAGATTTAAAATGGGTAATGGCTTGCTACAGTGACGATGTTCCTGAAAATGGCGGCGCCTGCATTAAGCATGGTGATGAGCAAATAGCGATCTATAACTTTTCGCGCCGGGGCGAGTGGTTCGCCACCCAGAACCTGTGTCCGCATAAGCAGCAGATGGTTTTATCGCGCGGTATGATAGGTAGCACCGGCCAGGCCTGCGAGCCAAAAGTGGCCTGCCCTTTTCATAAGAAAACATTTTCGCTGCTAACCGGCGAATGCCTGAGCGGGGAAGATTTCCAGATAAAAACCTATCCTGTTAAAGTTCAGGACGGGCGGGTTTATGTAGGTGTGGCTGCTTAATTTCCGGCTGTTATTGGTCGGTTAGTTTTTTAAGTCCCCGCAGGTTTTTTATGGCGATGCTTTTGCCCGATAATGAGATGAACTTTTCCTTTACAAGCTCATTGATCATCCGGAAAACGGTTTCGTAAGTTGCGCCGGCGAACGATGCCAGGTCTTGCCTGCTTAGGTCGGTATTGATGAACCCGGCTTCTGTTTCACCGAATAAATCTTTTAAGTGAAGAAGTGCTTCTGCTACCCTGTTTTTTACGGGCATGTGAACCAGGTTTCGCATCTTCTTTTCAGACTCGCAAAGTTCCTGCACCAAAAAGTGCATTAATTGAATGGTGAATTCGCTGTTCGTTTTGAGCGTAGCTTCGAATAACTTAGTATTAATAAAGCAAACTACCGTGGGCTCAAGGGCCGCGGCCGATATTGGGTAAACAAGGTTATTGCCCAGGCCCCTGTGCCCCAGCATGGCGCCGCCTTTGGCAAAACGCAGAATTAAATCTTTGTCCTGATCCCATTTCTTGTATACCTTCATACTCCCGGAATATACAAAGTACACGCCGGTAACCGGCTCGCCCTCCCTGAAAAGAACTTCGCCTTTTTTAAGTTTCAGATTCTTTTTTCCAAAAGATATGGCCGGTTGCCACTCTTTCAGGCAATTCTGGCACATAAAACAGCTTTCGGCGTCACAAATCGCAGTATTTTTCTTCATTGTTTATATATAATAGTGTATTCGGTACACTTTTTAAGTTTAAAATATTGTAATGGTTTCAATTTTACAATATTTTAAACTTAAAATAACTTGTATTCCAAATATTTGAGTAAATAAATTGAAATTATCGAATAATTTAAGCCATAATATGATTTTAAATCATTTTATATGTTAAAACGGATGGAATTGAATTGTAAAATTATTAGATAAAATAAAATAATATCAATTATTGATAGTTTTTAATGATTAAAAAATAAAATATCCACAAATATTGCACTTAATATAATTTAAATCATAAAAATTAATCAAATTGTTGCTTTTTATTGTCAATAAACATTAATAAGGATATATTTACATCGATATTAATTAAATATACAACAGAAATAAAAAAAATATTGAAGTCTATGGTGAAAAGATAGACAAAAGATAAAAAAAATCCCCGCCCGGAGGTCGCAGTCCAGGCAGGGTTAACAGTTTTTCTTGCTTTAACATAAAAAAACCAAATCAAATGTACAAAAATGTAATAAATCAAGGCATTGTTGTGCTTATTATCTTGTTTGGATCATGTTTTTCGGCATTATCCCAAACATTAAACGCAAACACGCCAATCATGGCCTCCGCCGATGCGCAATCGGGCCATCCGCCGACGGAAAACGCCGGTGCATCCAAACCACAAGAAGCAGATACCACCTGGAAGCCCGTCCGGCGCTTATGGGGATATACCTTTGGCGACTTTTACTATAATGCACACGCCGATGCCGCCAACCGTGGCGCAGAAACAAATTATAATAGTGTACCTACCTACCGCAATGCCTTCCAGTTCCGCCGTATTTATTTAGGGTACGATTACGACATCAACAAAAAATTTTCTGTAGAGCTGCTGCTAGCTTCTGAGCCATCAGCTAATACCAATCCGTCAGCAGGTACCAGCATTTCGGGAGGGGATAACCTTGCCGATAATAAAATGTCGTTTTATATCAAGCTGATTAACCTGCGCTGGAAAAACGTATGGAACGGGACTGACCTTGTCATCGGCAATCAATGGACGCCGGGCTGGCCCTTGCTGACTGAAAAAATATGGGGCTATCGTTTTATAGAGAAAACAGTTGCCGATGTTCACCGGAATAACCCCTGGGACCTTGGCGCCGGTTTGCAGGGAACGTTTGACCCGGCTACCAAAAACTTTGGCTACGATGTGCTGATAGGCAATAATACCTCATCCAGCCTTTTATCAGCAGCCAATGCTAATACAGGATTTTACAAGGCGTTTTATGGCGATGTATACGCTAAATTTTTCGACCAAAAACTGGTTATAGACCTTTACGCCGACTATATGAAAACCGCACCGGCCACGGCAGCAGTCGATGGGCAAGCCCGGAACATGGTAAAAGGGTTTATTGCGTACACCACGCCTAAACTAACCTTAGGAGTAGAGGCATATACGCAAAAAATAGCCAATGGCGTGACTAACACAGCTACGAAACTGGCAGAAGACGCAACCGTAAATGCCGTATCGGTTTATGCTCAAGGGGCGATCTATAAGGACAAGTTGAGGTTCTTCGCGCGGTATGATAATTACAATCCTGATAAGGATTTCGTTGCCGCGGATGCGTACACCATCAATACCAACCTGCCGGCCTATAGCCCTTTCACCAAAGAACAATTACTGTCGGGCGGCTTGGATTTTATCCCGGCTAAAAACATACATTTTTCGCCCAATGTGTGGCATATCAGCTACCATGACCAGAGGAATTCAACCGTAAACGGCTACCTAGCCAATGACCATGTTTTGGTTTACCGGCTCACCTTCTTTTACATTTTTGGCAAATAATACGCTATGAAAAATCAACTCACCAAACTCAATATATTTTCGCTGAAGGGCGTGCAGATGCGCACCTTTCACATTACCTGGCTCATGTTTTTTGTGTGCTTTTTCGGTTGGTTCGGGCTCGCGCCGTTAATGCCCACCATTCGGGCCGAACTTCATTTAAGCAAGGCGCAGGTAGGCAATATCATCATCGCTTCTGTAGCTTCCACAATTATTGCGCGCTTGATTATAGGTAAGCTATGCGATAGCTGGGGACCAAGAAAAACCGCAGTGCGATTACTGCTAATAGGTTCGTTACCTGTTTTCCTGGTAGGGCTGGCACACGACTATACTACCTTTTTATTATTCCGTTTGTCTATCGGAGTTATCGGAGCATCGTTTGTAATCACCCAGTTCCACACCTCCATGATGTTTGCCCCTAATATTAAAGGCACGGCGAACGCTGTTACCGGCGGCTGGGGCAACCTGGGCGGCGGTGTAACTAATATGGTGATGCCGCTCATTTTCGCAGCCATTGTGGGCTTCGGGTACACCAGCGCTGAAGCCTGGCGATATGCCATGATCGTGCCGGGCGTAATGATGTTGGCAGTCGCTTTTTTATATTTTAAATTTACTAAAGACACCCCGGAAGGTAATTACGACGAGATTGGTTTCACCAAAACCAACTGGGCCGTATTGGCCGACTGGCGCATCTGGGCTCTTACTATGGCCTATGCGATGTGCTTCGGCATGGAAATTACTTTTGATAATGTTGCCTCACTGCACTTTGTGGATTCGTTTCACCTGTCACAAAGCAGCGCTGGTTTCTGGGCGGGCATATTTGGTTTCATGAATATTTTCGCCCGGGCGTTAGGCGGTATCGTGTCGGACAAGGCGGGCAGCAAATTCGGCATGCGCGGCAAGGGGCTATTGCTTGCCGGGGTATTGTTGCTGGAGGGTTGCGGCCTGCTGCTGTTTGCGCATGCAGGCTCATTTGCATCGGCAATCATCTTTATGCTGTTGTTCGCCTTGTTTCTTAAGATGTCAAACGGAGCTACGTATGGCATTGTTCCGTTTGTCGATACAAAAAATGTGGGCCTGGTAGCCGGTGTTGTGGGAGCCGGGGGTAACCTCGGGGGCATGCTATTTGGCTTCCTGTTCAAATCATCATCCATTACTTATATACAGGCATTCACTTACATCGGTTATGCGGTTATTGTTGTATCGCTTATCATATTCATCACCCGTTTCCGGAAAGATACTGTTGCACAGGAAGAAACACATCCTGCTGTAGCCGGAGGCATAGCGTAGATAACACATGTCTGTAAATAAAAACGCCAACAACAAGCTAACCTCCACCTGCTGCTATTGCGGGGTTGGCTGCGGCGTGGTTATTAACAAGGAGAAAAATGGAACTATTTCACTCGAAGGGAATAAGGACTACCCGGTAAATAAAGGAATGCTCTGCAGCAAGGGAATGAACCTGCACTATACGGTTAACGACCGCAGTGACAGGCTTTTGTACCCGCAAATGCGGTATAACCGGAGCATGCCGCTGGAAAGGGTAAGCTGGGATGATGCACTCGATAGGACGGTTGCGGTATTCAAAACTTTTATCAATAAATATGGCCCCGATTCGGTGGCCTTTTATGCTTCGGGGCAATGCCTCACCGAGGAGTATTATGTGATTAATAAGCTGATGAAGGGCTTTATCGGCAGCAATAACATCGATACCAATTCGCGCCTGTGTATGAGTAGTGCGGTGGCGGCCTACAAAATGGCTTTGGGCGAGGACAGTGTGCCGGTTTGTTATGACGATATTGAGCTTGCCGATTGCTTTTACGTGACAGGCGCTAACCCGGCCTGGTGCCACCCTATTTTATGGCGGCGGGTTGAAGCGCACAAGGCTGCCAACCCGGATATAAAAATCATCATAGTTGACCCGCGTGCTACGGATAGCTGCTCGATAGCCGATTTACATTTGCAGATTAACCCGGGAACAGACATTACCTTAAACCATGCCATAGGGAGGATATTGATTGAGAACGGCGACATCGACGTTGATTTTATCCGCAACCATGCCTCGGGTTTTGAGGCATACAGCGCGCTGGTTTTTGAGCGTACGGTAGGCGAAGCCGCAAAAATTTGCGGCCTTAACGAGAACGATATCCGCCTGGCTGCCGCTTACATTGGCGAAGCAAAAGGTTTTATATCGATGTGGACGATGGGGCTTAACCAAAGCGCTATCGGCGTAAACAAAAATTTAAGCCTGATTAACCTGAGCCTTATAACCGGGCATATAGGCAAGCCCGGTTCGGGGCCGTTATCGCTCACCGGGCAGCCGAATGCCATGGGGGGGCGTGAAGTTGGTGGACTGGCAAACCTGCTGCCCGCTCACCGTGATTTGAATAATCCGCAGCACCGCGAGGAGGTGCAAAAATTCTGGGGCGGCGCGACTATCAATCCAAATCCCGGCCTTACTGCTACCGAAATGTTTAAAGCACTGGACGATGGCCGCTTAAAGGCGATATGGATATTGTGCACCAACCCAATTACCAGCTTGCCGAATGCCCGGCTGGCAGAACAAGCGCTAAAAAAAGCAAAATTTGTAGTGGTGCAGGAAATCAGCAATAAGCCGGAGACATTGGCTTTTGCCGATGTGATACTTCCGGCGGCGGCCTGGGCGGAGAAGGAAGGCACGATGACCAATTCAGAAAGACGTATCAGCTACCTGAACAAAATAGTGGACCCGCCCGGTGAAGCCTTGCCCGACGCTGAGATTATCTGCCGCTTTGCGCAAAAGATGGGTTACAAAGGATTCGATTTTGAGAATGCCGCCGCCATATACGCAGAACATGTACGGTTGACGTCGAAAACCAATATCGATATCAGCGGGCTTAGTCATGAGATTATTAAGGAACTGGGCTCGGTGCAGTGGCCTTATAAAAAGAAAGGCAAGACGCCCGGTACTCCCCGTTTGTTTACCGAAAAAGCGTTTTACACTTATTCGCAAAAGGCAATAATCCATGCGGTTCCTGATACGCAAACCAGCGAAAGGACAAATCATGACTACCCTTTTGTCCTCACCACCGGCCGCATCCGCGACCAATGGCATACCATGAGTAAAACCGGAAAGGTGAATAAATTGAACCAGCACCTGAAGGAAGCCTTTGTTGAAATAAATACGGCGGATGCCGCAGCGTTAAAGCTGAATGACGGCGATATTACAGTCATCAATTCGCTTAGGGGAGAGGTGCGCGTAAAGGCAAAGATCACATCAGGAATAAAAAAGGGCGTTATTTTTTTGCCGATGCATTGGGGCAAGATATTAGGCAGCGACCTTAATCGCGCCAACAATATCACCAACGATATCGTCGACCCGATATCGAAAGAACCTGATTTTAAGTACTGTGCGGTTAACGTTCGAAAGTATAAAAAGCCCCGTCAGCGTATTATTATAGTGGGGGCGGGGGCCGGTGCGTTTGGCTTTGTAAAGTCGTACCGCGAGCTGAACCCGGATGATGAAATTACGATTTTCAGCAAGGAGAATTTTCCATTCTACAACCGAGTACAACTTCCTGATTATATCAGCGGCGAGCTGCATTGGGACCAGTTGGTAAAAATGAGCGATTCCGAAGAGCCTGCTTATAATATACGGCTGTTGCGGGGCGTAAGTGTTGAGCAGGTTGACCGCCCCAATAAACAGGTTACCGATTCGCGCGGGCTTAAACATGCTTACGATATTTTGATATTGGCTACCGGCAGCCGCCCTTCCCTGCCGAAGAACGCTCCTGCGCTTGCCGGTATCTTCACGATGCGGAGCCGGGTTGATGCCGACAATTTTAAAAAGCACATGCCGGCGGGCGGCCATGTGGTAATTGTAGGCGGCGGCTTGCTTGGTTTGGAGATGGCTGCGGCCCTTCGCGAGATGGACGTTCGCATTACGATCATTCACCGGACGTCGAGGTTTTTGAACAAGCAACTGGATGCGTTAGGAAGCCAGTTATTGAGCGAGGAAATGGCTGACCAGGGCTGCGATATCTTTTTTAACGACGAGGTGCAGCTGTATTACGGCCGCTCTAAGCTGTCGGGCATTGGGTTGCGCAGCGGGCATAAAATTGATTGCGATGCAATGATTATTGCTATCGGTACTTCGCCGAATATCGGCCTTGCCAAAAACAGCGGGATAGCCTGCAAACGCGGCGTTATGGTAAACGAGCGTATGCAAACCAGCGACCCGGATATTTATGCTATCGGCGAAATTGCCGAACATGAAGGTAATCTTTATGGCTTCACCGCAGCGGCAGAACAGCAGGCCGAAATAGTAGCTAAATACCTGAACGGCGACATTGCCAGCTATTACAAAGGGACAACGCTGATGAATATCATCAAGATACATGGGTTTGACCTGTGCAGCATTGGGATGTCTGAAAGCCCGGCGGACGGCGATTACGAGGAGATTATTTTTATAGATAAAGCACGGCGCTACTACAAAAAATGCATTGTTCACGAGGACAGGCTGGTAGGCGCGATATTGGTTGGCGACAAAAGCGAATTCCAGGAATTCAGGGAACTGATAGCCAATAAAATAGAGTTGAGCGAAAAGCGCCTGCAACTGCTGCGCAGCGGCAACAAAGCCGACCCGGTGCTCGGTAAATTGGTTTGCAGCTGCAACAATGTGGGCAGCGAAAATATCAACAAAAAAATTGCGGAAGGCTGCGATAACCTAAAGGACCTGTGCGCATCCACGGGGGCCGGAACAGGCTGCGGCTCGTGCCGGCCGGAGGTGAAACGATTACTGGAGGAGGCGTTAAAAGACATGGTTCCGCAGAAATAAAAAAAATGGAGCATATCATCAAGATAAACCTTACAGGGGGCTACGTTTCTGCCGGCGATTTGTACGAAATATTACTGATTGCCGAAAGCGCGGGAGCGAAGTATATCCGGTTTGGTAATCGCCAGCAACTGTATATCAGTATTGATGCGGATGAAATCGAAAACCTGGCGATGGAAATGCTGCGTATGGGGATTAGCTATGAAGTAGATACCGACGAGCATCCCAACATCATAAGCTCTTATGCCTGCGATACCATTTTTAGCAATGAAAGCTGGCTGAAGGAAGGGGTTTACCGGGATATCTTCGACCTGTTTAATTATCAGCCAAAACTTAAAATAAACCTGGTTGACCAGCAGCAAACCTTTGTACCCTTTTTTAGCGGCAACCTAAACTTTATCTCGTCGGAAGTAAGTAATTACTGGCATTTTTATATTCGCTTCCCCAAAACCAACCAGTTTTACAACTGGCCCTCGCTGGTGTATTCGGATGATATTGTGCTACTGGCAAAGGCTACTGAAGACGTGATTTTTGACCATAAGGAACTTTTTTTTGATGTGCCAAAGATCAATGAGCTGTTCTTTTACAAAATGGTCAGCTCCAAAATACCGACAGCGCTCAATCACCGTAGCGAACCGCTTAAACTGCCGGATTTTTATCTGCCGTATTACGAGGGCTTTAATAAATACAGCAATAGCAAATATTGGCTGGGAATTTACCGGCGCAATGAGTCTTTCCCGCTGGAGTTTTTAAAGGAAGTTTGCGCCCTATGTATAAAAACCAGGATCGGACAAATCTACACCACGCCCTGGAAATCAATCATCATAAAAGAAATAGAGCAGAGCGACCGTGTGGGGTGGGGTAGGATACTGGATAAATACCGCCTTAATGTACGCCATGCTGCCAATGAGCTTAACTGGCAGATAGAAGACCTGTGCGAAGAAGGCCTGAATTTGAAGCACCAGTTAGTGCGCGAATTTGAAGAGGCTGATGTCCGCACTTACCGGCTTAGCTTCGCCATAAAAACACAAGCCCAAACCGGGCTGCTTGGTTCGGTTGTAATCAGGAAACAATCACCGGGCATTTTCGCGATACAGCACACGCGCGATTTCAACCCCAATACTAAAGACTTTGTTTTATATAAAGAGGATGTAGAAACCGGTAGCCTTGCCCATCACCTGGCTGAACTTTGCGGGCATTATTATTCGATGTCTGTTAAAGACACAGAAAACGCCGTAGCAACCATGCCGGTAGCGCCAGCAGATGAGACCGGCAATCACCACCCGGTTTATCAATGTAAAAACTGCCTTAGCATTTACGACGAGCAATATGGGGATGAGGTGAACGGAATTGCCGCCGGTGTACCATTTGCGAGCATTGAGGACTATGCCTGCCCCGTTTGTGACTCGGCGAAAGACGAGTTTGTAATAAAAATCAGATAAAAGATATAAAAGTCTTTTATTATCAAAATTGCTTGTATATTTGTTGGCAATGGGAGTATTTTCAAAGACATGCGAGTATGCGATACGGGCGGTTTTCTTCATCGCCCATAAAACAGCATCAGGCGGAAGGGTGGGGATTAAGGAAGTGGCCGGAGGAATAGATTCGCCTGAGCCTTTTTTGGCAAAAATACTACAGGACTTGAGCCGTAAGGGAATTGTCCAATCAGCCAAAGGTCCGAATGGCGGGTTTTATTTGGATACAGACGCCCTTAAACGTCCGTTAACTGATATCGTGGAAGCAGTTGATGGCAATGCGCTTTTTACTGGCTGCGCGCTTGGTTTAAAACAATGCTCGGAAGTAAACCCCTGCCCGCTGCACAATCAGTTCAAGGCTATCCGTACCGAAATACATCAATTGCTGGCGACAACAGAAATTGGGAAATTTAACCAGGAGCTGCTATCAGGCATTAACTCGCTGCGAAAATAAAAAAATTTACAATAAAAAAGGATAAAAAGGTATTAATATCATTAATATAATGAAAGACGTAACAGGCATAGCAGATATTAAGCTTTTTGTAGATGATTTTTATGCAAAAGTGCGGGAGGACGACCTGGTAGGCCCGGTGTTCCTGGAGGTTATTGGCGATTGGCAGCCGCACCTGGATAAGATGTATGCTTTTTGGAATGCCGTTTTATTTGGAGTAGCAGGGTTTAAGGGGAATCCTTTTGCAAAACATGCGCCACTAAAAATTGAGCAGGAACACTTTGACAGGTGGCTGCTGCTTTTTGGCAAGACCATCGATGCGCATTTTAAAGGCCCGGTTGCCGATGATACCAAAAAGAAAGCCGGGCTAATGGCCGAAATGTTTTTACATAAGCTGCGCCACATGGCCGATGCAAGCAAGGTTATAGTTTGATATGAAAAATAAAAAACAAAGCAATGATTATACATGAAGTTTTAGCACAGCTCGAAAAGGCAAACGACCCTGTAATAAAGGTACTACAAGCGCATGCCGCAGGCAAAACGCTGGTAATAGGTTTTAAAAGCGGGATGATACTAAAAGAACATCGCACCGCCGTGCCCGCCAGGCTGCTGGTAATTGACGGTTCGGTTACCTACAAACAGGAAGGCGTATCCATAACACTCGCCAAATATGCCGACCTGGAAATCCCGGTGGATGTACTGCACTCGGTTGAAGCAAAGGAAGACAGTATATGCCTTTTGTTGGTAGCGAAACCGACCATCTAGCCAAATACTCACATCAAAACAAAATATCATGAATACTATTGAATTACGTCCAACCGCCAAACTGGCTAATGAAGAAGTTGCTGCAAGCAAAACTTCTATCTATAATCGTTTTAACAAATTCGCCGAAAGCCAGGCTAAAAACCGGGCTGGCTGGTTTATGGCCTCTTTACTTTGGCAGGGGGTATTGTGCCTGCCTGTTCCGGCTTTCCTGCTGTACTATTACAATGCGCCAATCTGGATACTGTTCATCACCGTGCTGCTGTTCTTCATTAACCTGGTAGCAGGTATGGCGGGCACAAAAACGACTACGGTAATTGGCTTGCTGATAGCCGGTACCCTGGTAAACCTGGCAATGATACTGGCATTTATGCTTTGAGATCTTTTTCGTTTTGTTGTAAGTCCTTAGTCTTAAATCTGATACCGGTTTTTGACTAAGGACTTTTGTTTTATACGGCATCGCTAATTAATAGCCATCCGCCGGAACAAAAGCTGCTAATACTTGTTAATATCAATCTGAAAATCTTACTTTTACGGGCGTTCCATTACTTATGATGACCAGATTTGATCGAAACCTCCGGCTTGGATACGGCTTTTCTATAGCGATACTCCTGGTTGTAAGCCTGGTGTCGTATATTACGTTGCTGGGTTTATTACACAGCAATCGGGCTGTGGTGCATAGCGACCAGGTGATTGAGAAGCTGGAGAAGGTGCTATCGGTTATGAAGGATGCCGAAACCGGGCAGCGGGGCTTTCTGCTCACCGGCCATGCCAGCTACCTGGAGCCCTATAATGGCGCCTACCGCGAAGCGTTGAAGCTCACTGATACTTTGATAAACGTTACTGCCGATGATGACCGTCAGCATGCAAATGTATATGGCATCCGCAGGTTGCTCGGCCAGCGGTTTGATATTTTGCAGCGCCTGGTAGAAAAAAAGCAACGCGGTGAACAAATTGCTACAGCCGACCTGGATGCAGGCAAAGCCGCTATGGATGAATTGCGGCGCACGATAGCCCGGGCTGAAGCCGATGAGCACCTGGTATTGAATGAAGGTAACGCTAGCCTTGGCCGCTACACTGTGCTGGTGCCAGGTTTTATTATCCTGGCGGCGTTGGTAGGTGTTGGTATTGGCCTCTATTCCTACCGGAATATAACTGCGGATTTTCGTGAGAAGGAACGCCTGCGGGCGGATATTGAAACCCGCGAACAGGAAACCGGGGCACTGAACGAAGAGCTGACTGCCGCCAATGAAGAAATTACTGCTGCCAACGAAGAACTTACCTCCATCAACGAAGAATTGGTAAAAGCACGCGAAGAGCTTGCCACAACCAACGAGTCGCTGGAACGGAGGGTAGAAGAACGTACTAAAGCGCTGCAGGAAAGCGACGAGGAAACGCAGGCGCTGAATGAGGAACTGTCTGCCACCAACGAAGAACTGGTAGCCACCAACGAAGAACTGGCCGAAAACGACCGCCGCCTGCGCGAGCTGATTGACGAGCTGCGCCAGGCCGACGAACGCAGCGCCAAGCTGGTGGCTATTGTAGAATCGTCTGACGATGCGATTATCGGCAAAAACCTGGAAGGCATAGTAACCAGCTGGAACCGCGGAGCACAGCAGATATTTGGTTATACCGAGGCCGAAATGACAGGTCAATCTATCTTAAAGCTTATTCCGGAAGACCTTCAGCATGAGGAGCCTATTATTCTTCAGCAACTCCGCAACGGCCAGAAGATAGACCATTATGAAACCATACGGCGTACTGCCGAAGGAAAGCTAATTAATGTATCGCTCACCATCTCGCCTATCCACAACAAAGAAGGCCACGTAACAGGCGTATCTAAAATAGCCCGGGACATTACCGAGCAAAAGCAAAACGAGGAACGCAAGAATGACTTTATAGGAATGGCGAGCCATGAACTGAAGACGCCCCTTACCTCGCTGACCGCGCTGGTACAGGTACTGCAGAAAAAGCTGCAAAACAGCACCGATCCTTTTATACCCCAGGCGCTGGGCAAGGTTAACCTGCAAACCAAAAAGATGAGCAGCCTCATTACTGGATTCCTGAATATCTCGCGGCTGGAGTCGGGCAGGCTGGAGGTGGTCAAGCAGCCTTTTGATCTCGCGGAGTTGATTAACGAGGAGCTCGATGAGATAAAGCTAACCGTAAACAGCCATACCTTTACTTTTAACCCGGCAACTGCCATAACCGTTGCCGCTGACCGCGATAAAATCAGCTCGGTGGTATCTAACCTGCTATCCAACGCGGTTAAGTACTCCCCGCGGGGAAAGCTGGTAAACGTAAGCTGCATCCTGCAAAACGGGGAAGTACAGGTGAGTGTGACTGACGAAGGCATGGGCATTCGTGCGCAAGACCTGCCGCGTATCTTCGACCGCTATTACCGCTCCGACAGCGAACACATACGCCACATATCCGGCTTTGGCGTTGGCCTGTACCTGAGCGCCGAAATCATCCGCCGTCATGATGGGCGAATTTGGGTGGAGAGCGAAAAGGGCAAGGGATCTACGTTTTATTTTACGTTGCCGGTGCGAGGAGTCCTAAGTCCGGAGTCTCAAGTCTGTAGTCAATAGTCGCTCTTACTTACTCAAGACTTAGGACTATTGACTTTAGACTAACAACTTCCCATCAATACTCCGTCAACGATAACAAATTCCCATCCGGGTCTTTAAACCAGGCTACTTTTGCGCCATCGGTATGCCATACGGCGTCGGCGTCCTGCTCAAAGAAGCCATATCTTTCAAAAACAACGCCTTTGGCAACCAGGCCGGTAATGGTGTCGTGGATGTTGGGCACTATCCAGCTCATTACCGAGTAGGGTGCCGGTTTAAGGTCAGCCACGGTGCTAATGCGTAATTCTATGCCGTTGGAATCGAATACCATTGCATAAGGGTCGGTGCGTTTGAGGGGCAGGCCTAAAACATTTTCAAAAAACGGCCTTGATCTGGCAGGGTCGGTGGTGGCCAGGAAGGCCATGATGGTTTTATCGCTCAGCATTTTTTCGTGATTTAATATTCGTAAATTTACGGATGATGCATCGCTAAAACTTGTAAAATCTGATTGAACTACAATCAAAATGAAAGATATCCCCAAACCTTTCCGTACCAACTTTTACCTGTGGAACGGTGTGGCTGCGCTGTTCTTTTCGGCCTATGTTACCGATCTGCACAGCCATAACACCATGCAGCTGTTTATCGACCTGCAGCATGGCTTTAAATGCCGGTTCGGCGGCGGCGAATGGCAAACCTACCGTAACCTCATTCTTCGCGAAAATGTTATCCATCAGTTGGATACTAATGACAGTGTTCAACTGCTGATTTATTTGGATGCAGAAAGCCTGGTGGCGAAACAATTGAAAGCCAAATACCTTCAGGGAAAGGACGCCGCTGCGCCCGATGTAAACCTGCTGGCAATGCTGCATCCCGAAGAAATACAAAACGCCATGCTCGATTCCAACCCGCTGCTGTTAGGCCGGCTTATCGGCCATATCTTCAGCATTCTTACCGAAGCGCCAACCGCGGTGCGAAGGGATGAGCGCATCACCAAAATAGAAGAAATGATTGCAGGCGGCACACCCGCTGAATTAACTATACAGCGGCTTGCCGATGTGGCTTGCCTGTCAGAAAGCCATTTACGGGCGCTCTTTAAACAGCAAACCGGGGCAAGCATTCACCGCTACCTTTTATGGTCGCGGCTGCGCTACGGCATCAACCTGCTGATGACGGGCAGACCCGTTGGCGAAGCCGCCCTGGAAGCAGGTTTCAGCGACTCCAGTCACTTTCATAAAATGCTGGTGCAGATGTTCGGCCTTGGTCCGGCGGCATTTTTAAAAAGCAACAGGTATATGGAAATGGTGACCTGTGATGAGATACCGCTGCGGTTTGAGACCAACGTGTATGATAAGCAGCAGCAATTGTTAAGGACTTACAGTTGAGCGACAGCATCTAATCTGTCACTCAACTGTTTCGTCAAAAGTATTATAGCAACGACACCAACTCAGCTATACGGTTAGATATACCCACCTCATTGTCGTACCAGGCCACTACCTTTACCAATTTGCCGATTGATTTGGTAAGGTTGCCATCCACTATTGAGCTGTGGGTATTGCCCAAAATATCCGCCGAGACAAACTGCTCTTCGGTATATTCTAAAATGCCCTTTAGCGAGGTATCAGCATAGCGCTTTAAGACGGCATTCAGGTCTTTAGCCGAAACTTCCTTGGTTAGATTGATGGACAAGTCGACAATAGAGCCATCGATTACCGGTACGCGGTAAGAGAACCCGTCGAGCTTGCCTTTCAGGTTGGGCAAAACGTCGCCGATGGCTTTGGCTGCGCCGGTGGTAGTTGGGATGATTGAATGCGGGGCCGAGCGTGCCCTACGCAAGTCTTTATGCGGTGCGTCCTGCAAATGCTGGTCGGCAGTAAAGGCGTGAACGGTGGCCATGTAACCGGATTCAACGCCAAATTCTTTGTCGAGGATATACAATACCGGCGCGATGCTGCCCGTGGTGCATGATGCGGTTGAATAAATCTGGTCGCCGCCAATTAGCTCATTGTTTACGCCGTGGACAATGGTTTTTATTCCGCCGGTAGCAGGCGCTGTTATCAATACCTTTTTTGCCCCCGCATCAATATGTGCCTGTGCAGCAGCCTTATCTGTAAAGCGGCCGGTCGATTCAATTACCACGTCGATGCCCAAATCGTCCCAGGGCAGATTTTTTGGATCGCGTTCGCTCAATAGCTTAATTGTTTTCCCATTAACCAGCATGTCGCCGTTTTCTTCAGCCACCTCACCCGGGAATTTACCATGTGTGCTGTCGTATTTAAGCAGGTGCACCAGCGTGTGCAGGTCCGTCAAATCGTTTATCGCGACAACTTCAATATCCTTTTTATTCTGTAAGGCGCGGAGCGTCATGCGCCCAATGCGACCAAAGCCGTTAATTGCAATTTTCATATTTCTGTAGTTTTAAAAATCTTCTGTAATCAGATGGCGAAACCGCCAGGTGTCTTAAAAACAAGCGCCTCATAGATACCAGGCCGCCTAAGCCACAGCGCGACGCAATTTGTTCGAGCGGTTCATCGCTTTGTTCAATGCGTAACCGGGCCGCCTCAACCCGTATCTTTTCGATATATTTTGCGGGCGGGATGCCGGTTTGCCGGGTGAATACTCTTGTAAAGTTGCGCGGGCTCATGTTCAGTTGTTCTGCCATGCGGCCAACGTTCAGCGGCTCGTGCAGCCGATCGGCCAGCCAATCCTTTAATTGCAGGGCCACAGGCGAGTTATCAACCAGGTTGCCGAATTGTACCTGGTAGGCCTGCCTGTTCAGGTGAAAAAAGATAAGGTTCCGCGCTATTTCGGCTGCTACGGCGCGACCGCAATCTTCTTCAACCATTGCCAAAGCAAGGTCTATCCCCGAGGAAACCCCGCCCGAAGTAAATTGCTGCCCATCGCGTGAGCGAAAAAAATTAAAGTCGACAGACATGCCCGATTTTTCAAGCAAGGTTATATCAGCCTTAATAAAACCAATCCTGCGGATGTTTTTGTGTACAAGGGCAAGCCAGTCGTAAATTTCGTCGCTGCCTGTTATGGCATGGCCGATAATCAATAGGGTATCTATTTCATTCCCCAGGTCGGTTAGCCGTCCGAATTTTATATCGATGCCCCAAAAGGCGGAGACAGGCGCAGCAACGGGCGAAGCAAATGTTACATCGTAAATCCCCCGCAGCTTACCTGCATGATGAAATACCTCCGCAGGCCCCGCGAAATCCATTAAGGATGCCCCGTCCATCACCACGATAGCGACTTTTTTCCTGACCATAAATCAAAAGTAAAGTATTGGTCCCCTGTCTCAAAGGACATAAATTATACAATTTAGGCCAGGTGATGTAAGTTTACAGTGGGGTGAGGATTGAAAGGGTATTTGTGCTGTTAAACCTGCGTAAGAAGCAATTTAAGTACCCTGATCTATAAAGCCTTATGCCAGAAGCTGGCAGCCGTCCTCATGCCAGTTTGCTTATTTGGAACTAAGAAAATCGTTTAATATATTTATGCCATATTTGCCAATAGTTAATAAAACATAATAATGAAGAAATTTACACAATCCCTAAGCCTTATTTCGCTGTTTGCTATTGTCCTGATTTCGTGTAAGCTGGATGGGGCGGTCGAGCCTACTAAAGACCCTACCAAGGACCCAGGCACGGACCCTACACCAGAGTACTATATAAGCTTTAAAGCCGATGGAATAACCGTTACGGAAACAGAAGTTACCGCAACGCGGGGAGCTACTGCCAGCCCGAGAACATTGACGATTGCCGGGACTGCGAAAAGCGGTGCTGCGCCGAAATTTAAGTTTTATACAGAAGAAAGTTTTATCGGCTTTGTAAAAGGTCTGAATATTGGGAACAAAACCATCAGCTACCCGACGGACTACCTGGAATACACCAACAGCGGAGGCACCTTATATTCTACACAGACTGATGACGACGGCATCCTGGTTTTCCTTTCCGACATTTCGTACACCAACGGTGGCGTTGTTACCGGCACTTTCAACGGCAGCATGAAGACTGCAGCCGGAGCAAAGGTGACAATTACTGACGGGAAGTTTAATGTCAAATTTGGGAATTGATAAGGGGCTTTTGAAAGACAGCGATGATATCTTTATAATAGAAAGGACTGGCAAACTGCCGGTCTTTTTTATTATATGAGGTTTCCGGTTCGCGCCAGAGGGCGAGGGCGGCTTCGAATGTGCCTCCAAGGTCGAACTATAAGCTTCACCACCGCTCATTGCCGCGGAGGCTAATTACTTTTTGTCTTGATACAAAAAGTAACCAAAAAACTAAGCGCAGCGACCTCATGAACGCCTTAAAAAACGATAAAAATGTGAATAAATCAAGTCAGCAGAAATGCTTCTTTGCGCACGGGCCTTTCACGCACAAAGCTCCAAAAGCTGCGGGCTGGAATCTTTTTTGCTTTGTAACCCTATCGCTTTGAGACCCTGTAATGCAAAAAAGTTCCTATGCCCTGCCCGGCGCACAGGCCTGCAGCTTTTTCCGCTTTTGCCCGAAGCTTCTCTGCTGACGGGCTCCGATGATATATTCTCCTTTCTTTAAAATGTATCTGTTTTTACTCCCACAGGGCAGGCGCCTTTGCGCAGTAGGCCACTACTCCTCGACTCGCGCCAGAGAAGGGAATAACAGAGAAGGTCCAATAACATTAAGATTTCAACCTTTATTCCGTTTTCAAGCTCTTCACCGGGTTGGCCAGCGCTGCTTTTATGCTTTGGTAACTAACGGTTGCTAATGTTATAAGCATTGCGCCCAGGCCGGTTAATACAAATATCCACCAGGATATTTCAGTGCGGTAGGGGTAGCTTTGCAGCCAGTTGTGCATAAAATAATAAGCAACTGGCGTGGCAATTATTAATGAAATAGCAACAAGCAGCACAAAGTCTGTCGACAGCAATTGCCAGAGGTTAAACACGCTTGCCCCCAATACTTTGCGCACGCCTATCTCTTTTATACGCTGCTCAGCAATAAATGAAGCCATACCGAACAGGCCAAGGCACGAAATGAAAATTGCCAGCACAGCAAACACTGTTGCTAAATTGCCAACCTTCTGCTCGTTTGAAAACTTTTTGGCATATTCATCGTCAATAAATTTGTAGCTGAACGGACTGCCGGGATTATATATCTTAAACACACCCTCAATTTTTTTCAGCGCGCTGCTCATAGCTATTTTTGGATTAACGCGGATAGTAATAACATTTGCCCAGCCCGGCTGCATGTGAAAAATAGTGGCGACAGGTGCCTTGTAGGGCGATTCCATTATCATATCTTTCACCACCCCGGTAATTACGTGATCTTTTCCCAGCCAGTGCATTGTTTTCCCAATAGGGTTTTTGATGCCGCTAAGCTTTACCGCCGACTCATTCAAAATAAACGCGCCGGTATCTGCAGGGTAGCTCCTTGAAAAATCACGACCTTCTGTTATCGTCCAGCCTACCGTATTGCCAAAGTCCGGCGTTACGGCTATCGTGCCGAACGTTGGGTCGGTTCCGGGGGCCATTCCGTCCCAGGTAAACCCCGAGTTATTAGACCAAACCTGGGTTGCCGCGCTGTTTGATTCGGCCATATCCTTCACAGCCCCTGTTTGTATCAGATCATTTCTCATCACTTCGTAATGACCGTAAATTTGGGGCGTGTTCATTTCAACCGTAATTAAGCCTTCGCGGCTATAGCACTTAGTAATGCGAAGCTACCTAAAGCTCAAAAGCGTATGTGGCTAGATCTGGTATTCCTTCTGTATCTAAACGGCGATCGAGACCTGCAAATCGCTTTTAAAGGACTGAATTTGGCTTCATCAACATATCAGGCATCTCAAATACGCCCTTTGATAAGTTATTTAAAGGAAATAAAAATTAATATTACCAATTCCTATACTTATAAGATTATAAAAACCAATATCGTTGACTATGGCGCAATAGAAATATGGCTTTTAGCAGCGGACGATCTTGATTCTGGGTTGGTTTATGGAACATTAGAGTTTCTTTGGGACGGTTCCTATAATCGTTATGAACTATTAATGAGATACCTAGAAAGCCTTGAACAGCCATATAGAAATGCTATTTTAAATATATTAAAACAGCAGAATTCATTTTTCGAACTCGCATTTCGAAGCAGTCAATTAGAGCCTCCAGATTTCGAACAACTACTTTATGAAATCAATCTGTTAACTGAATCTGAAATCAATCGTAGCTTGATAAATAAAATTACCTATAATAAATATGCATGTGTTAAGCAATTAAGTAATTCTGGTATCCTCGAAGGCATTAGGACTTATATAAATGAATATTTCAAATTTATTGATAAGCCAGTCGTTTTGACGGAGTTTCACATAATGTTCTTGTCGGCATTACCAAAATTAGATTCAAGAGAGATTGTACAAATTACTGAGGAAAAAAGAATAATTCAATTTTATATTCAGGCAATAAGTAAATGTAAAGAATCAATCAGTGATTTATTAAGCGTTAGTTTACCGTATTTTATTTTAAGTTTCTATTTTCTTACGAAAGCTGAGATCGCGGGATTGCTTTCAAAGTCACTTTATTTTAATAGTAAACCAATTTTATTTAGTCATTCATCATTAAAACCAGATTTGCTTTTGGTTGATCAATTGGTTAGTAAATTTGGTGACGTAATCCGTTTACAGATTATGCTCGGCGAAGAACGCTCATATCGTTTGTTTTTTCAAGCTATGACACTTTCTAACTCATGGAACCCACAAGACATCCCATTTCGGGAGATCCTCGCAGATAATGAGAACTTAGATTGTTACAGATCTGTGTTACTGTTATTATTTCCTCAATTTGACGAGGAGCATTATCAAGTAGTGCAAAGTGTTTTATTGTTCAACGAGTGGTGTTATTCAAACCAAGAGTTGCGCTCGACGTTGCTATACGCTCTGAAGTACGTTTCAAATACTCCTTTTGTCGAAAAAGCATTTATACTAATATACAAATTATTTAATGGACATGACCATAGTTTTGACATTGAGTTTTTTAATATTGCCTATCGATTTCTTGGTAGCAAACCGACATTTGTAGACCAAGAACAGCTGATCGATTTTGACGTTCTTTAATAAAACTCTATCCACGAAGCTGTCGCCCTCTTAGCCTAAGCTACAATACTTTAAACCGAAACCTCGCTTGTGTTAAACGCCCCGGTCGCGGGTGAAGGTATTTTTCACGAGTCCGCCGGTATAAATATCTGTTGATTCGTGTTTGAAATTAAGTTGGGCGCTCTCGCCGAACAATGGGATGCCTCCGCCTAAAACAACCGGTATGGTGGTGATGATGAGCTTATCGATCAGATCCAGCGCCATGAAGCTTTGAATGGTCCGGCCGCCATCTACATAGATGTTGTTGATGCCTTTCGCATTTAACTGCGCTATTACATTTTCCGGGCCGCCTTTTACCAGTCCGGCTTTACCGGCCCACCGGCCTGTTAGTTCCGTAAGGGTATTGCTGATGACAAACACCGGCTTATTATACATCCACGTATCAAAACCATTAACGGTCTCGAATGTATTACGTCCCATAATGAGGGCGTCGATACCCTTCATAAAATCAAAGAAACCGTAGTCGCTTTGCTCCGGGTTGGGATATTCGGTAAGCCATTTGATGTCGCCGTTTTTGCCGGCTATGTACCCGTCGATGCTGGTTGCTATGTAAACGATATTAGGCATGTGTTAAAGATAGTTATAAACTTGTTATTTCAGGGTAGGGCGTTGCCCCTGCAAATGACGGGGCATAATACTGGTTGTGATGATCGGCCGGCTCAATTCCCTCCCCCTGGTCCAGGCTACACTCCGTTAGACTTTAAGGCGTTTCAGCAAACTCATCCTCATCTAATCACCATTTAATATGCATTTCATCAAGTAATTCCTGCGTGTCATCATATAGATTTTCATAGCGTTTATTGTGCGTGTTTCTTTGTCACTATAAAGCGATAATTAGCGTCTTATGGAAGAAACTATTTTTATTGTTGGCAGAACAGTAACTAACATAAAATGAAGACCGAAGATCAGATAATAAAACTTGTCGCCAAAAAAATGGCAGGTGAAGCTACTGATATTGAATTGCAAAAGCTCAATGCTCTGTTTGAAGAGCATGCAGGTTTACATAAAGCGCTGGCACTCCTGCTGGCCGACAAAACGGAAACTTATTCGCCCCCTGACAACAGAAGCCGTATTCTTTTCGAAAAGATTAAAGCGCGGATAAATAACGATGTATAAGTTATAAACTGTACACAACTGTTCCACGTAAAATACAGCAGGTAGAGGCCTTCGGGCGGGCTTAGTGCAACGCAGGTTTAAGTTAACCCATAAATATTCCTGCCCGAAAATCGTATTAGGAGACACCTACGGAGTCTAAAATACCGTTAGGAAGCCGGCTATAAACAGGTTGCCCCGCTGGGGCAGGCAATGTTTACCAGGGAATCAACAGATATATTTGCTATTCGGCCTCCTGTTTATAGAAATCTCCGAGAAACGGTGGACTCCAGCGGAGTCTCCTGCCGTTAACCGGTATTGAATTTTGTGGGTTAACTTAAATCTTTGAGAGAACCTGCGGGGACAGGACAGGAATCTGTATACAACTGTTCCAATCGTACACAAGCGTTTCGTGTAACAGCAAAGCTTTTTTGGCAATAATAACCATATAATAGCTTCTTAACCCGATCTTAATAAAGTTTATAACTGTACACAAGTGTTCCACCTGTACACACGCGTTCCGTGGAACAGTACCGTGTTTTCGGTATATAATAGCTTCTTAACCCAATCTTAATAAAGTTTACGACTGTACACAAGTGTTCCACCTGTACACATCGTTTCGCGGAACAGTACAGTGTTTTCGGCTATAATACCTACATAATAGCTTCTTAACCCAATCTTAATAAAGTTTACAACTGTACACAAGTGTTCCACATGTACACACGCGTTCCGCGGAACAGTACAGCAAAATGTAAACTCTAACCCGTATTACCGCGTATTTGTGTAAACCCATTCCAGTACAAGACTGTTCCAGGTGTTCCACCTGTACACACTTGTTCCGCGGAACAGTACAGTTACTCCTTCTTCTCCTTATTAAACCCAATCTTAACTTTCCCGGTTTCGTCGGATTTGGCGAGGAGGTGCAGCACGATGCCGCGGTAGCGTTTCTTTTTCAGCTTTTCCTGGTCGGTGATGGTGGAGTCGTTTTTGGGGTTGCGCAGGGGGATGTCCATGGTGATGTTGGTGCCTGTGGTTAGTCCGTAGGTGCCGGCCACGTCGAGGTTGAGCACGCTGGAACTGATCTGCATCGGGCTGATTTCTATCCTGTCGCCGTGCAGGGTAAAGGTGGCATCCAGGCTGGGCACGGATATGTTTTTTAAGTCGCGGAAAGGGAAAGCCAGCTTGCCAACGCCCTGCAGGGGTTTAAAGTTGATCAGGTGGCCGTCTTTCAGGTTCATGTTCACCACGCCGTTAATGGAGTTGGATTGCAGGAGCCCCTTATTGTTAAAGCCGGCTGTTATATTGGCTTTGGCGGAGAGGCTGCCCCTGAGGTTTTGGTAAGTAAAGCTTGTCATCCCGAAATTATCAAACGCAAAAAAGAAATCGCGCACATCCACATTGCTGATGGTTGAATTGAGCGACATGCTGTTGAGCTTGCTGCCCTTTTTTACCTCGCCATTTAGCTCAAGGCTGCCGCCGGAGTTTTTGAGCCGTATGGTCTTCAGCAGCATCCCGCGACCGGTGGTGAGCACTTCGGCATGCAGGTCGGTAGCGGTAAACTTGTTGTAATGCGCAGTAACCACATCCAGGCGAATATCGGCATTACCCTTTTGCAGCACATTGTTGAGCTGTGTAATTATGTTGCCGCTGTTTTTTGTGGGCGCTTCGGCCTCGGTTTTTTCTGCGCTGTTGCCGAGAAAGCCTAAAAACTCGCCCAGGTAAAAGTCACGACTGCCGATATTAAGGTTCAGCAATATTTTCTCGGGTGCGCTGTAGTACAGGTTCAAAAAATTATGAATGCTGCCATTCATGACCACCACGCTTCGGCCGGTTTGCAGCCTGACGTTGCGCAGCAGCAGGTCGTCGCCCACAAAACGCAGCGAAACGTTGGTGTTGTTGAATACCAGGTTATCCGGTTTGTACACGATGTCGGCGTTTTTCAGGTCGATGCTGCCGGCAACAAAGGGTTTGTTAATGCGGTAGTCCACAATATCGGCCTTATAATTTAGCTTGATGATAGCCTCGCCGCTTTTAAATTCGGCCACTTTGTTGCCAAGCAGGGCGCCAAGGTCGGCCACCGGGAAGCTCGACTTAAAGTTACCCGTAGCGATAGGTTTATCCAGGTTAACAATATAACCGGCATCGATAGTGAAGGGTAGCTTATGGTACGAGCCGGTCATCTTTAACAATTTTATCACAGAGTTCTCGTCCGTTAAGCCCTTACCGTTAACATAGTTATTGCTGAAAACGCCATCAAAGCTGCAATTTTCGATGGTACTGCCGGGTATGCTCACGGTGTTATCTTTAACCGTGGCGGTAACATATAGCAGCGGGTCGCCGCCCTCAAACGGGGCGCTGATGGAAGCCGTCACTGCAATGGGCTTAGCGATGTTAAACTGGTTAAGCTTTTCGGTAATGTTGGCGCTGAGTAATGAGCTGGCGGTGCGCCATAGAATTTTATCGGCCGCCAGGTGAATGGCAAAACCCGGCTGCTTTTTCTTTAGCTCGAAAAGGGCGTTCACTTTAAATGATACGTCACCAATATCCAGAGACCCGGAGGTTACATTGATATTGCCGGTGCTTTTTGTATAGCCGGCTTCCATATCGCCCTCAATATTTTTGCCCTTAATAAAACTACCGTGTGATGCCTTGAACGTCATGCTTTTGGCCATAACATCCATGTGGAAAGCGGCATGCCAGCCGGTATCGGGGTAGGCCATGGTGCCGTCGAGGGTGTTCACTATAAAGTCGAACAGCTTGGCGCTGTGCCGGTCGTCAACCTTAAAACCTACGTTGGTTAAGGTGAATTTGCCAAGCATGGCGTCGGTACCGGATTTTGATGGGGCAGTTTTTTGGGCGGTATCCTTTTTAAATACGGAGCTGTTGCTGTAACCCGTGCTATCAGTATAAATATCTATAGCCGCATTGCTGATGCTGATATGGCCGATGCTGATAACACCGCTAAACAGCTTGCGGGCGTTAATGGCCACATCAAAATCCTGCGCATCCAGGAAGGTATGGTGGTGCTGGTTGTAGCGCTTGTCGCGGATGGTTACGTTTTTCAGCCGAAGGGAAACATCCGGAAAAGATTTTAGAAACTGGGGCTGCATATCGCCGATTACAAGGGTGCCGTCCAGGTTCTTGGTGAGCTCGGCGTTAACCAGCTTAATCACCTTTGCCTTGTTGAAATAAACATAGGTGCTGAAGCCGATAACCAATACCAAAACCAGCCCGACAAACGCCAGCACAATACGCAAACTATATTTTAACCACTTCGGCATAAGAATTTAATGGTAAAATAACGAATAACGTGGTTTTGTTTGGTATTAAAGGAGTTATAACTTTAGGTTGTGGGTGGAGGGCGTTAATAACGACGAAAGAGGACACCAACGGCATCCTCTATTCTATGTCAGGCAATAAAGGTTCAATACTTATTCCGTCCTTAAGCTCTTGATCGGGTTAACAATGGCTGCTTTAATAGATTCATAGCTAACGGTTAGCCACGCAATGCTTAATGCGGCCAGGGAGGCAATGAAAAATACCACCCAACTAACATTGATGTGATAGGCAAAGCCCGCCAGCCAGGCGTTAACTGCGTACGACGATATAGGTATGGCTATAATTATGGCGATTACTATCAGTTTGGTAATGCCTGACGACAATAAAATAACCAGCTCAGGCACCGATGCGCCCAGTACTTTGCGTACGCCAATTTCTTTGGTGCGCTGCTCGGCCATGAATGCCGACAAGCCATACAGCCCCAGGCAGGAGATAAATATACCGAGGATGGCGAACAGGTTGAAAATGTTGCCCATTTGCTGCTCGCCTTTATACAGCTTGGATAAATCCTGGTCAAGGAAATCGAATTTGAAAGGGTAGGCTGGGTTAAGCGCCTGGTGTGTTTTTGACAAAGCCTGTACGGTGGCGGTGGTTTTACCGGGCTGGGTTCTTACTACCACAAAGCCGCCCTTTGTGTTATAGTGCATCACCAGCGGCTCGATGGCTTGCTGGACTGGTTTAAAATTAAAGTCTTTAATAACGCCCACAATTTTACCGGGATTGCCCCAAAGGGTGAGGGTTTTTCCTACTGCCGCGCTGGCGGTAAAGCCCATGGTTTTCGCCATTTTCTCGTTGATCATGTAGTTGGCCGAGTCGGTTTTATATTGGGTTGTGGCAAAGCTGCGGCCGGCTAAAACCTCTATCCGGAAGGTGTGGATAAAATCATCATTCACGGCCAATACCGGGAAAGACTGCTGCGAGCGCGGGTCTTTGCCATCCCATTTTACGCTCAGCGTCCAGTCGCCAAGGTTGGTGGGGAGGTTATCAATTACAGCAAAATCGCTGGTTAAGGGGTTTTGCGACAGCTCATTTTTTAGGGCTAGCTGCTTGCTCCAGATGTCGCCGGTCATGGGCACATACAACAGGTTAGCTTTCTCGAAGCCGGGGTTGCGGTCTTTAATAAACTTAAGCTGGTTATATATCACCACTGTGCCCACCAGCAACACAATAGAAGCGGCAAACTGAACCACCACCAGCGTATTGCGGAACAGCAGGTTGCCGCCCATTGATTTTATATTGCCCTTGAGCACCTTAACCGGGTTAAAGCCCGAAAGATATAAGGCGGGATAGCTGCCGGAAATAACTCCGGTGAATAATGCTATGCCGATCAGGCTTAGCCACAGGGTCACGTTCGAAAGGTCGAGGGTAAGTTTGCGGTTGGCGATGTCGTTAAATAGTGGCAGGGTCATATTTACGATAACAATTGCCAGCACCAGGGCGAGAAATGAAATAACGGCTGATTCGCATAAAAACTGGACCACCAGTTGCCCGCGCAGGGCGCCTGACACTTTACGCAAACCAATCTCCTTCGCCCTGCGGGCAGAGCGTGCAGTAGCCAAATTCATAAAATTGATGCAGGCTACGGCAAGTATTAAAATGGCTACCACAAAAAATATGCTGACGTATTGGGCATTTCCGTGTCCGGGCATGTCGCCCAGTCTTTCGGGGGCCAAATGTATTTGGGTTAGTGGCTGTAACTGGAATGTAGCTTTTGTATCGGGGCTGTGCTTATGGAAGATTTGGTTTATTTGTGTTTCCAGTTTTGCAAGGTTAGCTGTTGAGGGGTCAACGTGCTCATCCACCTGTATATAGTCCCAAAAGTTGAAGTTATTCCATACGTTATTTTTAAGGTCGCTGAATGTTCTGCCCAAAGATGCCATTGGAAGAATAAAGTCAAACTGCATGTCGGAGTTAGCGGGTAGGTTTGCTAAAACGCCGGTTACCACTACGTTTTCCTGGTTATCTTTTCGCAGTACCTTACCGATGGGGTTTTCTGTCCCAAAGTATTTGGTGGCCATTGCCTGTGTTATCAAAACGGCTTCCGTTTGGTTTAGCGCGGTGGCGCGGTCGCCTTTAACTAAAGGATATGAAAAAATGTCAAGGATACTTGGGTCGGCATAAAATACACCATCCTCCTGGAATTTTTTATCGCCTGATTCCAGCAGCGTGGTATTGGCGGGCCGTATGCGGACGATATTTTTTACCCCCGGCATTTCTACCTTCAGCCCCGCCGGCATGCCCGCAGAGTTTGCCGCGGTTTTTGAATCTTCAAAATTGCTGACCACACGATAAATCTGGCCTGCATTTTTGTGAAACTTGTCATAGCTTAACTCGTTTTGCACCCAAAGTAAAATCAGGATACTTGATGCAAGGCCAATGGTAAGGCCCAATACATTAATAACGGAATAGGCTTTTTCCTTTAGTAAATTCCTGTAAGCGAGTTTTATATACGTTTTAAACATGGCACGATAAGATTAAACGGACGGTTATATTTTAAAACTACAATTTTTATAATAATACGTTATGTAAAACCTGTGCCAATAATATAAAATGCTTAAAATTAATTAGTTATATGAAATAAGCAAGACATCAGCGTTCGGAAACGTTACAATAAAGTGTGCGGTTTTGCCCGAATTTGTTGTGTCTGCGGATATCGTATTCCCATAGTCTGCGACTGCATACCGCCTCTCAAAAATAATTTTGAAACGTAAAAATTATATTACATCTTCAACTAACTCAATTTAAACGTATTTGAAAAAGCTTATCGCCGTCACGCTCCTGGTGTGTCACCTGTTCAGCACGGGTGGGTACGTAGCTTTTTACAAATACCTGGAATACCGCTCGGACGTTTTCTTTAATGAGCAAACCGCCCAAAACAAATACAATAAAAACGACCTGGTTGAGGTAAAAATACCTATCGATATGCCTAACATGACGGATTGGGTAGCTTATGAAAACGTAAGCGGGACCGTTCAGTTTGAAGAGGCCAGCTACAACTACGTTAAAATGAAGATGACACGGAACGCCGTTTACCTGATGTGCGTGCCGAACTATAAAACTACCGTTTACTCAATCAGCAACGTTATAGTGGCCAGGGATATAAAAGATATACCTGTGCCTAAAAAGAACCACGTGCCATTTCTGAAGCTGAACCTCGACGAAAAGGCGCAATTTTCTTTCCAGCAATTTGCATTCAGTATTCCTGTTATATACATAAAAACAAGCATTTCTCATCCCTCGGCTGACCTTTTGTCTGCCCCGCTGCGGATACCCGAACAACCGCCCAAGTCTAACTGCTAATTCCTCCTGTTTTATTGTTAATCCGGAAGGCGCGTCGTGTGATGCTGCCCGCTGATTCATTTTTTGATGCATTGCCGCATTCGCCTTTTCCAGCGTTGCGCAATGGGCTGTAATCAAGCGGCAGCGCCTCCCGGTTATTTATTCCAACTTATTTATTTTAACAATGCCACACATAGCAGTTGAAGAACACCTGCCGGGTATTACCGGCTTATTAGAATACCGCAAAGATACCGCCCAGCCTATACGCGAGCTTACACAAATTTTATTGCGCGGCGAGTCGACACTTACTGAAGGGGAGCGCGAACTGATTGCAACCGTTACCTCGAACGGTAACCAATGTCGCTTTTGCACTGCCGCGCATAGCGCTGCCGCGGATATATTTCTGGGAGAAAGCGAAACCAGCTCATGCGTAAAAATCGACATTGAATCTGCTCCGCTCAGCGAAAAGATAAAAGCGCTTTTAGTGATAGCCGACAAGGTGCGCGAAAGCGGGAAATCGGTTAAGCCGGAACATATTGAGCGCGCTAAAGACGCCGGCGCTACCGATCTGGAAATTCATGATACTGTTTTGATTTCGGCCCTCTTCTGCCTGTATAATCGTTACGTCGATGGACTGGCGACCGCTTTGCCTGATAGCCCGGCGTATTTCGATACGCTGGCCGAAAGGCTTAAAAACCATGGTTACATGCGCCTGCCGCAGGGATATGACCATTTAAAAAAACAGCAGTAATTATCAACTCACTCAAAAATTCACAATGAAAAAACTTCTCCTAATATTATTACTATTGAGCAGCGTAAAACTTTACGCGCAACAAGCCCATATTACGGGCACGGTTACGGACTCGCTCAGCAATACCCCCGTAAACGGCGCCAGCATTACCGTAAAGGGAAAAATTGCAGGCACCATTACCGATGCAAAAGGTAACTTCAGTCTTAATGCCGACCAACTAAAATTCCCTTTGGTTTTGCAAATAACCAACGTGGGGTATGCTGATAAGCTGGTTACCATAAACAGTGCCGGCCAATCAGTAAGCATCAGCCTTAAGCAAATAGCTGTAGTGCTGAACGAAGTTGTTACAGCGGCCACCAGGGTTAACCAAAGCATCCTGGCCTCGCCGGTAAGTATCGAAAAGATGAACCAAAAGGCCATCCGCGAAAACCCGTCATTCAACTTTTATGATGGCTTGCAATCGCTGAAAGGCATGGAGTCCATCACCAGCAGTATCACCTACAAACAGGTGAACACCCGCGGCTTTAACAATACTGGCAACTCCCGCTTTTTGCAGCTGGTTGATGGCGTTGATAATCAAACACCGGGCCTTAACTTTGCCGTAGGTAACCTTTTTGGTGCTTCGGATATTGACATTGAAAGCGTGGAAGTGGTGCCGGGCGCAGCCTCTGCGCTTTATGGTCCGATGGCTTTTAACGGCGCATTATTAATGCATACTAAGGATGCTTTTGACTACCAGGGGTTAACACTGGCAGCTAAATCGGGCGTTAATCATATTGGCGAGTCGGGTGTTGGCGCTAAGGGTATTTATGATTTTGCCTTGCGTTATGCCAAAGCATTCAACAACAAATTCGCCTTTAAAATAAACGCATCGTACCTGCGCGGCACCGATTGGTATGCCAACAACTATACCGACATCAGCGCTTTAACTGCACCTGCCCAGCGCGGCCCTAATAACCCCGGTCGCGATGCTTTGAATATTTATGGCGATGAAGTGAATAAAACCTTGCCGGGTATAGGCCTGGTTTCAAGAACAGGTTATGAAGAAAAAGACTTGATGAACTATGGCGTTTACAGCCTGAAGCTGAACGGTGCCCTGGAGTATAAATTCAACGACAACCTGGAGGCTATCTACCAATATAACTATGGCCGCGGTACTGCCAGCTATACAGGCAGCAGCCGTTTCGACCTGAATAACTTTGTACTGCAAACACACCGCATCGAGTTAAAAGGCAGCAATTTTTTTGTAAGAGGATACTCGGTAGTTGAAAATTCGCACGATTCCTACAACACCCGCTCATTAGCCCAATTTATTAACCGCGATTGGGTGCAGGACATGAACGGCAACACCGTAAGCCCTGACCAGGCGGATGCGATGTGGTTTACCCGCTACCAGAATGCTTACAACGGTACTGTAAATGGAGTAACCGGTCATGACAATTCCGCCGCCCGCGCTTTTGCCGACCAGGGCCGTTTTCTGCCTGGCTCAACCCAGTTTAACCAGGCAAAAGATGCTTCGATACACAATTATGGCTTAAGCGGGGCAGGCGTGTTCAGCAACAGCAAGTTTTACCATGCTGAAGGTCAGTACGATTTCAGCAGCGCAATAAAAGTGTTCGACCTGCAGGTTGGCGGCAGCTATCGTAAATACGATATGTTTACCAACGGCAGCTTGTTCGACGATAAAAATAAAAAAATTACTATCGGAGAATACGGCATCTATGCGCAAGCCGGCAAGAAATTATTCGACAACCAACTTAGCTTGCTGGCCTCTGTCCGGTACGATAAGAATGAGAACTTTGATGGCAGCTTTACGCCACGTTTCTCGGCAGTTTACAGCGCCGATAAGAAAAACTATTTCCGTGCGTCGTACCAAACCGGTTTTCGCAACCCAACCCCCGTTGACCAGTTTATCCATCTTAACGTAGGACCTATCACCATATTGGGTGGCGCACCTGCAAACAGTAAAGACCTGAATGTTTACTCAAATTCATTCACGGCTGCTTCGGTAGGCAAATTTGGTGCGGCGTTTGGTGCAGCTTTACAAGGCGGTGCATCTTTCCCGCAGGCCGTTGCCCAAAACAAAGACCTGCTGCAAAAAGCAACCGTAGCCTACGTTAAGCCTGAAAAACAAAGGGCGTTTGAACTGGGCTACAAAAGCTTTATTGAAGACAAATTGCTGATTGATGTAAATTACTACTACAGCAGCTATGACAACTTTATACTGAACACAGTAGTAATAAACCCGCAGGACGCCATTCTTGGCGCCGATGGTAAGGTTAACCCTGACGCAGCGGCCGATATTCCGGGTAGCAAAATTCACGCCTATCAGCTGTACACCAACTCTTCTGATAAGGTGTCTGAGCAGGGCGCCGGTGCAGGTTTAACCTACCTGTTCAACAAAGGATATACTGCCGGGGCAAACGTAACGCTATCTGTGTTCGACCTTGGCTCAGCTAATCAAAACAACGTAGCTGCCTTTAACACACCAAAATGGAGCGGCAACTTCACCTTTGGCAACAGCAACTTTAGCAATGGCTATGGCTTTAACCTGAACTGGCATTGGCAAAACGCGTTCGACTGGTACGGAACCTTCAATGCCAACAACCCGGGCCGCATCAACGCCTATTCGCTGGTTGATTTGCAGGTAAATAAAAAGCTGCCAAAAATTGGCGCAACCCTTAAGCTGGGCGGCAGCAATATCTTTAACAACCGCGTTTACCAGGCTTATGGTTCACCTGCCGTCGGCGCTATCTATTATTTAGGAATAACCTTCGATAATTTATTGAAATAACATGGACACACTGACATTAGAAGCGGTACAGCCCAAACAATTAACCACGGCCAAATTAGCCGCGTTATTTATTATTTGTTTTGTGAGCAGCGCATTGGGCGGGGCTATATCGACGCTAATGTCGGTGTACCTGCCTGTGGTTGTAAAAGAACTGCAAGGAAACAAAAGCCAGGAAGACTTAAACTACCTTACCGGGCTTATCAATTCGCTGTTTATCTTCGGATGGGCCGTTGGGGGCCTTTTCTGGGGAATTATCAGCGATAAAATCGGTCGTAAAATGGCGCTGGTGTTCGCAGCGGCAAGTTACGGCGTTTTCACCATCCTGACCGGCTATATGACCGGTTGGGGTGGTATTATGGTCTGCCGCTTTATGAGCGGTTTCGGCGTAGGGGGCGACCTGGTAATAGCCTTCACTTTAGTAAGCGAAGTGTGGCCGCAAAAATCAAAAGCGGTTTACACAGGCATACTTTCCATCGCCTTCCCGGTAGGTATATTTTCTGCCGGGGTAATTAATGTGATTACTCCGTCGTGGCGGCTAGGATTTTTGGTAGGGATTATACCCGTTGCACTGGCCTTATTGGCGCTTGGAGCGATTGCAGAATCCGACCTCTGGAAAAAGCACCGTTCCAAAAAGAAAGCTTCACTGGCAACCTCGGTCAGCCTGTCATCACCCGAAAACAGCAAAGCGCTGTTAACTGGTTCACTAATTTTCGGGGCCATGCTGATAGGGCTTTGGGCGGTATTTTCATGGTTGCCCACCTGGGTAGAAAGCATCAGTGTTGGCGATGCCAGTAAAGCCCGCGGCTTGAGCATGATGTGTATGGGTATGGGTGGTTTGGCCGGCGGATTTTTTTCGGGCTGGATGGTGAACCTGATGGGCCTGAAGCGTTCCATGATAACCTGCTTTGCGGTTTGTACGGTGCTGTCGTTCGTGCTGTTTAAAACCAATAGTACATTCTCGCCGGTTATTTATGCCGAGATAGTTGTGATGGCCTTATTTTTCGGGGCAAGCCAGGGGATACTGTCGGTTTATATACCAGCACTGTTTCCAACCGGGGTACGCTCATCCGCTACAGGTATTTGCTTTAATGCCGGGCGCTTTTTCACGGGTACGGCAGTATTGTTTGTAGGTGTTTTGGTGACAACACTCGGCGGCTACGGCAACTCATTGTTTATCTTTTCGCTGGTGTTTTTAATTGGCTTGCTGATAACGCTATTAACGAAGGATATGAAAGCTGGCGCCCCGGCAGTCATCGAATAGTTAACAAAAAAAAAATCAAAATATGGCACACATAGAATTAAATAACGACTTACCGGGCATACGCGGGCCAATGGCTTATCGACCGGAAACAACCGGGCCGCTTAATGCCTTAGCGGAGATTTTACTTCGCGATGATAATAACACCCTTACGCGGGGCGAGCGGGAGTTGATAGGCACTTATGTATCCTATCTAAATGATTGCTTTTTTTGCCAGAACGTGCATGGTGCGCTGGCCGGGCATTACCTGCAATGTGATATTGAGCAAATAGATACCATCAAAAACGACGTCAACTCGTCCGCTCTATCGCCTAAAATGAAAGCGCTGTTAGCCATAGCTGTCAGTGTTCAAAAAGGCGGCAAGCAGGTAACCGCAGAACAAATTGAAACAGCAAGGGCCGGGGGTGCCACAGACATAGAAATTCATGATACCGTTTTGATTGCAGCATCGTTCTGTATGTTCAACCGCTATGTTGACGGGTTGGGTACATGGGCGCCGCAGGACAGGCAGTTTTATGTTGAGCGGGCGCCGCGCCGTGCCGAAGAAGGTTATCAGTCGAGCGTTTACAAATAATAGCTATTAACTATCTATCTAAAAAATAAAAACATGCCACACATTAATTTATCAAACGATTACCCGGGCATCCGGAGCCTGTTTGTTTACCGGCCAGAGACCGCAAAACCCCTGAATGCGCTGGTGCAAGTGTTACTGCACTCTCCGCATCCAACGTTATCAGCGGGCGAGCGTGAACTGATAGCCACCTATGTATCAAACCTGAATACCTGCTATTACTGTACTAACATTCATGGCGCTATAGCCAAACACCAGCTGGGTAATGATGCGGAAACTGTAAAAGCTGTTTTAGCTAACGTGAATACCGCGCCCATTAGTGACAAGCTGAAAGCACTGCTGAAGATTGCGGCGAAGGTGCAATCGGGCGGTAAGAATGTAGCAGGCCTGGATGTGGCTGCAGCCATAGCAGAAGGTGCTACCGATATTGAGATACATGACACAGTATTAATTGCTGCGGCCTTTTGCATGTATAACCGCTATGTGGACGGGCTTGCCACCTGGCAGCCGGAAAACGATGCCATGTACGACCACATGGGCGAACAACGCGCACGCGAGGGCTATGGCACACCACCTGTTAAAGTAAGTGAAATGCAACTAACCACAAACAACTAAAAATAACATGGCACACATTAAATTAAATAACGAAGAATTACCAGGTATAAGGGGATTGCTGGACTTTCGCCCGGAAACTGCCAAACCGCTGCTGGCACTTGCCGAAACACTGCTGCGCGGCGAATCGGGCTTAACCAGCGGCGAGCGTGAAATTATTGCAGCATCGGTCTCTTATAAAAACGATTGCCACTTTTGCCATACCTCGCACGCGGCAGCGGCGGCAGCGCACCTGCACGCCGGCCCCGAACTGATAGATGACATTAAGGCCGGGTTGCCGAACACGCCGGTGTCAGGCAAGCTGCGGGCATTGCTGAACGTTGCCCACCAGGTACAAAAAGGCGGCAAACACGTAACTGATGAACACATAGTCGCCGCCCGTACAGCCGGCGCAACTGACCAGGAAATTCACGACAGCGTATTGATTGCAGCCGCCTTTTGCATGTTTAACCGCTATGTAGATGGCCTTGCTACCTGGGCCCCGCAACCCAACGAAGCCTACAAAGAAATGGGCGAACGCATGGCGTTTGTGGGCTATGGAAAGTCGTGACCAGCGAATATCAAATCAACCCGAAGCAATGAAATTTATAGTTTGGAAAAGAGTAAACCTTATGAAAATACCTACCGAACCTATTGGGAGCATACCCCGTTCGCCTGAATTGGTGGCCGGCATTACCGGCACAGCGATAAACGCCAGCCTGCCTGAGCTTTATGCAGAAGCTTTAAAGAACACTATCACATCGTTTGAAAAAACCGGTTCGCCGGTTATCAGCGATGGCGAGCAAACAAAGTCGAGCTTTGCTACTTACCCGCTGGAAGGACTGACGAACTTAACAGCCGAAGGCATGACCATTAACTTTGAGGACGGCCACAGCAGGCAATTGCCTTTATTAACCGGCGGACCGTTTAAATACGGAAAATACGCTGTTGAATATTTGACGGCCGCACAAAAGCTAACCGCGCTGCCGGTAAAGCAAGCCGTCATATCTGCCTCCGCATTAAGTCTTATCTACCCACAAAACGGTATTGAGGGATACAGTCAGGCTGAATTTATGGAAGACCTGTTAAACGAATGCGAAAAGGACATCCGCCAATGCCTGGAGCATGGCGCATATAAAGTACAGATGGATTTTACCGAAGGCAGGCTATCGTTAAAGCTCGACCCATCCGGCGGCGTGCTCAGGCATTTTATCGATGTAAATAACCAGGTATTTAACCGGTTTACAGCCGAAGAACAGCAGCTGTTGGGCGTGCACGTTTGTCCCGGCGGCGACCATGACTCCACCCACAGTGCCGATGTTGATTACGGCGATTTTTTGCCCGACCTTTTTAACCTGAACGTCGGCAGCTTTTACCTGCAACTGGCCAGCGAACCAGACAGGCCAAAGGTTTTGAAAATCATCAAACAACACCTTAAACCGAATCAAAAGGCCTTCATCGGCGTAATAGATGTGCTTGCCCCTGAGATTGAAACCAAAGAACAAGTGCGTGACAGGGTGCTTGAAGCAGCTGCCTATATTCCCTTAAAACAATTAGGCACTACAGATGATTGCGGATTTTCACCTTTTTGTGATGACATCTCAACCACCCGCGAAACCGCTTTTGCAAAGATTATGGCCAGAATAGAGGGAACAAAACTTGCGGAAGAACAATTATCGGCATAAAAAATAGCGCCGCTAATGCGCCATCGTATCAAAAATGGGAGCCCCAGGCTAGAAGGGTTGAGGCTTCCTTTTTTTGTGCCCGAACTGTTTATAGAAGGGAGGACGCCTGTGTTGAGTTTATTGTTATGCGCGGGTGTTTAACAACCCAGGCTTCTAAGTGTACCGGAATTTTAGTAACATCCGCTGAAAACACTAATAGTCCTCATCCTTTAAATGCAAAAGAATAAGCACGAGCGCTAAAAAGCTTACAATTCTTTCGGCGGCTGCCAGGCCGTTCCAGATCTTGCTTTGCCACATGGCAAACCACTCGCCCCCGACTACTTCAAACCCTAAAAACCAAATTACGATTCCAATTATCAGTCCCGCTACTGCCCAGTTTTTTTTACTATGGAATACATCAGCGCTGCTTTTTAGATTTACGGCCAGCAGCCAGCTTCCCCTGATACAGCAAAATGCCATCGCGGCTTCCATTATGATGATCAGTATATAAGCGGTATGGAATATGAAAGCGCTGTCGATATTCCTGTAATGGAGCGCGCTGCCGGGGAATATAGTGTCCATTTTCAGTACATGCTCAACAAACAAATAGTTTGTAATGTAATCGGTTGTATTGCCGATAACAATGAGTAATGCCATAAAACCGACAGCTGCAACCGAAATTGCTTTGGCAACCCTGAACAAAAATTGAACTGGATACATATTGTGATAGTGTGTTATCAAATATATAATATTCCCGGCACTTGTTGGTGTTGTCACCACAGCTGTTCGGAAGATTATTCTCTTGTTTTTTATTGTCATCGTAATCGCAAAAATCAACTAACCGAAGTTTCTCAAAGTACAATCCGGTATCTTCGCTGTTAATACTATGGCTAAACAGAATGTTGTTCAGGAAAAGCTAACGATAAAGGACCGGTTGCGTGCCTTGCGCAATTTGCCTGCATTTTTTAAGCTGGTGTGGCAATCCGGGCCGGGCATGATGTCTGCCAACGTTGCATTACGTTTTGTAAAAGCCGCAATTCCTTTCCTGCTGTTGTTTGTCGGCAAGCTCATTATCGACCAGGTTATACACCTGGGCCGCAGCCATAGTTCTTTTGCGGAGGCCCACCTCTGGAAGCTTGTGGGGTTGGAGTTTGTGCTGGCGATTTTATCAGACGGACTTTCCCGTGCCATTAACTTAATGGATAGCCTGCTTGGCGACCGCTTTGCCAACCATACCTCCGTCCGCATAATGGAACACGCGGCGACACTTGACCTTGACCAGTTTGAGGATGCCGTTTTTTACGACAAACTAGAGCGCGCCCGCCAGCAGACCGTAGGCCGCACGGTTTTGCTTTCGCAGGTAATGAGCCAGGTGCAGGACCTGATAACGATGGGTTTCCTGGCGGCCGGCTTGTTGGTTTTTAATCCATGGCTGATTTTATTGCTGGTAGTTGCAATTTTGCCCGCTTTTTTGGGCGAATCGTATTTTAACGACCAGACGTATGCACTAAGCCGCAGCCAAACACCGCAGCGCCGCGAGCTGGACTACCTGCGTTATATTGGAGCAAGCGACGAAACCGCTAAGGAAATTAAGATGTTCAGCCTGTCTGGTTTCATCATCGAACGTTTTAAAGTATTGTCAGATAAGTTTTATATCGATAACAAACGCATATCCGTTAAACGGTCTTTATGGGGGACTTTATTTGCCCTTTTGGGCAGCCTTGGCTATTATGCGGCGTACGTATTTATTATAGACGGTACCATTAAAGGCGTACTAACGATAGGCGAGCTTACCTTTCTGGCGGGTTCTTTCCGCCAGCTGCGTGCATTGCTTGAGGGGGTATTAAGCCGTTTTACTGCCGTATCGCAGGGCGCTATTTATCTGAGCGATTTTTTCGAGTTTTTTGACATTACCCCAAAAATTCACAATACCGCCACGCCACGGCCTTTCCCAAATCCAATACGGGAAGGGTTTACGTTCGAGAATGTTGGTTTTCGGTATCTGAACAGTGAACGCTGGGCTAATCGTTATCTCAATTTCACGATGCACCCGACCGAAAAGCTAGCGCTTGTGGGCGAAAATGGCGCCGGCAAAAGTACCCTGGTAAAACTGTTGGCGCGTTTGTACGACCCGACCGAAGGCCGGATTTTACTGGATGACCATGACCTTCGCGAGTACGATTTGACCGAGCTACGGCAGCATATTGGCATTATCTTCCAGGACTTTTTGCGTTACCAGATGACATTTTCGCAGAATATAGCGGCAGGCAATATCGATGAAAAGAATAACGGGGAAATGATTCGCACTTCGGCGCGGCAAAGTTTAGCTGATGAGCTTGCGGGCCGGCTGCCCGGCGGCTATGAACAAATGCTGGGTAAGCGTTTTGCGGACGGTGTGGAGCTTTCGGGCGGCGAATGGCAGAAAGTAGCCATAGCCCGTGCCTATATGCGAAACGCGCAACTGGTTATCCTGGACGAGCCGACTTCAGCATTGGATGCCCGCGCTGAATTCCAGGTTTTTGAGCGCTTTACCGAGCTTACAGCAGGCAAAATGGCGGTGCTTATTTCACACCGTTTTTCCACTGTCCGCATGGCTGACCGTATCATCGTATTGGATAAAGGCGAGATAGTAGAAATAGGAAGCCATGATGCGCTGCTCGCACGAAGTGGTAAATATGCAGAGCTGTTTCAATTGCAGGCAATGGGGTACCAGTAAAAACGGAGGATTGCTTTAATATGCATGATACGCCAAATTCTGCCCATAATTTATATCTTTACCTAAGCCACAAATAAACCCGCCTACTAAAAATGACTACCTCGCATTACAAACGCGCTCTTAGCCCGTATGCTACCGCGCTGCTTTTTCTATTCATCATTCTTAATGCAGCATTTATACAGCGTGCACCTGCCCAAACCCGCCCGCGCATAATAATTACCGCCGATCCGGAGCTGGATGATAACAATTCGTTAATCCGTTTCCTGCTGTACAGCAGTGATGTACAGGTGGAGGGGCTCATCTATGCCAGCAGCGGCTTTCACTGGAAGGGGGATGGCAAAGGCACCAAATGGTCGGTGCCCGGCAGGGAGTACAACCGGTTTGGGTTGAATTTGTGCCCGTGTGAGTCGTGGCGTTGGGATAAAAATGAGCGCTTTATCCATAACGCAGTGGAGGCTTATGCAAAGGCTTACCCAAACCTGAAAATACATAATGCGGCCTACCCGGCGCCGGATGAGCTTAGGTCGAAAATACGCTACGGCAATATTGAGTTCGATGGGGATTTCTCGAAAGATTCCCCGGGGTCAGACCTTATCAAATCATTAATACTGGATAATAAGCCCGGCAAGCTTTTCATAACTGCATGGGGCGGGCAAAGCACTATCGCCCGTGCGCTTAAATCTATACAGGATCAATATGAAAATACCACGCAGTGGGAGCTGTTAAAGAAAACGATTTCGCGCAAAGTTGTTCTGCTACCTTCCGGCGACCAGGATGATACTTATGCCAAATACATTAAACCCATGTGGCCCGATATTGAATATCGCGAATTCAGAAACAGCCCGAACTACGGGTACGGCGCGCAATTAGGCGCCAAAAAAGAAGACGCCGTATCGCTTACTGCATCCTGGATGTCAGAAAATGTAACCAGCCGTGGTCCGTTGGGGGCGCTTTACCGTGTTTGGGGCGATGGCAGGCAAATGGTTAAGGGCGATAAAATGGACTACTTCGGCATAGCCGGACACACCGATGAAGAGCTGCGAAAAATGGGATACATCGTATGGATGCCCGTTCAGCCGAAAGGGTCCTGGATAGGCGAGGGAGACACCTTTACCTATATGGATATGCTGGCAAATGGCCTGCGGGCTTATGAAGATGGCTCGTATGGCGGCTGGGGCGGTCGTGAGGTGGCGGAGAAAAGCACCAAAAATATTTTCTTTCAGTCTGCCGATACATCCTCTAAAAGCATGGCAACCGCACTCAGCGCCGCTACAGAACAGGGCAACAAAGCAGCCAGCGCCCAGGCCTATCCCGATTTTTTCCCCGCCGCACAGCAAGACTTTGCCGCCAGGTTCAAATGGGCAGTAACACCAAAATTCGGCGATGCCAATCATGAGCCGGTTGTAAAAATTGAAGCACCGCTAAGCATAATGGCATCCGCCGGAGAAAAAATCCGTCTCAGCGGCGCGGTGTCCGACCCTGACGGGAATAAAGTAACCGTTAAATGGTGGCAATTTCAGGTGGGCACCTACCCTAAGATGGTAAATATATCAAGCCCGGCATCACTGCAAATAGAGGTAGAAATTCCAAAGGATGCAGTACCAGGGCAGACTATTCACATTATTTTGGAAGGAACGGATAATGGCACGCCTGCGCTAACGAGGTATCAAAGGGTGGTTATTATGGTGAGGTAGGGCGTGTATTAAAGGCAAATCAAATGGAAAGAATCGGATATTTCTTTGCCTTTATTAAGGTATCAAAAGCCGGTAGTTTTAAATAAACCGGCTGTATGCAAATGGTTCCGAAACTATTCATAGCTACCCTACCACGCCACCTCGCCCCCGTCCTTAAAAAACTTTGCCGTAATGCTTTTATCAGCCTGCATGGCCATATTCACTATGGGTATCGCTCCCTGCTCTATAGTTTTACCTCCCTGGAATTGGTTGAGGTCGGTAGCGGTGTAGCCTGGAGTTACGCTATTAACGGTGATGCCGGTATCATGTAGCTCATTAGCGAGCATAACGGTTAAAGCATTTAAGGCAGTTTTAGATGCTCCGTAAGCATTGTATTTATCCCTGTTCAGGTTTCTGCCAGTTTCGGTACGCATAGCGATGGAGCCCACCTCGCTGGAAACATTGATGATGGCCGCCTGCGCTGCCTTTTTCAGCAAGGGCAAAAATTCCTGCGTAGCTTGTACAGTTCCAAAAAAGTTGGTGTCGAATATCCTGCGCAGGTTGTCAACGCTGCCGGTTGCAAAATCCTGGGGCATGTCACCCGCTATGCCTGCGTTATTGATCAATATATCTAAAGAAGCAATATTACTTTCCATCTTGTGCCTTGCCTGGCGGACTGAGTTATTATCAGCAATATCAATAACAATCATTTCTACGTTGGTAATGCCCTGCTCATTTAGTTTTTTAACGGCTTCTTCTCCGTTTGCTTTGTCCCGGCTGCCCACGTACACAAAATAGTTGAGTTGCGCCAGCTGTTTAGCTACTTCAAAACCTATTCCCTTGTTCGCGCCGGTTATCAATACTGTTTTCATAATAGATGTTTAAATAAATACAAAGAAACCCACTTGGGGTACGTTTAGCAATGCAGAATCCGTGCCATGTATTGGATTATTCAGGGGAATCGAGATAACTCCATTTGGTTTAAATTTACCTATCATTTAAAGATTATACTACCACCAGCAACCGCTGTTCCATAGCCATCGGCAGCCACAGCCAAAGGTCGGCCAGTAATTCGCTAACCGGGCGTTGGGTTGATATGGCCAGCGCGGCTTCGTAAACGCTAACACCATCGCGACAAGCCAAAAGAAAGTCGTACTGCCACGATTCCAATTCGTGCATATAGAGGCGGAAATCGGCCCTTACTATGGCAAGCCAGCCGTGTTGCGGCGCGGGCAATTCATAAGGTTCATCTTTTTGCAGACTGAGCAGCAGCTTTTTAAGCCCAAACTCTAATTGTAATAGCCGCACAGATTCCGGCAGTTTTATCCTTATCCGGGCAGCATCAAACATCAAGTCGGCGGCCGACATAGGGGGTATCGGCAAGCTTTCTGTCCCGACGGCTCTTAATACCTCCTGGCGGGCGCGTTCAACCCGGGCAATTTCTACCGGGAGCGACAGGAGTAATTGCTGCACCTCGTCCAGGTCATCGCGTTTTGGCTGGGTGGCTGTTAAAAATTCAATAAAATTTAACCCAAGGTCGTAAAGGGAATATGATTTGGAGGGACTATGGGTTAAAGCCGCCGCAACAAACCGGTCGAAAACGTCATCGCCCATAAACTTCTTAAGCATGGGAAAATCGGCCGACAAACATTCTTTCAACCGCGCCACGTATCCGGATGTATAAATATGCAGCCTTGACCGGGCCGGGATGTTTTTTGCCGCGGCAATCACATTTTGCTCATGCACCTGGTACCGTGCCCTCACCTGGCCCAGCTTGTGGTCCAGTTCGCCCGGCGAAATAATGATCTCGGCGAGCCAATGTTGCAATGTTTCGGTCGGGTTATTCATAAGCTGCGGTAAGCTGAAGGCTAAGCGGGTGCGATACGGGTATCTCTCCGGCCGAGGTAACCGGTGTGGCAGGCGTATCGCCCATTAAAACCTTTTTGGCTTTAAACAGCTCGTCCACCAGTTCAGGATAGTCGGGTATGCTGGCATCCCATTCCAGCAGGGTGCTTACGCCGCCGGTAAGCTCATGGGCCAGCCGGTAAAGTTCCCACACTGGTGCGGGCACGGGCTTGTCGTGGGTATCTACCAGCATGTCGCCGTAGTCGGTAGGGCCGGCAATATGCATTTGAACAATGTGGTGATGCGGCAAATTACGGATGTACTGCTCTGCGCTGTACCCATGATTGTGCGCCGACACAAAAACATTGTTTACATCAAGCAGCAGCCCGCAGCCGGTAACGGTTGCCAGGCGGGAGAGAAATTCCCACTCCTGCATTTCATTAGCTTTAAACTCCAGATAGGTCGAAGGGTTTTCCAGTACCAGCGGCCTGCCCAGGTAATCCTGAACCCGCTGCACACGACCGGCAACATGCTGCAAGCTGCTTTCCGTAAGCGGCATGGGCAGTAAATCGTGCGAGTTTGCGCCCAAAACGCCGGTCCAGCATAAATGGTCGGATATCCACCGGGGCTGTATCTCTGCCGCCAGCTTTTTCAGTTTGGCCAGGTAATCCATATTCAGCGGGTCGATACTTCCTATCGACAGCGATACCCCGTGCATTACCACAGGCACCTGTGCTCTCAAATGCTCAAGCACATGGCGGGCAAAGCCGTAATCATCAATATAATTTTCGCTGATTATTTCGAACCAGTCCACTTGCAACGGTTGGTGCAGCAGGTGATGAAAATGTTTGCTGCGTAAACCCACGCCAAGGCCCAGGTTGGGCAGGCCGAGGCGTGGGGTATGTAACGGTTTAATCATACAAAATCAGGTAGATGGTGGGAACGCCAAACGGATGTCACTTGGTTTGGGTTTTGCCGGTATCGGCCGGTTGCGTTCCTGCAATACGGCTATAAAAGCATTCCAGGCTACATCGTAAACCAGGTCTCCGGCCTGGTACGCCATGAAATTGATAGGTTCCGGCTGAAACCGCGAGCCAATGAAATTGAAAAGTTCCATGTGGCCTGTTGTTTGTTCCTTGTGATCTGAATCCGGCACAGGGAATATTTGTGATGCTGAAATTGGCACAGCGCATCCCCCGAACGACTGGCAACGATTATCTGACGGGGCGCCATAATAAACCGGTGTTGTAGGTACCGCCGCTTTTTCTTCGTGAGTTTTAGCGTCGGGAGATGGGCCGGTTGTAGCCTTCAACATTTCCACTTTATTGCGCGAAGGCGCTATCGGCGGCGTTACTGTCGATGAGCTGCCGCAACTGCTTCCGCCCTGTATGGTCTGCACAAACCCGCACCCGCCTTCTGCGGCGCAGCTGTTGGATCCTTTGCAGGTATGGTAAACTGCTACCGGCGCACATGAGTTTGGCACGCTTAGTGTATTCGGGTCCAGTGCAAGGCCCTGGCAGGCATGATACAGCAAGCCCGAAACTTTATTTTCAACGCCCAGCGACAAATCCGGCGCTTTGCCGAATATCGCCCAGAATAGCGACATGCGGTCGCCCGAGCCGCTCATGGATGGGAAAGGGAACGATGTTTTTTGATTAGAAAAAAAATCGTTCAATACGCTGGTTACACCTTTTATAGCACCTGCAACAACACCACTCATGGTTTGCTCGTTGCTGTCGCCGTTATCTTTTTTTAGTCGGTTAAGTGCGCCGGCAACATCTTCTGCGCTTGGGATAGAATATTTATCGGCAGTATGCGTGGCGGTTTTCAGCATGTCGGCTGTCCACTCATTTTCCGGGTCCGCATGCCAGTCGGTCCAGGTTTTTATCTGCCCCGCATCCAACAGTTCTTTTACCTTCCTGAATGTATCGAAGTGGTCAACCGCGCCAAAGCTTGAACGCGCATAACCATCTTTCGATTTGCCTTCCAGTTTCTCGCCTTTGTCGTTATAGGCCGGGTAGTCTTTCTGCAATGCTTTTTCGCTGGGCTGATATTTCTTCTGCACTTTCTGCAGCATTATTTGCGCCTTTTTCCGGTCTTTTATAATTCGCTCTGCAACTTCGCGAATAACGGTTGTTACCCCATGGCCTTCGCCCTGGTCTGTAATACCATCAATCATATCCAATATTTGCAAAAGAGCATCGTCCTGGTTGTCGGCAGTAATGCTGGCCTTCATCCATGGATATTCGGGGGCATGTTTCTCATTGTCGGGCAGGTTAAAAATGTCCTGCTGCACGCTTTTCAGTTTTATCACGTGGTCCCATAGTGTTGTCTTATCTTCATACTGGATAGTGAGATAAGTAACCAGCGACAGGTACATGTAACCGATAGAGCCGAAAAGCGGAAGGTCGGCAGCTGTATTGTCAGCCTTCCAGTCTTTAAAAGGTATTTTTGGGAAATAATCCTCCGGGTTTTCCAGGATTTTATGTGCTGCCGCCTCGGTTTCTTCTATCGCCAGAAACAGGTTCACCTGGTTATTATCAACCGGTCCCAACTTCACCTTTATATCCTTGTAATTAATTTTTAGCGGATTGTCTTTATCATCATCCACAGCATCTTTTCCGCCCGCGCCGAAGTTTTTGCAATCGGTAAATTTAAGGATGTGGGGCAACACGGTATTGTCGTCGCCGTAGCAAGTCCAGCCAAAATTTTTGTTTTGGAGAGGCGCGCCTGTAAATGTGCTTTTCACGCCAATTGCACTGCAAATGTTCGAGGCCAGCTGCAGGTGAAGCATTTCGGCTATAAAAACACTGAATATCCCGTTAAACGCCACCTTATTTCCATAGGTATCGTATGCATTTTTGCCTGGCTGGCCGGGGTCTGCATCTTTCAAATTAGTAGTTGATAGCCCCGGCCATAATCGCCCCTGGTAAAAATCGTTGTTACCATTAATCTGGTGGGTGCCATATATCGAATAGAGCGACGTCATGTAAAGCGGAATAGTAAACAGCTCTACATTCACGGCCGCCTGGGCAACGGCATTGAGGGCAGAGATGTCTTCTTTCAAAAAAGACAGGGGCCTGTTGGTGATGGGTTGTTGTGCCTGTAACATGTTATTTATTTTGTGATGTTTTTATACTATTGAATTATGCCGGCCATCAAAGCTGCGGTACACTGTCTGAGCCACCATGCGTTTGTGCCATATTACTCACTGCTTGAGTTTTAGCCTGTACAACAGGTTTCCTCTTTAATGTGTTTACGGTAATGTGCGGCCATATTATGGGCGTTGCGGTACCCGAAGAAGGAAACACCAGGTTGATAGTTTGTGAGTATTGTAGCAGGTCGTCGGCCTTGTTTTTCGAACGGTTAATTAACCAGAAGGTGGCGTTCATTTTGGTTGCGGTAACATTGGTTTGTATGAACGGAATATTCAGGATGCCGCCTGTGGCATCAGGATGATTGGTCGACATATCCAGTGTCGTCATGTTCGGCACCAGGCCGTTGCCGAATATCGAATCAAGCGTTGTTTTCAGGAATGCGTTGGGGTTAGCCTGCGGAAATACTGGGAACTGGATATTTTTCATTTGCTGATCATATCCCAGGATGGCCGGGGCGCTGCCATCCAGGTTGGTAGCAAAAGAGGATATGGGCGGGAAAAAGCCGGTCGGGATATTTGATTGAGTGGATGATTTTCCGAGCGCCAAAACAGCATTGCCATGCGGAATAGTACCTAAACGTGCAATATTATAACCACCATTTAAATTGGTAACATATAACATCAGGCCGGTTTCCGCATGGATTACGGTATCTTTTGCAAAGCCTCTTTTATTACAAAAATCGGTATCGCAAAGGCTTTTAATTTGCTGCTCGTAAAAAAGGCCGAAAATTTCCTGGTCGAAATGCTTGCCATTAATAAACGGACCGCGATTTCCAGCCTGCACAGCAACAGTAGAAAAATGCAGTTCCTCTTTATAAGGAATTACTTCAAATACAAAACCACCTTCACCAGGAACTGATATTACGTTCCATCCGGCAGCAGCTGGCTTTTTGTCGATGATAATCGTGTCGCTTTCCCAGTCCCCAACAAATTGTTCTAAAGGGCCCAGTTCAATTTCGGTTAATGCATTGGCCGACACGAAGCGAGCGCCCATGCCAAATCGGTTTAGTTGTTCAGTCATTGTTTTTAGTTTAAAAGGGTTTAAGAATTTGTGTTTGATGTAAGGCAAAAGGTTATACAGGGATAGCTCTAAACAGGTAATCAGCGCCCACAGAAAGCATCGGCTCAAAATTGAAGAAAAGCGTATAAATCAGCCTGTAAAAAAGGCGTGGTTAATAAACGTGCAAAGCTTTTTGGTAATTGAAATCATGATACGGCCAGGTTGTAAGGGTATTATTTATAACGGCACTAATATAAACTTTTTATTCATTGAAAGAATATAGATTATTTTTATTTGCACATCATATAAGATGAATATGTAAAATACTTGGCCCGGTATTCTTATATCAAATCAAAAAATAATTAAAATCTAAACCTAAAAGTATTTAAATTCGTAAAAGGGGTGATTTATTGCATAACAATTAAGGCCAGTTTTAGTCTACCAACTAAAGAAACCTTTATTGTTAAGTAAAAATCAGCGGTTATTTTGCGAAGTCCGTTTGTATAATTGCCGGACTATTCCGGTACTAAAAGAAGCCTAAATCGAGAAGGACTGTAATCCGTTTCCGGCAATGCTAAAAATTGGTACCTACCAGTCCGGCGAATCGGTCAGCAATATCAACCCGAATATTTACCACTCTTGAATTGGATAAAAGTTTACGTGCGGCAAGCTGAAGGAAATGAATAAGGAACTAAAATCGGTTTTACAGGGTATCAATAGCTTTATTGAAAATTTAACCGGTAATGCGGAGAAATTTTCCATGGAGGCGCGCATTTTTCATGCGGCATGCCTTGTTTCGATGGTAGCAACGCTTTGCAATATCCCGTGGAACTATTTCATCGGCGTACCCTCGCTGTCCGTCCTGATGGCTGTTTTGGTGCTGATAACTGCATTTATTTACTATTATTCGCGCTATCGTGGCAAGTTAAACACTGCCTTTTTCCTGTTTTGCCTGGTCAGCAATATTTTCTTTGTGCTTAACTATCAGCAAAATTCAGGCATTAACGGCCCGGGGTTGCTGGTCTTTCTGCTCTCGATGTTCCTGGTTATTGCAATAGCTCCAAAAATACAGTTCTGGTTTTGGTTCCCGGCAAATATCATAGTGGTGGTTGTGCTCATGGTGTTTGAATATAAATATCCCGGGACGATAAATAACACTTACCTGCGGCAGATTGACCGCTATGTCGACTTTGGCTATTCTTACGTGGTGATTGCCGTTTTAATCGCTTCGGTTACGCTTTATATCCGCGATAGCTATAACCGGCAACGGTTGGCACTGGTAAAAAAAGCTGAAGAGCTGGAAAGCACGAACGTCACCAAAAACAAGCTTTTCTCCATAATTGCGCACGATTTGAGGTCGCCGCTGATTTCTATTCAAAATTACCTGGAGCTGCTAACTGAATATAAGCTATCGGAAGAAGAAAAGCAGGGAATGGAGCACGACCTGCTGGAGAAAACCAAACATACCGGGGAAATGCTGTCGAACCTGCTATCATGGACAATGAACCAGATGGATGGCGTTTCGGTAAAAATGGAAGCACTTAGCCTGGCCGATACCTTAGCCCCGGTGTTGCTGCTACAGCAGCCAATAGCATTAGAAAAGTGTATTACGGTAAAGAATGAAATCAGCCAGGAAGCCCGTGTTATGGCCGATGCCAATATGCTGCAGCTGGTGTTGCGCAACCTGCTGAGCAACGCTGTAAAATTTACCCCGGCCGGAGGCGAGATCATCGTTGGCTCAAAGCCACAGGGAGATGACTGGCTTATTTTCGTACGGGACTCAGGCGTGGGTATTCCCTGGGAATACCAGGAGCGTATTTTCTCTCTGAGTATGCAATCCACATTCGGCACCAAAAACGAAAAGGGCGCCGGCCTGGGATTGATCCTGTGTAAAGAGTTTACCGAATTGCAGGGCGGGATAATCTGGTTTGAAAGTAGTGTAATTAAAGGCACCACATTTTATATCCGGCTTAAAGGCTGTGGCTTTCGCAGGGGAGATACGACGCAGGGCAAGGTTCTTTTACAAAAAAACAATTTGTAAAGCAGATGTCTTCGCTTTCTCAATCATCAACCTAAACCTTTCTGCACAAATGGCGTTATGTTCTCAATAACGCTGCTGTATTTGAAAAAGAAATCGTCCTTACTACCCAACCTGCTGCTTATTGCCGGGCTCGCCGTATTGTTATGCGCCGAAGTTTTTTTTGGCTTTAGGCTGCATACGCTTTCCAAACAGCAGGAGCAGTTAAAAATGGACTACGCCAACGTTAACAGTATTACGCTTGGCCTCTTCTCCGCCGAGCAGTGGAGCGACGATATTTCGGGCATCATCAATCACCAGGTTCGGCATTTTACCCTTACCCCTGCGCAAAAAAAACAATTGCAGAAACAGGTTGAGCAAATTATGCTGGCTTTGATAAACAAAGCCGAGGCCATGGTGAACAAAAAGCCGAAAAGCCTTGGCGGCAAGCTAAAGCGGCTGGTGGTTAAAACTTTTGTAAAAACCGATAAAATAAAAGCACAGGTGCCGGCGCTTGCCAAACAGGTAATGGCGAAGGTGGATAACCCTGACAATAAAGCTCAGATCAGTAACCTCGCCCTGCGCAAATTTACCGACGTAGCCCACAGCGGCTATTTCGACAGTACGGCAACGGCAAGAGATTCCCTGCTCAATAAAATGTACCCGCGCTATAAAGTTTCCGACCCGCAGGCGTTGAACAAAATGCTCAATAAAAAGCTGGACGAAATGCGCTCAACAATGTACAGCTATTGTTTTGCCATGCTGGGCTGTATTTTGATGGTGTTGGGCTTATGGTGGTTATTGCGAAAACACGTAGCGCTACACGGTGCGCTGTTCATCATGTCGCTGCTTTTTGCTTTTGTGCTGTTGGCAGTAGGACTTACGGCATCAATGGTGGAAGTTGACGCCCGCATTAGCACGCTCGATTTTACACTGCTGGGCGAACACGTAGTTTTCCGCGACCAGGTATTGTTTTTCCAAAGCAAGAGCATCCTGGATGTGGTAGAAGTACTGGTAAAACAACCTGCAGTCGATTCTATCCTCGTGGGCATCCTGATATTGGTGTTCAGTATACTGTTCCCCATAACCAAGCTGTCGGCCACTGGCATTCACCTGCTTAGTAAACGAAAGCTGGCAGAGAACCGCGTTATCAAATATTTCGCGTTTCAATCGGGTAAATGGAGCATGGCCGACGTGATTGTTATCGCCATCCTGATGACCTATATCGGCCTTAACGGCCTGCTTGACGGTACGCTTGCGGCACTGCATATCCAGACTTCGCCGCTTACCATTATCACCACAAACAACACTGCCCTGCAACCGGGTTATATCATTTTTATCAGCTTTGTGCTTTTCGGGCTGATATTATCGACCATATTAAAATTCATTACGCCTTATGACGCCCACGAATCGTAATAAACATTTGCGGAGTAATATTGCGTTGCTGCTGGGCCTTGGTGTACTGATTGCCATAGCGGCCTGGTGCGGCTATAAGCTTGATTACTTTGCCAAACAACAGCAGCGGCTAAAACAGGATTACAGCGTGGTAAACAGTATTACCTTCGGCATCTTTTCGGTGGATTCCTGGCGGGACAAGATTTCGGGCGTTGTGGATAGCCAGGTGAATGCCTTTCATGTCACTAAAAAGCAAAAGCGGGAACTACAGGCGCAGGTTGAAGCACAGCTGCACAGCCTGGTGGCCAAAACGGCAAACGAGATTAACAAGCCGCAAAAAAGCCTTGGTGGTAAGCTCAAAAAACTGGCCTTCAATGCTATGGTAGATGTTGACACGATACAGGCGCTGGTACCTTCGTTCGCCCATACAATCGTCTCCAGGCTTACCAGCCCGACCAGCACCAAACGGCTTAAAGGAATAGTAAACGGCAAGCTGCAACAGTTAGAACAACAAACTTACGACAGCACGGCGGAAGCTTACCATACCCTCACCCAGGATATGTATAAAAAATACCACGTTACAGATGTGGATAAGCTGAATAAGACACTGGACTCGGAGGTAACGGCCGTACACCGCATATCGTACCAATATGCTTATGCTATGTTTGCCTGCGTGCTTATTGCGCTGGCATCGTGGTGGCTGCTGCGCAAACAGGTGCATTTGCAAACCATGCTTTTCGTCCTGTCTGTGCTGCTAGCGTTGGTGCTGCTCATCGTTGGTATTACCGCCCCCATTATAGAGGTAGATGCGCGGATTGCTACCATGCATTTTGAGCTGCTGGGGCAAAAGGTCGGTTTTGCTAACCAGGTTATTTTCTTCCAAAGCAAGAGCCTTACCGGCATCGTTAGTACCCTGATAAGTCAGCCCAAGCCCGATGCCGTACTGGTGGGTGTGCTTATCCTGCTGTTTGTTATCGTTCTGCCTGTCCTCATGCTTGTTGCTACCGCGTTCCATGTCGCGGGCAGTCCGAAAGTAGCAGGCAACGGCGTTGTTAAATACCTGGCCCTTGAATCGGGTAAATGGAATATGGCCGATGTAATGGTTGTCGGCATCCTCATGACGTATATCGGCCTCAACGGAATACTTAAAAGCCAGCTGTCTGGTCTTAATATGCATGGCGGCGGGCTTACCCTGGTTACTACTAATAACAGCTACCTGCAGCCGGGCTACCTGGTTTTTGTAGCGTATGTGATTTATGAGACGGTGCTACGAAAAATATTGAAGCATATTACCGCAACTAAAGGGTAACGGAGCCGTTCTTTCCAGCAGGCCTGGATTGTGTCGGCCCTTTGGGCCTTGGGCGTTCTCTTAAAGAAGACTAAAGAGGGAGTTAAAACAGCACAGGCCTTTGACCTGTGCTGTTTTGGTATGTTATTTTATATTGATGACATAACTAAACTTCTGCGAACCTGACATCGGCGTGCAGTTCATCTGCGGTCTTGGTCCGCAAGAGTTGGAGCCCACGCCCAGTGTGTGCGCATCTACGCATAAAACGGTTGCCTGGCTTTTCGGCAGGTCTATGCGGTATTCCACATGTTCCATTTCTTCATCGCTGTAGGGTAATGCAGAAACCTGTAGCAGGGCGGTATCTTTTTTAACCGTAAGCGATGAGCCTGTAGTGTTGCTCACCCGTGCCCAGCGTACATCTTCATGGTTGCCGGCCTCCATCGGTTTTTCGTAGGGAGTTAATTGCTGCTTCACGGTGCTTTTATACCAGCCTATATCAAAGCCACGTTTGCGGTCGACGTAGTTTTCCATCGGGCCTCGGCCGAAATAATCAAACTGGTCGTAGCTTTTGTTCAGCATCAGCCTTACGCCAACGCGTGCCAATGGAACCGCCTCATTATTGAATGACAGGTCGTTGTCTGCCTTAATGGTGCCATCGCCGTTTACCTGGTATTTTACCTTATGTGTTACGGCAAAACCATCCCGGCCTTTGCCCTGAAGTTCGGCGGTGATTTCTATGTTGGCATCATCCTTTTGTTTGTAGGATACCTTTTCTACCGTCCAGGTTAATTTCTTGAGACCAAATTTATTCCACGATTCATCAGCCCACATGTCATCGTTACGGTGGGGGGCGCGCCACAGGTGGAGCATAGGCCCACCCTGGTTGGCCAGCATATCATTGCCATGGCTTTTAATCTCGGTAAAAGTGCCTTTGGTTTTGCTGAATACCAGGCTAAAGTCTTTCCCGGTTACGAAGATACTTTTGTCATCATACGATGCTTTAACCGGGGTTGTACTCCTTGCCTCGGCAACAATTGCATTGTCAGCCGGCAAGGCTAACTGCTGCGAAGCAATTTCGTATCCTTTTTTGGCCCAAAGCTCATCTTTAGTAGTATTAAACGCGACTCTTAAGAAATATTCTGCCCCTGGTTTTGGTGTAAACTGGTAAGGTATTTTGATGTCCTCAGATTTACCGGCTTCGATATGCCCGGGCGACAACGTGCCTTTGCTGATTTCCAAACCATTTTCGGTAAGGCTCCAGCTTGCGGCAAAACCATCCAAACTAATAAACTGGTAACGGTTATGGATATTTACCGTACCCTTTGCCAGATCAACAGGCGTAATGCTAATCCATTGGTAAGCATGCTTTAATTCCGGGAAATGTGGTTTAGGGGTGCGGTCTGAAAATACCACGCCTTTATGTATAAAATAATGATCGTTAGGTGTTTCGCCAAAACCGCCGCCAAAGGCGATGATCGGGTGTTTAGGGTCAAATTTATTGTAGATACCCTGGTCCTGCCATTCCCATATACAGCCGCCCAGCAGGTTCGGATATTTATCAAATAGGTCGTTATAATCGGCTACAGCGCCCATGGAGTTAAACATGGCGTGAGCATATTCGCACAGGTAAAAAGGCTTGGTCAGCTTAGGGTCGGTTGCGTATTTTTCAACGTTGCCAAGGCCAGTATACATTTCGCTGTCCATATCGGCAGGGTTTTCATCGCCTATGCCAAAGCCCTGGTAATGTGTCGGCCTGTCCGGGTCAATATCCTTAATAGTTTTCAGCGCCGCCCTGAAGTTCGAGCCGCCACTGCCGCACTCATTCCCCAGCGACCAGATAATTACCGAGCCGTGGTTTTTAAAGTTCTCTACGTTGGCCACGTTACGGTCTATAATGGCCGCTTTTATGCGCGGGTCTTCATTAAACTCGTCCCATGCGCCGTGACATTCCAGGTTAGCTTCGGCCAGCAGGTAGATGCCGTACTCGTCGCACAGCTCATACCAGCGCGGGTCATCAGAGTAGTGACAGGTGCGTACATGGTTACAGTTGGCTTGTTTGATGAGGATGATGTCCTTTATCATCTGGTCTTCGGTAATAGCATGACCAACATCGGGCCAGTTCTCGTGGCGGTTAACGCCCTTCAATTTTACAGGCACACCATTCACCAAAAACTGCCTGCCTTTTATCTCCACCTTGCGGAACCCGGTGCGGGTTGATATAGTCTCGACAGTTTGGTTATTGTCTTTTATAGACACAACTGTTGTGTACAACGAGGGCGTTTCTGCCGTCCATTTGCGCGGATGAGCTACAAGGATATTGACGGTCAACGCCACTTCTTCACCCGGTTTTAAAGCCGGAATATTTGCCGTGCCTTTTCCGTTATGAACAGGCGTATTGCCGTCAAACAAATCAACTACAATGCTGCGTGCTTTAGTTGCTACTGTGCCGTAGTTCTTTACTTTGCTGATGACTTGCAAGGTGGCATCGTTATAGGCCGCATCGAAGTTCGTTTTTACAAAAAAGTCGCGAATGTGCTCCTGCGGCGAGCTCCACAGCGTTACGTTGCGGAATATCCCGCTCAGGCGCCACATGTCCTGGTCTTCCAGGTAGGTGCCGGTGGTAAAGCGGTACACCTCAAGGGCAATCATATTGTGGCCGGGTTTCACAAAGTTGGTGATGTCAAAATCGGCGGCATTGCGGCTGTTTACGCTATAGCCTACTTTTTTACCGTTCACCCAAAGGAAAAATCCGGCATCAACACCGTCAAACGTCACAAATATGCGGCGGCCGTTCCAGTTGGCAGGCACATCAAAATTGCGCCTGTAGCTGCCGACCGGGTTGCGTTCTTTATAGGCAGTAAAGCTAACCGGCGGTGTGGTCATCACGTGTGGGAAATCCTTTTGGAAGATGTAATTGTAATTGCTGTAGTATGGTGTGCCATAGCCTTCAATCTGCCAGTTGGATGGTACTTTTATATCCGCCCATTTGTTGACATTGTAAGTTGTTTTATAAAAATTAACCGGGCGCTGCTGCGGCCAGCCAACCCAGTTGAACTTCCACATTCCATTAAGTGTTCTGGCAAAAGTTGAGGCATGGCGGTTGGCCTTCAGAGCCTCGGCTAAGCTTGCATAGGGCATTAAAGTAGCATGTGCCGGTTGTTTATTTATGCCGATGCATTCAGGGTCTTCAATTTCTTTGGGAACAAATGCCGTGTCGGTTTTGGTTAGCCAACTGGCTGACTTCATTTGGGCCGGACTTATTTTATAGCACAGCGCCAAAAATAAGATGAACACGTACTTAGGGATTTGTTTTTGAAACATATTTATTGTGTTTTTATTGATAGTGAGCTTTTTAATGAACATAGGTAGAGCAGGGTCGTACCTGCCCGGTAAATTTTCAAATAATGTTTTTAGCCATTCTGTGGCTTATGAAGGCTTTTTGGCAGTGTCAACTTTATCTACTATAAAATTGCCGATTTTCACGCCCTGGGTAACGCCGTTGTCTATTGCATCCATAAAATGAATACCGCCCCAGAACCTGGAAATTGCAGCCTCTTTTGCCGCCTGCATAAACCCGCCGAAATGCCTGGCAGGCACCCCGTAGCTTACCTCGATATTATCGGTATATTGAAAGTTATCGCCAAAGTAATGGGTGAGAATAACTGCAGATGTTGCTGAAATAATGGAATGCCCGCTGATATATTCCGGGAACGGCGGGGTTTGCAGCAGCGGTTTCCAATTGATATCGATATACCTGCGAACGGCTGTCTCGGGCCGGATGCGGTTGGTGCGGTATTTATCTTCCCAGCAGGAGATAAAAGCGTCCAGCAAACCGGCAGACACGACTGTATGGATTTCCATAGCTTTGGAGAAACCTGTTTTAGCCTGTGCACATGCGATGCCGGTAATGCCCAGCCAATGCGCTCCGGGTGAGATTTTTTTCAACCCTATCATCATGTGGCCGTTATCCTGCAAGGCAAAAGGGTTGCAATCCCAAAAGTTGGCGATGTTCTTTTGTTCTGTAGTTAAATCGTTTGCGCCTGCCTTATAGTTCATCAGCAAAAATTTATAAAACGCTGAATTTTTATCGGTAGAAAAAGGAATAGGCGGCCCCGGTAGAAACTGGGTGGATGAATTGATAAATAAGGGCCTTACCGTGTTAAAATAAGGTTCGACCGCGGCCATGTAAGCTGGCGGAGTTGGGTCCCATGTACTGTCGGCACGGGCAGGTGTAAACCGTTTATAATTGCTGATCCGGTTATATTTATCTTTTTTTGCATAGGCCAGTATCTGCTTGCTAATAGCCTGCCCATAATGCACCGAGCTATCGATAACCTCGTCGGTAAAACCGATTTTGCGGCAAGAGTCTAACAGCTCCTGCTCATATTTGAGCATCGTGCTGCCTGTAGGCTGCATTTTACCGGAGGTTTCCATCATCGCTACCAGTGCACTCAGCTGGTAATTGTAGCCTTTTGCAAAAGCAGGTTTCTTAATGTCGGGGTATTCATTCAACACACCCTTCATGCTTTTTACTGTCTTATCGTTTTCGGCCACCACCTCGTAGCCGGCAAGGCAGGTGTACGAAAAAAAGCGGGCAGCCAGCGGCGGATTGGTTACATCGTGCACCATAATGGCGGTAGCTTTAGCTATTACTTTCGTTATATCCGCACTGGTTAATACCGGTTGTTTTTTAGGGCTGCAACTATTGAACAGTATGACACCCGTCAGAAATATAATCGTTAAAAATGCCTTAAATCTCATTTGCTTAGTTTTGTTTGTAGGCTTTCAATCCAACCTGGTTAACCCCGAAAAACAGGGTGTTATTTATTTCGGTTACGCTCCTTACATCGCCCCATACCTTAAATCCTGATTTTAGCTGGGGGATATATTGAAAATGCCCCTTGCCATCGCCCTTTAGCAGGATGCCGTAATTGGCATCGTACTTTCCAATACGCAGCCTTGCATGATTAATGTTGCCGCATAACAGCAGGTCCTTGTTGCCATCGTGGTCATAATCCAGGGCGGTAATGGTGTACACAGGCGATGACTGCACCTGCAGTGGCAATGCCGAAGCATGCAGCTTGCCTTTTGCGTCACTTAAAAAGCAGGTGGTAGAAAGGTTGTTGGCTGATAAATGGTTTGCGCCCTTTAATTCTTCAGGTTTAAATATATCTGTAAGCATCGCATCGGCATAACTTTTATAGTCAGGGAAACGGTTGCGCATCATGCTAATTTGGTCAAACAGCTCGTCGCGGGTTACGTACGGGTAGCTTTTACCCTGGATGTAGAAGCAAAAAATTGGGTCCACGGCGCCGTTATCGTCAAAATCTTTGTAATACATTTCAGCAGGTTCCGTGTCCGACACTTTGCATTGGGTGTTAAGGCCAAGATTACCGGCTATAATATCCGGGTGTCCATCATGGTTAAAATCGTCAACCAATATCTTATTCCAGAATCCGCTTTGGGGCTTATCAAAATAGCTATTGGTGCTGTTAACCAACGCACTGCCCGAATTTGTTAATACCGTAACCGGCATCCACTCGCCAACTAAAACCAGGTCGGGCTTTTTGTCGCTGTTGATATCCACAAAGGCGGCATCGGTTACCATACCGATATGCGCCAGCTGGGCGTTGTATTTAGCCGTTTCATCTTTGAAATTGCCCTTGCCATCGTTTATCAGCAGAAAGCTTTGCGGGGCTTCGGGATACCTCCCGGGGATTACCCGTCCGCCAACAAATAAGTCCGGGTGGCCATCGCCATTAACGTCGGCGCTCACCACACAGCTTTTGCTGCTTAGCATTTTAGGCAGGCTGTTTTTTGCTTTGGTGAAATTGCCTTTGCCATCGTTCAGGTAGAGCCTGTCCTGTAGGGACGCGTCGTCTGGGGTTAAGTCGCCGTAACCACCGGAGGCCACATATAAGTCGGGTTTGCCGTCGCCATTGGCGTCAAAAAAGAGGGCTGCGGCATCATTGCTTTTTTTATCAGCATCAAATGCGGGTTGTGGTTTTAATACGAATGTTTGATTGGCCTGCTGCAGGTATAAAGCGCCGGGCTTGCCGTCTGCTCCTCCAACATAAACATCCTCCAAACCATCACCATTAACGTCACCCTTAACTATGCATGGGCCGGAAAACGACATCGGGTTTATCATGAGCGGCTGACGCTTAAAGTCGTTAATGCTATTTTTGGCTTGCTGGTTGCTTACCGGCGAAGCAACCTCAGTAAATATGGCTTTTGCAGGCTGTGGTTTTTGGTATTTACCTGCGGCGTTTTTCTCGTTAAGCACCAGTTGCTGGTCAGCTTTCACATCTTTTATAACCTGTGTGCTGCCGTTCTGCCAGATGATACGTAAGGAGTCCACTTGTTTGTCCTTGCCTAAACCGAAATGTAATATCGGCGATACGCTCGATTGATAGCCGCGGCTTGGCATTTGCTCCAGGTATTGGAGCTTATCTTTTACATAGATGGTAACCCTGGCGCCAATGCCCTGCGTGTTTTTGCCGCCGCCTTCAAGCTTAAGCTGCAGGTAGTGGTTATCCAGTTGTTTATTAGCTTCGTTTTGGTAGATGAAAGCAGGTTGGTTAATGTTATTTACCACCAAATCCAGGTCACCGTCGTTGTCTAAATCGGCATAGGCGGCACCATTGCTGTTTGATGACTGACTGATGCCCCATACCGTGCTGGTATTGGTGAACGACAGGTTCCCATTGTTTTTAAACAGATAGCTGCTTACCTGCGATGAAGGTATCTGCTGCACCAGGTTATAAATATCCTTGCGCATCAGCCGCCTGTCTTTCAAATAATCGCCCATGTATTTCATAAAATCCATGTTGGTAAAATCGCGGGTGTAGCCGTTGGTTACAAAAAGATCTTTCCAGCCGTCGTTGTCATAGTCTGCAAATAAAGGCGCCCAGCTCCAGTCGGTATTTGATATGCCCGATAGCTGGCCTATCTCGCTGAAAGTACCGTTACCGTTATTAATTTGCAGCATATTGCGCATATATTGGTAATAGAAGCCTGTACGCAGTGTCAGGTCGAATTTCTCATAGTTATCCGGCGCGAATAGCAGCTTTTGCCGATGGTTACCCTCGGGAAGCATATCGAGTGTGAAAATATCGGGCAAACCGTCGTTGTTTATGTCAGAGATGTTATTACCCATCGAGAATTGGGAGGTGTGCCCTATCGAGGTTTGAAGCTTGTTAGTAAAAGTGCCATTCCCGTTATTGATATATAGGTAATCGGGAATAGTGTAGTCATTCGATATATAAATATCAGGCAGGCCATCGCCATTAATATCGTCTATAGCGGCGCCAAGGCCGTAGGTAAGGTCCGAGCTGCTTATGCCGGCCTGTTCGGTTACATTTTTAAAAATGCCATTATCGTTCCTGTACAGCTTTACGCCGTTAAATGAGTTAGATTTTTTTAGCGCAGCGGCAGTGTTAACTTCGTCCAGCACCGGCAATTGGGTTGGGCTATGATTCAGCAGAAACATATCGAGGTCGCCGTCTAAATCATAGTCAAAAAATACAGCCTGAGTGCTGTAACCGGCATCTGCCAGTCCGTATTGCTGTGCTTCATCGGTAAAAGTAGGGTTCCCGTCTTTATCGTTACCCTGGTTAATAAACAGCTGGTTTTGGCGATGCTCCTGGCGCACGTTGCCTGAGTAGCAAACGTAAATATCTAATTTGCCGTCACCGTTTACATCAACCATGGTCACACCGGTTTTCCATGGCCCCGGCCTTCCGGCAACACCCGCTGACACGGTAACATCGGTAAACTGCATACTGCCTTTATTGATATAAAGTTTATCGTCAGTCATGTTACCGGTAAAATACAGATCCTGCAAGCCATCGCCGTTCAAATCGCCCACCGCTACGCCACCGCCATTATAAAAATACTCATACATCAGCACGTTGGTGTTCAATCCCTCGGTTAAGGTATTGCTAAAATCCACGTGGGTTTGCTCGGGTGACAGCAGGGTAAAAAGTGGTTTGCCATTTTCCCCCGAGCCATCGTTACTACCGGTTTTAGGGGTACAACCGGTTAATATCACAACTCCGCTAAATAGCAGCCGACAAAATGTTTTGCTGTAAATGTTCACCAAATTTTTAGTTTAAGTAAGGGGTTAAAAGTAAAAGAATGCCGGGGTTTTCGCCCGGCATTCTTTAAATATACAGAATTTTATTTTTGATTATTAATTATAACCGGGGTTCTGAATTAACTTGCTATTCTTCGAAATCTCATTCCTGTACAAAGGCGGAAAATACGCTAAGTCTTTCCAAGTACGGTTTTCCACTCCGGGGTCAAGTTCCTGCACCGTGTAAGTATAACTGTAATTATCAGTATTGTACCTGTAAACGGCCACCGTTTTGCCGGGCTTTAAGGCACCTGTAAGCTTCATTATTCTTACTTTATTTCCAAGTGTAGTTGGCGCAATCATCCAGCGGCGGGTATCATAAAAGCGCTGCTCTTCAAACAGCATCTCTAAGTTACGTTCGTTCCGGTAGCGTGCAACCAGGGCATCTCCGGCATCGGTAACGGCAGGCATCCCCGCACGGAAGCGGATCTTGTTAAGCCATGTTCTGGCTTCCCCTTCCTGGCCTAAGGCAATGCTGGCTTCTATATAATTTAGCACAACTTCGGTATACCGCAGCATTGGCGATGGTATTTCCTGGCGCGTGTTATTGTCGAAAATAGCAGGGTTCGGGTCAATAAACTTTTTAATAGCATAACCGGTGCGTGTACCGTTCCAGTTTTCAAGCGGACCGTTCCTGGTATCCAGTCCAAAATATGGTACACCCGCCCCCGCAGTGCCTGTTTCGTATGTACCCATCTGTATCTCATTGTAAGGGTCAATACCAGCACCATCAGGTGTACGGGGTTTCCATGGGGCGCCGTCATACAGAATAGAAGCATAAAAGCGTGGGTCCCTGTTTTGATAAGGGGCTGCTGCTTGTGCAGGGTTTTTCCAGTCAAATTTACTGCCATCCATCATCTCGTAGTCATCTACCAGGTCTTGTGTAGGCTCGCTCGATGTCCAGGAATGGTAGCCGTTGGTATTATTGTTTCGCGGATACCAGCCTCCTCCATCGTCTTTGGCGTTAACTATATAACGGCCGAATATCATTTCAGCCTCTCCGCCACCTCTTGATAAATATATATTTTGATAGTTTGTCTGTCCGGCAGCTGCAGTAGTTGGTGCGCTTAAAGTTAGCATATATCCATATTTACCTAAGTCCATTACAGCTTTGGCCGCATCCTGTGCTTTTTTCCAGCGTGCCCCGCGGTCGCCGTCAATATAGCCCAATAGTTCAGGGTGTGCATACCCGGCTAAAAGGCTTGATTTAGCTTTTGCTGTTGGCATATCATGCAAATCGCTGGCGGCATAGAGCAATACGCGTGCCTTTAAGGCTAAACAGGCGTCACTTGTGGCACGGCCTTGCGCCAATGTTTTGCCCTGCAGCAGGCCTGCTGCCTTGTCCAGGTCGTTTACAATAAAGTCAACACAATCCGAATAGCTGCTCCGGGCAATAGTAAAGTCGGTGGCGCTTGCATCATAAACTTTTGTTACCAGCGGGACACCGCCGTAATAACGCAGCAGTTGATTATAAAAATAAGCACGCATAAATAATGCCTCACCTGTTAGCCTGTCTGCCAGCGTTTTATCAATCGGGGCGGTGGCCAATTGTGTCAGGGAGATATTAGCCGACCTGATACGTGCGTACATATCATTCCAGTCGGTTGTTCCATTAGGCTCCCCGCTTCCGCGGCGCCCGCTAAGAGGAGTCCATTCCGCTCGTGAAGCCACCCACACCCATCGCAGCCATCGCCGGCGTCGCTGAATCCGATCTCGGCGCCACCGGCAA
>JAZJZL010000157.1:85876-159926 GCA_040389845.1 Bacteroidota bacterium
GTTCGACTCCATTATACTTTGTTTTCCAAAATTATAAAGCGCATTGTCCGTTTGGCAGTCAAAATTCATCTGTGAAAGAAATCCTGCATTCATGCCATTATACAACTCGGTAACAAAAGCTTCAGAGAGGTTAGGGTCGGACCAGGTCGTTGCCGACGATGCCTGGTTCAACGGTTTTGTATTCAAAAAGTCCTTCTTACACGAAGTAAGCAGTGCCCCCGATACAACGGTTAGTAGTGAGATGTTTCTAATTAATTTTTTCATATCTTTTAAATTAAAGCTTTCATGTCTTTTAAATTAAAATCTTACGCTAGCTCCTAAGTTAATAATTCTTGACTGTGGATAGTAGTGGCCATTATTGGAAGCCGATTCCGGATCAAAAATATGCTGCTTTGCTAAAGTTAACAGATTCTGCCCGCTTACGTAAAACCTTAAATTGCTCACTCCTGCTTTCTGACTTATTGTAGTGGGTAGCGTATAACCTAGTTCAGCAGTTTTAAGCCTTATATAGTTCATGTTTAGCAGCCAATAGGTGTTTCCCGATGAATAGTATTGATTGCCTCTATCGGTGATACGAGGGTCAACTGTGCTTGGGTTATCAACAGTCCATTGATGATCATAGGTATATTGCGGATAGTTGCCTATAGTACCTGATTCATCCGGTCCCCATGCAAGTTGTGAGCCCATAGCCGCCTGGAATAAAACAGACAGATCGAAGTTTTTATATTGTGCGCCCAATGTTATACCTCCCTGGAAAGTAGGCGTGCCGTTTTTATCAACCGTCACTTTGTCCAGTCCGTTAATTTTGCCGTCTCCATTCACATCTTTCAACATCATATCGCCCGGACGAAGGGTGCTTGCTCCAGCGCCGCTATAGTCAACTTTATTGGCATCGATTTGAGCCTGTGTTGAAAATATACCTGTGTATACATAGTATGTACCTGCTCCGATTGGGTGCCCGGTTAATTGTTGGTATGCCGGTATATTGGGAATTTCGTTCCATACATCAATCTTGTTTTTTGCATAGCTGCCGGTAACACCTACGTTATACCGTACCTCGCCAATATTATCATGGTAATTTACCTGAAACTCCCATCCCCTGTTAGATACCTTTGCATAATTTACAGGAGGCAACAGGTTGCCCGGTATAGCAGTAGCAGGAACCGTTCCGTTTTGAGGGTATAAAATATTTGTACGCTTATTTAAAAAGGCCTCCAATGTGAAATCTAATTTTCCGTTTAAGGTAGTACCTTCTAATGCAATATCGCTGTTATTGGCAACTTCCCATGTAAATTTAAGATTCGGCGCAGTGCCTTCATATAATGTTTGTACCGGCACGCCGCCAATTATATACGAACCAATGTTATATAAGGAAAGGAATGCGTATTCATTCAACGCGCCATTTGCAGGGTTAATTATATTGTCGTTACCTGTTTGGCCCCATGAACCGCGAAGCTTTAAATTTTGAATGAACGGTACATTGCCTTTAAACCAGTTCTCTTCCGAAATTCTCCAACCTGCAGAAATGCCGGGGAAAAAGCCAAAGCGACGGTTTTCCGGGAAGATATACGAACCGTCAACCCTCCATAAAAACTCGAGGAGGTACTTGTCTTTATAGTTATAGTCAGCCCTGCCGAAGTAGCTTAAACGGGCTCTTTGCCATTCAGTGCCATAGTTACCAATCTCCTGGCTTCCGCCTGCACTTAACTCATCTATAGCAACTGAATTATAATATTTACGGTTGGCGCCGAAGTTAGCATCATTTGATATTTCTTTGTTTAAGCCCGCTTGTATAACAATGCTGTGGTTGCCGAAACTGTGGTTATAAGATACAATAGCGTCGAGCAAGCTGCTGAAAAGGTTATCAGAGCCCTGGCTAAGATTTGCCTGGGCCGGGCCGCGGGCTACCTTGGTTAGCACAGGGGTTTTGCCATCAGCCTGGTAATGTACATAGTCCCAGCTGTACACATACCACGGTATTTGCCAGGCTTTTGTTAACTCCATATTTCTATTTAGCGACACGTCTCCGGTAACTTTCAAGCCTTCAATACCCGGTACGTTTATCTCGAGTTTTCCGAGGGTATTCATTACGTAGTGGTTGTCATGATTGTACCCGGTTTTGTCAGTAGTGATGAGCACCGGCTGCTGGCCGTTTTCAATATCCGGCCCTGGTAAACCATTTGGCCAATAAGCCGGCTTGGTCGGATAACCACGCACCAGCATCCTGAATATATCGCCCGCGCCGCCACCGTCGGGGAAGGAACGGTTTTCCTGGCGTCCCGATACGCTAACTGATGCGTTTATATATTTGTTGATCCTTGCATCAAGGTTGGTACGAAAATCGTATTGCTTATAATTGGTAGCTGAATTTTTATAATATGCGTCCTGGAACGTGTAGCCAATAGAGGTAAAGTACTTTACATTATCAGTACCGCCTGATAATTCTATATTTTGGCGGGATTGACCCGTCCAGGTTTTTAAAGTTTCTTTGAACCAATCGGTATTAGGATGTCCCCAGGGGTCAGAGCCATCCGCATATTTTTGAATGTCAGACGGCGAAAATGTAGCTTTGGTAACAGCACCATTGTCGGGGTTTGTAAAGCTTCCTGTTGCTTTAAACGCTTTAGAAGCAGCACTCCAGTATTTCGGATCCAGGCCATACAGGTCAAGCTCATCTTGTAAAGTAGCATATTCTGTTGCATTAGTCATCTTAGGAATAACCGTTGGCTGGCTCCATCCGTGGTTATAGGTATACGAAATTTGAGGCTTGCCGGTTTTACCGCGCTTTGTGGTAACCAGGATAACACCGTTAGCCGCCCGTGAACCATAAATAGCTGCAGAGGCATCTTTCAGAACGGAGATACTTTCAACATCTGCCGGGTTTATACGGTCGATGGAGGTTTGGCCGGCAGGCGACGGAACCCCGTCGATTACCAATAACGGGTCATTATTACCCAGGGTATTGTTACCACGGATGCGAATAATTGCGCCGTCATAACCGGGTTCGCCGCCTGTATTAACAGCAGTAACACCCGCCATACGTCCGGCTATTGAATTAGACAAGTTAGTTACAGGCGATTTTTTCAAGTCATCGCCTTTAACTGTTACTACGGCGCCGGTAACGGTGGCTTTCTTTTGTACACCGTAACCTACAACCACAACTTCGTTAAGCCCTTTGGATGACGACTGTAGTTTAATATTAAGCGTGGTTTGGCCGTTAACCGGCACCTCTAATGTATTATAGCCAATGTACGATACCACTAATATGGCGTTATCGGGCGCGGTAATTGCGAAACTACCGTTTACGTCGGTTAGGGTACCGTTATTGGTATCTTTAATTTTTACTGACACACCAATAAGGGTTTCGCCGGTGGCCTGGTCAGTTACTTTTCCTTTAATGTTTATCGGCGCGACGATGGTTTTATGATAACCGGAGGCGCTTTTGGCAGGCGTCAATAATTTAGGGCTGCTGCCTGCTGCATTCGCACTATCGGTAAGCAGCAAAAATACCGGAAGGAAACCCGATATTATCTTTGAGCTTTTTAATAGAATGCGCGCTTGTTTAGATAAAAAATGTTGCATAGTTGATTTTTTGAGATAAGAAAATTGATAGATTCTAATTCGCGGCAATTACATAATCGCCATACAATCACTTTCAGGGTTAAGGGCAGTTTTTTTCTTCCATTCTTAGTGTTTTTAGGTTAATAATTAATTGGTTTATATAAATTGTATTGGTATTTGCTGCCTGGCCTTGTTTATAACCGTATAAATTACATTTAAAACTAAATTGCTTATTTTTCATGCCCGTGTTTATTACCAACCGCGCTTGGAACTAGCTTAAATTAAAAAATGTAAAAGATACAGGTATTATTGGCAACGCTAATCTGGCGATAATAGCGAATTAAAAGGGGGGGGTAAATCGTAATTATAGGGGGGGTATTTAATAATTTAGGCGGGATAAACGATGTTTTGATTAAAAAAAGCCGATTTGCCTACGGCTTTGTAACAAAACGCTTACTCACAGGGTTGAATTGGCTCTTGTGTTTCTTTATGTATTCCGATGGGTTTACGCCAAACAGCTTACTGAATTGTTCCCTGAAATATTTGGCATTGTTTATGCCCACCCTGTAAGCGGCTTCGGCCACTGTAAAATCAGAATTCAACATTAGCTCTGCAGCTTTACGCAGCCTGATATACCTGATAAATTCATTGGCCGAACCGCCTGAGATAGCTTTAATTTTCTTATAAAGATTGGAATGGCTCATGCCTATTTCGTCAGACAGGTTTTTAATGCTGAATTGTTCGTCTTCCAAATGGGTTTCAACAATAGCAATGCACTTCTCCAAAAACTCTTTGTATTCAGATGGTATTTTAAGCCCGTTTGATTTTAAGGTGATAGCGTTATAAAAAAACTGATGCAGGTTTTCGCGGCTTTTAATCAGGCCATTAACCCTGGCCACCAATACCTCCTTGTCAAACGGCTTGGTAACATAATCGTCGGCGCCGCATTCTATACCCTTCAGCTTTATTTCGGGTAGTGCATTTGCAGTTAATAATATAAACGGAATATGGCTTAAAGCCGGTTCCTTTTTCACACGGGCGCAAAGGTCAATTCCGCTGAGGCCGTTCATCATCACATCACTTATAATTAAACCGGGCATCAGCTTGCAAATCATGGTATAACCATCGTTAGCATTATCTGCCTCAAAAACATCGTAATCATCTCTGAATATTTGCGATATGTACTGCCGCACCTGGTGATTATCTTCAATCACCAGCAAAACTTTTTTGGGGCTCACCAGTGCATTGTAAGCATCGGCCGGTGCATGGTTTAAACTTTCGCTTTCGGTAGCCAGCTCTTCGTCCTCCATCAGCTCATCCAAAAATACTGATGGTTCCGCAGTGTCTTCAAAAATTAATGTATTGCCAAAATGTTTTTTGCCTTTTAACAGCGTAACACTAAAGGTACTGCCGTTTGCTTCTTCGCTTTCATAGCTTATGCTACCCTGGTGACTATCGATAAATGTTTTAACCAGGTAAAGGCCGATACCAAACCCGCCACTGTGCGACTGGCTGATATTCTGTATCTGGAAGAACCGGTCAAAAAGCTTTTCGCCTATCTCTTTGCTTATGCCGTAACCCGAATCGTTTACACGGATGGTCACGTTGTCGCCACTCTCCGTAATAACGCAACTTACTTTACCGTTATCGGGCGTAAACTTTATCGCGTTTGAAATGAGGTTGAAAAACACGATTTCCATTTTTTCGCGGTCGGCATAAACCTCTATTTCTTCAGTTGCGCTAATAAAATCAATTTGCAAATTTTTCGCTTTAGTCTGGTAATCAAAGTATAAGGTTACATCGCGGCACAAGTCGACAATATTCAATTTTACAATGGTGAGCTTATCTCCACCGCTATCTGCCTTTCTGAAGAGCAACAGCTGGTCGGTAAGGCTTAGTAAACGTTTTGCGTTGCGATAAACTACTTTCAGTGCATTGGTATCATTGCTATTATCCCCCTGTCCGGCCAGCATTTCCTTAAGCGGGCTTATAATTAAAGTCAGCGGCGTGCGGTATTCGTGCGAGATATTAGTAAAAAAAGAAAGCTTTTTCTCGTTCAATTCTTTTTCCTGTTCAGCAGTTATATGTGCCAGCTTAATATCATACTTAAGTTTTGCCTGGTTGTTTTTATAACGCAGGTAATAATAAACCAACGCTACGGCACATAACACGTAAAGCGTCCATGCATACCATGTTTTATACCAGGGCGGCAAAATCCGGATGTTAATGGAGGCATAATCGTCAAACCATACGCCATCCTGGTTAGATGCTTTTACCCTAAACACATAAGTGCCTGGCTCCAGGTAACGGTATGTAGCCGACTTTTGTGTTTTAACATAGTTCCACCCTTTATCCAAACCTACCAGGCGATAGGCAAATTCGCTTTTGTCGGAATATGCATAATTTAATGCTACATACTGAACGGAAAATACGGATTGGTCCGGCTTCAGTGTAATTTCTTCGGCCTTGTTAATCGTAGTACTTAGGATATGGTCTTTTTCACCAACTTCTACATCTTTATTAAACAATTGCAGCCCGGTAATTATCACCTTAGGTTTAAACGCGCTTCGTTTTACATCGTCGGGAAAGAAAATATTATAGCCTTCGGTGCCTGCAAAACACATGAAGTTGTCTTTAGCGCTATACATAGATGCGCCGGGGCTAAAGTGGCCTGCCTGCAAGCCATTGGAAACATCGTAGTTTAAAATGTCCCCGGTTTTGCTTTCAATTTTTGCTAAGCCCTTATTGGTGCTTACCCATATATTTCTTTTCCCATCCTGTTCGATAGAGTTTATGGTGTTATTGGCCAAGCCATCACTTTCCATAAATCTTTTTATGCTTCTATCGCTCAAATCATAGCTAATAAGGCCATTGCTTTCGGTGCCTATCAGTAGTTTATTTCCGAAACATTTGAGCGAATGGATAACCCTGCTGGGCAAAAACTCTGCAAGCTGGCTTTCGCTAAAGCAACTGGAGAATTTATTACGCTGTTTATCATAGCATAGTAAGCCGTCGCCATAGGTACCTATATAGATAGTGCCTTTACTGTCCTGGCATATTGCCCGGATATTGTTATCTGGTAAAGCGTGGTTAAATGTAGAGTAGCTGATGAACTTATTGCTATTTTTTGGCAGCTTACTTAGCCCGCCATTGTTGGTGCCAAACCACATGTTACCGTCCGAATCTTCAAATATGGTCCGCACATCATTGCCGCAAAGGCTTGCCGGGTCCCATGCGCTATGCATGTAGTTGCTAAAGCTACCGGTCTTTTTATTGAATTTAAATATGCCGTTTATGTACGATCCAAACCACAAATCATTATTGCGCGATTTGTACGCGCACAAAATAGCCACATTTTTTAAAGGTGCATCGGGTGCATCGGCAAAGTAATGCTGAACAACATCGCCGTTAAGTTTCTTTTTATATAGCCCATCTCCATCGGTTCCAAGCCATAAATAACCCTCGTCATCCATGCACATACCGTAATACCGCAGGTAGCCGGTGCTGTTGGCAAACCGCAGCTTGTTTTGAAATTTTTTAAATTTCCCCGGTACGTTACCTAATAAATATACACCATCGCCGTAAGTTCCGGCCCATACATTTTTATCCTTATCCATGTATAGCCTGAATACTGTACGTTCAGTAACGGTAAAATTATCTTCCGTCTTTACCGCCTGGATGGTTATATTTTTATAATCAGCCGCCTTGGTTTTTTGCAGGTCGAGCCGGTAAAGGCCGCCGTCCTGCAGTCCGATAAGCAGGTTGTGGTTATTATCCTGCAGCAGCGACGAAAAATTATTGCTGCGCATCTGGTAAGCAGGGCCGTTGAAAACAACAATTTGGTTTTGCGCCCTCTTATAAACCGCCATGCCGATGTTTGTGGCAAACCAAATGTTTGAATATTCGTCTTCTACAATAGCATTCACCCTGCCGGCCGGAACATGGTTAACAGGAATTTTATCATTGAGGCTTTTTTTAACCTGTCCGTCAACCGTATTAAAAACAGACATGGTTGTTTCTGCCCCCACCCACAATAATCCTTTTGAATCCTGAAATGTAAAAGTTGCCGAGTTGGGTATGGCCGGCGATATGTGTTTCAGGTTGAAATTTTGAAAGCTGCCAGTCTTTTTATTATAGGAGAACACGCCGTTTGTATAGGTTGAAAACCAAACGATATTTTTTACGGACGTAATGGTGGTCAAGTCGTTTACCGATATGCTGGCCCCCGGCTTAAACTTTATATATTTTTCGGTATTGGTGTCAAACTGGAAAATCCCCTGCCGTGTCGACAACCAGATGGCACCCTCGGTATCCTTGTACATAAAGTCGATATAATTGCTGGGCAGGCTATTGGGATTGGCGGTATTATGTTTGAAAACTTTGAAGTTTATGCCATCAAACCTGTTCAGGCCGTCTTCGGTAGAAAGCCAGATGAAACCATTGTCGTCCTGCACAATACCCGTTACAAAACCATAGGAGAGGCCGTCTTTAGAAGAATATTTTACAATTTTCCTGTCGTACGATTGCTGCGCACAAGCAATTGCACCATAAATTATACAGAGTATAACTAAGCAGGCTTTTTTCATAAAATTAGTTAATTGGCAGGGTTAGTGTTTTCACATCACCTAAATCAAAACTAATAATTAAATTATCTTAACATTCCAGAAACTGTTATTTTTTTTATGATTGGTATTAAATGCGCTGATTTCGTGAGGGATAGATTGCGGGGCGGGAGTGATATTATATTTTATTTTTTGAGGACATCCCAGCGTATCGAAAAGTTAAGGTAAGTGCTGAGAACTATGCCATTCGGATAACAAGCCGCATTATTTTTTTAGTTGTAAAAGTGTTATTTTGTTGATTGTTAGATAGTTGTAAATGGTAAAAACATGAAATATCTGATAGTCAATGTATTGCAAAGTGTTCGAGGTGTTCCGTGCGGAAAAACCGAACGGAACACTTGTCGCCAAATTAGGGGGTTTACAGGTGTAAACCCCTTTTATTTTATAATAGCCTCATTGTTAAATAATTAATGCCAACCAGGGTGTACGGTGTAAACCCGTGTGTAAACTCAGAAGGAAATTGCTGACTATCAGTATGTTGTAAAACATTAAAAATGCATATTTCTGATAATCAGTATATTACAAAATGTTCGGGGTGTTCCGTGCAGAAAAACTGAACACTTACAATTCACCGATGAACCATTTTTCGGTTGCATGCCTTAACCTGGTGTAATCTGCATTGTTATCAGCAACCCATGCTATAATACCATCAGGACGTACCAGTACAGCGTTTAAACCCAATTGGTCCTTCGCGGCGCCGGAGATATAATCGATTTGACTGCCATACTCACCAGCTAAAGCTTTGAGTGACGAATTCGTGTCAAAATCAAGCAGCAGGCCGCGGCCATGCTGCATTAACTCACCAATTCTGCTTCCGTTTTCAAGCTCGAAATCCGGAACGCTGCGGCCAATAAGCGGATGCACGCCGCCTAAATTGTACCGGGTGTTGATGCCCCAAACCCTGCCGGCAATATAAGTGGCGCCGTCCCGGGTATTGATGAGGTCTTTCACAACAGCATACAGCGCGCGGGCATGGGGCCTTGTCCCCATAAGCTCCACCTGCGCACGCGACCAATCCAACACTTGTTCGCCAATTGGATGGCGCTCGGCATAATAGCTGTCCAGCAATCCTTCCGGCGCTTTGCCGTGTATTGTTGCAGCGAGCTTCCAGCCCAGGTTCATGGCGTCGCCCAGCCCAAGGTTAAGCCCTTGCCCGCCCAGCGGCGAATGGATATGTGCAGCGTCACCCGCTAATAATACGCGTCCGTTGCGGTAGGTGGTTGCCTGCCGGGCGCGGTCGGTCCAGGTGGTTGCGGTGTGTAAGACACCTATGGTAACCTCGGTGCCCGACACAAGGCGCAACACCTCTTGCACATGCTCAAGTGTTAAAGGTTGGTCTGAACTGTGGAATGTACCGCCGTCAAAGTCCTGTATCATTACGTATCCAGGCTGCGATTGCATGTACATGCCGGTTGGTGTAACGTTACGGCCGGGTTTAAGCTTTTCGGGGTCGGCAATATCAATTCGGGTTGTGTAGCCGGTAAACTCGGGCTCCGTTCCGGCGAATTCAAAACCGCCCAGCTTGCGCACCACGCTGCGTGCGCCATCACAGCCTACCAGCCATTTGGCTGTAAACGATTGGTCGCCCGATTGAACGGTTACTTCATCCGCAGTTTGACGGAACCCGGTAACGGCAACTCCACGCTTTATTTTCACGCCAAGCGAATCAGCCCGGCGGGTGAATACCGTTTCCATCTCCTGTATTTCTGAAATTAAGCTGGTATCGGGAGAGCCGGGCAGACGATATTCCCATTGGGAAGTATCAACATCCCCCTCGTGAAACGGGATTCCGGCAAAATGCCCAACCTGCCGCCGGGGGCCTTGTGTGACGGCTGTTTTGTGCGGATTTTTAAGTTGTTTGTGTATCTCCAGCCCGCTAAGTAAGTTGCGGCGGTAAAGCGCTTCGATAGTAGGGGCGGAGAGACCACGTATACCGAAAGGGAGCTGTTTTAATGGCGAATGCGCATCCTCCGCCTTTTCGAGCATTAATACAGAACATTTGGCGAGGGCGAGTTCGCAGGCCAGGAATAGCCCTACAGGGCCAGCGCCAGAAATGATAACATCATATGTAGATTGATTTTGTGTAGCTTTCATGTTATTAAGTTTGAAAGCACAAAATTGAGGAAAGCGCCAGTGTCAGGCTTGTACAAACGCGACAAAATCGCTGCTCATAGATTGCCCGCTTTTTGCCTTTCGCGCAAATGCGGCCGGCGTAGTGCCGCTGTAACGTTTAAATTCCCGGCTCAGGTGTGATTGGTCGGTATAGCCCAGCTCATGAGCCAGGCCTACAAGGCTGGTATTGGGCTGATGCCATAATCGGTTGCGCACCTGCTCAAAACGGATGAGCGCCGACACGTCTTTAACCGTATGCCCGGAAGATTGTTTAAAATTCCTCTCCAGGGTGCGCACCGTAGCATGTGCCGCCTCTGCAACCTGGCTTACAGCTATGGCCCCGTTAGCTTTCCGCATGGCAACCCCGGCCTTGAAAAGCATGCTGTTGGGGGCGATATCAGACTGTGCATCCAAAAAATATTGTTTTATTATCGCCAGCGCTTCCTCTATTTTGCCCGCTTGCATATACTCACTTAACGCCGGTTGAAGTTTGGCGATAGGGTGCTCAAACATCCGGACGCCGCCTTTACCAGCTTCCAGTCCAAGCAAATCGAAAACAGTCCATGGGAAGCATCTTATGGCTATGATTTCCAGGCGGCCTTTCGAATAAAAAGTAACCGGCTGATTGAGCAGGCCCATCATAAAGGGCGACGGTAATGGCTGTAAGTCTCCGTTATTAGCAACACTCAAGGCGCTGCCGAAATGAAAAATAATTTCTGCATAGCCGTCAGGTTGCACTACAAAGCCGGTTGGCTGTCCGCCAGCCTCCCTGCGATTGTACCAAAAGCATTTGATGGCATCCTGCAGTTCTTCGGGTGGTGTAAATTCCTGGTGATACATTTTCAAAGATAGCATCTTAAAACTATCCCTTAGTCCGCTGCCGCAAGCCTGCCGGCTTGTGGCCCGCATACAGGTAGCCAGCTTTGCTAGCCTTTTTCCTTTTTTAGCATGTACAACAAGTATCCCGTTAGCGTAATCAAAACAAACCATGCGAATGCGAAAAGGGTTAGACTGTCGGTTGAAACCAGCAGCACACCCTTACCTGTGCCATGCAGGTATCGCAGCACGACATAAGTGTAAGGAAAGAGGAGATTGTATTGCTGCGACAGTAGTGACAATGCGCCAATCCAGGCGATAAAACCTACGCCAACAGGCACAAGGAAGTTTTTGTAAAACAAGCTGATAATATATTGTGCAGCAATTACCGGTAAAACGCAGATAAAATAGGCCAGATCGTCTGATAAGAATTGCCTGATTAATTCAGCAGAAACGGGCGGGATTTTTATACCGGCAAGCAGCGCGGGAATAATACCAGAAAGCACAACCCCGATGCTAAACAGCACGATGAATTGGAGTATCATCACCAATATCACGCATAGCTTGGTAAAATAAATGGTAGTGAACCGCAGCGGCAGCGTATGCAATTGCTTCCATGCGTTGTTTTTAAACTCCAGCTGGTTAACCAGGCTAGTAAATAAAACAGCACCCAGCGGAAGCAGAAAAACCGCCATCGATTCCCAGGCGCTGGTCCATAGGTTTTTCCAAAAAGCGGCATCCGTGTAGACTGCGGAGAGATGGCTGTATTTTATCAACCGCGCTATAATAATTACCGTTGGTGTAAAAAAAGCCCCTGTTATTATCATGCGCGATGCAAGGCTGCGTTTTTTCTTTAGCCACTCGCTTTGAAAAGCATATACAAACATCAAATTCATTTCACTTGGTCAATAAGGTTGATAAATAGTTTTTCGAGGTCTTCCTTGCGGCTGGTTATTTCATAAACATCCACATCGTTTTGTACCAGCAGCCGGGTTGCCATGGCGATTTTTTCGGCGGGTAATGGGCCTGTATGCACCTGCTGCTCGCTGATTATTGCAGAGTCATCAAACTCATGCAGGATTCTCAAAGCGACCCCGGGATTGCCGGTTGCAAAAACCGTGTATTGCCCCGTGCGGGATTGCAGGTTTTCCAATGTCCCCTGGAACAGCAGCGTTCCTTTGTTGATTATGCCGACGTGGGTAACCAGTCGCTCTATTTCGGCAAGCAAGTGAGATGAAATAAAAATTGAAAGGCCCTGCTGATGATTTAAGGCTCTGAGCAGCTCGCGTATCTCGATCATGCCATTGGGATCGAGGCCGTTGGTGGGCTCATCAAGGATTAATAGTGATGGTGAATGTAAGAGCGATGCCGCGATGCCAAACCGCTGTTTCATGCCTAAAGAGAATTTGCCGAGTGGTTTTGAACCCGTACCGCCCAGGCCGGTTATATCCAGCACATATTTAATTCTCGATTCTGGTGACTGATAAACCTTTTGAAGCACGCGAAGGTTTTCGTTTGCGGTTAAGTGGGCATAAAATGATGGTGTTTCAATCAGGGAGCCTATGCGGCGCAGAATGTTTGCCCGGTTCGGGCGCAGCGGGCCACCAAAGATATTTATTTCGCCCTGTTGGTTTTTAAGCAGGCCAAGCAGTAAACGCATGGTGGTAGTTTTCCCGGCGCCGTTTGGCCCTAAAAAGCCATAGATGCTATGCTCCGGCACCTGCAAATCAATCCCGGAAAGTATCCGCTGTTCCGGCGAGTAATGGTAGGTTAAATCCTTTGTTTCTAAGCAGTACATTGGTCTGTTTTTCTGCAAAAATCGCCCGTACCGTAGCCAAAAACTACCTAAAACATGTTTTGAGGATTATTTTCTGAAAACTCCCGCGGCGTTTTCCCGGCGACTTTCTTAAATACCCGCTGAAATGTCGCCAGTGAGTTAAAACCGGCTTCGTAAGCTACGGCTGCTATGGTTATATTTCGTTCCCGGTAGGTTGATAGCAATCTTTTCGCTTCCTCCACGCGATATTGGTTAAGGTATTCGTGAAAGTTTTTTTGCACTTCGCGATTTAAAACCGCCGAGATTGTCCGTGAGGAGATATTAATTTCTGCAGATAGAGACTGCAGGGTTAGCTCCGGGTCGAGATAGAGCTTTTTATCTTCAAAAGCTATTTTTAAGCTTGATAGACATTCTTCAATCAACGTTCCGTCCATAGGTTCAGGTGTGGTGTGTACGGTTGTATTGTGGCTGCTTTCAGTAGGTTTAAGATAGCGGGCAACCAGCATCCAAAACAGGCTGGCATAAACCAACACGTCCATTTTCCATAGCGCAGTTTGATAGGGTAACAACAGCGCTGCAAAATTTGAGATGGCAGTATAGGCAGCCAGGCATAATATAGATTTTGTAAGCAGCGGCAACCGCGAGAAATAACCACGCCTGTTGAACCAAATAGCCACAAGGAAAATTAATGCTGTTACCCGGAGAAATGCAATCATTGCCGGAACATAAGCCGGATACAAAATAACGAGACCGATTGCTATTGAGGTACTTATTATAAGATAAGCATAGTGTAAATTTTTAACCAATGATTGATGACTTAGCCAACGCCGCCTGAGTGAATACATACAAACAGCTACAACAAAACAGGTTTCAGCCAGGCTTAAAAAGAGCACTGTATTTTCATTAAATATTGATTTGCTTACCAGGTGATATTTAATAAGCCCGGCAAAGACGATTAATGCAAGAAAAACTGATACCGCACCTGTGTCATGCCTTTTTTGTCGTAAGGTATATTGCAATACAAATATGATGAATGCAGTTATTGCAATTGTTGTTAAAAAAAGGGCAGGGTTATAGTGGGTGAAAAACATATCGGCGCATGGTGGTTTTGCTGGGTGATTAGATGATTTTGGTGGCGAGGTTGTTACAATGACAATTCCCGGACTGCTGCTATATAGCTGATTTGTATTTTCTAAGCGATTTGGGTACTCTTGTGCGCTTTTTGGGACACGTCGACAGACGCAGAGAAAAGCAAATTATTACGTGATGTATTATTATATGCAAATTCAAACCCCGATTCTTTTAAAAGGGATATCAATGAAATTCAGTTTGACCCCGTGCTTAAGCCTCTGCCCATTATTTTGGAGGCCCTTTCGAAAGACACGGAAACCTGGGGTGATTTTTATGTAGCTGTTTTAAATGACATTTTAAATAAAGCTGAACAAATAGACAGGCCAGGGGGTGTACTGACGTATATATCGGAATTCTATTACATAGAAGAAGCCAGCGGAGATTTCGTCCAAAAGATTGCGGACCTGCTACTAAAAGCGCGTAAGTCGAAAAGCGAGAAGATTCAATTAAAGGCCATTTGTACTTTGCCGGGCTATTTGCGTAATCCTGCCATAAAGAATAGGGACTTGATTCTTAATTGTTTGATAGAAAAACTTGACGATAAGAATTGGAAAGCAAGATACTTGTCATTTAAATATTTAAAATACGAAGGTTTGTTGCTTGAGGGGAAGGCGATTGTCTTTTAAGGATATGATCCTAAAAACTTTTTTAGGGGAGCCGGAACAAATTTAGAGCAATTTGAGGCGGCTTATAATTTCGTTATCACCTAAAGTATCGGTATCTGTTTTATCATATATCGAAAGCAGGTAGATTTCCTCTTTTACAACCTTCAGATAAGTTATTATCCTTGCGCGGCCTGATTTGCCCTTGTTTTTCGAAGATACTGCCATGCGAATTTTGTAACAATTGTTACCTAAAGATTCACCAATTGCGGGTGTTTTCTCCAGCGTCGCAATTAACTTTGCAACGTCGGTTTTGATGGAAATGTGCCGTTTTGAAAGCTTTTTTAATTCTCTTTCAAATAATGGAGTAGGTATAACATTAAAGCTCATCGAGCAATTGTTCAATAGATTTCGCCTTAACTTTGCCCTCCTGGTGGAGTTTAACCCATTTTACAGACTCTTCTAGGTCGTCTAATATTTGTTTCTTTTTTTGTGCCTTACTTATTTTTTTAACGGTATCGATTGACACGACTTTTCCACCCAGTTGTTCGATCAAATCAGACAATGTTTTTTCAACTTTGTCCGGGATTTCAATTGTAAGAGTTGTCATATAACAAATTTAGACAATTATTTTAAATGTATCCGGCAGGTTATTATAAAGCCAGTGTTATGACGTTACTGTAGAGCAATTCGCCGCGATAAAAGACAAATGATTTATTCCCTACCTTGCACTGTAACAAATCACCTTCAGGCGATACTCATATCCCAAAATGATGCAGTGAAACAACCCGATTTGCATAGCACCTTTCTCAGCCTGGTAAAGCAGCACGAGCGAATAATTTACAAGGTGTGCTACCTGTATGCCGCTAACGCAACCGACCGGCAGGACCTTTACCAGGAAATACTGGTGCAAACCTGGAAGGGCTATGAAAAATTCCGGGGCGATGCCAAGTTTAGCACGTGGCTGTACCAGGTGGCTATTAATACCGCTATTGCCGATTTCCGCAGGGGAAAGAACTCGCCCGTTAGCTTTACGGGCGATGATTTGCCTGAGATAAGTGACAATATAGCCGGTGGAACGGAAACGGAACAACTGGAGCAACTGCACGCGGCCATCAACCAGCTTAACGATATCGAAAAAGCTTTGGTAATGCTTTATCTCGACGGCAATACCTACGATGAGATGGAAAGCATTATGGGCATCCCTAACGGCGCTCTCCGGGTTAAAATGACAAGGATAAAGGAAAAATTAAGACAACTCACTAAAAATAATTGACATGGAACTCGACGAATTTAAAGACATGTGGACAAAGGCTGAAATGCAGCCATCCACCATAAATTATAACATCAGCAGCATGATTTACACCGACTCGAAAAGTCCGCTGGCCATGATCGAAAAACGTTTTAAAGCAGCGCTTTTCATGTTCCCGCTTACTGTAGTAATATTCGGCGGAACGTTTATCAGCAAGGGAACTAACCAAAGTGTAATTACATGGCTACTATTTGCCATACTGTTTATTGAATTTTTGTTCTCGCTTTTCAACTACCTGCTGATAAAAAAAATACAGCAACCCGCCGGCAACATCAGGGAGAACTTGGTAAAGCGGGTTTACCTGCTGGAACAACGCACGACAAATTACCTGTACCTTCATACCGGGCTTTATGTGGTTATGGCTATATTGCTGGAACTTAGTGTTTATTTTAACTTTGATGCAAACCATGGGTGGTGGGCTGGCATTAACCCGGTGTTGAGAGCGGTTATCTGTGTTGTTTTCCTTGCCGGGCAGCATTTCATCAAGCGGCAATCGCAAACAAAATTGTACGGGCAATATATTGAAAAACTACACGGGTTAATTGGGCAAATGGAAGCTAACTAAACAGCTATAAACATGTTTTTAAAGCGCGTTGATTTCCTCATCAAACTTACTGTCCGTAAAAAACTTTTTATAATCCTGTATGTGCATCATATTATACACCGCCTGCTTTTTATTTTTTGCGTGGTTATAATAAGCTTTGCATATACGGTAACCAACCCAGTAACCAAGGTCGGCGGGATGATCGGGGCGGTCATCATCGCCGTTGCCTATCCAGTTTTGTTTGCGGTCCAGGTACATCTCCTTTTTAAAATCGCCCCATATTTTTTGTTCTTTACCTTTGGCAAAAACTACCAGCCGCTCGTTTGCTTGTTTGCCCGAAATTAGCTCGCCGATAAAGTCGGCCATGCCCTCTATGATGGCCTCACGCAGCAGCGTAGTGTCTGACGCCATACTATTTTGCTGGTAATGAATAAGCTCGTGGGCAACAATATGTATCAATTGCTGCAAGGGGTTTAAATAATGTAGCTGCCAGCTTTTTATTTGGGATAAATCAGTAGTGTTGGTTTTAGCCGATTGGTCAATCGCGAGTATCAGCCCGTTGGATGTGGAAGTGCCGGCAGAATTTAGTTTGCCTATCACAAAATAAATATCAGGAAAGATAGCGTCCGGGTATAGTTTTTTTAGATTCACATAACTCTTCATATAGTCCTGTCTATAGGCAGCGGCTTTAAAAGTGTTAGCGCGTACACTTGTGTAAAATTTATCCATGCCGTTGTGGTCCCGTGTAAAGGAGTACAGGTTATTCCCCATTTTATTTACAAAGTAATCCAGCAGCGCTGTGGTGCCTTTGTCGAAATAATACTTTTTATATATGCTTTCGGCGTGGGCAGTATCAGCAGCAACCTTGTCAAAGGCAATCCAAAAGTTTTTTACGTCGCTGTCAATTACCTTTGCCTTAAGCGGATCGGTTGAGTAAGCCGGCTTCATACTTCGGATGATTCTTTGCCAATGCGCACTGGCTTTCATAAAATCAAAATCGTCATCGGCCTTCAGCACCGGAACGTCATTAAAACCATACTTACTAATACCCAATTCCAGCAGCTTAAAGCTATTGCTGCTGTCTTTACCCGCAGCGTAAGCGCTGGCTGCATAAAAATAGATGGTACTTTTGGTTATCTTATTATCACCTGCTTCTGCGGCTTTTGCCCATATCCCGGCAGTTTTTAAATAGTCGTGCTTTTTATAGAACACGTTGCCGGCTTGTAATAGACTGTCGGATTTTGATTGTGAAAATGAGGTGGCCGTTTTTAACAGTACCAGGATTATCAGTGGCATTTTCCTCATAAGTATGGCGATGTATTTAATAATTACCGTGCAATATAATATCCGTAAGGTATTAAACTTTACTAATAATTGCTATTGAACTCGAAATAATATTTGAATGTTAAATTTAAAAAGCGGATATTTAATCGCTGATATTAAGCCGAAACATCACTGAAAAAGGTAATCGCCATATTATTTCTGAATATTTACCTGGTAAGCTTATCCGGGCAACTGGCGGTTTATCAATATTTAAGCTACAAAAACGATAAATTTTTTAAGACGCAAACCAGCGAAGGCCTTTACAATGTTAACGACCTTACCGAAATAAAAATTCCCGCCAGCATGCATGGCGTAGCGGAATGGGCCAATTATGAGAAAGTAAGCGGCCGCATACAATTTGCCGATGCCGCATATAACTATGTAGAGATGCGGGTTACCGCTGATGCCATTTATCTTAAATGCGTCCCTAACTACGAAACAACGCAACTGTCTGGCCTTAATATTATCCACGCCGAAAATATAAAAGGCGTGCACATCCCCCAGAAAGGGCGCGTTCCGTATGGCAAAACCACGCTGAATTATAACCTGGGCTTCGCATTTGTAAAGTTCGAATTTAATTCGCCGTTTAAAAATGCATTAAAACTACCGGCTCAACCGGTATCAAAAATAACCTGTCAAAGCGCCGATATTCCGGAGCAACCACCCAAGTCTTTCTGCTAATTCAAGATTAGCGTATCTGCCGGGGCTTTGTCCCTAACGGATATATTTCGCGTTCGCATTATTTCCTCAATAAGGATAAGTGTGCCGTTTTCCTGCTTTTACGCTAACCGACTAATCAATTCGCTTATTCCATTTGCGGCGGCAATATTTTATTTGCGCCGGAATAAGTATCAATGGCAGAATGTTAAACACTAACAAATGGCTAAACGCCATAATTACTTATGACAATCAAGAAGAAAATAGCGGGAGCAGCTGTATTACTGTTGCTGCTTACCGTAATAACGGCATATTACCGGCCCCGTTCGTCGCACCAGGAAATGCTGGATATGCTGACAGAACTCCGGCATAAATACTTCAGCACCGAAAATCCATTTAGCCCCGAAGTAAAGTGGGCGTATGTTGACTCTCAACTTAAAAGACCGGGCAACGAAAGAAACCTTATGCTGCTTAATGCCCGTGCTTCACTCAGTCTTAAAGTAGGCAAAGAGGAACAGGCTGTGCAGGACTATGAAAACGGTGTGAACCTGATGGATTTTATGAATATCACCGGCATGATGCCCGACCTGGGTATCGCTTACATGCGCCTGGGTGAACGAAGCAATTGCATGTTAAACCACAACGGCTCGTCCTGCATCTTCCCTATAAAAGATGGCGGCGTGCACGTGCTGAAAACCGGGTCGACCAAAGCAATTCAAACCTACGAGACGATATTGAGAAGCCAGCCGGATGATTATGAATCGAAATGGCTGCTCAACATTGCATTTATGACGCTAGGCAGATATCCGCAGGACGTGCCTAAAGAGTTCCTGATACCAGGGCTTAATTCTGATGGCGGAACGCGTGTAAAACCCTTTACAGATGTGGCGGCAGACCTGGGCCTGAATATAAACGGCCGGGCTGGCGGTGTGATTGTAGATGATTTTAATAATGATGGCTACCTCGACATCGTAACCTCAGCCTGGGATCTTTCTGACCCGATGCATTATTTCCAGAATAATAAGGATGGCAGCTTTACTGATTTGACTGAACAAAGCGGTCTGAAAGGGTTAACAGGTGGCCTGAACATACAGCAAACTGATTACAACAACGACGGAAATCTCGACATTTTTGTATTAAGAGGAGCATGGAATACAAATGGTTACGGTAACCAGCCAAGCTCGCTGCTGCGCAATAACGGCGACGGTACCTTTACGGACGTTACCACATCGGCCGGTTTGTTTTTTATGCATCCAACCCAGGCCGCAGTTTGGGCCGACTTCAATAACGATGGCTGGCTTGATGTTTTTATAGGAGCGGAAAACCCGACAACGCCTGACGCGGGAGGCTATCACCATTGTATGCTCTACATGAATAACCAAGACGGCACCTTTACTGAAGTAGCGCAAAAGGCACATTGCGATATCCTTGCCTATGTAAAAGGCGCAACTTCTGCTGACTTTGACCACGACGGCTATCCCGATGTATTTCTCTCGACTATGAATGGCCAAAAATACCTGTTCAGAAATAAAGGAATAAAAGGAGGTGGCGTGGATTTTGAAGATGTTACTGAAAAAGCCGGCATTGCTTCCAATAAAGCAAGAACATTCACCACCTGGTTTTATGACTATGACAATGACGGCTGGAGCGATATACTGATTGCCGATTATAATTTCCAGGGAAAAAGCCTGGCCTGGTTTGCAGGCGCAGAAGGTGTGGGCAAACCTGTGCGCGATGCAGGTACCATTTACCTGTACCACAATAATCACAACGGTACATTTACTAATGTTAGCAAACAAACAGGCCTTGATAAAGTAACATTCAGCATGGGCGCCAATTTTGGCGATATTGATAATGATGGCTATCCCGATATGTATTTTGGTACGGGTAATCCCGATTTTAAATCGCTGGTGCCTAATAAAATGTTTAAGAACCTTGGCGGAAAGAAATTTGCTGACGTTACTGTTTCCTCGCGTACCGGCAACCTGCAGAAAGGTCATGGCGTAGCGTTTGCTGATATAAGAAATACAGGCGTGCAGGATATTTTTGCCGTTATCGGCGGAGCTTACAAAGGCGATTCGTACACCAGCTCGCTGTTTATGAACCCGGGGCAAAGCAATAATAACTGGATAAGCCTTAAGTTGGAGGGGGTAAAAGCAAACAAAGCCGCTATCGGCAGCCATATCAAACTTACATTTACCGAAAATGGCGTTAAGCGGAGCGTTTACAAAGATGTTAACTCAGGCGGCAGCTTTGGCTCATCGCCTTTACGGCAGGAGATTGGAATTGGCCAGGCAAAATCAATTGATGAGGTTGAAATAACATGGGCCGGCGATAATGTTGTTCAACGATTTCAGAACGTTGCGCCAAACCAGTTTTTACATATAACAGAAGGCCAGGGCAATCCCGAATTATTACATTTAAAAACATTGACTTACAAGAAACTGGCCAAGGCTCCTACATGTATGCCGATGATGAGCAGTTTGAAATAAAGAGCTTATTATAAATAATAGTTGAATGATAAGCTTATAAAACCGATGCTAAATATTTTTATATGATTAAGAAACAGTAAGCCGTGTATTTTGTTAAAAAGAGTGCTATATTTATAATATTGTTTCAATTAACTAAAAACCATAAAGCAATGAAAAAACTGCTGTTAATATGCTGCTTGTTTGCTGCGATAACAACCGCGAGCCGCGCCCAGACTAAAGTAGGCGCCGACCCTGTAGAGAAAGCCAAAGGCTTGCAAAAACAGTTAAACCTTTCGGATAAGCAAACTGAAAAGGTAACTGATATTTATAAAGAGTCGGTGAAGAAATTTGACGAGATAAAAGTTAAGGAGCACGGTAACACCAACAAAATGTTAGCAGATGTTACCCCGTTGCGAGTGGCTACTATTAAGAAAATTAAAGACGTTTTAACCCCTAAACAGGTGGTTAAATATGACAAGCTGGTTAAAGAAAGCAAAAGCTCGAGCCTTAACGGCGGTTGGAGTGACGGCTGGACTACTGCTAATTAACAAAGCAAAACCATATAAACAAAGAGAGCGGCCCGAAAGCCGCTCTCTTTGTTCCGGGAGATTATTTTAATCCAGCACGCCAAACTTACCTGACTGAAATTCCTGGAATGCTACCTGCAGTTCCTGTTGGGTATTCATCACAAATGGGCCGTATTGGGCGATTGGTTCATTAATGGGCTCACCGCTTAATAACAGCAAAACGGCGTTAACATCGGCACTGATATTAATTTCCTCGCCTTCGTTTTTGAACAGCACAAAATCGTGCTCACTAACCGAAGCGCCGTTAACCGTTGCCGCGCCTTCAACCACCAACAATATGGCGTTGTGGCTTACCGGTATATTAGTGTTCACTTTACCGCCCGGATTCAATTTAATATCGAACATGTTTACAGGAGTAAACGTAGTTGCCGGGCCTTGTTCCCCATTAAAGTTGCCGGCAATAATATTCACTGTGCCGCCATTGCCAGGTAAAGTTAGCTTACTCATTTGTTCAGCAGTTATAGGCTGATATTTGGCAGGAGTAAGCTTATCTTTTGCAGGCAGGTTTACCCATAGCTGCACCATCTCAAACGGTCCGCCTTTTTTCGAAAAACTTTCTTCATGGTATTCCTTGTGTAATATACCGCCGCCTGCGGTCATCCACTGCACGTCGCCGGGGTTAATCACGCCGCTGTTGCCGGTGCTGTCGTGGTGGGCTACGCTGCCTTTATAGGCGATAGTCACGGTTTCGAAGCCTTTATGCGGATGGACATCAACGCCACGTATATGATCCGATGGTCCGAAATCGTACTCCGCATTAAAATCCATCATCAAAAACGGACTTACCCGCTTTTGAGTTAATTGGGCATTTGGGAAATAATTAAATACCCTGAATCCGTCGCCAACCATACCCGGACGGGCAGGGCGGCTATATATTTTTTCAATTTGTTTTAACATTTGGTCTCCTTAATAATTTATATACAAAGGTACGAAGGGCGGTAAGGGTTTATACTTGATGTAGGTTAAGAATTAGTTGATTAGTGACTGGAGATTAGAGCTTAGAAAAATCCAGCTGCTCCCTGTGCTAAAGAGCCATCGGCCCGGCCCATGTTGTAGCGCCGGGTTTTTCTCTACCGTCTGCCCAAATCTTTTCAGCGTTTTATTTCTTGCCCCGTTAGGGGCTACCGCTTTGTAGCCTATAACAAGAAAGAAATTTTTGCCCCATCGGGGCTACCCTTATTCGTTATGCCTGGTTATTGCGGGTAAGAATATCAGGCGGTAGGGTAACCTCTACGAGGCAACCCCCCTTTTTATTATCGTTTCTACAAAGCGGTAGAGCCTACGGCTCATTGCCTTTGGTAATTTGAACCTCTGGTTACACGGCAGGCTTTTAACCTGGTGAAATGATGCATAATTTCATAAAGAGCCATCGGCTCGGCCCATCTTGGTAGCGCCGGGTTTCAACCTGGCGTGAGCATAACAACCGAACCATCATGCAAAATGCATCACCACATACAACGCCGCAACAGAAATGGCCACCCAAAGCATCACCCCTTGCAGCAACGGTTTAAAGCCTACCGATGCAAGCACCGCACATGATAATCCGGCCCCGATTAAAAACAGCGTAAGCGTTAGCCCTGCCTTAGCGATATTTACTATAAACGGACTAACTACGGTAATTCCCGGAACGTAAGTATTTATCATCAACGCCACGATGAACAGACCGATAAAATATGGTATACTCACTTTCCTCGATTTATTTTTAAAGACGACGGCAGCAATTAAGGTTACCGGAACTATCCACAATGCCCTTGCAAGCTTCACCGTTGTGGCGACGGCTAACGCATGCTGCCCATATTTACTTGCCGCCCCTACTACCGAGCTGGTGTCATGAATGGCGATGGCGCACCATAAGCCAAACTGCGTTTGCGATAAATTCAAGTAATGCCCAATCAAAGGAAAAACAAAAAGGGCTACCGAGTTGAGTACAAAAACACAGCCCAGCGCGACTGAGATTTGCTTCTCCTCCGCCTTGATCACAGGAGCAATGGCCGCAATGGCGCTGCCGCCGCAAATGGCTGTACCACCCGAAATGAGGAAGGAGGTTTTCTTTTCAATCTTAAGCCATCTGCCTAAAAAATAGCCTAAAGTTAATGTGCCTGCTATAGATGCAATTGTAAACAACACACTCTGGCGCCCGGCTTGTAATGCGGTGCTGATATTCATGCCAAAGCCCAGCCCAACTACTGATGCCTGCAAAAGCCAGTGTGTAGCCTTATGGTTTAAATGCAGGTAAGGGTGACCGGTAAGTTGTGCTACCGCCAGACCAAGTATCAAGGCAGTTGCCGGCCCGGCAAAAGGAGTTACGCAAAATACAGCGCAACCGGCAAAAACCAGTTTCCGCAGGTTGTCATTAATATTTAGTAGTTGATGGGGTTTATCTAATTGATGGGTTTCCATTTGCTTTTATTTGAAGCAAATGTCCGCCAATCTATGTCCAGATTTTTATCACGAATCGCGATGCCTGATAACCAAAAGTTATGAGCTTATTAAATTCGATATAACTGGAACAAGAGTTAACGGCCGTTAACAATTACTTTTGGTTTCCGGCCCTTCAAGCATTTTTTAATGTACTCACTCACCTCATAATCGGTAGCATTTTTTACCATGCCGTAATCAGGCCGGTACTTACTCATAAAGTTAAATAGCTGTTCGCCGGTAAAACCGGTAATCCGGCTAACCAGTGGCTTACTAAAGCGGCGATCGACAATGCTGTTTCGATAATCGGCGACAAAGGTGCGCTGCAGACGGCGGGCGTCGGCCCCTTCCTTGCTTACAGCGCTCCATACTTTATCAATTACTACACCAACCCCTAGCGGTGTAATTACTATCGCGTGGCTTTTGTCGCCCTTGCGGTATATTTCTTTGTAGGCGGTTTTATTTTCGGCAAGTTTTTTTTCGGGTGTTAGCAGTGTGCTATTAATATCAACCTCTTTAAGCACCAACGGGCCCTTTCTAAGCCGGATAATAACATACGGAGCGTTCACGATCGCCAGTGTATCGTTCAGGAAACCTTCTTTAACAGTTATTAAAGTGTCACCGGCCTTGGCCTGGATAGAAAATTCGCCCAAATCGTTACTAAGCGTCTGAATATTACGGTTTTTGATGGTGGCATTGCCTTGCCGTGTGTTGTCAAAAACTACTAAGCCTTTAACCTGGGCTGTAGCGGCCATGCAGCCCGATAAGCTGATAATCATTGTACAAGCTAATGCCCTATTACGCATGCGACTGATTTACGGGCAATATCGTTATTAAAACCGTGTCGCTTTACGGCAGTTTCGTTAAATTATGTTAAGGTTAATCATCTCTACTTTTTAGTCCCTGTAACGTTCAGGAAGATAATGCTGCTATGCGGAATGCCCAATGTGATAGCTGGGGTTACCTCCAAATAAAGTTTAAGATAACCGTCTGTAATGCCCTTCATGGCGGCGATATAAGCATCCGCCCCTTCCTTGGACAGATAGTTCAAGGGCACCATCGATTTCCTGAAGGTTATCTTTCCCTTGTCGTCTAAAAAGGCTGTGTAGGAATAATAAAAATCGGTATAGGCGTGATGGATAGTAATATTATAAGTTGGCGACAGGTAGTTATCAAACAGCATGCCGCCGTTTACATCACCGTCGTGAACAATTTCTTTTTTTACGGTGATGAGCGGCGTTTTGGCTTTTAAGCTGGGTGGCGTGGTTCCTGCAAAGGCGCTGTCAAGAGTTTTATTGGCAGCTAGAGATTTTTTCGTGATATAATCAGTGTCACGACGGCTTGGCTTCCAGAAGTTCGCGGTGTCGGAGTGCAGGGTGTTTTTGATGTAATCGTTGGTGTAGAAGGTCATATAGGCATGCACCTTTTCGTCGCTGATCACGCGGCCATCAACATGCAGCACCATAAATTGTATGCTGTCTTTCTTAATATATTTTAATTTAAGCCATGCCCAGGCCACGTTGTAAATCGAGTCATGATCGAACACTACTGGCGTGTTCAAAAACTTATTTTTCTTGGGGCTGTAGATATTTACTGAATCATCCGAAGGAAAAGAAATCCGCCATTCGGGAATCAGCTGGTAACCAACGGGACTAAAAGATAGTCCATTATCAAACGTGCGCTTTACTTCGGTATAATGAATGCCCTTAATGCTGCTAATTAACGCCTTAGCTTTTGTCACCTCTGCCTTGCGTTTGGTTTCTTCCCTTTCACGTTCCGAAACATGCCGGCGGCGACAGGAGGTAATGGCTATGGAACTAAAAACAAGGAGCAAGAAAAGAACTGTATAGGACTTACGGGCAGATATGTTCATAGAATAGCTTGCAGGGGTTATTTAAAAACGCTAAAATAGTAAAAGGGTTTGATGGGGGAAGTCCAAAAATTGGGAAAGTCAGTAAAGTCGGAAAGATGAATCGCAGATGAGCAAAGCATTGACCGGAATAAATTAACCTTTCAACCTTTCAACGAGTACACTCAGCGCCTGTTCCGGATCCTAATATCAGATAGCCAGTGTACTCCGGCCCTGTCATAGCGAATATCCCCATGCCAATTACCAGGCTGATCACGATCATGGTAAGGTCGAAGCGGTTTAGCTTGGGTTTAATCATATATTAATGATACGTTAATTGTTTATTTTTTAAATTTATATTTTAATTTTGTTATCGTTGCCTGATTAATTGATACTAAATACTATTGTTGGCCCCTGTAATGCAAATTGTTCCGAAGCAAATTAAGCAAATTATTGTTGCCGTTATACTTATGTTAAGTATTTCGCCGGCTTTTGCGCAGGTAAAACATCCGGCTAAAAACAGTAAGCCGCCTGTTGTCCAGGTCAGGCATGCCCCGGTTAGCACCCAGGTCGCGGCGTTTACCCGCATTGCGGCACAGGCTAATGTAAGCTTCATTTTCCCGAAAGGATTTAAAGAAATACCGGCGCCGGATAACGATTATTTCTCGTACGATTATGCTATGACCATACCCGGAAAAGATTTCGAGATATGGATGCAGGTAAAATCGGAAAAAGAAAACTGGGCCAGCTATGAAAAGGCCAGGAATCAACCCGACGCACAGCAATTGGCAAACCCGGATTCAACTTATATTCCATTGGCCCAGGCGCAATGTGCCGCATTTGCCGGCGACAATCCTTATTCGCCAAGAAATATTCCCCCGGATATACTGGCGCGCTATAACGCCGACAACGGGAAATCATACCTGCTTACCCTGCGCGACATGCAAACGACCAAGAGTTATAAGTATGCGCTACTGATAACCCTTCAAAAAGACCACACCGGCATAATAATAGCCGTTTGCTTTACCAACGAGAAAGGTCCTGAGTTTTTTAAAAACATGGATAAGGCGAGCAATTGTTTGAAGTTTAAGCAGTAGGAACCGGGATTAAGCAGATTTTATGGATTGTCCCTAACCTGGCGAAATCCTTGAATCTTTTGATCCTACGAATCTTAGTTCATTTTGTTAATAAGTTAAAACATTAGGTTAATTAATTTTTAACGCAAACCTTATTTTTGCCGGGTGGATATTTTTGCGCTTCGCGGAATGCCCGTCCCCTTTCCCTTAATTTAATATTTATAAGATTTAGATGGCTGAAGCTGTAAATTATAGTGATGATAGTATCCGTTCGCTGGATTGGAAAGAGCATATACGCCTGCGTCCCGGTATGTATATCGGTAAGCTGGGCGATGGCTCGGCGTATGACGATGGCGTTTACGTGCTGCTGAAAGAGATAGTGGATAACTCGATTGATGAGTTTGTGATGGGTGCAGGCCGGACAATCGATATCACCATGAGCGACCACAAGGTATCCGTACGCGACTATGGCCGCGGTATCCCGCTCGGTAAGGTTATCGATTGCGTATCGAAAATTAATACAGGCGGTAAGTACGATAGCAAAGCGTTCCAGAAATCGGTGGGCTTGAATGGTGTGGGTACAAAGGCCGTAAACGCACTGTCGAATGTGTTTACGGTGCAATCATACCGCGACGGCCGCACCAAGCTGGCCGAGTTTGCCAAAGGCGAATTAACTAAAGACGAACCGGAAAAAGAAACTACGCAGCGCAACGGCACCGCTATAAATTTTTGGCCGGACGATAGCATTTTCAGGCACTACCGCTTTATCCCTGAGTTTGTTGATAGCATGATATGGAACTACGTGTTCCTTAACTCGGGCCTTACTATTAACTTTAACAACCAGAAATATTTTTCGGAGAGGGGACTTTTTGACCTGCTGACGAAAAACTCTGACGCCGAAAATATCCGTTATCCGATTATTCACCTGAAAGGTGAGGATATCGAAATTGCCATGACGCACGGTCAGCAATATGGCGAAGAATATTACTCGTTTGTAAACGGGCAGAACACTACGCAGGGCGGTACCCATCAGGCTGCCTTCCGCGAGGCGGTAGTGAAAACTATTCGCGAGTTTTATAAAAAGGAATTTGATGCTTCAGATGTTCGTGCGTCCATCGTGGCGGCCATCGCCATTAAAGTGCAGGAGCCGGTTTTTGAGTCGCAAACTAAAACAAAACTGGGGTCGCAAAACGTTGGTCCGGAGGGGCCATCGGTACGCGGATTTATAGGGGATTTTGTAAAACGGGAATTAGATAATTATCTGCACAAAAACCCAGCAGTAGCCGATGCTTTATTAAAGCGCATAATGCAAAGCGAGCGTGAGCGCAAGGACATTGCAGGCATAAAAAAACTGGCCAATGAGCGTGCAAAAAAAGCATCATTACATAACCGCAAGCTGCGCGATTGCAAAGTGCATTTCGATGAAACCCACGAACGCAAGCAGGAAACCACCTTGTTTATCACAGAGGGTGATTCGGCCAGCGGGTCGATAACCAAATCGCGTGATGTGATGACGCAGGCAGTATTCAGCTTGAAAGGTAAGCCACTAAACTGCTTCGGCCTGACCAAAAAAGTGGTTTACGAAAACGAAGAATTTAACCTTTTGCAGCACGCGCTGAATATTGAAGACGGGCTGGACGACCTGCGCTACAACAACATCGTGATAGCTACCGATGCCGATGTGGACGGTATGCACATCCGCCTGCTACTCATGACCTTCTTCCTGCAGTTCTTCCCTGATCTGGTGAAAGCAGGGCACGTATCGATATTACAAACGCCGCTTTTCCGCGTTCGTAATAAAAAAGAGACTATTTATTGCTATAGCGATGAAGAACGCCGCAATGCCATAGCCAAGCTTGGCGTAAAGCCAGAGATAACCCGCTTTAAAGGATTGGGAGAGATATCGCCGGACGAGTTCGGTTTATTTATAGGTAAAGATATTCGCCTTGATCCTGTGATATTGAAGGACGCCAACGTAAAAGCCCTGCTTGAATACTTTATGGGCAAGAATACGCCTGCCAGGCAGCAGCACATTGTGAACAACCTAAGGGTTGAAAAGGATGACGAAAACGTAAACCCGCTGATTGCTGAAGATACGGATAGCGTGGAATTGGCGGTAGCCTGACGCGATTTAAGGATATAAAGGATTTTCAGGATTAATATTTACGAGCATCGATAACTTTTTAAAGTTGTCGATGCTTTTTTATTTTCAAAAATATCCTGCAAATCCTTCAAATCCCAAAATCGTGTTGTATATTGTATCCCCCCGTTTTTCCCGGGGATAGATTGATGATCGAGCACGAGATTAAAATAAACTTTAAGTCGTACAGCACTATTAGCGATTTAAGTATTGCAGACCAGCAGCTTTGCGCGGAAGCTGTTAAAGCAAAAGAGAGTTCCCATTCGCCTTATTCAAAGTTCAGGGTAGGTGCTGCGCTGCGACTACAAAGCGGTAAAATTGTTTACGGCAGCAACCAGGAGAATGCGGCGTATCCGTCCGGCCTTTGCGCCGAGCGGGTGGCGCTTTTTACATGGGGCGCTAACTACAGCGACGACCCGATAGTAGCCATGGCCGTTACCGCCAGCACCGACGAATTTGAGCTTTTACATCCCGTAGCCAGCTGCGGCGCATGTTTGCAGGTAATGGCCGAGTATGAAAAAAAACAAAATAAGCCAATTGAGATTGTATTATTTTGCCACGACGGCCCGGTTTGGATAATGAAAGGCGTGGAAAGCTTTCTGCCATTCCTGTTTTTTGAAAAGGGACTGAAGAAATGAGGCGAAGGCTCGTAAAACTTACGAAGTTTTTAAAACTTCGTAAGTTTAGCGGATGTTCAGGAAGCATACACATCAACCATGAAAATAAAATTATTGCTACTTTTTTTAGGGATTGCCATCAGCACTGGCTTACATGCGCAAACCAGCTTCCCATTCGACAACGAGATACGGGACTTCAAACACCAGGACAGCCTGAAAACCCCGCCTAAGGATGGTATTTTGTTTATCGGCAGCTCATCTATCCGTAAATGGACGGATTTGGAAAGCCGTTTCCCCAACGAGCCCATTATCCGTCGCGGTGTGGGTGGCTGCGAGCTTTGGCAGGTGGTGGATTATTATACGAACTATATCTTATTCCCTTATAAGCCACGCAAGATTTTTATTTATGCAGGAGAGAACGACATCGCCGCGGGTAAAACTGGCAAGTTTGTTTTTGAAGAATTTCAAAAGCTTTGGGGAATGATACATCAAAAGTTGCCCAATACTACCATCTATTTTATGTCGGTAAAGCCAAGCCCCAGCCGGGCCAAATTTATTGGCGAGGTAAATATCGCGAATGACCTTATCCGGAAATATCTCAGAAACAAAAAGAATAGCATTTATATCGATGTAAGCACCGTGCTGTTTACATCGGGTACTACCACGCCTGACAATTCGTTGTTTGAAGGTGACTTGCTGCACCTGAATAGCAAAGGGTATGATAAATGGCAAAAGGTGTTAGAGCCGTTTGTGAGGTAATGAAACAGTTAATTTGGAGGAATGTAGAGACGTGAAGCATCACGTCTCTACGGGGGGGCTCCAATATTTATCCTTAAATCTCAGTCATCATCATCCTTTTTCTTCTTTTCTAAAATCACAAATGCACTACGCTTCGGAGCGGGTAGCACGGCGTTTTCGCCTTTCACATATTTCCAGATTACATCGTTTAGCTCAAGGTCGGGGATAGCGTCTTCTTTGGCAAAATTGAATTTTTCAGAACGCAGGCTGCTTTTGTTATCAGCTACGTTGCGCTGTTCTATGTTAACCTGCGCAGGTTTGGCAGCGAATGGTGTAACATCCGGCGTATTCGAAAAGCACTCATAAAAAGGCAATGCCGAAGCATCGTATTGGCTCATGGGTGGAAGGCCAAGAATCAATTCGATTGTGCGTAAAACGCCGGAGGTTGAGTACATACTATGTACTACCGCATTGCGCTTTACATAAGGGCCTGCAACATAAACCGGTGAACGGTGTGCGTCGATATGATCGGGGCCGTTTTGCGCGTCATCTTCCAAAACAAAAACTACCGACTCTTTCCAAATCGGGCTTTTTGATAAGTGCTCAATCAACTGCCCAACCCCCTGGTCGTTATCTGCAACGGCGGCAATAGGTGAGTAGGCCCCTTTGCGCTGGCCGCTGGTATGGTCGTTACCCAGGCGGATGGAATTGAACCGCGGCACCTGGTTAATGGTAAGCAGCGAATCAAAATCATGCTCCCAAACTTTTTCGCGGAAGCGGTCGGTAATACTCAGATCAAAACCCGGCGACTGCTCGCATGAATGGCCTTTTAAAGATTTGATGTTTACTTCGTTATGCTCGGCAAATTCGCCATAGGTGCGATAGCTTACGCCGGCTCGTTTACAGTAGTCCCAAATAAAACCATCGCGCGGGTCGCCAATCTCACGGGTTCCCTCGGAGTCGTAGTTTCCACCGCGACCACCATAGCTGGTGGGCCAGGTTTTCTCGATAAAATCGGTGGCGTAGGCGGCCATGCTCCAGTTATGCCCGTCGGCGCTAACCTCGGCATCTACATAAAAATTATCCAGCAAAACAAACTCGTTGGCTACACTATGCAGGTTTGGCGTAACTTTATTACCGAAAATGCAAAGCGAGGTATCCCCATTACCCTTTGGCATATCGCCCAAAACCTGGTCATAAGTGCGGTTTTCTTTAATGATATAGAAAACGTATTTAATGGGCGATTTTTCGCCGCGCTTACGCGGGATAGGATTACCTTGCTCGCCCGGGGCCGTTTCTGCAATTTTATCACTAAAGCGGGCATTAGCATAAACCTGTTTTGAATAGGCTTTCAGCTTAACTTGATCCGGCGCGTCTATGATTGATAGCGTGCCCTTAAACAGCCCGCCAATATATTGCTCCCTGCTATTAATGGCGCCCTTCTGATAACCGCTGTTGTCGACCTTTTTTATTGGTTGGGGGCCTTCCGGATTGGCCATTGACGTAAAGCCTTTTCCGTTGGATACAAATATTTTATTACCCAGCGTTTTTACATTAGTCGGATACCAGCCTACGGGGATAAAGCCCATGCTTTTGCTGCTGCCGGGTTTGCTCACGTCAAAAACGGCGAGACAATTGTTGTCGGCATTGGCGATATAGAGCGTTTTTTCATTGGGCGATAAGGCCAGTCCGTTTGTGGTAGAGCCGGTAAGCCTTGTCGGATAAAGCGATGTCGATATCACCTCGGCAGTTTTACGGTTTGCCGTATTAATTACTGAAACGGAGTTATCATTGGCATTGGCCACAAAAAGCCATGTTCCTTTTTTATTCAACAAAATCTCGTTAGGGTGATTGCCGGTTTTTATGCTGCCGTTGAGTTGGCCGGTACGGGTATCATAACAAGCAACCGCTTCACCTCCCCAAATGGAAATATACAATGTCTTTTCATCTGGCGATAAGATACAGCTATAGGCTTCGGCAGCAAGCTTCAGTTTATTTAAAACTTTTTTGCTTGCCGGGTCAATTACGTAAAGTGAGCTATCTTCCTTGGTTACTGTATACAGGCGCGTATTGCTTTTATTTACAACGATGCCGGTAGTGCATATTTTATTTTTCGGCCAGGGCGAACCCAGTTTAATAGTATCAGCAGCTCCTATTTTGTTGTTTTGTATTGCATAAGCAAGTATGATGTTATCATTACCGCCTGATGCGTACAATGTCTTTTCATCATGACTGAAGGCTAAACCATACCAGGCTTTTTTAATTATTTTATCATCCAGCAAGGTTTCATTTTTGGGATCGATCAACTGGACAGATTGCGTACTTTGGCCGTTATTGGTTACCGCCATTAGGTTACCAGATGCAGAAACGGCAATATTCAACGGTAAATCACCAAGTTTAAGCGAACGCCCGGCAGGGCTTAGTTTCCAGCCGTTAGGTAACAAAACCTGTCCTGTTTTTTCAATTTTACCCGGGGTTTGGGCCATGCATTGAGTCGCGAGCGCCAGGGTAGCTACGCAGATGGTAAACTTTGTTTTCATATCAATAACAAAAAGATGTTTCCAAAATTAAAGAATGATTTTGAAGGATGGGTAGAGTTAACATAAAGATAACCTACGGGCTAATTCCCGTTACTTTAGCCCCATCACCATAAAACCCTGGAACGACGCAAAAAAAATGCCCTCATTATTATCGTGTTCCAGTATTGCCCACCAATCATTAATCTCTTTAGATGTAAACACGTTTTCATCAACCCCTGTTTGGATTATACCACCAATAATGCGTTTAACCAACTCCAGCGGGTGACTGTATCCGCAGGCTTTTACCTTGATATTTTTAAACCCAAACCGCTTAAAATAACTGAACAATTTACTGCCAATACGGCCGGACGGAAACCTGTCGGATATAAATTCAACTATTTTGCGGGTAAGTGCTGTGTCCGGGTGGGCAATAACCAGTGCATCCCAATCTACATCGTAAACCAGCAGCTTCCCGCCAGGTCTTAGCAATCTTAAGTATTCTGTAAATACGGCATCGATATCTTTTACATACATCAATACCCGCTCGGTTCGGATATGGTCGAAACTTGTATCGGCAAAAGGCTGGGTACCGGCTTGTGCTATAAGAAAATTAAGATTTGCTGCCGGCGAACCATGCCTGGCTTTTGCCATCGCGATCATTCCCTGGCTTGCATCAGTCCCCGTTATCGAGCCTGTTGTGCCGGCTAACTTGGTCATGGCGTGTGCCTGGTCGCCGATGCCGCAGCCAATATCGAGTATATGGTCACCGGGTTGTATATTTAACCAGTCGAGCTGTTGCTGAAAGCCATCCCGAACGGTTTCGCAATTGTGCACGTCCTCCAGGAATTTTACCAGGTAGCCTGTATCGGAATTATCGGCATTTTGAAAGCCTGCAGTGATGTCCTGATTTTGCATGGTTTATTATTTGTGGTTATTAGCACGTCGGCAGCTTACCTCCCCGTCATATCAAGAACAATATCACCGCCCTCCGCATTTAACCTCCAAACAATACCGTCCCCGGGGCTGCTAAACTTACCCCTGACAGCAGTAAGGCCGTAATTCAAACCTTCAAAGGTTGCATTCAATTTCTTATTGCTGATATTTTTAAAAGGTAGTTTAACATCATTTGCCGTAGTTAGATCGAGGTACCAGTCAATGGGCTTGTCTGTTTCCAAATGAATTTTAACCCGCCTCTCGTCGAAACTCATTGTCAAAGTTCCTTCAACCGTTTTTAATGGCCACGTAATAGCCAGTTTGCCTTTTACCGCATCGCTGATTACCGGGTCTCCGCCCTGCAGCAGTGTTTCCTTGCTATCAATAACCGCTTTAAACCGTAGTCCGGCCAGGTTATTGGGTTTGCTCCATAAATATCCATCCACAACAGGGAGGGTGAAAAACGTACACTCATTAGATGTTGCCTTTTGCTTTTCATAAACCGATGGAAGCTTCTCATCAAACAAATGAATATCACGGAAACGCAGGCTGCCATCTTCCCACAACAAATTAGCGCGATAAAAACGACTGTCGAACCAAACTGTTTTGCTGTTACCGCCGGGCAAATCATCATTAACTGTCACGGCTGTAGCTGGCGTCACCTTATAATGACTGCTAAACCACCTGCCCGATTGCTCCAAAGTCTCTACTTTTACTTTGCCCTGGTCGCGTAACTGAGCTATCAGCGGAAATTGTATTTCCAGACCTTTCGACATTGCATCCCAGGTGAAGGAGTTTTCCTGCCCGGCCTGTGTGTAGGCAAATTCCATCGAGGCGCCTTCCGTAAATTGCTTAAAAAACCAGTTAACCCATGTGGAATCACCGCCGGCATGTTTGTAAACAGGCTCAAGCGTAGTAACACCCTGGCGCGAGTTGCCGAGGCCGTTATCATACTGCCTTACCGGGTCGCTGCCCAGCATACGGAAAATAGGCACCGGGATTTGGTTTATCGCGTTTTGAGCAGGCATGTATGAATTTATTTTGCTGGGATAATAAGCCTGGTTCCAGTAGCCACCCCACATGGTGTATCCATCTGTGCCATATTGGTCTTTGCAATTGGCCGAGGCTACGATGTGGTATTTTTGATAAAGATAATTCAGCGTATGCGCATCAATAAACCAGGATGCTACCGATTTTGGGTAATAGCCAAAAATCTTTTTAAATTGATGAAAATAGGTATCGGCCAGCTTATTGCGTTCGGCCGGGGTATAGCCGGTTGCAAAGCCAATGTTCGCCCGCCAGTCCCACGGGTAACGGCCCCGCCATTTCATACCGGCTTTTTCAACCATTGGCTGTGGTATTTCCCACCAGGCACCGATTTCAAATTTGTCGCGGGGCAGCGTTTTTAGTAGTTTCTGATAGCGCGGGTCAATCAGCGCGTCGTATTGCAGCAAAAAAGTTCCGCCAAGGTTATATTTCTTCATCAGCTCTACCTGTTTAACCACGGTTTGATACAGCACATCCTCGGTGATGGCCGAATCGCGCGGCTCCAGCAGGCGGATGAAGTTAACGATGTTGACGATCTTGGGTTTAGCGTTTGCCGGGATTCCGTTTTTGGGTTTGATAACATTACTTGTAAATGCCGCAAGCACAATCAAAGCAGCAAAGATGGCCGGCACAAAGAAATATTTGATGGATTTGTTCATTATATAGATAGGATTGCAGCTTTTGGTGACAGCCGCGGTTCCGACTAAATTAGAATTATAAAATGATTATAAAAAGGCTGGCTGTCCTGTACTGTTTCGCGGGGCACATGTTTTTAGTTAATGAATATTTGATTTTTTCACCCCAAAAAATGCAGTTTGTTCAGCATTATTTATCTTCAATAATGTGGATAAGTGGGTTTATAGTGTTTACACTTTTTAAATTAATCATTAATTAAATAATTGATAATGAGTAATTTAATAAAATTAGTCGGGTTTGCACTTTTTGTTTTTTTAAGTGATTTATGAACGTTGATAATTCTTCTCCGGCACACCTGTACCGTATAAACTTAGGCAACAGAACGTATCTCACTGTTATCGGCCGGTTAATCAGGATGAATTGGTATTAACCGCTATCGGCGTAGTCCACGGATAATTAGAGGGGAAATGCATGTAACACAGCTGTTACAACTTTTTAGAATAACCTGCCGTATAATGTGTCACTAATACACTTTAACTATTGTCCAAAGCGGGTATGAAAAGAACTTTTACAATTATTAGCCTGGTTTTATTGACTGCTGCGGCACAAGCCGGTAACGGGTTTAAATACGCGCTGCGAGATTCGACGGCTGTTATTGAGTTGAACAAACAGGCATTTTCTTCACGTTTGGTTAACCCGGTGCAAACCGTTAGCGGTGCAGGCAAAGCGCTCGAAATTTCCAAACAAATCAACTACATCCGCGGCCTCGCCGAATCCAACCGTGTAATAGGTATCGGCTACTATTACCTCGACAAGCAAAGTAACGCCATCAGCCATTATATCACTGCTTTAAATTATTTTGAACAGCTAAAGGACTTATATGGACAGGGTAAAGTGTGTAACAATATCGGCAACCTGTACCGCTATCTTGATTCCAGGTTGTCGCTTGATTTTTATAACAGATCGTTGGCGATAGCGCTTAAAACGGCAGATAGCCAGCAGGCGGCCGGTATCTATAACAGCATGGGGACCATATACTATAGTCAAAAAAGTTTTACAAAGGCTCTGAACTATTATAATAAAGGCGGCGTGTTGTTTGCCACGCTAAAAGATTCTGCAAACATGGTTCAGTGTGTGCAGAACTGCGGTAATATTCACCTTGCGCTGCACCAATACGACAGGGCCGAAGGCTATCTCGTTAAAGCCAGTGCTTTCGCGAAAAAGTTGGACTTAAATGAAATGGCGGCTTCGTCTGACTTTTTCCTGGCCCAGGCCTACATCGGCCAAAACAAATTTAAACAAGCCGAAAAAACCATCCGCGAAGGAATGAAATACGCCTCCATAATTCGTAATGGCAAGCTAAGCAAAGATTTAGAGGACCTGAAGGTACAGGCAGAACAAAGGCGTAGAGGATAATAGTGGTTGTAGCTAAGCCACCATTATTCAAGGTAAGCCCTTACCCTATAAACTTCGCTCCCGCTCCGGGGGGAAGGAGTCGCGCAGACCAGTGCTTCTTCTTTCAGCAGCGCTTCGCCCGCAGGCATCCCGTTAAAATATATCCGCCTTTTTAATCCCCAGCTTCTTCATTTTAGAGTTAAGCGTTGTTGGCGGCAGGCTCAGTAATTCCGCAGCGCCGCCTTTGCCCCATACCTTGCCGTTGCACTTTTTTAAAACTGCAGTAATGTGCGCTTTTTCATTTTCACTCATTGATTGCAGACCGGCATCGGAAGGCCGGGTAGCAGCCCCTTGCTGTGAGGTAACCGGCAGCGCCATATTTTCAATGTAATCGCCTTTGGCCAGCAGCACGCCCCGTTCCACCAGGTTTTCCAGTTCGCGGATATTGCCGGGCCAGTTATAATGCTGCATATCCTCCATTACCGAGGGCGATACTCCCCTGATATGCTTCCCTGCCTTACGGTTATAAATATTCAGGAAGTGTGCCGTAAGTGCCGGTATGTCTTCACTACGTTCGCGCAAGGGCGGCATTATGAGTTGAATTACATTAAGCCTATAGTATAAATCCAATCTAAAACGCCCTTCGGCCACTTCCTTTTCAAGGTTTCGGTTGGTCGCGGCAATAACACGCACGTCAGTTTTAATGGTCACCCGTCCGCCGATGCGTTCTATTTCCTTTTCCTGCAAAACGCGCAGCAGCTTCACCTGCATCTCTAAAGGTATTTCGCCAACCTCGTCCAAAAAGATAGTTCCGGTATGTGCCATTTCAAAGCGGCCTGTTTTACGTTCGTGCGCACCGGTAAATGCCCCTTTTTCATGCCCGAATAATTCGGAATCAATCAAAGAAACAGGCAGGGCGGCACAATTAACCTTAATAAACGGTTTGTCCTTTCGTGGCGAAAGCTGGTGTATGCGGGCCGCAATCTTTTCTTTCCCGGTGCCGCTCTCACCAAGTATAAGTACGGATGTATCGTGGGGAGCTACCTGTTGTATCTGGTCAAAAACATTCAATAGCAGGTAACTGTTGCCTATAATTCCATCAAAACTACCTTTATCTGCAAGTGGCACATGTGCGCCGTAGCTTTTCTGCGCACTTGCTACAACGGTAAAGGGGCTTTGACTGTCGCCAAGCATCCGTTCTGTAAAGTTCATCAGCAAGGGTTTAAAACGCTCCGCCAATACCAGGTGGTCGGCGTGGTAGGCGTCATCGCGCCGGCTGTAAAAGCAAAAACAAAAAGTATTTGAACCATCAGGCCTGACAGGAATAACCAGGTGCGATTTAATCGAGTAAGTTCTTGCTATCAGTTGTTTAAAAGGCGCAGCAGCAAATAAACCGGCAAACTCTTTTTCGTTATACCAGGTGGCAACCGTTTCCGGCGTACATTTTGAGTTTAAGGCAGCCAGTTCATTTAACTTAAGGTTGGTAATTATCGATAACTCGCTGGGTGTAATAGTCTGGTATTCTTCAAAGCCTATCCTCAAAAAACCAATCTCGTTAAAAGCGCTTTCTGCACTACCCGGTAACCCTACCGACATATACTCAAACGGAATATAGGGCTGCAAAGCCTGGCCAAGCTGCAACAACTTTTGCTCCCATTTTACCAGGCTGTCTGCTATCTGTGCTACTCTCTTTTGTAATACGGCCTGCTGGCGTGAGGTGTTTTCCTGGTTATTATCGTGCCGGTAAAGCGCAATATCTATCGCCACCAGTACATCTTTTTCCCTGAACGGCTTAACGATAAAGCCATACGGGTTAGTTTTTTTGGCAGCTTCCAGCACCTGTTGATTGGAGTTTGCTGAGATATAGATAAAGGGGATGTTTACCTCGGTTAAAGTCCTGGCCAGGTCAATGCCTGTTTTTTTACCTTTCAGGTATATATCCAGCAAAACCAATTCTGGCTGATGTTTTTCAACCATTTGCAATGCCTCGTCTACCGTATCGGCAATACCGCATACCTCAAACTTATTTCTACGGAGGATATCCTGCAAAACATCAGCGATGATATACTCATCTTCAACTATCAGCATTTTTCTCTTTTCCATATATGTAATCAGGTGTTAGTCAATTCATGCGGCGTTTGTTCAGGGCATTCTATTTTAAAAGTCACCCGTATCTGCACGCCGTTTTTATTGGTTATTTCAAATATGCCGTTTATCTGTTTGCTCAGGCCTTTCATCAGGCTCATGCCCAGCGAATGTACTTTACCCAGGTCGAAATCATTTTGTAGCCCCTGGCCATTATCCTCAATCGCAAGCATTACCTGTTCCTGGCTCAATCGATTTAAAGCTATCCGGATAACGCCGCATTCATCTGTGGCATAAGCATATTTAATGGCATTGGTGATGGCCTCGTTCATAATAAGCCCGAGCGGTACAGCCTGCGTTACTGCCAGGTGAATATCTTCAATATTTTTTTCAAAGCCTATCCTGCCGCCGGTATCTGCGCTTTCCTTCAGGTAGCTAACAAGTTCGTTAATATACTCGGGCATGTTAATCAGGTCCAGGTTTTCGGACTGATACAATTTCTGATGTATGAGTGCTATGGAGTGCATCCTGCTTTCACTGTTCTGTATGGCCTGCAGGGCAGCTTCATTATCGATGTAGGCGGATTGACGTTGCAACAGCCCCATTACAATTTGCAGGTTATTTTTAACGCGGTGATGTACTTCTTTTATCAGCCATTCCTTTTCTTTTATCAATTCATCTTTTTCGCTCACCAATACATTCAACGCAATATTACTGCGCCGTTTAGCACTGTAATTAGTATATATCAGTGCCAATAACCCAACAAGTAAAGCACTGCCGACAAGGGTTAGATTCCTGGTGTCATTTGCCTGTGCGGTTTTCTCACGCTCAAGTACGCTGTCTTTTTTTAAAGATTCTATGTCGCGTTCTTTTTGTTTCGTTTCAAACTGAACCTGCAGTTCCTGAAACTTTTTGTTTTTTTCAATATTGAAAATGGAATCATTAAAAACCTTATACTGAATATGGTGCTGTAATGCCGAAGCGTAGTTCCCGTCTGCCGAGTCGATTTTATACCGGATAAGATGATAATCTCTCAACCGCGTTATGGCAAAACCGCCGTGAAGATCTTCATCAAGGTAAAATGCCGCTTTTTTATAGTCATTCCGCCTGATATAGAATTTAGCTACGTCGTATTTGGCCAGGGAAACAATTTCATCAGTTTTTGTATATCCGAATAATTTAAGCGCCAGTAAATACATCTCTTCAGCCTTTTTATAGTTTCCGGCAGCATCATAACAATAAGCCTTTATCTGGCTTATTATAGCCTTGTTGTAGTCGCCATCCGGCGGATGGCGTTTTTCGATTCCCCAGGCCGTGCTAAATGCCTCGCCATATTTTTTTTCCTTTATTAATCCCTGCACAATAAACCCGGCTGTTCTGTATTTAAACTCAAGCTTTATGTTCATGTTTTCTCTAAGGGCAAGTGTTCTTTTATACCATATAATACTATTTTCCGTTTGCCCCAGTGCATCATAAATAAGCGCGAGCTCGCCAAATAGTTGCGATTGCATAGCGATTTTATCATTATAAAGCTGGCTCTTTTCTAACAGCTTTATACTTTCCAGAGCATATGATAATGATTTATCTACATTGCCCTTATACCGCTGAACATGTGCGAGCACGTAATAAAGTTTTACAAACTCCGGACGTGAGCTGTCGGGGTATTTGGTGATGCCTCTCATACAAGCGGCTTCCGCCTGGTCATACTGGCCATACACAAAATAAGCAGCGGCTGTATTCATATAAGCGTCAATTTCGTCGCCTATATCTCCGCAGGCTATAAAAAGAGTTATCGAATTTTCGCACGCTTTGATTATTTGCGTCAGCAAGTCCGCCGGCCGGGCATTCCACCGCGCGTTCGAAACAGCTTTGGCGAATCTTAACCATGTTTTTCCCTCCATCTTCTTGTTCCCTGTCTTTTGGTAATAATTCCAAACCTGTGTAAAACAAGCCCTGCCCGGCGCTAATTGAGTTTTTGAAAGATATACCTCTCCCATACTGCACAAGCTCTCCTGTCTGCCGCTGCCAATTTCCACGTGGAGCTGATTGCTTAAATCGAGTTCTTTTTTAAAAAAGAATAAAGCGCTGTCGAGATCGGCTGCATCCAGTTTAAAACGGCGCAGGTAATAATAGTTTCCGAGTTGATGTATGGCATTAAGTTTAAAGGTGTCGGCCCGCGGTTTTTTTAAAGTTTCCTGCAGACTATCAACACTTTTTTTGGGGATGATTTGACAAAAGCACAGGCCAACCGGCACAAGAATAAAAAACAAAAGAGAACCAGCTTTTGATATTGTCATGCTGTGTAATAATGGAATACCTGTAAAATTGCGCCGCTTAGCAAAACGTCCCGACAACGGGAAACAGCCGCTAAAACATGATTTGTTATACTTAGCTAAGATACCTTATTAGTCGCGTTTGCACTAGCCATAATTCTGCCAATTTTGGCAAATGACCGCTTTGAGCAATAAATAACAGGTTTCTTATTCAGAATCTGTCCTGAGATTCAGGAAGATTAAGGTTAAAGTAAAAATTCTACCACGATATATCGTGGTGTGTTCGAAAAGCCCACAACGATATATCGTTGTGTAATTAGTCGTATCAGCGTGTACCTGACACAATACTTTGTGCCTCCCGAATGCAAGTTCAACAACAAACAATAGTACCTGTTCATCAATATCTTACGGTCGATCCGAAAGGGTGATTTAAATTTCCATTGTCGGCATAACCTAATAAGGTGTATATTTAATCACCCCTGTGTTGCCGTTTCATCGATTTATTCCGGAATATCTTCCAAACAAATCGCCGTTTATTTTATTCATCCCATAAAAACATTTTAAATGCCTGTAAAAATTAAAGACCAGCCTTTTTATATACAAAGCACCGTCGTGCTGTTCGGAATAATTTTATTGGTGTATATAATGTCGCAACTAGCAGACATATTGGTACCGCTGGCGTTCGCAGCTTTCCTGGCTATCTTGCTCAATCCCCTTTGCAACTGGCTGCAGCGCCATAAATTCGGCAGGGGATTGTCAATAGCGACCGCGATGTTTATTGCTTTATGCGCCGTTACCGGGCTATTCTACTTTTTATCAGTACAGATTATCCAGTTTGGGGATGCCTTCCCGATGCTCGAAAAAAAGTTTTCGGCAATTACACTCGACTTAAAACAGTGGATAGCCACAAACTTTAACATCGCCGTAAGCAAGCAGGAAGCGATGGTAAAAAATGCCCTTAGCAACAGCCAGGCCATGGTTGGCAAAACTTTAAATGGCGTACTGGGCACCCTTGGCGTTGTGTTGCTGCTGCCGGTTTATATTTTCTTTATGCTGCTGTACAAAACTTTAATCCTGAATTTTTTGTACGAGGTATTTTCTGAAGAGAACTCAAAAAAGGTAGGCGAAATTTTAAGCGAAACCAAAAGTGCTATCCAAAGCTATATCATGGGCCTGCTTATCGAAACTACTATCGTTGCCGTTTTAAATTCAGCAGCTTTACTATTGCTGGGCGTAAAATACGGCATTTTAATTGGCTGCATCGGCGCTATACTTAATTTGATACCTTACCTGGGCGGTATCATTGCTATCGGCCTGCCCATATTAATGGCTACCGTGACTAAAGACGGGTATTCAACACAGATTGGTGTTATCGTCGCCTACCTGGTTATTCAATTTATCGATAACAATATCCTGGTTCCTCGTATCGTATCATCAAAAGTGCAGATCAATGCTTTAATGTCGATAATAGTGGTGCTGCTGGGCAACCAGCTTTGGGGCATCTCAGGCATGTTTTTATCCATTCCGTTTGTGGCGGTATTAAAAATCATCTTCGACCGCATAGATGAGCTGAAACCGTGGGGTAAGCTGCTTGGCGACAATATCCCCACCAAAACCATGGGCGAACGATGGAGCAACAAGCGAAAAAAGGCCATACTGGATTAGCGTACAGCACATCTGTTTCAATTGTATATTTGCCTTCATGGGCACAATTACCTTAAAAAGAACGGACAGCGGCGACACGGATTTTCGCCTGTTGATAAAAGAGTTAGACACCGACCTGCGCCAGCGTAATGGCGATGTTATGGACATATATGATGGCCACAACGTTATTGAGCAAATTGACACCGTTGTAATAGCTTACCTGGACGGTCGCCCCTTAGGCTGCGGTTGTTTTAAAAATTATAGAAACGATACAGTCGAGATAAAACGCATGTATGTGCGCCCCGGCGCAAGAGGAAAAGGCATCAGTCGAATGATTTTAACTGAGCTGGAAAACTGGGCAAAATCACTCGGTTTTAGATATGTGGTACTGGAAACCGGCACCAAACAGCAGGAAGCATTAGGTTTATACAACAGGGCAGGATACAGCAATATCCCCAGCTATCCGCCGTACATCGATTTGCCTGACAGCATTTGTTTTAAAAAGAGTTTATTGGGTTAAAATTGAATCATTCACTGTAGAGACACAATACTTTGTGTCTCCCCCAGGAAAGGTTTGCGCCATGCATTTATGCTTAAATGCCGGTATGTTTGATACCTTGAGATCGCAAATATTGGGCTACCTGTCCTGTGGGAGCCGCGATGCATCGCGGCTCTACGCTGGTCATCTTACCAGAAATATAAATAATCTCTAAAATATTCCGGGCGGTCAATCGTCAACAATAGTATAAGCTTATTACATGTATTTAATTTTACTCCCGCTTCATTCACTCGTCCGCTGGCTGGTTTTGCTTAGCCTGTTATTTGCCATTTATCGCGCCTACCGGGGCTGGCTTGGTAAAACGCCCTATAACAAGGTCGACGAGCGCACCCGGATGATTACCACCACCATTGCGCATGTACAATTGGTGATTGGCTTATGGCTTTATTTCATCAGCCCTATTGTAAACTATTTCCTGCACAATTTTAAGGCGGCCGTGCATGAGCGGGTTATCCGCTTTTTCGGAATGGAACATATAACGATGATGCTGATTGCCATTACACTAATCACCATCGGCGCAGCAAAAGCCAAACGCAAAACAACCGATGCCGACAAATTCAAAACTATGGCGATATTGTTTACCATAAGCCTGTTGCTCATCTTAAGCTCTATACCCTGGTCGTTTTCACCGTTGATCAGCAGGCCGTTGTTCAGGGCGTTTTAGCATTTTACATTTTCAACCTGCAGGCATGTTGCAATAACAACTATATTTAGGGAAATTTCACGAATATGAAATCTTTCCGAATACTCTTATATACGGCGCAGGCGTTAATATTCCTCCAAAGCTGTGGCGGCAACATGATAAAAAACAAAACCGGCGACTCGACGCAATCGGTTACAGTCGATAGCACCCCAAAGAACCAAGCCGCCGTCGTAGTTGTGCCAAAAGCCAACACCAATTTAACTGTCAACAGCGAACAAGACCTTATTGGGTATTGGGTAGGTCTCTTTAAGCCGGATACTACTGAAAACGTTATATTAACCGGTGAACAGGTAGCGTGGGATTTTTCGAACAAAATAAACATCTCTATCGATTCCATTAGCGGAGATAAAATTATCGGCCACAGTGTGGTGGCAGGCAACGTACGCCCGTTTAAAGGCACTGTTAGTAAAGATAGCGGCGCCTGGCATGTGGACGCACAAGAGCCGGGCGACGATAAATACGATGGCAAGTTTACATTCGCCATCGCAACAGGCGATTCGACCCTGGCAGGCATTTGGACCGCCAATAAAAAAATAAGGATACCGCATAGGAAGTACCGGCTCACAAAAAAAATATTTAAATACGATCCTGCTGTAAAAATGGACCAAAGCCGCTATGTGGACTGGACGAAAAAGAAGACCAAGCATGTTATAGATAAAGAGGCAGACTATAATGGATACGATGAATCTTTCTTTGCCGCTTCGTGGGATGCCAGTAAATACAACGCATCGACTAGGTTGCTGACAAAAGAAGAGGTATCGAATCTAAAAAAAGGCGACATATTTGTTATACGGAACGCTATTTATGCAAGGCATGGCTACTCCTTTAAAAACCAGCAATTACGGGCTTATTTTGATAAACAATTGTGGTATATACCAATAAGCGCCGATGTAAAAAACGACTTTACCGAAATCGAAAAAAAGAATATCGAGCTACTGCTCCGGTTCGAGAAGAATGCAAAAGAATACTATGACGAGTTTGGGCGCGGATAATTATGCAGGCAGTTAAAAATCTATATTTTAAAAGAACCGGACAAGTTGCCTGGTATGCCGCATTGCTATTTTTTAGCTACCTGATGCTGCTGATTACCCTGCAATATATTCCCGCCCGAAGAGATGCTGCTTTCCTGCTCACCAAATTCGATGTGGTGGGGATGCTGCATTACCGCATAGCATTTTTTGCGCATGTTTATAGTGCCATGTTTGTGCTGCTGGCAGGTATAATACAATTTTCGGCAGCAATGCGCAGGCGTTACCCGGCACAGCACCGCTGGGCTGGCAGAGTTTACGCTTACCTCATCATATTTATTACCGGCCCGGCCGGCTTCATCATGGGGATTTATGGTAACGGCGGCTGGATAAGCCAATCGGCATTTTGCTTGCTGGCAGTTTTATGGGTGATTTTTACCTGGAAAGCCGTTGCAGCGGCCATTGCCGGGAAAATGCAGGCGCATAAAGACTGGATGTACCGCAGCTATGCATTAACCCTGTCGGCCATCACCTTAAGGTTTTGGAAGTGGCTGTTTGTATGGCTATTTCAACCCCGACCAATGGACGTTTACCACGTAGTTTCGTGGCTGGGCTGGGTAGGCAACCTGCTGATAGCCGAAGTACTGATTTATTATGCCTTAAAGAAACGCAATAAACGGGTTGAACGCATGCTCGAAGCTGCGTAGATTTGCCTGTAAGCCCTCTATAAATTATGAAACGACGCTCATTTGTAAAATCAACCCTTATTGGCAGTACCGCTGCGGCTGTTCTGCCTGGAGCAAGCTATGCCATGAATACCGACACACCAAACACCGCCGAATACTGCGAGCTCAGGACTTATCATTTAAAAGATGAGGCCCAGCAAAGGCTGGTAGAAGATTTTTTTAAAAACGCCGCTATCCCCGCATTCAAACGGGCCGGTGTTAAGCATGTTGGTGTGTTTACCGAGATGAAGCCGGAAGGCCAGACCAAAATATTTGCGCTGATACAATACAATGGGCCAAGTCATGTTGATGCGGTAAACAATGCGCTCGAAAATGACAAAGAATATCAGCGGAAAGGCGCGGCTTACCTCAACGCACCGGCAACACAACCTGCTTATGAGCGTATTGAAAGTTCGTTGCTAAAGGCATTCAAAAAATTCCCTTCGCTTACTGCTCCCGAAAAGAAAATCCGCGTTTTCGAGCTGCGTCAATATCAAAGCGCCAGCGAAGCTGCCGGCAAAAAAAAGATAGAAATGTTTAACGACCGCGGCGAGATAGACATCTTCAAACGCCTTGGCTTTAACCCGGTTTTCTGGGGCGAAACGGTAATTGGCCCGTTGCGGCCAAATCTTACTTATATGCTTACTTTCGATAACATGGAAGAAAAAGCCTCGCATTGGCAGGATTTTGTAAACGACACCCAATGGCACGAAATAAGCGCTGTACCCGATTATGCCGATGCCCTGCTGGTAAGTAAAATAACGTCGATTATGCTGGTGCCGGCTGAATTTTCGCAGATATAAAGGTCTCCTTTCACGTAGATTTGACAACTTTTTAAAAGTTGTCAAATCTAATACATCGCCATGACAACAACCATCGTCATCCCCCAACCCGAATTATTTAGCTGGACGGAATGCCTGTGGTTTTTAAACCGGGGCTTTGACGACTGCATGTACAAAATATCGGGCAATACTGTCCGCCGCGCTTTTGATATCGGAAGTGAGAAAATACTGGTAGAAATTTCGCACACCGGCAACGAATTGATAATAGATCATCTTACCGGCGAACCATCGCCTAAAGCCGCAGCACATATCAGTAAATTCATAACCGATTGGTTCGACCTTGATACTGATTTGGCCCCATTTTATCAATTACTGGCAAATCACCAATCCGTGGCAAACATGCATCCCCTGTATCATGGCTTGCATCTTGTTGCCATGCCCGATTTATTTGAGGCGATTGCATGGGGCATCCTGGGTCAGCAAATAAACCTCACTTTCGCCTATAAGCTTAAACGCCGGCTGGTTGAGCAATACGGCGCAACATTAGCCTTCGAAGGGGAAACCTATTATATCTTTCCATCGCCCGGGGTATTGAAAAACGCTGATGCCGGCGATTTGCGCGAGTTACAATTATCCGGCAGCAAGGCTATATATCTCATCAATATTGCGCAGTACTTTGCCGATGGTAGTCTTAGCCGTGAAATACTGTTGACATTGCCCGACTTTCAATCACGCCAAAAATATCTAACCAGCATAAAAGGCATCGGCACCTGGACTGCCAACTACGTGCTGATGAAAAGCCTGAGCGAACGTGCCTGCATACCTTATGGCGATGCCGGTTTGCTGAATGCCCTGGTGGACAGGCAACTCATCACCCATAAACAAGATAAAGCTGCGTTTGGTGCTTTTTTTGAAAGCTTTAAAGGATGGGAAGCCTATATGGTGTTTTATTTGTGGCGAAGCTTGGCGTAGTCCGAAAAGATTTGACAACTTTTAAAAAGTTGTCAAATCTAATTATCATCCCTTCACCCAATTCACCGCTAACCCAATAAACGCCTCGTTCACAAACGGAAACACCGTTACATTGGGTATATGATTTACCTCGAGCAAATATTTCTCACCGTTATGGCCCACCATATAATCAATACCGATTGTCTCCAATTTAAAATGCCTGGCAATATTACGCGCATCTTCCAGCAGTCCACCATCAACAAGCATCGCATCAGAACCCTCATTATGGATGGATTTGAGCCAGGTATCGCCGGTTAACTTTATCTGCCAATAATGATTGCCTACAATCATTATCCTAACAGCTTCTCCCACAATAAACTCTTCAATTACCGAGGTCTCGGTGCTGGTCCATTCGCCTATAAATTTTGCTTTGTCCTCGCCGCAATGCCATATCCCCCATTTGGCAACAACTTCGGTACCCGCAAAATAGTCATCGCTTCCAATAAGCATACCGCGTTTTATATCCGAATACTTAGAAACCTGCAAGGCACGGGCTAAGCCTGGAATGCGCTGGCGTAAATCCATCATGCCGACAGCATTCGGTAAACACGGCCCGTTCCAAAGCGCCAGCAGCGTGATAAAATCGACATCATGCTCAAAAATCCCATGAAATATAACTTTATCAACAGCCAAAAACCTTCCCGGTACCGAGGGGCTTTCCACACTCAATTCACCCTCGACAAGCTTAACTTTTGGCAAGCAATCGTAATGCACTACCAGATATTCAAGCCCAAGGTTTTGCTTCAATACGGAAACTTCAGTTTCTTCAAGGCCAACGATTAAGATTCTCTTTCGGTCCATTTTTTTGTGTTTTTAGTTAATAAATATTTAATGGTGCCCAGAACGAGATTCGAACTCGTACAGGGCCCTAAAACAAAAAATCCCCTTAGATTTTTCTAAGAGGATTGTGTGCCTATATATTTTTAGTCAATACATGCCTATCCCCCCTGATAAATCAGTTCTGGTGCAAAAGCTTGTATTAGTATTTTATTCATGGTGCAATATTACAAAAAATCTGGCAATCAACAATATATCTCAATGTTATGGGCGTTCCCGCTGATAGAAGCGGTCGTGTTGTCCGCTCATACTGCACAGGCCTTAGCCACGGCCTGCCCTGAGGCCCGCGAACGGCTGGTATACGCTCCTATCACTAACGCAATTGTATGAACTAAGCTGCGTAAGATTTTTCACGATTTTTTTTATTTTCAAAGGCGTTCAGGAGAGCTACGCCGTTTGAGGGGTTTAAGATAAAGCTTTCAGCTTCATGTGCCAACCAATTGCCGCACCCAAATTTTTTTCTGCGCCACGCCCAGGTGCCCGTTTAAATTAGCACCCTATACCACTATGGTATAGCTGGTGGGCTTATTGATTTTAAATACTCAACATTTTACAATCATAGGAATATATGATATAGGGGTTCACACCATACTATCACCAGCTAATTCCATACTCAATCACCGCCCGTATCTGCTGCATATTTGCAGGGATTTCATTCGGCAATAAACTTAACTGCAACAGCCCGCTTCCCTTCAGTCCACCATAACTTTTAAGCCACTCCGTTGCAGAACCGAACTCATCAGTAGCCAATACTTCGGTTGATTTATCGGGCAATATAACGCTCACGCCACTGCTGCCGGTCCAGAATCCGTACAGGCCGTATGTATTCCCGGTTTTTGTGGCAGTGTTAATATAAAGCCCGCGTATCTTTTGCTTGGGCGTGTAAGTAATATTGAAAATTTTTGATGGAATGTCATCATCGAACCCGATAACTGCGCCCGTGCTATCGCGTGCGTACGACGATGGGTTTGTTGAGAAAATAACAACTTTCCCCCCGGCATCCAGGTATTGCCTTACCAACGGCGCGCCGGATGAGGCCTTAACTATATTATCCGGGAATTTATTATCGGCAAAAACCACTACACTTACTGCTTTTTTTGCCAACTGCTCCTGCATAAACTGTTGCAGCGTGGCAGCATCTAACAACTTATAACCTAATCTAACAAAGTAGTCTTTAAGATATTCATCAACGCCGGGTGAAAAATAGTCGTAATCGTTTTTGTTTTTTTCCTGCATGTAAACTGCTTTATTTACTTCGGCGAAGGCCAGGTTCGCAGTCATGCTACCTTGCAGTGCATAAAGCGTTCCGTTTTCGGCGCCGCAGTATACCACCCCGTCGTTTACTACCGGCGTGCAGAACGATTTGCTGCCTATCGGGAAGCACCATTTTTCAGTACCGGATGCAGCGTCCACGGCATGCAGGTTTCCGCTTACGTCAACATCAGTAAAATAAAGCATATCCCCTGCAATCGTAATGGAGGAAAAGATTGCGCTGGGCGCTTTAAATTTCCATTTTTCAATCCCGGTATTTAAATCGAGCGCCTGTACAAGGTAGTCGCTGCCGCAGGCTATGTAAGCCGTTTTATTTTTTATGGCTGTGCCGAGTATCCATGGGCCCTTATAGTTGTTACGCCATTTTTCTTTACCGGTTTCAAGGTCTAAAGCGTAAACAATACCGTCGCGACCGCCGGTTATTACCACACCATCGGCAATAGTCGGGTTGCAAAAAATGGATTTGCGGTCGTTATTCTGGCTTTCAAAAGTATTTTTAACGCCATCCGTGGCAAATTGCCATTGCAGCTTGCCGGTGGCTTTATCAACCGAGATTACATACCCGGAATTGGCGCCGAAGACAACATGATTGCCGGATATAGCTGGTGCGGTTTTTATCCGCTCACCGGTGTTATATTTCCAAAGCAATTTGTGTGTGTTTATGTTGAAGGCAAATAAAAATCCGCTTCCTGTGCCCAGGTATAGGGTGGTTTTCTCAATTACAGGCGATGCGCCGTAATTGTCCCAGTAGTTTTCTTCGCCCAGATCTTTTCCAAGGGCATACTTCCATTGCAACTTGCCGGTAAGGGCGTTAATGGCGTAAAAGTTACGATCGCGGCTGGTAAAATATGCGGCAGACGCCGTAACAGCAGGTGATGAATGAACTGCCCCGCCGGTTTTAAATCTCCATTTCTCTGCGCCCGATTTGCTGTCAATTGCATAAAAATAACCGTCTCCGCTGCCGAAGTAAACCATCCCATTTGCAATGGCAGGTGTACTCCTGACAGCACCGTTGGTATGGAACGCGAATTTTATCCCGTCGATTTTATAAACCGGTTTCTGGTTACTGACGCCGGTAAGCGATGGCGTATTTTTAAACATCGCCACATCCTGGCTTCTTACATTTTGGCAGAAAGAAACGCTGCAAAATAGTGCCGCAGCAACTGCGGTGAGGATGCGGCTAAGATTGAATTTCTTTTTCATTATGATTTTCCCGGTTTGGTTTAACGTGGTACAAACCTGGATAAAAAATAACACACCGCCCGTTCAAACAGCTTTCAAGTTTCGTTCAAAAATGCTCAAATAAAGTTCCTTAGCATTCACGATTTAAGTATATTACTCAAACCTTAGATGAAAACGGCGCCGTTAGGCGCCTGATATTGGTAGAAATAAAAACGACGGATTTAACGTGCCGCAGGTACGGGATCTGTCCCGTCAAAAACCTGTATGCTGTGTTTCGTACCTACGGCACGCTAAATACTATTTGAAATCTTCTGCCAATATTTGACCCCGCCGGGGTCGGCCTTATAACGCCGTACCTGTGTCACGACCGGCGAATAACCCCAAGCAGAAAAGCAATAACGGCTATTACCAATAAGATATGGATAAGACCACCTAAAGCGTGGAAGAACAAACCGATTGCCCATCCTATAACCAGGATAACGGCAATAACATATAAAATACCTCTCATAAGATTTAAATTTTAGTGATGAACCGATAAATGCGAAAGATGTTTTATTTTGATAACACTAAATTTAATGATATTGACCGTATCACTTTCCAGCAACTATCGATGAAATATAAAATCAACAGGGCGATTTAATTAATTGATAAACAGGGGAATATTTTATATATTCCGCCATCAATTCAACCAGCAAAACTCACATTATGCAAACAGCAGCAATTATTGGCGGAGCCGGCTTTATAGGCAGCTACGTAACCAAAGCATTTTTAGAGAACGGTTATAAGGTGAGGGTTTCCTCGACAGATATCACCAACAAAGGTAAGTACCAGCATTTGCTGGAATCTTCTCACGCCGAAAACCTGGAGATTATTGCGGCCGACATGCGTGACATTGACAGCATAGAAAAGTTTGTGAGCGGTTGCGATATCGTTGTGCACGGCGGAACGCCTTTTATGCTGGACGTTAAAGACCCGCAAACCGAACTGTTCGAACCGACTATAAAAGGGACGGAGAATTTTTTAGCAGTAATTGCCAAAACTCCCGGCATAAAAAAGGTAGTATTTATCGCCTCCGTAGCTGCGTGGAATACCTCGTTCCCGCTTGCGCCGGCCACCTACCCGGCCGGGCATGTTTTTTCGGAAAAGGATACGCCATATATGAGCGACCAGGACCATCCCTATGCACAGGCGAAGTTTTTGGCTGACCAGGCTGTAAGAAAGTTCATCGCCGAAAACAAGGATTTAGCTTTCGAGATAACTACCGTATCGCCGGTGTGGGTAACCGGTAACAGTCTTTCGTTAAGATCGGATTCAACCTCGATGGGCATGCAATACCTGATAAAAAATAAGCTTGCCCCAAACCCATTCATCGAAATGCTGTATGCAACCAATGCCATGTTTGCGATGGTTGATGTGCGGGATGTGGCCCAATCAATTTTTAAAGCAGCCACTACCGGCGGACTGCATGGCAAAAATTATTTGATATCGGGCGAAAGCTACGCTGTATCGGACATTACACTCATGCTCAACGGCGGCGCACCGGTCGCCGATGCGGCAATTGTTTATGACAGCAGCCTTGCGAAAGCGGACTTAGCCTTGTCGTTTATTGCGGCAAAGGACACCCTTAATAATTGTGTGTAGGGTTTTAGCAGCGTAACAAAATAGTGGCGCCCAAATGGCTATGTGCGACGACCAGCAAAACTATTTTACCAATCTTATTGCCTTTTTAAAGGATGTGGATTGTGGCAAGTTTGCGGCGGATAAGAAATAACTAAGGTTTGAACCATGATTTACTGGATTAAAAGATTGAAGGATTTTCTACGTTTAAGAAATCACGACAATCCTAAAATCAATCGAATCATGGTTCAGACAATCATATCAACACCACCAGCCGCTTCCCGTCAGGCACCTCCAGTTCCCACAACTCAGCAATGTTTTCCAGCTTAACTTCAGTGGTTTCAACCTTTATTTTCCCATCGGCCGCTAATTGAAACATCTCTGGTAATATTTCGGTAAATAACTGCCTTACCTGCTGCTTTGACCATGCGCCCAATCCCGAGCCGGATAATTGCAAATTAACGCTGCGGAGGCTGGCCGCGGACAGCTGTATATTATCCCCGGTTATACTGCCTATTGATACGTACCGGGTGCGATGGGTAAACGCGCCCTTGCCCATAAGGCAGGCCAGTATCATTTCGGCGGTACGTCCCCACAGGTAATCGATAATTATATCGATGGGTGTTTCGGAGTGAACTTTCTTCAGTTGTGCTTTAAAGCTGTCATCGTCCTGCATTACCGAAATCGTTTCATCGGCACCGATGGATAACAAATCGTTTAATGATTGTTGATTCCTGCCGGTGGCTATCACTTTGCCTGCGCCGTAATGTTTCGCAATTTGTACCGCAATACGCCCTGTAAAGCCGGTTGCGCCGTTAATGAGCACTACATCGCCCGGCTGAATATCAGCCTTGAATTTCAATCCCATAGCCGAGCCGATAACCGCATTGGGTAAAGCGGCGGCTGTTGCATCAGCTATTCCTTCGGGAAGCTTTACGATGCGGTCTTTTTCGATAGTTGCTTTTTCGGCGAGCATGCCGCTTACGCCCATGCCGTAAACACGGGTACCATCGGGCAACAGGCAAACGCCATCGCCGCCGGGAATACGGCCATCTTCTTTCGGTGCTTCGCTTGAATAATGTTTGCCGCTTGCCCGGCTTTTGTCTAAATGTTTCAGGGCGACCGCCTTAACAGTCACTAAAACTGCCTCTTCGTTTTGAACGGTTGGCTCTGCCGAGTTGGTATATTCAGGAAGCCCGCCTTTTTGATAAATTACTGCTGCTTTCATTTTCTTAATGTTTTGATGCAGCAAAATTATGCCGGTGGTAAGGCATCCGCGATAACATATGTTATCAAGTTCAGAAATGCAGCTTTCCCTTAGCCAACTTGCTTTTGATACGGCTGAGATGTACCGTTGAAACACCGAGATAGGAAGCGATATAATGTTGCGGCACCCGTTGTACAATATGCGGCCGCTGACTCAAGAGGTTTTGATAGCGCTGTTCGGGTGTATCGCGGATAAAGGAGAAAAACTCGTTCATGTAATGTGTTTGCCTGCCGGCGGATATCTGCATCATCAGGTGCACAAAATCAGGCTCGCTGGCAAGCTCATCCATTAACTGGTTTACATAGCGCTTCGGCAACAAATAAATCACTGATGGCTCGATGGTCTCGACGGTAAGCAGGCTTGGCGTATTGTTTACAAAACTTTCGAACGAAGTTAATCCCTCATTCTCAAAAAAGAATTGCACGGTTTTGTCGTCGCCATTATTGTTGAAAAATGCCCGCACGCAACCTTTTTCAATAAAGATATAATTTTGCGAGACCTTTCCCTCCTCCAATAAAACCGACTTTGACGGCACCTCCAGCCGGGTTTGAAACGGCAGGTATTTATCCAAATATTGATTAAGTTGCGGAAATTTATCTTTAAAATGGAAAAGCATGGGCCATTACTTATGCTTCTCCTGCCATTCGTGGTATTTACCTTCTAAAAATAGCGCACCGTCCTTTTGATATTCCGGCGTTGATACGGTAAAGTGGTCGCCGGGATAGTATTTGAAAATGAATGCCGAGTTAAGCTTCTTCATCTCATCACCCAACATCATCACCGCATAATTCAGCAGGAAGTTATCCTGGTTGCCTACGGTTACACGTACTTTGCCGTCCAAATCGCCCTTGATTTTATCCCAGTTGGTGCGGAGGTATAAGGAGATATCATAATTTTTCCAATGCTCGAAAACGGCCGGATCAACAATCCCTGTTTTAACGTCGATAATGCGCTTAGGCTCACCGTCTGCGCCCTTCTCGCTGAAAACGGCATCAATAGAGTGCATTTGTTCACCACGGTAAACAACGTTCTCCAAAGCATAAGTATCGCGCATGCTAAACCATGGGAACACGCCATCAATGGTGCCAACCTGGTTTAATGTACTGTCTTTACCATAAAACATGTTTTGGCCTTCGTACAGGTTAACCTTTAAAAAGCTGCGGAAATCTACCGGGTCCGGCGAGCTTGACCAGCAGCCATCAAATACTTTTGGGTAATGCGTTTGCAGCCAAAGCACTGTCCAGCCGCCGCTGCTATGGCCGTTTAGGAGGTGTGCACCGTTGCAGCGATAAGTTTTTTCCAATTGTGGTATCAGCTCTGTAGTTAATGCATCGCCCCACGGGCCGTTGTTGTCGCTGTTCGCGTACACGCTATGGCCCAACCGACAATTACCGTCGAGGTAAACCTGTATTACGGCGGTAGTATCTAAAGGTGCAGATGGATTATTATTGCCTGAATAACGGTGATAATCGCCGCCATAGCCGGAAACACTAAAACGTACCGGAAATTTGCGCTGCGGCTCGGTGAAATACTGCTTAGGCAAAATTACCGCTGCATTGATGGTCATGGGCTGGTGGCTAAAGTTGGTCAGCAATGCTGATGACACTTTTAGCTCCTTAACATATTGCGTCTCTTTGAACACCGGTTCGGGGTTGGCCTTTAAAGCATAAAGCGTATATCCCTGGTTATAATTAGTGGTGAAAGTTGCCTTTTGAACTTCGCTGTAGATATTGCCGGGTGCCGAGCCGATAGAACGGCCACCGAGGTCCCGGTCGAAAACTACCTGCACATAATAGTTGCCACGCTCAAGCTCGGAAAGTCGTACCGGGTACGAAAAAGCTTCGTCGTCTATAACTACCGGCTTACCGGGTTTTACATTTTTTGCATATACCCTGTAGCAGGGGAACATATTTAACCCAACAGTGCCGTTTTTGGGTTGCTTATTATCCTTCGACAGGTATAGCAACACATTCCCGGTAAATGGCTGTTTTTGTAAACTATCGGAAGCATACACGCGGAATTTTTGTGCGAAAACGTTGGCAGCTAAATATAAAACTGCAAATAGCGTAATGGTAATTCGTTTCATGGGGTATCGTAATGAGTCAAATATAGGGTTTTGTTGTGACGCCGCATAAGCGAAGGATGTCGATTATTTCTCCCCCGCAAAAACATTTTTTATCGCATCCAGATACCCGTACCCAAAAACATTATCCGGCTGCAGGTAGCTGGTTTCGGTCCATTCGTTCCAACTGTTAATGGTTATTAGCGGCACTTGTTTAGGGTGGGTATCGGCATAGCTCTTGGCCATGCGGAGGGCCTTTTCGAAGTTTGCAGGCGTGTTGTTTCTTACAACCGCGCTTTTACCCGTCCGCGGACTATTATCCCAACCCACACTCACATGTGGATAATAGGTAAGCTGAAATGTAGAATCGATGTGGGCCCATTCCTTTTTGACGCCTTCCAGTATGTTCAGGTAATCATCATTCACATTTATAAAATGCGCAAACTGGTAATGAGTAGTGCTGGTAAACCCCAGCTTTTTTACAAATGCGTTCTCCGGGTTTTTCGTCTTGCTGCCATCAAAACCGCTGTAATTGGTATTGACAGACCACATGGTAAGTTGTAATTCCAGTCCTGGAAAACCAGCCCTTTTTGTCTCTTCCTTAAACCATTGCAGGGCATCGGCAGCCTGTTCCACGCCACCCAGGCCGGCAATCAGTTGTGGTACATCGTATATCATAAATACAGGCTTGCCATCTATTTTATAATACTGCGGCAGCTTAAAATATTTTTCGATGTTACGTTTGCATATCTTCTCAAATTCCGGGCGACTTACTTTACCCGTCCATATCACATTGTCTTCGTGATATTTGTTCAGGCGGGTATCCCAGGTATTCACCACATCGTGATTAGCCCACATCAGGTAGAATTTCATTTTGTCAACGTTCTCCGCTTTGAGAAAGCCGCTGTCTAAAGTGGTTTCCATAAATGGCCGTCCATCGTACCAGTACCAGTCGAAAATAAAAACATTCACGCCATGGTTAACCGCCTGGTTTATCTCCATCGACATAATAGCCGGGTCCGCCTCGTTAATGGTGCCCCAAAGTGGTTTACGGTTCCAGTAATGGCCGGGGTACCTGTCCTGCATATTGATTACTGTTTCCCATTCGCCGATTCCCGATGGCCAGAAAGGGCGCAGGCGCGGGTCGCCGGTGGAGTAGGCCGGGTATAAAAAGGCCGCTACATCGTATTTTTGTTTTGCCTTAGGCGATTTGGTTTGGGCCAACGCCTGGCGATTAAAAAATAGAACTACGGTTATGAGTAATAGCAGTGCTTTTAGTTTCATGGCAAGAGATTGTGGTGTTCAAACTTACCGGTTTTATTAGAGCAACCATCCTGCACTATCCTAATGATGTAATTCAACTTGATAGTTGCAGATTCGATAAAAAATCTCTTAAAATGTGGAAAACAGGGTTAACACAACTTAACACATTTTGAATTTTAAATCGTATAAATAACTAATAATTAAATAGTTAAAAAAATGACCACAAAATAAACTTTTCAACATTTTTTTCAATTTAATAGCATTGGCATGCTTTGTGCGAAAAGCCACGTCACGCAGGCAATTAGCCAACCTTAATGGCAGCGTATGCGACATGCCCCTGCGTTATGCTATCCTCTTGCCCACTAAATCACATTTCTCTACCTTTGATTCACTCCATGAATACAGCATTCGAAAACTATTTACGTCAGCAAACTGAATTAAGCGAAACTGATATTAATCGCATAAGCAGCATGGCTACTACCAGCAAATTGCGGCGTAATGAGTTTTTGCTGCGTGAGGGAGAGGTTTGCCGCCATAAAACATTTATCGTTAGCGGACTGCTGCGAACGTTCAGTATCACACCCGATGGCAATGAACATATCCTGCTGTTCTCTCCCGAAAACACCTGGACGCTGGAAGTAGAAAGCTACGACCGGGAAGCACCCGCACGCTCTGCCATTGATGCCATTGAGCCCAGCGAAGTGCTGTTATGGAACAAGACCGATTTTAACAGCCTGCTGGAAATACCCCAACTGAGAAAATTTTCCGAACAACTGATTTCCCGCAGTATACACAGCAGCCGTCAGCGAATAATTACTGCGTTAAGCGCGACACCCGAAGAGAAGTACGAAGACTTTTTACAGAACTATCCTGAATTGCTTTCCCGCCTGCCTTTGCGGATGATCGCCGCATACCTCGGCGTTTCGCTCAAAACGCTTACCCGCATACGGCACGCGCAGTTGACGCGCTGATTTGCAATTATGGTCAAATGACCACGTTTTAAAACCGCCTGCTCTGCAACTTTGTACTTCATAAAATTACTATCCTATGCAAGTATTTGTTACAGGGGCCTCGGGTTTTGTTGGCTCCGCAATTGTGAAAGATTTAATAGCCGCCGGTCATAAAGTATTGGGACTGGTGCGCTCAGAAAAAGGCGCTGAAAAAGTTGCCGCAGCCGGTGCGGAAGCATTGCTAGGCGATGTGAATGACCCGGAAGTTCTGCGCCAGGGAGTCACTAACTGCGATGCGGTTATCCATACTGCCTTTAACCACGATTTCTCGCGCTTCAAGCAAAATTGTGAAGACGACCGTGTGGTTATCGGAATTTTGGCCGATGCGCTGGCCGGTACAGATAAACCGTTGGTGGTTACATCCGGGGTGGGGCTACTTAATTATGGGCGACCAGCCACAGAGGATGACGCCGCGCCGTCTTCTGATGTAATTCCGAGAGCCGCATCAGAAGAAGCGACAAAGGCGGCAGCGGCAAAAGGCGTTGACGCTTATATTGTACGCCTGCCACCCAGCACACATGGCGCCGGCGACCACGGCTTTGTGCCCATGATTATCGACATGGCAAAAGAAAAAGGGGAATCGGCCTATATCGGCGAAGGTAAAAACCTTTGGCCGGCTGCCCACCGCAATGATGCCGCTGCGATTTATCGCCTGGCTATAGAAAAACGCCCGGCGCTGAAGGTATTCCATGCGGTGGCCGAAATCGGTGTGCCGTTTAGGGAAATTGCGGAAACGATCGGCAAAGGCTTAAACCTAACGACAGTCAGCAAAACCGGCGATGAGATTGCCGCGCATTTTACCTGGTTCGCTCATTTTGCGGCGATGGATTGTCAATCATCATCCGAAAAAACTAAAGCGGCGCTGGGTTGGCAACCGAAGGAATTGGGATTGATTGAGGATATGAAGGCTAATTATTTTAATTAAGGAATGATTACCGGCGGCTGTCAAAACCACCGCTCATACAAACTTACATAAAAACGCCCGGCAAACTATTTTACGTTTCCGGGCGTTTTTATTATATGAGCAACACCCCGGAACCCACCAAACGATTTACAGCGCGCGTTGACAATTATGTTAAATACCGTCCGGGTTATCCGGCGGAGGTGTTTGACCTGCTGGCAAACGAAAGCGGGTTAACAACCGGTTCTGTTATTGCCGATATTGGTTCCGGCTCGGGTATATTCACCAAATTACTGTTGCAGCGCGGTTATAAAGTTCATGCTGTGGAACCTAACCAGGCCATGCAGCAAGCCGCCTGCATGTGGCTTGGGAGCGATGAAAATTTTATCCCCGTCGACGCTGTTGCCGAAGCTACCACACTTGCGACGCACAGCATTGATATGGTGGTTTGCGCCCAGGCTTTTCATTGGTTTAACGATGCCCGCACGCGTTGGGAGTTTAATAGGATATTAAAGGAAGACGGCCTTACTGCACTCATCTGGAATAACCGACTGCCCGATACCGACGATTTTTCTATCGCTTACGAAAAGCTGCTCAAAACAGAATCTGTCGATTATAACAAAGTCAATCATCGCAACATAAACGATATCGACTTTAAAGCCTTTTTTAAGAATGGCATATATAAGCAGGTAAATTATCCTAATACTCAATTATTCAATCTTGATGGCTTAATGGGGCGTGCGTTTTCATCATCGTACGTTCCGGCAGAAGGCAGCACCGGGGGCATAAAATTTAATGGGATGCTGCAAGATGTATTCGCAAAATATAATACAAATGGAACGGTGACCTTTACCTATCAAACAGAAGTGTATATAGGCAAGGTGTAAACGCTACGCCTGCTTTTGCTGCACCGAAATGTTTCTTAATTCCGTTTTCGCCAGCGCAAACCATTTGCTATTGCTGCGCTTTTCTATTTTACCCAGGTGCGGTTCCTCGTTCAGCATGTCGGAGAATATGGTCCATGCGTCATCCTCACGCCCGTTCCGTACCAGGAATAAGCCATATTGGTAGCGTTGCTCAAAATAAGAATAACGACCTTTCATCGCTTTAAATTCGTTTTCGGCTTCATCTATATTCCCTAAGCTTTCAAGCGACATCGCATACGCCATGTGCGCTTTCGAACGTGGAAATTGCGGCAGCTTATACAGCTTTTTGGCAATAGGCAATACGTCTTCATATTGGCCCAGCTCGTAATAAGCAATCATCAATTGGGCCATTGCGTGCTCGTTTTCAGCGAACGCACCGGTAAGGCTCGCTTTGTAAAGGTCGGCCGCTTTTTCTGTTTGTCCGGCAGCAAGGTAGGCATCGGCAAGCGCTATTCGGTTATTAAAAGTATCGGTAAATTTAAGCTCTTCTTCCAGCTTCTTTATCTTTCCGCCGGGATTAATAACAGCGCCGACATTAATTTTAGGGCCGCTGTAGCGACGGTTGGAAAGAATCTCGTTATAGATATAAATAAGGCTGCCTAATACCGGCAATACGATAATCATCCAAAGCCACCTGCCCTGGGTGCCACGCCGCAGGCAATGTACGGCACAGAAAATCTGCAAACCGATAATAAGGTAATAATAGGAGCCGCCGCCGTAAAACATGAGCGTATAGTTCAAATGTGATTATCAAAAATAAAAAATTTGTGGGATTTTAATGGGTTGTTTGTCAAAACTGATTTAGCGCAGGCCTGCGACCTGCGCTTGAATATTGCACAGTATTTCTTTGACGATTCTCCTAATTGATAACAGAAGCCCAAGGCCCAAAGGGCCGACACACCCCAGCGCAGGTCGCAGGCCTGTGCTAATGACCGGCGATTAAACGTTTAGATAAAGCATTGTGCAAAGCAAATTGTCGCTAATTCGCGCTGGGTTTTAACTCAGCGCTACAATATGAACCGAGCCGATGGCTCTTTAATTCAGGTACATTTGAAAGTTTTCTTCACCCTGGATTTCTTAAAGAGCCGTAGGCTCGGCCAATTTTATAGCGCCGGGTTTCAACCCGGCGTTAGCAGCCATTGATTTGTATTCCCAAAGCCCTCATGCCATATTTATTTCTAAATTTATCAAATGAAGATTTTTTCGGAACTGAAGAAAAATTTAAAAAACGACTTTTCAGAGCTGACAACCGTCAAAGTCGCCTTGCTGGCCGATACAGCAACACAATTTCTTGCTGTAGCCCTGCGCGGCGCCGGATACGATATCGGTTTTGATTTGCAGATTTGGGAAGCCGATTTCAATCAAATAGAGCAGCAGGTCTTTAGTGATAGCTCCGAACTGCATAGATATAATCCGGATATCGTTATGATCTTTCACTCCACGCATAAACTGCTTCAGAAATATAATCGCCTGAATACTGATGAATACAATACATTGGCCGAACAGCAGCTTGGCCTGATTAACAATATCACCACCGCCATAAATGAGGATTTAAACGCAAAGATTATATATTACAACTATCCAGAGATTGACGATGCGGTTTTTGGCAATTATGCCAATAAAACACACGATTCTTTTCTTTTTCAAACGCGAAAGCTTAATTACGGACTGATGGTTTTCGCAGCCAACAGGCCCGGCTTTTATGTGTGTGATATTTCGTCGCTTCAAAATCAGTATGGCAAGGCAACTGTTTTTCATCCCTCGGTGTATATAAATACTGAAATGGTTTTAAGCATCGATATTTTACCGTATGTGGCGGCGCGTACCATCGCGCTTGTTAATGCATTGTATGGTAAGATAAAAAAGTGCCTTGTATTTGATTTGGATAACACCATTTGGGGCGGCATAATCGGCGACGATGGGATGGAAAATATTCAAATAGGCGCACTGGGGATAGGTAAGGCTTTTACCGAATTTCAATACTGGCTCAAAAAGCTGAAAAATCGCGGTATAATATTGGCCGCCTGTAGCAAAAACACAGAAGCAGTTGTAATGGATGCTTTTGAGAACCATCCCGATATGGTGTTGAAAGCTGAAGATATTGCCGTTTTCGCCATAAATTGGGACAATAAGGCTGATAATCTGCGGGATATTCAAGGCAAACTGAACATAGGATTTGATTCGATGGTGTTTTTGGATGATAGTCCTTTTGAACGGGCGATGGTTAAGGAGCATTTCCCTGAAGTTATGATGCCTGAATTGCCTGTAGACCCTGCTGAATACCTGGAATATCTATACACGTTGAACCTGTTCGAAACCACCTCATTTTCGGAGGAAGATGCGAAACGCACAAAACATTACCAGGCTGGTGCCAAGCGTGATGCAGCCCAAAAAAGCTTTGTTAATGAGCATGATTTTTTAAGTGGGCTAAACATGATTTCGCTGGTCGAGCCGTTTAACAAATTTAATATACCAAGGGTGGCCCAACTCACGCAGCGCTCCAACCAGTTTAACCTGCGTACGGTACGTTATACCGATGCGGAGCTGGAAAGGCTTGTTGCCTCGCCGGATGTTTTTACGTTTTCCTTTATGCTCGAGGACAGGTTTGGCGACAACGGATTGATATGCGCCGTCATTCTTAAAAAAGAAAATAACGATACGCTGTTTATCGATACCTGGCTGATGAGCTGCCGGGTGTTGAAAAGAGGTATGGAATATTTCGTGTTAAATACGCTGGCGAATTTCGCTGTAAAAAGCGGGTTCAGCTATTTAAAAGGCGAATACCTGCCCACTGCAAAAAATGGAATCGTCGAAAATCATTATAAAGATTTAGGTTTTACTGCCGAAGGAAATTACTGGCTGTTAAGCACCGTAGACTATCAAAACAAAGATATATTTATCGACTATAAATAATGAATAAATATATCGATTATATCTATAATAACATTTCAACGTTAAATCCGCTGCATGCAAAGAAGCTAAAAAAGAATATCGACTCTTTTGATGAGAACTATGATAAGCTTGCCGGCGCGTTCTTTGATAAATACATTGCCATACTGCAAAGCCAAAACCAAACGCTTGATTATGCCATCGACTGCTACCTTAAAATGATAGCCGATGTTAACGCCGAAACCATTGATTTTTTGCGAACCGGCAAATACAGCAGCAGCACGTTTGATGAAGTAAACGCCCGTGTTTATGCCCGGCCTGAAACCATGGAGTACTATATGCATGGCCTCATCATGTCGCAATTTTTGTGGAAACACCATTACCAGGTCGTCGATTTTTTTATCAACAAGTTACCGGCATATAAAGCGACCACGAAAAGCTACCTGGAGATTGGGGTCGGGCATGGATACTACCTGTCAAAAGCGCTGGAAATATTGGATGAGCAGACTGCATTTATCGTGGTTGATATCAGCGAAACTTCCATCGCGTTAGCAAAGAATTTTGTAAATGATGAACGGGTGGTTTATAACCTGCAGGATATTTACGAATATGATAGCAGCCACAAGTTCGATTTTATAACTTTAGGCGAGGTGCTGGAGCATGTGGAGGACCCGCTGCGGCTGCTATTAAAAATAAAGGATTTATTAAGCGACACTGGTACGCTGTTTTTCACCACGCCGACCAACGCACCGGCTATCGACCATATTTACCTGTTTAATAACGCAGATGAGATAAGGAATATGGTTAGGGCGGCAGGCTTTAAAATTGAATCAGAAGTGGCGCTGTTATCAGAAGACGTTTCGCCTGAAAAGGCGGAAAGATTAAAAATAGCGGTGCTGTATGGGGCATTTGTGAAGAAGAGATAATTTGAATTGATTATTGTGCTTACGGGCCCCATCGGGGCCAAATATTGGTAGGAAAATAAACGCGAAGGAACCGTGCCGTAGGTACGGAACACCGGCATCGGGGAAGGCGGTTTAGGTAGCGTACCTACGGCACGCAACTCCATGCCATATTATTTCTACCGATATTGGGCTCCTAACGGAGCCTGCCAGGTTTCTGGCTATATTACGTTTAACGAATTTTGACATGACAAGAAGCGAAATACTGAGAATCATAAATGCCATTTTCATCGACGTGCTTGATGATGACACGGTTGTATTGACCGAAGAAACCACCGCCAATGATGTAGATGAATGGGATTCGCTAAATCATATTCAATTGGTAGTAGCAATAGAAAAACATTTTAAAATCCGTTTTGCCTCGCAGGAGATTTTGAGCTGGCAGAATATTGGGGAGATGGTGAGTTCGGTAGAGGGGAAGGTAAATTAGCATTGATGCTGTGGATTTCGCGATGGGCGATGCCGGTCGCTGGTGGATTGGCGCCCTTTCAGGGCTTGGGTTGCCTGGCTATAACGGGCTTCTATTCCCTGAAGGGGATACATACGTCAGCGCAGGGCATCGCTCTGCGTCACCAGGACAGGTTTCGAACAGCCAGGGGATGCCCAACATATTGGCCATTTAGGTTATAAAATAATAAACAAATGAAACTTCATCACATCGGCATTGCCTGTAAAAACATCGATGACGAGATAGTCAATATTTCTAAAATTCACCATGTGGTAAGCCAAAGCCCCAAGGTGTTTGATGAAGCACAAAACGCGGAATTGGTTTTACTGACACTGGCCGATGGCACAAACCTGGAACTCATCTCCGGCAGGCAGGTGGAAACATTTGTAAAGAAAAACATTACCTATTACCATCTCTGCTTCGAAGTAGATAATATAAACGCAGAAATAGAGCGGCTGGTAAACGAAGGGGCTTTTTTAATAGCGCCACCCAAACCTGCGGCGCTGTTTAATAACCGCCTGGTGGCGTTCCTGAATGTATCTTACGGAATAATTGAATTGCTCAACTCCAAATAAACATGCTTTTTACCTCCGTCATATTTGCTTGTTTTTTTACGGTGTTTTTTCTATTGTACTGGTATGTTTTTAGCGGTAACCTGCGGCTGCAAAATTTGCTTGTGCTTGCAGGCAGCTACCTGTTTTATGCATGGTGGGACTGGCGCTTTCTTTTCCTGCTGATTGGCAGCTCAATCCTTAATTACCTGCTAGGTATTGGCATTCATAAAACCAAAAATGAAAAATACCGGAGCCTTTTACTCTGGATTGGCCTGGTGCAGGGCCTGGGCTGCCTGTTGTTTTTTAAGTATTTCAATTTCTTTTTACAATCGCTTACGGGTGAGTTCGCCGCATTACATATTATCCTGCCGCTTGGCATAAGCTTTTATACTTTCAGAACGCTGAGCTATTTGCTGGATATCAAATACCGTAAAATAGAGCCTGCTTCGGACTGGGTGGTGTTCTTCTCTTATGTCGCATTTTTTCCCAGCCTTATTTCCGGTCCTATAGACCGTCCGGGGCTGCTTATCCCCCAGTTGCAAAACAAAAGAGCGTTTAATCCTGAACAGGCAACGGACGGGCTGCGCCAAATTTTATGGGGACTATTTAAAAAAATAGTTATTGCCGATAACTGCGCCACATTCACCAATGATGTTTTCGCACATTACCATACGCTGCCGGCCAGTGCGCTGTTGTTCGCCATGTTTTTGTTTACGATACAGATATATGCCGATTTTTCCGGGTATTCGGATATAGCCATAGGGCTGGCCAGCTTGCTGGGCTTCAAAATTACGCGAAACTTTAACTACCCGTTCTTCGCTCAAAACATCGCCGACTTTTGGCGCAGTTGGCATATCAGCTTAACCAGTTGGCTTACCGATTATGTATTTACTCCGTTAAGCGTTTATTTCCGCGATTACGGGAAATGGGGACTGACATTGGCCATCTTAATAAACTTCACCCTAATCGGCATTTGGCATGGGGCTAACTGGACTTTTATTTTCTTTGGATTTTTAAACGGTTGTCTTTTTATCCCCCTCGTTATTCGCGGCGCCCTTAACAAAAAGAAGAAAGTGCAGCAGAACTCATTCAGAGCCTTTGCGAATATGGCGGGTATGTTCCTGCTGCTGATGTTTACCTTCCTTATATTCCGGGCAGATAGCCTGGCGATGGCTTTTGAGTGTTACCGCAGGCTATTTTCAGCGTCGCTGTTTTCAGCATTCCCTATAACCGAAAAAGTAAACATGGCAGCAGCGCTCATTGCTATCATCATTATGTTTTGGGCCGAATGGAAACAACGCGATAAACAGCATGCCCTGCAAATTGAGCTTGTTCAAAAAAAGCCGGTCCGCATGCTTATCTATTACGGCCTGGTTTGTTTTATCCTGGTGTTCAGTGCCACCAACATAACCGACTTTGTTTATTTTAAATTTTAACAGATGACAAAGCCGGTAAATAAATTCCTGTTAAAAGCGATGCTGTTTGCCTTGCCGGTTTTTATTTTGTTTGAGCTGCTATTCAGGCTGGGCCTGGCTCCCGTGGTTACCAATTCAGACTTGTTTGATGCAAAGGTGCGGCACATCAAACAGCAGCATATTAGAGATGTAAAGCTAATGGCCATCGGCTCCTCCATCACACTCTATGAGCTGAAATCAGATTTAATAAAGCGAAATTTTGACATACCCTATTACAATTTCGCATCGTGGGGTATACAGGTTTCGGATATGCGCGTGATATTAAACGATTATGTAAATGAATATCACCCCAAATATGTAATTATGTGTGCGTCGATAGGTGAGTTCAGGGGGCCTGCTAATGAGAGCTATTTGAACTATTTTAACACGCCACGCTTTATCAGGAATAATTTACCGGAATATTTTTACTTCAAAAACTACAATTCAATTCACCAGCTTGTCTGGCGCAAATATTTTGAATATCCCATCAACTTCGATCAATGTGGCGGTGCGGAGTTAATCATAGCGCCAAAAGACATTAGTCACAAAAAGCTGGATAGTCGCGATGTGTTCCCAACGCGGTACACCCAGGCTAATTATATAGCGCTGGATTCAATAGCCGGCTTCCTTAAAGCAAAAGGCATCAAATTTATTTTCGCGCAGGCGCCCATAAAAAAATCATACGCCAATACTCAGCTTTACCAGCAGCGTTTGCAAACCCATTTTGATAAATGCAAACAGATTGTTGAAGGCGGCAGCGGCATCTACCTAAATTATTACAACCCTGCTGTGTTTACCGATAGCCTTTTTGTTGACCAATATCACTTGCAGGATGCCGGTGCAAGAGTGTTCACTAAGGAAGCAATTAAGGATTTGAAAGCAATCATCAAATAATGTGACAGGATTGCATACCTCATTTTCAAATCTTCAAATTATCAAATTTTCAAATCTCCCAATCAATCCGCACATTTGCACATCTTCATATCCGCACATCAAAAAATGCTTCAAATACAGGAAAACGTATCGCTTAAAAATTTCAACACGTTTGGCGTGGATGCCAAAGCCCGCTACTTTGTAGAGATAAGCCATCGCGACGACCTGGTTGAGCTGTTTATGGATCCCCAATGGTTGGAGACAGACCGCCTGGTTATTGGCGGCGGCAGTAATATGCTGTTTTTAAAAGATTACGATGGGCTGGTTATCCGCATAAACATTCGTGGTATTGAACATAGGATTAGTCACGATGATGTTTTTGTTGAAGCAGGCGGTGGCGAGGTATGGAACGATTTGGTGAATTATTGTGTGGCCCGTGATTATGCAGGCCTGGAGAATTTAAGCCTGATACCCGGCTCGGTAGGCGCATCGCCTATACAAAACATTGGCGCATATGGCGTTGAACTGAAAGATGTATTCCAAAGCTGCTGTGCATTTGAAATTGCTACTCGCACTTTTAAAACCTTTACCAAAGAAGAATGTAAGTTTGAATACCGTGAAAGTGTTTTTAAAAATGAGCTAAAAGGCCAATGTATTATTGTATCGGTAAAGTTTCATTTATCGTTGATACCAAACTTTAATTTAAAATATGGCGCCATCGAGCAGGAACTGGCCAATCGCGGTATAACATCGCCTACATTAAAAGATTTATCGCAGGTAGTATCGCACATCAGGGTATCCAAGCTACCCGATCCTTCTACCATCGGCAATGCAGGCAGCTTCTTTAAAAACCCCATAATTACTGCTGATGAATTTGCAGTTGTTTACACTAAGTTCCCGGATATAGTGCATTACCCCGCCGGCGAAGGATTGGTAAAATTAGCCGCCGGCTGGTTGATAGAACAGTGCGGCTGGAAGGGAAAAGTTGCAGGCAACACAGGTACCTGGAAGAACCAGGCGCTGGTTTTAGTGAACCATGGCGGCGCAACCGGACAGGAAGTGTACAACTTTTCGTCGCAAATTATAGACAGTGTGTACGCTAAATTTGGCGTTAGACTACAACGCGAGGTGAATATTATTAGTTAAAATATTTCACTAAAATTAAATTATCATTTTTATTTCACCAACTCACAATAACATTTCCGTTACAGTTTATTTTCTGTGCTTTTGTTTTTTCTTTTTAAAATCAGTCAATAAATAACTGATTTTAAGTTTATTAATTTAATCAAGAGTGTATTTATTACACTTGGTGATTTTGCCCCCGGATTTATGCTTTCTGCAATTTGTAGTTCTTTTGGTACAAGGCAAGTGGCACTATGCTTGCCTAAGTAGGAATACAAAACTTTAACAGTATGACTAAGATTGAGTTTAACACCCTAGTACTACGTCAGGCAACCTCGCTAAGGTCTTATGCCTTGCACTTTACCCACGACGCAGATGATGCTAACGACCTTGTCCAGGATACAATGTTGAAGGCCATAACTTATTACAATAAGTTTAAGGAAGGAACAAATTTAAAAGGGTGGTTATACACAATTATGAAGAATACCTTCATTAACAACTACCGCAGGTTTATAAAAATGAACACTTTTGTAACCAAGAGTGATGAGATAAGCTCGCCGAATCTGGTATTTAGCTCTACCAAAAACCAGGGCGAAGCCAAGTTTGTGATGGACGACCTAAAGAAAGCTTTAGACAGGCTACCCGCTGATTACTATGTGCCTTTTACCATGTACTTTGAAGGCCACAAATACCACGAAATTGCCGACCATTTAGAAATACCTATCGGTACCGTAAAAACCCGCATCCACGTAGCCCGCAAGCTGCTTAAAAAGAGCCTGAAGGCATACGATAACGGTATTGCAAAACCGATTTACGCAGAAAATTGAAATTTCAGTTACATCTACATATAAAACGAAACGGCCCCGGGTAACCGGGGCTTTTTTTGTGGGATTAAAACCGAAAAACGCGTCATTGCGAGGCGGGCCGCTTGCGGCCTGCTTCGAAGCAATCTCTGCGCAATACAGCACCGGAGCAACAAGCAACAGGGTTTCCTGTCCGCCGGCATCCGATAACCATGTGTCTTAAAGGTCCGATACCGTCCCGCGCAGAGATTGCTTCGAAGCCGCCTGTGAACAGTCGGCCTCGCAATGACGATAAACTTGCGATGGTGATGGGCTTAATGCCTATCTTTGCCCCATGCCCGACACCACTCCCACATACACCAAATCCCAGCTTGCCCTCCGCAACGGCCAGGATAAACCGGAAATATGGGTGGCCTACAAGGGTGTTATTTATGATGTATCCCGCAGCCGCCTTTGGCGCGATGGCAAGCATTACGAGCATTGGGCCGGGCAGGACCTCACCGCCGAGCTACCCGATGCCCCCCATGATGAATGGGTTTTTCAAAACCTTGACGTGGTTGGTAAGCTGCTTTAACGGCAACCATCCCGGTCTGTCTTGTTTTACAGGGGCTTGTTAAATATATTCAGTTAATTTGTCATCAAACCATTTCCTATTAATAATGAGAAGATTAACCGCGTTGCTGGCAATCGCTATTTGTTCAGTTGCTGTTTGGGCAAATCCTGCCGTCAAAAATCCTAAAACTTTAACTATCAGCAATTCAAAACTTAAGCTTGTGCTTAATGTGGATGGAAAGGCGGCTGTTACCTCGCTGGTGGTGAACGGCCAAACGGTAATTGATAATAAAGAAGGCGTATTTACATCGGTTAAAGTCGGCGGCATTACCTATTCTTCGTTACATACAAATAGCAGCCCGGCTTTAGTGAAAACTGGTAATGTATACCGAGTTAATGGCATTCGTTATGGCGATAGCAAACTGACCATTTCGGAAAGCTGGATTTTTACGGTATCTGATAAAAACATGAAATGGACGATCGAGCGTGCTACTTCTAAGCCGGTAAAACTGGATGAGGCCGATATGCCTGTTTTTAATTTCGACAGCATCAATACATGGGAAGGCGCTTACCAGGGCTATGGCGGACTGGCTTGGTTCTATTTATTTAACGAAAAGCTAAATACCTACGGTGTGCATACCCGCACATCAAATTTCTGGAATACAAAAACAAATAACGGCTTACAGGTTACGGTAAATGCGCCCGGCGGGCAGGTTGCTATGCGCTATACCCGTACCAGCGACGATAAGCTAACTTATGCAGTTACCGTATCCGATAAGGAAATGGGCTTCAGGACTGATAGCGGCACCTGGCGCAGGCGTTTTATACCCAATAACGAGCATGTTTTTGCGCCGTTTAACGTAAAAGCCGGCAAAACAATCCAAAGCCTCACCCTCACTTATTTTAATGTAGATGATAAATACGGTCGTGGTAAATTAAAGGGCGTAAATGGCGAACAGGTGAGCGCGGTGCTGAATACTATCGCAAGGATTGGCGTTATCGATTCGCTGCATTATGGCGGCAACAGCTGGCATACGCCATACGGGCCGATCTGCCTGCATGAGCAATACATCGCACAGATTGGACTGGGCGTGGATGACCCGGCCTATATCAACGGTTATAAAAGCTGCCTGGATTATTACCGCGACCATGCCATACAGCCGGACGGTCGTGTTTACCCACGCTGGGCCTATACCGATGAAGACATGATGCCCGGCAAAGGCAATAAGGATGGTTTTTACGAAGCACAATGGGGCTACCTGCTGGATTCGAACCCGGATTTTGTGGCAAACGTATCAGATTTGTATAACCTTACCGGCGATAAAGCCTGGGTGAAAAGGCATCAGCAAGGCTGTGAAAAAGCACTCGACTGGATACTCAATCGCGACAGCAACCACAACGGCCTGGTGGAAATGATGACCGACCTGCAAAGTCAAAAACGCAGCAGCGACTGGATTGACATCATCTGGGCATCGTACGAAAACGCCTTTGTAAATGCGAAGCTTTACCATGCACTGGTGGAATGGGCGGATATTGAGCGCCAATTAGGTAATGCCGCAAAGTCGAGATATTATGCCGACTTCGCCGCCAAATTAAAAACCAGCTTTAACAAACCAGTAAGCGAAGGTGGTTTTTGGGATGCAGAGAACAATTGCTATATCCATTGGATTGACAAGGATAAATCCATCCACGGCCGCAATACGGTAACGCCTGTGAATTTTATGGCGATTGCTTATGGTATTTGTGACGATAAAGCCCGCCAGAAAACCATATTAGATGCCATTGAAACACAGATGGAAAAAGAAAAACTGTTCTTTTGGCCACTATGTATTTACCCTTATGCGCCGGGCGAGGGTAAGCAGTCGCAATATCCGTTCCCGGAGTATGAGAATGGCGATATATTTTTATCCTGGGGTTCTATAGCGGTAAAAGCTTATGCTGATTACAAGCCGGAGCTGGCCGTTAAATATGTAAAAAATGTACTGGAGCAATACAGCAAGGATGGCTTGGCCTTTCAGCGTTACGGCCGGCAAAAACAGGATGGGAGAGGGGATGATATCCTTTCGGGTAATAGTCTGTCCATCGTAGGGCTTTATGAAGGAGTTTACGGCATCAACCCGATGTATAACCGCCTGTACCTGGAGCCGCACATTACTCCCGAGCTTGCTGGAACCGAATTGCGCTACAAATACCAGGGCAAAAACCTGTTGATCAATTTAAATAATGACAGCTATTCCATAGCGAGCAATGGTTATAAAATAACTTCGAAAGAACGATTCAGCTTTAATATCAACGGCGGTCAATTGACCTATTTCAACCGCCATAGCGCAAATGCAGCACTGCAGGTTAAGTCGGCACAGCCTGTTGAACTATCTATTAAACAATGGGAAAACGGCAGATTGGAATGGGAGCAATCGGTTAGCAAAGTAACCGGGGCGTTGCTTACTTATACTATTCACCAGCTAAAGCCTAATGCAGCTTATTTATTAAGCGTCAGTCAAAAATCGCCTCAAAAGCTTAGGAGCGATGCGATGGGGAATTTGATTATCAGGAGGAATGCAGGGGCAACTGTGGAGGCGATGGTGCTGAGCAACGGGGAGTAGTTAGAACCAAGAGCCAAGAATCAAGAGTCAAGACAAAAAATAGTCCGCTTCAATCTTGGCTCTTGGTTCTTGATTCTTGGCTCTCTCTTTAAAGTATTTCAAATTTCGCCAAGTTCACAAACTGGCTAACGCGTTCGGAGATTTCTTCTTGTGTAAGATTAATGAGCTTTTCCGTACCGAATTTCTCTACACAGAAAGAAGCCAGCGCAGAGCCGAAAATCAATGCATTTTTCATATTGTCGAAGCTAACTGAACCAACTTTGGCCATATAGCCAATAAAGCCGCCGGCAAAGGTATCGCCTGCACCTGTCGGGTCGAATACTTCTTCAAGTGGAAGGGCGGGCGCGGAAAATATCTTGCCTTCGCCAAATAACAATGCGCCATGCTCGCCTTTTTTAATGATGAGGTATTTAGGACCCATGGTCAATATTTTGTTGGCTGCTTTAACCAATGAATATTCGCCTGATAACTGGCGTGCTTCTTCATCATTGATAGTCAATACATCAATCATCTTGATGGTGGCCAGTAAATCATCCAGTGCGATGTTCATCCAGAAGTTCATGGTGTCCATTACAATCAGCTTAGGGCGATTTTTAAGGCGCTTGATGACTGTTTGCTGTACCTGCGGGGTAAGATTGCCCAGCATCAGGTATTCGCAATCCTGGTAGCTGTCTGGAATGATAGGGTCGAAATCAGCCAGCACATTCAACTCGGTAATGAGCGTATCGCGGCTGTTCATATCGTTATGGTACTTACCGCTCCAAAAAAACGACTTCTCGCCTTCTTTTATTTGCAGGCCTTCGGTATTTATGTGGTGCTTGCCAAACTCGTCGATAAAAGTTTGGGGGAAATCGTCGCCCACTACGGCAACTATCTTGGTTTTATCATAAAAATACGAAGCGGCAAGGCTTGCGAAGGTGGCTGCGCCGCCAACAATTTTATCTGTTTTGCCAAAAGGCGTTTCAATAGCATCAAATGCAACGGTACCGATAACCAGTAAACTCATATTTAATATTAAATTTTCGGCAAATATTGTGAAATTAAGGCACAATTGCGGCATTTAAGCAATAGCTGTTAAAGTTAACATGCTTAAATTCAGGGATTAATTTTGCGTGAGTTTAATTTTTTAATTTTTTTTGAAAGAGTTGTTGCGTAATTAATGCATAAATCATACTTTTGCACACTCCAAACCGGAAATGTACTCCTGAGTAGCTCAGCCGGTTAGAGCATCTGACTGTTAATCAGAGGGTCGCTGGTTCGAGCCCAGCCTCAGGAGCAATAAGCCTAGCACGTCCGCTAGGCTTTTTTTGTTTAAAAATGGCCTTTTCTGCTGTAAACACGCGGTTTTTGCAGCAGCTCTCTTCCGGGAGGTCAGTATTTCCATATTTCAGTTTCGCAGGATTTTTTGTTGAATTTCACGGAAAACCGTAACAAATACGTAACAGTCTTTCCGTGGCTATTGAAAATGATTATGGCTACATTAAGTGCAAAGGTGTTTAGACACCACAAAAAAGCAGATGGTACTTACAATGTTAAGGTGTGCGTACACCATAACGACAAACGGGTGTTTATGGACACCGAACACTATGTCACAGATAAAAAGCTGGACAAAAATTTAAAAATTAAGGATACCACGATTAACCGTATCCTGTATGTGCTTCTCGATGATTACCGGGACGCGATTTCGAGGTTAGGTCCTAAAGTAGATCAGCTGAGTGCTGATGATATTAAAGCTTACCTGCTAAAAAGAAATGAGAAGGTAGACCTCATTGCTTTTGCCCAGATCCTTCTTGCCACACGGCCTATCACACTATATTCAG
>JAZJZL010000157.1:159936-162031 GCA_040389845.1 Bacteroidota bacterium
GATCCATGTGGATTACCTGGAATCGCAAAGCCGCAAAAAAAGTGCATCTACAGATCTTGATGGATTATTCCCTCTTTAATTAAATCATCCAACGAATTTCCTTTTTCAAAGGATGGATTGAATTGAATTAAAGGTTCAGGTAATATTTGATTGACTAAGGTATTACTATTAACATATTCATTAATTTTCTGGTCTTTAATATTTATAAAAGATTGTAAATAAGCCTTGTAATCAGAGATTACCTGCTCATGGGTTTTGAATGCATCCATGATGAGATTTAAAGTTATGTAGGAATATAAAATTAGCTATTATATATCACTCTTCATAATCAAAGGTTGTATATAACAACAATGCTTGTGGGTTTGGGAGCCTCTAACAAAAATGTGAGCTGATTGGCCGCTTTAATGAAGCTCAACAGCATTTAAAAATAATCTCATTGACTTGGTTTATTTAGTTTATCTACTGCTAATATTAACTGTTCTATAGAAACAACCCCTATTATGTGCCGTTTTTTATTAATGTTTACCCTTACTTTGTGCCATTTATTTCGATAAATTACCCTAATTTTGTGACATGTTCAAAAGAAGTATCGTAGCAGAATTAGAAAAATGGTTGACTAAACATGACCGTAAGCCGCTGGTAATTAGAGGTGCAAGGCAAGTTGGTAAAACAACAATGATTAATCAATTCGCAAAGCGATTCGAGCAATACATTTATCTCAACTTGGAATTAGCTAACGATAGGTTACCCTTTGAGCATTTCAATAACATCGAGGTGTTAGTACAAACCTTATTTTTTATAAAAGATAAAGTGCTGTCAAAAAAGGGAAAAACTCTTATTTTCATTGATGAGATACAAGAGGTGCCGGAAGCATTGAATATTTTACGCTATTTCTATGAGTCGGAACCTGATATAGCTATAATTGCGGCGGGTAGTATGCTCGAAACTTTATTTAATAAAAACATAAGTTTTCCCGTTGGACGGGTTGAATACAAAGTACTGCGACCGGCCTCGTTTCCTGAATTTTTGGATGCCGTTGGTGAAAGTGCTGCGTTAGACTATTTAGAAACTACACCGGCCCCACAATTTACACATACTAAATTATTGCAGCTTTTTCATACTTATGCATTGATCGGTGGTATGCCCGAAATTGTGAATAATTACAGCGTAAGCAAAGATTTAACTGCATTGCAAACTATTTACGAATCTCTCATTGTAGCTTATGTAGATGATGTAGAGAAGTATGCAACAACAAGTTCGCAGATACAATATATTCGACATGCTATACGAGCATCGTTTTCACAAGCTGGAAAACGCATAAAATTTGAAGGTTTCGGTAACTCTTCTTATCGTTCCCGGGATATGAGCGAAGCTTTGCGCACTTTGGAGAATGCGTTGCTTATACAGTTGCTTTACCCATCTACTGATACAAAACTCCCATTACTACCCGATTATAAAAAATCACCACGATTGCAAATTCTGGATACTGGGATGCTCAATTACTTTGCAGGTATTCAAAAAGAGATATTAGGTACCACTGATTTAAATAAAGTATATCAGGGTACAATGATCGAACATCTGGTTGGACAAGAGCTGCTGGCTTCACAATACAACGCTTTAAGCAGTCTTAACTTTTGGGTAAGGGAAAAAGCGACTTCTTCTGCTGAAGTGGATTTTATTTGGCCGTTTGAAGGCAAACTCATTCCAATTGAAGTAAAATCCGGGACAGAGGGGAAACTTAAATCCCTGCATTTATACATGGATTTAGTTTCCCATCAAATGGCTGTACGGTTCTACGCCGGGGAAATATTGATTACAGAAGCTGTAACCCCTGAAGGAAAAAAATATCATTTGCTTAATTTGCCCTACTATCTGGCTTCTCAGACAGAACGCTATCTACATTGGTTTCAAAATAAAATTGAGAATAGTTAAATGCTATAGGTGTGTTTGAATAACATATTTACTTTGAATGAAAGATGATCGACTTTTTTTGTATAAATCCCTATTCAAAGGCAGGGAGGATGTGTTTGCTTTAAGGTGGGAAAAAGGCGGTAAAAGCAGCTATATGCCAGCTTACAGTTTTGATCCGCACCGA
>JAZJZL010000158.1:0-12310 GCA_040389845.1 Bacteroidota bacterium
TGGTGTGTATATTCTTAAACCAGTGGCCACACCGCTTTTTTAAATTAATCATATGAACGCTACGTCTATAAATATTCAGGGTAACATTATTTCAAGCGAGATCATCGAAAAAATCCGTTCAGAAGACCCCGGTTTTTATCAGCAGGTTGGATATTTTGGAATTAACCATGCACTTCGGGATGAGATCGGTAATGCCTGGATCAATGCCAGGGCATTGTGGAACATATTTAAATCTAAAAAAGACAGGTTAAAGGACGAAGATAGCGGAACCACTGAAACACGTAAATCCTGGTTAGAGCCGCTATTGGCGGAATTAAATTTTAGTGCGACCAAGGCCACGGTATATACGCATCCGGAGAGCGGCAAACGTTTTGAAATCAGTCACAAGGACGAAGAAATTGACGGGTTTCCCATCCATTTGGTCTCTTTTAAGCAAAGTTTGGACAAGGGAACAAAAGATGGAAAGTCCTCGCCACACGCATTATTGCAAGAGTATTTGAATAAGGTCGAAAACACCTACGGGCTAGCAAGTAATGGCATTTTTCTTAGGTTGTTGCGGGATTCTTCAAGAATTGTCCGGATAAGTTATTTTGAGTTCAACCTCGAAAAAATGATGGAGGAAGATCTGTACTCAGATTTTGCCATTCTTTACCGGACCTTGCACGCCTCCCGTTTTAAACTGAAAAGTGATTTTCCGGACGGATGTATATTCGAATCTTATCATTTGCAATCGCTGGAATCCGGCTCGCGTCTTCGTGAAAACCTGAGCATTGCGGTGATCAATGCCTTAGTGGGATATCCCAATGGAATCGTCCTCAACAAGCAACAGCCGTTCAGGACGCAAATCGGGCTTGCGAACGGCTTCATTCAAAATCCACACAACGAAAGCTTACGGGAACAACTAAAAAACAACAAAATTTCGGCGGAGGGCTATTACGCCGAATTGTTGCGGCTGATTTACCGCTTTCTTTTCTTGATCGTAACCGAAGAGCGCGACCTGGTCTATCCGGAAACAGCTGAAGAAGATATTTTATACAAAAAACGGATCTATTATCAATACTACAGCATTGAACGCCTGCGCAAGCTTGCCGGTAAAATGCTTTATTTTGACAACGGGAAGGATGATCTTTGGGAGGGTATGAAGTCTACTTTCATGCTTTTTGAAAGTAAGTACTTTGGTAATATACTCGGGATTCAGGCACTGGCCTCTGGTATTTTTGCGCCAAGTGCATTGCATACATTGATGACCTTGCGTTTAGATAACCGCATACTGATCGACACCATTGCCGGGCTTTGCTATTTTGTGAATAACCAAACGCAGCAGACGGTCCGCGTTAACTACTCGGACCTGGACGTGGAGGAATTCGGATCTGTCTATGAAGGTTTGCTGGAATACAGTCCAAATTTCTCTTTTGCTTCGGAAATACCACATTTCCATTTTAAAGAAGGTTCGTTTCGCGGGATATCGGGCTCGCATTATACCCCGGAAGAACTGTGCAAACCACTCATTCAACATTCACTTGACCACGTTATAGAAGAAAAGATAGCCCTGGCTATAAAAGACACAACCCTGTCATTATCCCGCCACACTAATCAGGAGCGGGAAACAGCGATCAAAAATTTACTTGGCATACAGGTGATCGACGTAGCCTGCGGGAGCGGGCACCTGCTACTGTCCGCCGCGCGCAGGATAGCGACAGAGGTAGCTCGCCTGATGACAACTGAAGAACAGCCCAATCCTGTGGCCATGCGCCATGCCATGCGAGCCGTGATCAAAAATTGCATCTATGGCGTTGATAAAAATCCATTGGCTGTGGAACTCTGTAAGGTTGCATTGTGGCTGGAAGCGCACAATCCGGGCGAACCACTTAACTTTTTGGACCATCATATCAAATGCGGGGACTCTATTGTAGGCCTTTCCCTTCAAAAAGAAATCATGGCCGGTATCCCGGACGAAGCGTTTAAAGCAATACCTGAGGACAATAAGGAATTGATCAAACAGTATAGAGCCGCCAACAAAAAAGGCCTTAGCCTGAATGAGCAAATAGGTCTATTTGAAAACAACGTTAATGATTCGCTGGCAGAACTTATTAGCCAGTTTAGTTTATTGGATCACATGCCGGAGGGGACAGCCGAGGAGGTTGCAGCTAAGGAGAAGCAATACCAGGTACTTACCAAAAGCCCTTTTATGAAGCGATTGAAGATGTTGGCAGACATACAGGTCGCTCAATTTTTTATACCCAAAACGGATGTAAACAGGGACATTATTGTAACTAATAGCGGGTATTTCGAATTTTTACGCGGCGGCCAAATTCCGATCCAATTGGCGGCAGGAATAAATGAGTTGGTATCCCGTCACAATTTCTTTCACTGGTTTTTAGAATTCCCGGAGGTATTTAATAAAGGAGGGTTCGATTGTATCCTGGGCAACCCGCCGTTTCTTGGCGGTCAAAAATTGAGCGGTGCATTTGGCAATAGTTTTCTTGAGTATGTCAAATTCGCTTATAAGCCGGCAGGCGCTGTTGATCTTGTTACTTATTTTTTCAGGCGAATATTTACGCTGCTTCGTCCAAATGGATTTCAATCCCTGGTTTCTACCAATACAATTGCTCAGGGTGGCGCACGTGAAGGTGGCCTGGATGTTATTTGTGGTGACGACGGGGTGATCAACCACGCCGTGCGATCCATGAAGTGGCCGGGCGATGCAGCAGTTGAGGTATCGCTTATAACCATACACAAAGGCAAGTGGGAAAAAGACTACTTTTTGGATAAAAAAAAGGTGGGCAGAATCACACCTTATCTGGACGATTCCGAGGTGATAGGAAATCCATATCCTCTGAAGGCAAACGCAAAGAACAGTTTTATCGGAAGTTATGTATTAGGAATGGGCTTTGTGCTTACTATTGAGGAAGCTCAAACACTGATAGCAAAAGATTCAAGAAACAAAGATGTGTTATTCCCATATTTAAATGGAGATGATTTAAATAGTGATCCAGAACAAAAGCCCAGTCGCTGGGTAATTAACTTTTTTGACTGGAGCGAGGAAAAGGCCAGGACTTATCCCGATTGTTTTGAGATTTTGGAACGTTTGGTAAAGCCAGAAAGAATGATTAAAAATGATCAAAGAGGACGCGATAAATGGTGGCAGTTTTTACGTACAAGAGGTGAGCTTTATGAGACCATATCTCAGTTAGACCAGGTCATGGTTTTACCTAGGGTGTCGAAATATTTTTCGGTATATATGGCGGGCAAAAATATTGTTTATTCAGAAGCAACTGTAATACTGGCGCTAAGCTCATTTGTTGATTACGCTATTTTATCTTCCTCGCTTCACGAAATATGGGCGTGGAAAAATAGCTCGACCATGAAGGGTGATGCATTAAGATATTCTGCAAGCAGAGCCTTTGAAACCTTTCCCTTTCCTGATTTAGTACTACCACGTCTAGAAGAACTTGGAAATAATCTCAATCGGCTCCGTAAAGAATTTACGTTTCGATACCAAATAGGGTTTACTAATCTGCAAAATATTTACCATAACAAAGACCTAGTTCCCTCTGATATTTATTATGACGATATTCTCACGTTGAGAAAGATTAGTTGTGAATTGGATTACTTGGTATTGGAAGCCTATGGATGGAACGATATTAAATTACATCATGACTTTCATCAAGTCGAGTATCTGCCAGAAAATGACCGAGTTAGATACACAATCCATTTCGATGCACGAAAAGAAATACTTAAAAGGTTGTCAACTTTAAACAGAAAGATTAGTCAGTCAGAAATAGATGAAGAAATCAAAAGCAAACTTGTAAAGAAAAAAGCAAAACCAAATGAATCAACGTTATTAAGTTTATTTTAGGAATTAGCGGGTCTTAGAATAAGGTAAGAGTATTATTAATCTTCCCTTCTATTTCATCACTATCGGTTTCCAAAATCTTTTTTTTATCGGTCGGTTCAATAAGATGTATTTGCTCGTTAAGTTTTAGGAGCCTTTTTAAAATTTCTCGACTTGCTATAGGGTCAATAGAAAAACGAAGTCTATCACCTTCCGGGAGGTAATCCATTGCATAAAAATTGTGTTTTAAGGAGATGTCGGTCCAGCCATAAGCCTCCATTACTGCCATATCCATTTGTATCTGACGTTTTCGAAGTTCTTTAATTTCAGTTACAACATCGTTATAGCTTATCGCTGTAAAGCTCTCTAAATGTGTTCTGAGGCTCAAGCTATCTTTTCCATATTTCTTTAAAAAAACTGCAGGATTGAGATTTGAAGGATCATCAACTAGGCTTAACGAACTATTGTGAACCTGGTTATACAATCTGGTCAGCCCCAACCGTGCATTTTTCATGATTTTTTGCCTTTGAGTATAAAAGCTGATTCCAGCTTCGTTCAAGTTATTTTCTGTTTTTATTTCCGGAAACGGAAACGTGTCAAAACAAACCGACGGGGAATAATTAATTGTGCCGCCTCTTAATGTTGAGCTATATTTCCACGCCCATTCGTTATAGATGGTACTCTGTAGTATGCAAAAATAAAAAGGGTCTTGAAACGTCTTTACAACGATTTTTTCTGTGAATACTTGTTTGCTATTAACCATTTCAACAACAACATACTTGGAAACTCGTGTCAGAACCATGACCTGGTCTAACTGAGATATGGTCTCATACAAAGCAGGTCGCTTTTCGCCATATATCCACCATTTCTGTGGCAAAGGTTTACGCAAGGCGAATGTTCCTATAATTTCTCTTCCATTCTCATCTAATTTCCAACGCTGACGTTCTGGTTTTACCATCTTTTCAATAATCGAATAACAGTCGGGATAAGTACGTGCCTTTTCTTCAGGCCAATCAAAAAAATTGATCACCCAGCGAGAGGGCTTTTGTTCAGGGTCATTATTTAAATCTTCTCCATTCAGATAAGGGAAAAGAACCTGCCTATTACGTGCATCTTTGGCAATAATTGATTCAGCCTCCTCATCCTTTAATACGAAGCCCATCCCCAAAACATAACTACCTATAAAACTTTTGCCAGCATTTCGCTTCAGAGGATATGGATTTCCTATCACCCAGGACATTGATCTTAATTAACTTATCTAACTGCTATCTAAGTGTTTACTTACGTCACAAATTTTGATAGCGTATCTTGCCACTTCACAATTACTTCACAAAGAAAAAATGAATGTTCGGATAACTTACAATTTTATACTAAAACCGGAGCTAAACAAAGACGGCTTCAACCCGGTTTATTTGCGCGCATTTCAACGCGGTAAAAAGATAGAAATCGCAACTTCCGTGGCCTTGCCTAAAGAAGATTGGTCTGAATCAAACCAGCGTGTAAAAAAAAGAAATAAGTCATATGAACGATATAACGCGATCATAGAGGCCTTCGATAAAAAGGCGTTAAAGTTTGTGCTCAATAATTTTGTATATGAAGATACGCCATTAACGCTAAGACAATTTAAAGATTATATGCTTTCTCTGGGCCAAACGGATGAAAGCTTCACTGATTATATCCTTAAATATTTGAACGAAAACAAGCCACGTCTGCGTTTGGAATCCTGGTGGAGTTATAAATCTCAAATAACAAAACTATTAAAATTCAAAAAGAGCATTTGTTTCGCAGACATTACGGAGAAATTCATCCATGAATACCAACATTATATGCTTAATCAACTTGGAAATAATGAAAATACCGTAAGCAAGAGCCTTAGATCATTACGCACATTTGTAAATGTTGCGATGCGATACGGGTATATAAAAAACAACCCCTTTAAATATATAACCATTAAGAAGGTAGACGGGAAAAGAGATTTCCTTACCATGGAAGAGTTAAATAAATTGGCTCAAGCTTTTTCTAATGGGAAAGTTACAGATACTAAGGAAAAAGAAATCTTGAAATATTTTCTGTTTTCGTGTTATACGGGACTACGATATTCTGATTTAAGGATGCTAAAAGGCACATCAATTGATGGCAACAGTATATTGTTGAATATGCATAAAACAGGTTATCTCGTTAATATCCCCTTAACTCAAAAGGCACGTCAGCTTATCCTATCAGATACAAGCCTTTTACCTAACTCTGACCCTGTATTTCGGGTTTACTGCAACAAGGTCACCAATCGCATCCTAAAAGAAATTGGTAGACAGGAAGGCATCCAAAAGAAATTGACCTGCCACGTTGCCAGACATACGTTTGCCACAATATCTATTACGCTGGGCATTCCCATAGAAGTAGTAAGTAAGTTATTGGGACACACCAACCTGAAAACAACACAAGTTTATGCCAAAATAGTTGACAGCGTTAAATATCGGGAAATGGAAAAATGGAATAGTTTGTAAATACTGATTTAACCGGTTCGGGGATATCACGAACAAAAACCTTACTTCCACTGTGCAATAATTTTGTTCAAAATTTTAACGTGTTCATGAAACATGAACATACATTATTATCTATAGGGGCACTCCTGCTTTAAAAAATCTATATTAAATTGTTGTTTAAGAAATTTTGATGTCACGAATTATCAATTCAATTATCATGAAAGCATCCCGATTATCCGACACGCAGCTCAAAAAGCTACACAAACTGTATGTTTCCGAAAAGTTTAATATTACGCAGGCTGCCAAAGATATAGGAGTTGCCCGAAATACATTAAAGAGACATATCAGATTATGGTGTGCGGCGGACAACACAAATAAAAATCGTTTTTGCGAACGCAACGAGTTTCTCAAATTTTTAAAAAATAAAATAGAACCGGGCAATGCCGATGTAATGTTTGGTCGGATAATGGCTGGATTGGTTGATAAAATGGAAAAATTACCGTCGGTTAAGCAACTATGGATATATCATTGTGAAGTTACACCCAATGCCTATAGTTATAGCCAGTTTGCATACCATTATGCAGACTGGCTAAAGTCGCCTGCAAAAATAACTCATTACAAAATAAATATGATGTCGTTATCGGTGACAGATACCCAAATCCTGAATACGTGGCGGCGCAGTAATGATCGAAGAAAATGGGAAAAGGCAGTTGTGGTACTAGATACGGCCCAAGGCCATCCTATTATTCAAATTGCCGGTAAAATTGAAAGATCACCTGAATGCGTACGTCATTGGATTAATATCTTCAAGAAAAAAGGTTTGGTTGGCCTCGAACCACAAAAGCGGCAGACCGATGATAGCGTTATTCAACAAATCAAGATAAAAAAGGAAAACCTAATCAGGTTGTTGCACGAAGCTCCGCAGCTGCATGGTTTTAACCGGACATCGTGGCGGTTAAAAGACCTGTCTACGGCGTATTACAAGCATTACGGTGCATCCGTATCAATGGCCATGATCTCTATGTATATCCGGCAGGAAGGCTATGTATTCCGCAAAGCACGGAAAGTGCTGACCAGTCCGGATCCTGAGTTTAGGGAAAAACTGGCACATATTCAAACGATATTGCAAAATTTAACAGCTGAAGAAAAGTTTTTCTCAATTGATGAATACGGTCCGTTTTCCATTAAGATGAAAGGCGGCCGTGCATTGGTCAAACACGGTGAATTCAAAACTTATCCGCAGCACCAACAAAGCAAAGGTTGCCTAATTTGCACTGCGGCATTGGAATTATCCACTAATCAAATGACGCATTTTTACTCACGCAAAAAAGATACGGCCGAAATGATAAAGATGATCGAGGTTTTGTGCGGGCGGTATAACGATCAGGACAAATTATACTTGTCCTGGGACGCGGCGATATGGCATGCCTCCAAAAAACTAAACGCCTATCTCGACGAAATCAATGCAATGAATTACCGTGCTGAACACCACACCCCGGTGGTCGAACTGGCTCCACTGCCAGCCTCGGCACAGTTCCTGAATGTAATCGAGTCCGTTTTCAGCGGTCTCGCAAAATCGGTTATTCACCACAGCGACTATGCTAGTGTCGGTCATTGCCAGGCAGCAATCGACCGCTACTTCTATGAACGCAATCAACATTTTGCATTACATCCTAAGAAAGCGGGCAAAAAGATATGGGGAAAGGAAAGGACGGTAGCCGAATTCCGCGACAGCAACAATTGCAAAGACCCTGCATGGCGTTGAAGCTGGTCAGTTTGCCCCGGAATGATGATATATGGCACCTTCAAAACCTTGCAAAATATTCCGGAGGCAATTGACCACCTTTTGCTATAATGCAACAAAAAGTCCTAAAAACATCAAAATACATCTATTCCGGGCCAAATTGACCAGGCAAAAGGCTGTTTTTAGGTGTTGTATGTTCTGATGATGGTGACCATCCTATTCCGGGCCAAACTGACCGTCTGATGATGCTGCACTGAGAGGTAGCAAACGTTGTAATGCTCTGGTCAAAAATAGTTATTTTCAATCATTTTTCAGGCATACGCATTTTCTGTTTCCTGGTTGCGTTTTCTGCGCATGGAATCCCCCTTTAGTTCTATCCGGTGGGCATCATGTACAATCCTGTCTAGTATAGCATCGGCTATTGTTTTTTCACCAATCACCTCGAACCATTTACTAACAGGCAACTGAGAGGTAATGATCAGGGAGGTTTTGCCATGCCGGTCTTCTATCAGTTCCATGAGTGCGGCCCGGCTCTGCGCGTCGAATGGCTGGAGACCGAAATCATCCAGGATCAATAGCTGCTGCCTTTCAATTCTGGCCAGCTCCTTGATGTAGGAGCCATCGGCCTTGGCCATTTTCAGTTTAGCGAACAGCTTGGGTGTGCTGGCATAGAACACCCGGTAACCAAGTGTACAGGCCTGATAACCGATCGCCGAGGCAATATAGCTCTTACCAATACCAGTGCTACCTGTAATCAGCAGGTTTTCAAACTTATCGATAAAGGTACAATCAGCCAGGCGTTGCATCTGGTTTCGGTCGAGGCTGCGGCTGGCATGAAAGTTTACATCCTCGATAGAGGCTTTATAGCGGAATTTGGCATACAGGATCGTCCGTTCGATCTTGCGGTTTTGCCGGTCGTCCCATTCTGCGTCCACCAGCATGGCCAGCATTTCATCGGCTGTATAATCATTCATTTTACCGCTTTCCATGCTGCTTTTAAAGGCATGAAACATACCGAAGAACTTCATCTTCCTGAGCTTGTCTAAAGTGTTTGTGTTCATTTGTTTTATAGATTTATTGGTTGTTATGATTATTTGTAATCTCCGCGGATATTATCGTGGCTGGGCATGGGCAGCTCATCTGCGAATATGCTCTCCTCGTAGTTGTCCATCTTATTTTCGAGTATAGACTGGATGGTTTTATAGTTATAAACGCCATAGCTGAGCGCCCTTTGGCAGGCCATCGTCAGGCGCTCATTACCGGCTTTCTTGGCAAATGTCAGTACACCGAGACAGGACTTATATGCCTGCTCGGGGTGTTGTTTACGTTCCAGGATATGGAGTATATACAGCCTGACATCCTCATGAATGGACGCGGCCCAGTTCAGGAACTTATCTGGCGTCCACTCGCTTCTAAAGCGGTGGGTGCTCGCCATGTGGTCCTCATCGGTCGTATAGTTATAAGGGCTTTTATTCCGCTTATGGAGCGCTATTCTTTCGTAGTTGGAGTAAATCTCAACCGTAGTGCGTGAATACATCAGCTTGACCCTTTTGCCGATAAAACGGTAAGGAACACTGTAATAGTGCTTGTCCGGCCCGAGGTTGACGTGACCGTTTTTGATGACGCGGGCATGGAACTGTTTTTTAAACTGGTAGCGTTGTACGGGCAGTGGTGCCAGCGTATGTTTCTCGATCTCTTCAAATTGCAGCCGGCGGCTGTAATTACGGCCTTTGAGGAATTGGGTATTGTGAAGCTCCAGCAGTTCCCGTACTGCCTTATTGAGATCGGTCAGGGTATGGAATACCTCTTTGTTAAGCGGCGCATGGATCTTGGTATATAGGATCTTTACCGCACCTTCTACCAGCGCCTTGTCACGCGGGCGGTAGGCACGCGCCGGTAATATGGTAGTCCCGTAATGTTCCGCAAAGTCCTCAAATGTCTCATTCAATGTGGGTTCATAACGGTTGCTCTTCGTTACAGCGGCTTTCAGGTTGTCTGGTACAATGGCTGCGGGCACGCCCCCGATATAATGAAGTGTATTCTCACAGGCGGCTATAAAGTCTTCTTTCTGTTGCGACATGACGGCCTCTGCATAAGTTAGTTGGCTCGCACCGAGGATAGCGACGAATACCTCCACTGGTACGATCTCGCCGGTATCCTTGTCGGTAATGCTTAGCTTCTCGCCTGCGAAGTCCACATAAAGCTTATCCCCGGCTTTGTGATCCATGTGCATCGTGGGGTTAACACGGGCCTTCCATTGATTGTAATAGAAGCAAAACTGGCTGTATTGGTAACCGTTCGGGAATTCTTTGAGATAGGCCTCCCAAAGCATATAACGCGTTACACCTGTCCGTTTAAGTTCTTTATCGACGTGAGGAAAACAGCGCAGCATGGACTGCATACGGGCGTTTGGAGGGTTTTCACGGGTTTTACCGAAGAGATCTTCGAGCTCCCTGTCGTTCAGGGTGTCTATTTCGTCAAAAGTAAAACCCGTTTGTTTAAATGCCGTAAGGTATTTCTTTACGGTGTTTCTGGAAGCGTCAGCCTGTGCAGCAATCGCCATAATGCTCCGCTGCTGGCTGTAGAGCTTCAGTATCTTTCTTATCTTGCTCATGTTGATTGTTTGGTTAGCCATGCTAATTGGTGGTATTTGGTACCTCCGCAAGCATTGGCGGCCTTACAAACATTTGCTACAACAATCTGGTGGTCATCTTCTGCCGGAACGCATTGGTCAAATAACCGCGGAACCGGTGGTCAGCTTAAATCGGAAAAGAATGGTCATGTACATCAGAATCTCCACAACCCCAAAATTTGAAAATTTCGCTTTTTTAAACCTGTTAGAAACATTTAAAAAACTGTGCAAATCTCCTCAATAAGGACTTAAATAATCTGTAGCAGATTGCTGCAAATTCAGTATGCGCTTGCAATTCCTGATTGATTTCTCACCTATACCGGCTTGGCAGTCTTTCCGCCAGCCATTATTTTGACTGCTATACATTAGCGGATTCCGGGATATCTTGAGCAGACTATTATCTGCAAAGCGCTGTAAATATCATGGTGATATCCTTAAAGGTATTTCAATATATCAATCTTTGGTTTATCGCTGCGGCTTTTGTAATCGTTGTAATCGTTTTGCTGTTGATTTTCTTAATTCACTGCTGTCGTATTTTTCTCTTGAGCAGCATGGTTATTGTTTTCATCGTGCTGCTCATTATCGTTTTTGTGTTTTTATTTATTATAGTTTTCGTCCGTATCTTTATTATAGTTTTGATGCGTTTGTTTATTATAGTTTTTGTCCGTATCTTTATTCTAGTTTTCGTCCTGAACGTATTGCGCGTATTGCGCTGTATATTCATTATCAGATTGACCAATGGCAACACCGGCAGAAAAATTAGCAGCAGCCTTGTCAGCTTTACAAGCGTTACAGCAACGTGGTCTGGTAGCAATTCATACAGACGAGTTGAGTAATCAGCATCGTGTCCTGCTAACAAAGCAAGGCTTTCTGAAGGAAGTGGTGCGGGCTTGGTATATTCCGTCGAGGCCCGATGAACGGCCTGGTGACAGCACTTCCTGGTATACCAACTATTGGGACTTTTGCACACGTTATCTCGAAAGCAGATACGGCGATCAATGGATCATTAATGCCGATCACTCCCTGCAATGGCACGCAGGTAATCATGCGGTGCCCGGTCAATTGATGATCAAAGCCCCGGCTGCAACAAATTTTAATACGGAATTGCTCCACCATACTTCTTTATTTCACTTACAATCAAGTTTACCGCCGGAGGAACAGCGAATAATGGTTAACAACATACGCATGTTCACTTTACCTGCGGCACTGGTCTATTGTTCACCGACTATTTATACCCAGGCTGAAACGGATGCCCGGACTGCACTGGCGCTCATCAGGAACGCCGCAGATGTATTAGGCATCTTATTACAAGGTGGACATAGTGTCATCGCCGGAAGACTGGCGGGTGCTTTTCGTAATATGGGTCAGCAGCGGATAGCTGATGATATACTTGATGCTATGCGCGCCGCTGGTTACGAAGTGCGGGAAACAGACCCGTTTGAAACGCAGCTTGTAGCGGATTTATCCTTTAGAGATCGTTCTCCCTACGCTAACCGCATCAGGTTACTTTGGCAGCAAATGCGGGAACAGGTACTGGCGGTTTTTCCCGCCGCACCGGCCATGCCTGCTAATAAAGCAGCCTACCTGAAAAGCATCGAAGATGCGTACGTTACCGA
>JAZJZL010000159.1:0-84552 GCA_040389845.1 Bacteroidota bacterium
CTTGTGCTTTGCTGATAGTGGCATTTGCGCAAGTTTCCGCATCAGGCGCCGCTGTAAACGAACATTCACTGTTAAACAGCAGTAAAGGTCTGCACCCTACCTCCCCCCGCTCTATATCGGCAGCAAAAAAAGCTGACATTAAAGTAACAGGGCAGGTTACCGATGCCACAGGAGCAGCCCTTATCGGTGCTACCGTCAGCATCAAAAATGGCAACATGCAGGCAATTACCGATGTGAAGGGCAGTTTTAACATAACCGCCCCTGAGAATGCTACGCTCGTTATCTCTTACGTAGGCTACCAAACCCAGGAGGTTGCAATTAGCGGCAGAACGCAAATCAATATCGTTTTAAAAGAAGCCGCAGGAAACCTGAACGAAGTAGTAGTTGTGGGCTACACTACACAGAAAAAGAAAGACCTTACCGGCGCGGTTTCTTTGGTAAGCAGCAAAGATATTAACGGGCTGCCTGTTGGTGGCGTCGACCAAATATTACAGGGTAAAGCCGCGGGCGTATCCGTTACTGAAAATACAGGCGCCCCCGGCGATGGTATTAACATCCGCGTACGTGGTGTGGGTACTATCAATAATAACGATCCGCTTTATATAGTAGACGGTGTACCAACTACCCAGGGCATCAATGAGATATCGCCAAACGACATTGAAAGCATCAACATCCTGAAAGACGCATCTTCGGCTGCCATATACGGAGCCAGGGCATCGAACGGTGTGGTGATAGTAACTACAAAAAGAGGGACATCAGGCAAAGCCAAATTGAGCGCCAGCCTTTACAGCGGCGTGCAAACCGCCCAACATTTAATCAAAATGGCTGATAATGCGCAATATGTAAGCGCCTTTAATACAGCCGCTACCAATGATGGCAGGTCGACTATTTCTGAAAACCTTGCCAGCACATTGTCTGACGTAAACTGGCTGAAAGAGGTTTTAAAACCTGCCAACGTAAGCAATGCTTCATTAGCTATCAGCGGCGGTAATGAAAACTCGCAATATATAGTTGCAGGCAATTATTTCACCCAGGACGGGCTCATCAAAAATTCGTCGTATAACAGGTTTAACCTGCGGACTTCGGTAAGCAGCACCCTGTCTAAATATTTCAAATTGGGGACCAATGTTAACCTTAGCTACTCAAAAACAAGGTCAGTAGGATCATCGGGCGACGGTTATAGCGGTGCGGCGGCGAGTATTGTACGTTACGCGTTATTCCGTACACCGGGGACGCCTGTACGCAACGCTGCCGGCCAGTTTGTCGACCTTCCCAAGCAAGATGCCAGTGTAAACGGCAACTTTTTGGGCGATGGCATTAATCCGGTCGCCCTGGCTGATGCAAGCAATGATAATTCTTATGGATATTCGGTATTAGGTGATGCTTATGCTGAAGTTGACCCTATAAAAGGTTTGAAGATAAAGTCGGATATCGGTTTAAACCTTATCCAAACCGATTACAAGCAGTTTTTCGAAACCTTCGGCATCGACCGCTTTTTTAACTCCCCAAACTCGCTTGCACAGTCGCACAATAACAATTTAAATTATAACTGGACCAACACCGCTACTTACGACCTTACACTCGGAAAGAGCGTATTGAATTTTTTGGCAGGTTCTGAGATAATCAAGCAAGATCAGCAAGGCATCTCCGCCTCCCGCCAAAACTTCATCAACCAGGGCCCTAATTTTCAATACCTGGATGATGGTGCATTGTCTACTGCGCTGAATGGTGGCGGCGAATCGCACTTTGCCCTCTTCTCATTGTTTGGCAGCGCACATTATCAATATGATAATAAATACCTCGCCAGCGTAAGCTACCGCAGGGACGGCTCATCGCAACTGGACCCATCAAACCGTTACCAGGGCTTTACATCCGGCTCATTGGGCTGGAGGGTTGACCAGGAAGATTTCATGAAAAATATTAAGCCGGTTTCGACACTGAAGCTTCGTGCAAGCGTTGGCCAGCTAGGAAACTCGCAGATTGGCCTCTACCCTTATACTTCTACATTCGGCAGCGGCTTTTATTATCCGTTCGGCGGCACAACCAACCAGGGGTACAGCATAACTACCAAGGGTAACCCCAATATTCGCTGGGAATCGAGCACGCAGATTGACGGCGGTCTTGATATAGGCTTCTTTAACAACGCCTTATTATTAAGCGCCGATTATTACGTGAAGAAAACATCTAACATGCTATTGTTCCTGCCCCTGCCAAGCAGCGCGGGCAATGGCGGTAACCCAGCCGTGAACGCTGGTAACGTTACTAATAAAGGCCTGGAGCTTGAATTATCGTACAGAAAAACTATTGATAAAGATTGGAGCTTCGGTGTGAGCGGCAATTTTGCTACTGTTAATAACGAAGTAACAGCTTTGGCTAACGGCACCCCTATCGCAGCCGGACGTGTAGACAATAACTATTTCGCCACGCAGACCGCTGTAGGCCATCCTATCGGTGAGTTCTACCTGTTGCAACAAGAAGGGATCTTCCAGAATGCGCAGCAGGTATTTACACATGCTTACCAGGGGCCAGGTATACGCCCGGGTGATGTAATGTATAAAGATGTGAATGGCGATGGCGTTATCGACGATAAAGACAGGACTTACGTTGGCAGCCCGATACCTAAATTCACTTATGGGTTGACTGCTAATGTAGCCTATCAAAATTTCGACCTGAGTGTATTCTTCCAGGGCGTTTCTGGTAACAAGCTGTACAACCAGGTACTTACGGATATAGAAGGATTTTATCGTCCCTTCAATATTACCGAACGCGCTGCAACCCAAAGCTGGACAGGTCCGGGTACATCAAATACCCTGCCCCTGCTGTCGTGGACAGACGGTAATAACAACAAGATGCCCTCTACCCGGTTCCTTGAAAGTGGCTCATACATGAAACTTAAAAACGTTCAGCTGGGCTATAAATTGGGCAAAAATGCTTTATCAAGCCTGGGGGTATCGTCGGTACGTGTGTATGTTAGCGGCCAAAACCTGCTAACCTTTACCAAATACACCGGCCTTGACCCTGAACAATATAACAACGCCAACAATGGCAGCACGGTAACGGCAGTAGGTATCGACTGGGGAACTTATCCATCGGCACGTACCATAACATTTGGTGTTAACGCTAATTTCTAACCTAAAAAAATAGAGAAATGAAAGCAAAATATATAGGTATCTATTTAAGCGCTTCCTTGCTATTGATGGCAGGCGGGTGTAAAAAATTCCTGGAACAACCGGTGTTGGGCCAGTACCAGGGTGATAACTTTTTCACCAACGATGCAAATGCCAAACTTGGCGTAAATGCAGCTTATTCGCCGCTTACCTTTACCGATGCCTCCTCGAACACGCTATGGGTTTTAGGCGACCTCGCCTCTGACGATGCCATAAAAGGCAGCAGCGACGGTGACCAGGGCGATTTCCTGAGCATCCAGAACTTCAATATCAACCCCAGTAATTCGGCTGTTGAAGGCCTTTGGAAAAGATATTACGATGGTGTTTTTAAATGTAACGTAGTTACTGATGGCCTTACTGCCGCTAACAAAGCCGTTTCTGACGCAGTACGGACTGATGTTGTTGGGCAGGCCGAATTTTTAAGGGCTTACTACTACTTTAATTTAACAGCAGCTTATGGCGATATTCCGCTGCATTTAAAAGTAGAAACACCGGAGGAACTACAAAGCCCGGCGCTTCCGCAGGCACAAATTTACGCGCAGATAGAAAAGGATTGCACCGCAGCTGCAGCAGCCTTACCTATAAGCCGTAGTGGTAGTGACGTTGGCCGCGCCACAAAAGGCGCCGCGTTGGCGCTGTTAGCCAAAACCTATCTTTTTGAGCAAAAATGGGCATTGGCCGCATCTACAGCGCAGGCTGTTGAGGCATTGGGGGTTTATAGCCTGTTGCCAAATTATGCCGATAACTTCCGTGCGGCCACTAAAAACAACGCAGAAGCTGTATTTTCTGTTTTGCATACTTCAGGTTTAGTACCTTTCCAGGGGAATAACTTAAATGCATGGTTTGGCCCGCGCCCTTTAAACGGTTACGGCTTTTATCTACCTACACAAAGCCTGGTTGATAATTATGAAACCGCGCCCGATGGCACCGTAGACCCACGTTTGGATTACACCGTATCAAGGGCAGGCCACTCCTACTTTGACGTTCAGTTCGACCCGGCCTGGAGCACAACCGGTTATGTAAGCAAAAAACACACGCAGCCATTGTCGGAAGTTCCTGTAAGTACCAGGGGCGATGGCAATTTAAACTACCAGGCCATCCGTTTTGCCGAAGTTTTGTTGATTGAGGCAGAAGCCTTAAACGAATCGGGCAGCAGCGGCGCAGCGTTGATCCCGCTTAATAAGGTGAGAAAACGTGCCCGCGAAGATTATCTGAATGATGCATCGCTTCCCGGTTTTGGAACTGTACCGACAGGCTTATTGCCCAATGTTACTGTTACCGACCAGGTGCAGCTTCGCGATATTATCCGCAGGGAAAGGCGATCTGAACTGGCGCTGGAGTTTCATCGCTTTTTCGATATCATAAGGTACGGACAGGCTTATGCCAGCAATGCGCTAAAAAATAAGCCCAACTTCAGCTTCAGCAAAAATCAATTTTTCCCTATACCGGAAAGTGAAAGACAGACTAATTTTAAATTAGGCAAGTAATCATGAAATTTTAAATTTTCAATAATGAGAAAGATTAAAAATTCTATTGCGGCAATCATTGTTTTGATAGTCGCGGTAACCGCCACACAATCGTGCAAAAAAAGTGCGGAAAAGGCAAACTATAATTCCGATAAAGGAAAATTAAGCGCCGAAGTTGACTCATTAACCACAGTTTATAATGCTGCGGTTGAAGGAAAACAGGCCGGTGATTATTCACCCGGCTCAAAGGCAGCGCTCATGATAGCGCTAAACCTGGCCAAAGATGTAAAGACCGGGCAGTACACACAGCAACAGGTTAATAATGCTTCGGCCAATTTGATGCGTGCGGCAACGCAGTTTAATGTCGCCCTTATCCAACAGATTTCGGCTGCTAATCTTGTTGCCTCCTGGACCTTTAGCGGCAATGCCGATGACGTATCAGGCAACGGTAATAACGGTACGCTTAAAACAGGATGGGTAGGCCCTTACGGCGTTGCACCAACTGATGGCGGCACGCTGCCCATATTGGTTGCCGACCGCTACGGAAATGCAAACAGCGCTTATGATTTTAACAACGCAGCTTATATAGAGGTGCCTTACCAGGCATCATTACGCCCGGCTAATTTTACCATTTGCGCATGGATTAAGCCAAAAGAGGCCAGCAACGGCAACTATATCTTCTCGCTTGACCGCTGGAACGGATATAAGTTCCAATTACAGGGTGGTAACCTCCCTTTCCTTACCGTTATGACCACCACTGGTGATCACGACCAGGATGACGGCGGGGCTTCAGTACAGCTGGGGCAATGGTCGCACGTGGTAGTAAGCTATACCAACGGTACCATGAAATTTTACATCAACGGCGCACTGGTAAAAACCGCCAATGTTACCGGCGACCCTACAACGCTGGCTTCGCCGCCGCCCATCTCTATCGGTAACGAACTGCCCAAGACAGCTTACAATCTTTCAGATTCCAGCAGCCCAATGGCTTACTACGGTGGTAATTATTTTATAGGAACAATTGACGACCTGCACCTTTACAACAAGGTTTTAAGCGATACCGAAGTTAAATCGTTATACACCATGGAGCAGCCGTAATATCATATAAAAGCAAATTAATCATGTATTGAGGTTTAGTCGATTAATTCCAGGTTAAGTCAGGAGCACCCGCAATGGGTGCTTTTTTTATGGCGGGTGAGCGTAAAACCGCAAAAAATGCCCGTATCGTAGGATATGACGTAAGTGTTCAGTGATTTAACATGTTGAAATCAGATAGTTAATATACTTCGGGTGAGTAAATTTTTTTGAAGTATTTTACTCACCGAATCACTCACCATTTATTGAGTTTTTTTGATAATTCGATAAATGAAAAAAACCTGTAAATCAACGATTTACAGGCTTTTTAGATGTTTTAAATTGCTTTCCAGCGGTGAGGGAGGGATTCGAACCCTCGGTACAGTTTCCCGTACGTCAGTTTAGCAAACTGATCCTTTCGGCCTCTCAGGCACCTCACCTTGTTGGTTCTTAGCAAACCGGATTCAACATATTCCCCTTTTTTCGGGATTGCAAATATAGCAATTAGGCAATGCTGACAAAAAAAATTATTGCATTTGTTGTAAGGGGTTGTAAATGTTAGGGATATATTGAAGATATCGACCATTTTTAAATAAAAAGCATCGTGGAAGGTTCAAGATTTATACTTTCATACCTCAATTTTCATCGTTTGCAGCTGAAATACCTACCGTCGTCTCAAAAAGGCTGGAAAAGGAATAAGGTTCGTGCGGCCCGGGCCTATAACTTTCGACAATATTAAATGATAATAAAATCCATCTTTTTTCGATAAAAGTCCATTTGTATTTTTTGCAATACGCGGTAATTTCATCGCTTCTTACAGCCAATGAATAACGGCAGGAACATTAAAACTTATTCTTAAATTTATTACTCCTTCCTAAATTATGATAAGACCAATAATTACGACAATTAAACATCGAGTCAATGCGATCTTGATTTTGCCCCTTTTCATCTTCTTATCCGGGCATCTTAAAGCTACACCAGGAACAGGAATGAAAATGAGCGATACCATTAACCTTTCGGGTAAATGGAGGTTTCAAACAGATCCGGATGATATTGGGGTTCAGCAGGCCTGGTATAAAAAACAACTTTCGGGCGCCATCAGTTTGCCTGGCTCGATGGTAAGCAATCATTTGGGCGATGAAATTACGGTCAATACGCCTTGGACCGGCGGAATTGAAGATTCATCATGGTTCCGAAAACCGGAATATGTCAAATACCGGGAACCAGGGCATATTAAGATACCATTCTGGCTGCAGCCGGAAAAGTATTATAAGGGTGTTGCATGGTACCAGGTTGAAGTAGCTATTCCTGACTTATGGAAGCAGAAAGTTGTTGAGCTTTTCATCGAGCGTGCGCATTGGACAACCGCTGTGTATATTGATGACAAGCTAATGGGGACCGGTAACAGCCTTGCTACACCGCATGACTACCTCCTGCTAAAAGGCCTTTCTGCCGGTGAGCACAGGCTTTCGATACGGGTTGACAATCGGGTTAATGAAATTAATCCAGGGCAAAACTCGCACAGCATAAGCGACCATACACAGGGTAACTGGAATGGCATGGTTGGCCGGATATATATGGCGGCGAAACCTGTATGTTTTATCAAAGATGTTCAGTTATACCCGGATATCGACCGGAAGCTAGTGGTGGCCAGAATAGTTATTGAGCACAATCCCCAAAGGGAAAAAAGGGTAAAACTCACACTCCAGGCAGTTTCGGCTCAAAGCAAGCTTGTTTTACCGATGGTAACCAGGACTAACAGCGCCACGCCTTTATCAGATACTATTAACGTTATATACCCTATGGGCGCTCATCCGGAGCTTTGGAGCGAACATCACCCCAATTTGTATGTAATGCAGGTTAACCTGGCTTCGGACGCAGGCCAGGATGTGCGGACAATCCATTTTGGTATGCGTAAATTCAGTTCTGCAGGCACACAGTTCCGGATTAACGGCCATCCGACTATACTGCGTGGCACGCTTGACTGCGCGGCGTTTCCATTAACCGGTTATCCGCCAACAGATGTGGCCTCATGGCTGCAAATTTTGCGGACTTGCAAAGCATTCGGTTTAAATCATATCCGTTTTCATTCCTGGTGCCCGCCGGAAGCTGCATTTACCGCAGGTGACAAGCTGGGCTTTTATTTCCAGGTAGAATGTTCATCATGGGCAAACCAGGGTGCAGTTATTGGCGATGGAGCACCGCTGGATAAATATATTTATGAGGAAAGTAAAAAAATTATTGAAGTATATGGAAATCACCCGTCCTTTTGTTTGATGGATTATGGAAATGAACCTGCAGGCAATCATACAACGGAATACCTGACCAGCTTTGTAAAATATTGGAAGGCCAAAGACCCCAGGCGTTTGTACACAAGCGGCTCAGGCTGGCCTATTATTGCCGAAGCCGATTACAACAGTACCCCCGACCCACGTATTCAGCGTTGGGGGGAAGGTATTAACAGCATCATTAACGGGAAAAAGCCTTCTACTGATTATGACTGGTCGGCAATGATTTCAAAATGGCAGCACCCTACCGTCAGCCATGAGATCGGTCAATGGTGCGTGTACCCGGATTTTAAAGAAATAAGTAAATACAAAGGCGTTTTCAAAGCGCATAATTTTGAAATATTCCGGGACCAGCTCGCAACAAATGGATTAAGCGCCTACGAAGAGCAATTCCTCAACGCCTCCGGAAAATTGCAAGCCCTTTGCTATAAGGCAGATATAGAGGCTGCATTACGGACAAAAGGCTTTGGCGGCTTCCAATTGCTGGGACTCGAAGATTTTCCCGGCCAGGGAACAGCATTGGTGGGTGTACTTAATGCGTTTTATCAGCCAAAATCATATATCACGGCAGTAACCTACAGCAGGTTTTGTAATGATGTGGTGCCTTTGGCCCGTTTTCCCAAAATGACTTATCTTAACGATGAAATCCTGAGCGTTCCTGTGGAGATTTCACAATTTTCTGAACATATTCTAAAAGGAGTCTCCCCGGATTGGGCCATTACAGACGCAACAGGAAAGACCATCTTTTCCGGTAAATTCGATAAACGTGATATAGCTGAGGGTAACGGCATTTCGCTTGGCCTGGTAAAAGCCAACCTGAAAACTGTTGTCCAGCCCTCAGAATTAACGCTCACCGTTAGCGTGGGCAAGTATGCCAATAACTGGCAGTTCTTTGTTTATCCACAACATGTTAAGCAGCCGGAATCAAAGGTTATTATAACTGACAGGTTAACTGATGATATCGCTGCACAACTAAAAAAGGGAGCAAAAGTGCTATTAACGCTAAAAAAAGGCACCTTAAAAAATGAATATGGCGGAAATATAGCTATCGGGTTCTCCAGTATTTTTTGGAATACGGCCTGGACACACGGACAGGCGCCGGAAACACTTGGCATCTTATGCGATCCCCGCCATCCTGCATTTAAATATTTCCCAACGAGGAGCTATACCGATTACCAATGGTGGGACGCCATGACCCATAGTAGTCCAATCATGCTGGATAGTGTGGCGAAGGGCCTCCACCCTATTGTCCGTGTTATTGATGATTGGGTAAAGGCGAGGTCGCTTTCTTTAGTGTTTGAGTGCAGGGTTGGTCATGGTAAGCTGGTGGTCGCCGGTATTGATCTTCTTACAGATATTACGGACAGGCCCGAAGCAAAACAACTGGCTTACAGCATCGAAAACTATATGAAGGGTGATGAATTTAGCCCCAAAACAACGGTTAATTTAAGCAGGATCAGAAGATTATATAACACAGGCAACTAATATTCAAATGCCCGGATTCAACAAATAATAAGTTGCGGTCAGATTATATTTCAAATAAACCTACAAAAAGTTTTGTACCTACAAAATTTTTTGTAGGTTTGTGTCGTTATATACTAAAATGGAACAGGAAATAAAAAAGGAGCCTACTAAGTCTGAGCTTGAAATTCTGCAGGTGTTGTGGAAGAGTGGCCCGTCTACGGTGCGTTTTGTGATGGGCGAGCTTAATAAGATAAGGGAGCTGAACTATACTGCCACGCTGAAGCTGATGCAGCTGATGGTAGATAAGGGAACATTAAAACGCGATGAGAGCCGGATGCAGCACGTTTATTATCCCGTTGACGACGAGAAGCAAGTAAAAGCGCATCTGCTTGATAAATTCCTGGAAAACGTTTACGACGGCTCGGCAAGTATGCTGATGATGCAGCTTGCGGGTAACAAACGGGTAAAACCGGAAGAATTGCGGCAGATGCGGGAACTTTTAGACCAGTTGGAAAAAACAGACGGGCAAAAGGAAAAGAAATGAATATGATAAGCGGCGCACCGGGACAAATTACAGAGGCGATTGTTTATACGCTTATTAACTCACTGTGGCTGGGTATTATTTTCGCTCTAATAGCCGGTTGTATCGTTGCGGCGACGAGAAAGACCGACGCCCGTGTACGCTATAATTTTCTGCTACTTATACTGGCTGCTTTTCTGCTGAGTTTAACAGCCTGCTTTTTTTACACATGGGTTGCGAAACCGTTAGCCGGGAACTCTTCACCATTAAGTGCCGGCGCGACGGACCCGGAGCGCTTTGTAAAGATAATTCATGAACATGCGCCTGTTATATTCAGAACATGGCTGATAATCATTGTGCTTCAGCTGGCCAGGCTGTCCTTCAACCTGTATACGCTCGGCCGGCTATCCAAAAGCGGGGTAGTCAATCCGGGTTCTGTTTGGGCCGAAAAACTTGCAGAATTTATCCGGGTGCTGGGTATTAAAAGGAAAGTGGAACTGAAAGTGTCGGCCCTTATTGCATCGCCGCTGGTTATCGGTTTTTTGAAGCCTGTAATACTGTTGCCGGCCGGCCTGATTAATGAGCTATCATCCAGGGAAATAGAACTAATCCTGCTGCATGAACTGGCACACATCAAAAGGGCGGATTTTCTTGTAAATATTATCATCCGGCTGATACGTTGCCTGCTTTTCTTTAACCCGGCAATATGGTGGCTGTGTAAGCTGATAGAAGAAGAACGTGAACACTGCTGCGATGACATAGCCGTACAAATTTGCGGCGATAAGGTAAATTATGTGAGAACGCTGGTAAATTTTGCAGAAAGCCATGCTCGTTTGCCAGTTTTTGCCATGGCCTTTACCGGCGGCATGCTCGGGCGCGTGGAGCGTATTGTTACGGGCCGCCACAGGCCGCTTGCCCGCATAGAAATAATTTGCCTGGGCATTGTACTGGCCGCGGGCGTGTGGCTTACGGTAACGCATAAGAGCCAGGATATTATCAGTCTTGCGAAACCATCTGTTCAAAACCAGCGCAGTGGTAAGCCGCCAGATCCAACTGCAGCAGAGGCTAAGATGAAGGCGGAAGCGGAGCATTCCGCTTTAAAAAAGACGCAGTCATCTTCGCCTTAAATAAAATCACCCAATAAATTATGCTAATTAACCGGCACTGAAATTTGCCGGACAGGAATTCTTTTACCCTTAAAATTGGTTTTATGGTCAGACATTATGTGCAAATAGCCTTCCGGAGTATTACGAAACATCCGGCACTGGCGGTCATTAACATCGGCGGACTGAGTGTAGGCTTAGCCTGCTGCCTGCTCATCCTGCTCTATTTAAAAAACGAGCTTAGCTTTGATGGCTTTCATTCAAAAAAAGCCGACATCTACCAGCTTGTTTGCAAGCGAACCGAACAGGATGGAAAAAGCGAACGGTTTGCTATAGCTGCGCACGTTCAGGGACCGGCGTTTAAACAGGAAATACCGGAGATAAAGGAGTATGTCAGGGTCTGCCAGGGAGATATCATCATAAAAAACCGGAACCAGCTTTTTAATGAACAGGTAAGCTGGGTTGACCCCGCATTTTTTAAGGTATTCAGCTTTCGGTCGCTTTACGGAGACCCGGCCCGGATGCTGAAAGGAACGCACGACGTGGTTTTGAGCGAGGATGCGGCCGTGAAATACTTTGGGACGCCCGACGCTATCGGAAAGTCCCTTATGCTACAAATCAGTGGTAAATTTGAAATGTTCCTGGTAAATGGCGTGCTGAAAAACGCGCCTTATAACTCCAGTATCCGGTATAATGTTTTATTGTCCTTTCCGTACTATGAGTCGCTCAATGCTGATAATGGCTGGATGTGGGTATCGTTTCCTACTTATTTTCTATTGAATCCCGGCGCTAATACAAGCGCAGTGGCGAGGAAGATGCAGCAGGTTTACGAAAAGCGGGCTAAAGACGAGATTGATTTAAACCGCCTGGCCGGGTACCAAAACAAATTTGATTGGGGTGTAAAACCCATGACGGAAATGCACCTGCAAACCGACTACCAGGGCGTACCTAATGCCAGCGACAAGATATACGCCTATATTTTAAGCGGTATTGCTTTATTTATTCTGCTTATTGCCAGCATCAATTTCGTGAACCTTAGTATTGCCAGGTCAGTGCGCAGAAGCCGGGAAATTGGTGTCCGTAAGGCTGCGGGCGGTAGGCGGGGTCAATTAGTGCTCCAGTTTTTATGCGAATCAATGATAATGTGTTTGATGGCTTTTGTAATGGCCATCATCCTGGCCATAGTTGCATTACCGCAATTTAATGAACTTGCCAATAGCCGTTTGAGCTTGTCTTACCTGCTTGACTACCGGTTATTGCTCGAGATGGCGGGTTTATTCCTGTTTGCAGGCTTGGCCGCCGGCTTTTATCCTGCCCTGATATTGTCCGGGTTTAAACCGGTTGAAGCACTGGCGGGTAAGGCCGAACTAAAAGGAAATGCAGGTTTTACGAAAGCATTGATTGTAATTCAGTTTGCTTTCGCGACGATGCTGATTATCGCGACGATGTTTATGTATGCCCAGTTTAACCTGTTAACCAATACGGATATGGGCTATAACGATAAGGATTTATTGTCCTTTACGCTAAGCCAGGGTGCAAAAAATAAACCGCTGATGGATTATTATAAGTCGGCACTGGCGAAAATTCCCGGCGTAGCTTCTGTTTCTTACCAGAACATCGGGCGTTTCGGCGGCAAAACCATTGTAAATAACCGGGAATTAACCGCTACTTATGTGCGTGCCGAAGACGATTACCCGTTAACGATGGGTGTAAAGCTGCTGTCTGGTCGCACCTTATCCAGGAACTACCCTTCAGATTCCATTTCGTCGGCATTGGTTAACGAGACATTGGTGGAAGCCGCTGGTTTAAGTAATGCAGTCGGCAAAACACTGGACTATTTGAATATCCCCGGCTGGGGGACAAAAAAGTTAAGGATTGTGGGAGTGGTTAAAGACTTTCACTACGAATCGCTTAAAGAAAAAATAGCCCCGATGGTTTTTTTGCAGGATAACTCATTGCCCCTAGGCAAATTTTGGATAAGACTGAATACCGCGCAGGTACCTCAAACGCTGGTCAATATCGATAAGGCATATCGGCAACTCGACCCTGAACGACCATTTCTTTATCAATTTGCCGCGGATGCCAATAGACGTATCTATGAGCCGGAAGACCGCTGGAAACGCATTATCGCCTTTGGTGCGATGATTACAGTGGTAATTGCGCTTACCGGTTTATTCGGACTGGCATTGCTTTCCGTAAGAAAAAGAAAAAAAGAAATTGGTGTACGGAAGGTTTTGGGCGCATCCGTAACCCAATTGGCGGTGCTAATCGCCCGCGATTTCGGCCGACTGGTAATCATAGCTTTCGCAATTGCGGCACCGTTGGCATTTTGGGCACTGACGCGCTGGCTGCAGGCTTATCCCTACCGTGTCGATTTGGCCTGGTGGCGATTTTTGTTAGCCGGTTTAAATGTTTTTACGGTAGCTATACTTACTGTAGGCTACCATGTTGTCAGAATCGCCCTCACCAAACCGTCTGAAGCGCTAAACAATGAATAGTTAATTATTTATAAATCAAAATCTCATGAAAAGAAAAATTTTTATTAGCCTGGCAATTGCGATTGCTGCTACTGTTAGTGTTCGTGCGCAGACTACTGCGGAGGGACAAAAACCTGTAAAAAAGGGGGATGAATGGCAAATGCCTAAAGATGTACTGCTCCGTTCCCGTGCCTTTTCTCAGCATTTGAAAAAGACATTGGGCCTTGACAGTGCGACAACCTTAAAAGTTTTTGACCTCTACCTTGGGAATAGAAAATCCGTAGACGAGATAGGCGTTGGAACCGGCACACCGGAAGATAAGAAAAACGCGCTTGCTGCAAATCAAAGTGAATTCGACCAAAAGATCAAAGAATTAGTTACAGCGAAACAGTACGATTTATATATGCGGGAACGGAAATCCGGCAAAATCAGCCAGTGAGCCGTCGGTTGCATTGGGGATAGCTTTTTTATTGGTTATCAAAAGCTATCCCCTACTCTAGTAATCCATCCTCACATGATAAATGCTCATCAGCATGCGTTTAAATATGGTTTTGATGGTCTCAATGTCCTTCAAGGTGATGTCGCTATCTTTTAGCTGGTTTTGGTCGAGCTTGTATTTTACTATGCGGTCAACCAGGTTGCTGATGGATTGTTCGTCGGGTTCTTTTAAAGCCCTTGATGCCGCTTCAACGGAATCGGCTAACATTAAAACTCCGCCTTCTTTAGAGAAAGGGATAGGTCCCGGGTAACGGAAGGTATTTTCGTCGATAAACTTCTCGGGAAAATTCTTTAAAAACGACTGGTAAAAATAATCCACCCTGGTATCGCCGTGATGAGTACGGATAAAATCAATTACAATTTCGGGCAGGTTGGCCTTTTTAGCCATCTCGATACCCTGGCTTACGTGGCGGATAATTATCTGGGCGCTTTCCTGGTAAGGCAGCTTATCATGCGGGTTAAAGCCTGAAGTTTGGTTTTCGATAAAATAAAGCGGGTTCTCCATCTTGCCGATATCATGATACAAGGCCCCTGCCCTAACCAGCAATGCATTACCACCGATCGCGTATATGGCGTTTTCGGCCAGGTTGGCTACCTGTAGCGAGTGCTGGAAAGTACCGGGCGCTGTGAAGGCCATTTCGCGCAGCAAAGGCGCATTGGTATTGGTGAGCTCGATGAGCGTAATATCCGAAGTGATGGCAAATATCTTTTCGAAAATATAAATCAGCGGGTAAGCCAGCAGGGTAAGTAATACGCTTACGATGAAAGGCACAAAATCCATCCAGTCGATATTACGAACGGAACCCTCGCGTATAAAGGTAATGCCCAGGAAGGCCGCAAAATAAGTGCATGTAATAATCAGCGCTGAAAGGAGGAACTGTTCACGGCGGATAAGATTTTTGATACTGTAGATAGATACCATCCCCGCAGTGATTTCGAAATAAGCAAACTCAAAGCTGTTCGGCACAAAAAAGCCGGCAATCAGCACCACCAGCAGGTGTATATTAAGCGCCAAACGGGTATCGAACAATATCCTTATGATAATCGGCACAATACAATACGGGATGTAGTACAGGTTGGGCAATTGCAGCTTTATCGCAAGCGAAAGCGCAAACAGCATGGCCGTAATTACCAGCAGTATGAGGCTCACCAGGCGATTATCAGCATAGATATCCTTACGGAACAGGTAAAGAAACACAATCAATAAGGTTATCGCGATAGCAACTAATAAGAATTGGCCAAGTAATACCAGCAGCGGATCGCCATTGATGCGGGAGTTATCCTCGAATGCTTTTTTAAAGGATTGCAATTTCTGGTAGACCTCGTCGCTTACGGATGAGCCTTTGGCAATAATTACATCCCCCTTTTGTACCATGCCGCGGGTTGTTGACAAGTTATCCACCGCCTCTCTTTCGAGCCTTGAAGTCAGCTTGTTATCGTAAATAAGATTCGGCTGCAGCCGGTTGTTTATTAAATCGAGCAGGAAGGCCTTATCAACATCTTTGTGGACGGTTAAAAACTGATCGGCATAGTCGATTGCCTGCTGTTTGGTATATAGATCGGCGGTGTTTTTGTCGGTCGCCAGGTTGAAGGTCAGTATAGTAATTTTGTAATTTTCGGCGTTCTGCTGGTATTTTGGGTTAGGTACATAAACACCTTTATCATATAGCGATTTCAGCAGGTCGTAACCCGTGGTACCGTACTTATCTTTTTTATTATCCGGAATACCAGCATTATGCCATTTCACCTCCAAATCGCTTTTAAAACCATCAAGCTGATGCGTCACCATAGCCACATCAGACTGGTAGATCGGCGTTATGCTGGCCAGCGCGGTTTTCTGGTCGGTCTCAATTTCTTGCTGTGTTTTTAATATGGCGAAGTTATAGGGCGATACCAGGTCTTTTTGGTTCCATACCCGCCCTTTTTCGATATCATAGCTAAATTTGGCTTGTTTCGGCAGCGTAAAAACAATTACGCATATACTCGCCAGCATCATTAAGAACTTGATATTACGGGAATATTTGCGGAGTAGTGCCTTTTGGCGCGAGGTGGATAGTTGTGCCATGTATGTATTTCTGACACAAAAATAAGATTTTATAATGATAGTGTGAGTTTTAACCGTGGAGACACAGAGGAAACACATAGCACGGAAGAAAAAGCTTTTTATCGCAGATGTAAGCAGATAGCGCTGATTACGCAGATGCTTGTTTGATGAATTTTAATCAGCCTGATATTATCAACGTCATCATATTCATCAGTTAACATCTGCGATTATTTTTTAATTATCAGCGCTTTTGCTTGGATATATCAAATAAAATATGATAGCTTTGTGATATCATATTAAAATCAATTTGAATCATGAACACAGAAAAAATTATTAACCCTCCGTCTGGTTATCTTACGTTCGTTTTATTCCTGGCGCTTATTGGGGCCGCCATATATTCATTTGTTGCAAAGGTGCCGCTGGTCGGCGCTATTATTATGATAGTAAACTTTGTATTGGTGCTACCCGGATTGGTAATTGTAAATCCCAATGAGTCGAAAGTGCTTACGCTTTTTGGTAAATATGTGGGCACCATTAAAAAAGATGGTTTCTTTTGGGTAAACCCATTCACCACAAAAAAGAAGATTTCGCTAAAGGCATTTAACCTTAACGGGCAGCAGCTGAAAGTGAACGACAGCGTGGGTAATCCTATCGAGATTGCCGCTGTTATTGTTTGGCAGATAAAAAATACCGCCAGCGCAGTATTCGCGGTTGAAAATTATATCCAGTACGTAAATATCCAGAGTGAAGCGGCGGTACGTCACCTTGCTAACTCATTCCCTTATGATAATATCGAGGATGAAACTGCCAGCATAACCTTGCGCGGTGGCGCCGACCAGGTTAGCCTTTTGTTAGAGAAAGAATTAAATGAGCGGCTGGATCGTGCAGGCATAGAAGTTTTGGAAGCCCGTATATCACACCTGGCCTATGCACCCGAAATCGCCCACACCATGCTGCAGCGTCAGCAGGCATCGGCTATTATATCAGCAAGAAGACTGATTGTTGAGGGAGCAGTAGGTATGGTTGAAATGGCCTTGCAGCGTTTATCAGAAAAAAACATCGTCGACCTGGATGAGGAACGAAAAGCAGCTATGGTGAGTAACCTTTTGGTAGTGCTTTGCGGCGACAGGAGCGTAAACCCAGTGGTTAATACAGGTACCCTTTATCATTAATAGCGATGTTTAGCACACTTGATACAAAGAAAGCGAATGCCCTTTCCCTGGTGCGTCACGGCTGGTTAAGCCCCCGCTATGAACTGACTGATAACGGCTATGTTTATGGCGAAATGGCTTACAACGGCTTTTCGCGCTGGATTGCAAAAATTAAAGCTGCGGATGGCGGATTTAAGCTGAGTGGGATAAGCGCCCTAGCCCGCACTATTAATATTACGGATGATAACGGTGCACTTATTGGCAGTGCTAAAAGGGCTTGGCTTAGCCAAAAAGTAACTCTAACGCTACAGACCGGCTTTACTGCTGAATTTTATCGGGAATCTATATTTTCGCGTGAATACACCTGGTCGGCCAATGGCTGCGGCGAAATTATGCAAATACATTCATCCATCTTTAGCCGAACAGATAACATCCACATCGGCAACAGCATGGCCCCGCAACCGGTTATACCCTTGCTGATATTTTTGGGCAAACATTTGATAATATTAAGAAGACGCAGAAAGGCAGCACGTTAATTATGGCCGAAAAGAAAGCATTCATATTGCGCATTAACCCCGAGGTGCTTAAAGAGCTGGAGCAATGGGCTGCCGACGAATTCCGCAGCACCAATGGCCAGGTTGAATACCTGCTGCAACAGGCGCTGAACGAGCGGAAGAAGAAAAAGAAGAAAGATACGTAGAGGCGCAAAATGTTGCGTCTAGAGGATAAAAATTCCTATGCATGCATAATAAAAATATTTACCTTTGCGGCACCAATTTAAAAAACGTTTCATCATGAAAGAAGTAGTAATCGTATCGGCAACACGTACACCTATAGGCAGTTTTGGCGGCAGTTTGGCCGGGCTTTCAGCAACGCAGCTAGGCAGCATTGTTATTAAATCGGCAGTTGAAAAAGCTGGTTTAAAGCCAGCGCATATCCAGGAAGTGTTTATGGGTAATGTATTATCGGCTAATGTTGGGCAGGCTCCTGCTACACAGGCTGCTATATTTGCCGGATTACCTTCACTGCCTGCTACTACCATCAATAAAGTTTGTGCGTCGGGTATGAAGGCGATCATGCTGGCTGCACAGAGTATCGCTTCCGGTCAGAACGATATTGTGGTTGCGGGCGGCATGGAGAGCATGAGCAATGTGCCTTACTACCTCGACAAAGCCCGTAACGGCTACCGTCTTGGCAACGGCCAGATTATAGACGGATTGGTGAAAGACGGCCTTTGGGACGTATATAACGATTACCACATGGGGTCGGCTGCCGAACTTTGTGCCGTTGAGTGTAACGTAAGCCGTGAAGACCAGGATGCTTTTGCCATCGAATCGTACCAGCGTTCGCAGGCTGCACAAGCAGCCGGTAAATTTACAGATGAGATAACCCCGGTTGAGCTGAAAGATAAAAAAGGCGATGTTACCTTATTCGCTGATGATGAGGAACCGAAAGCCGTTAAATTTGATAAAATTCCTTCCCTAAAACCCGTATTCAAAAAAGACGGAACAGTTACCGCCGCCAATGCGTCGACCCTGAATGACGGTGCAGCAGCCGTAGTTTTGATGAGCCGGGAAATGGCTGATGAAATGGGCATTAAGCCATTAGCCAAAATACTTTCGTTTGCCGATGCACAACTGGCGCCGGAATGGTTTACCACCGCTCCGTCGAAAGCAATCCCGCTGGCACTTGACCGGGCAAAATTATCAGCAGACGAAATAGATTACTTCGAAATAAATGAGGCTTTTTCGGTAGTGGCCATCGCCAATAATCAACTCTTGAAGCTTGACCCTGCAAAGGTAAATGTGAATGGCGGAGCAGTATCATTAGGTCATCCGCTTGGTGCATCAGGTGCGAGAATAATAGTAACCCTGCTGCATGTTTTACAGCAAAACAAAGGCAAATTCGGCGCAGCAGGAATTTGCAACGGCGGCGGCGGTGCAAGTGCAATGATTCTGCAAAATTTTCGTTAATTAGGGGTGATGAAAAACCTCCTGATTTTTTGCCTGGTATTAGCGCTGATGCCACGGATCACGTTTGCCCAGCATTCTGATGAAAACAGCCGGTTAAAGCTAGGTCTATATACCGACACGCTGATTACACTTGGCAAAAAGTTTATTAATGACGAGAACGACCTGGAACGTAAAAACGCCAACTATGCTTTTATTAAGGTATTGGTTAGCGCTTTAAAAATGCCGAATTCATTTCTTTATGGATTTGATTCGGTGAAATCCATTAACGTCATCAACTCTCCGGATAACCGTTTCCGTATTTTTTGCTGGCATATACAAAGTAATGATGGCAGCTATCGTTTTTATGGTACTGTTCAGTTAAATACCGGCGGCAGGCTGAAAATGTACCCGCTGGAAGATTTATCGCCCTTAATCAAAAATCCGGAGGATACGGTGGCCGATAACCACGGTTGGTATGGGGCGCAGTATTATAAGATAATCCCCGTCTATAATGCACCCAAGCCTTATTATGTTTTGGTAGGATGGAAAGGCTACACTGCCGAAGCCACTAAGAAAGTTCTTGATGTGCTGTCTTTCGACGGTGATAAAATTGAGTTTGGTAAGCGTATTTTCGATGGTAACGGCAAAGGCCGCGACCGCGTGATATTTGAATATAACCGCGGCGTATCTATGTTGCTTAAATACGTTCCTGAACAAAATTTAATAGTATTTGACCACCTGTCCCCGCCTGATCCGAAACTAAAGAACGATAAAAAAACCTACGGTCCGGACTTAACTTACAGCGGCTACAAGCTTAAAAACGGCCATTGGGTTTACGTGGATGAAATAGATATGCGCAATATTCCCCAAAGCCGGGATGAGGAATATGTAGACCCTAAAAAGCAGGCTGCGATGGACAGGGCTGCTGTGAAGAAAGAATAAAAAAGAACCAAGAGTCAAGAGATAAGGCAGGAAGAAGATTGCATAATCATAATTAGGGACGCTTATCTAACAGGCTATTATTGATTAGTTTAAGTACATCTTCCCGGTAGTTGCGGCTTAAGGGGATCCGGAATGAGTTTAAGAAGATTTCGTTCCCTTCAATTTTTTCTATCTGGCGGATCGCTACCATGTACGATTTGTGGACGCGGATAAACGCAGACTTGTCAAAATAATCCTCCAGGTTTTTCAGATTGGTTTGGGTGATGTATTTGCCTTTGGTGGTGAAAATAGTCACGTAGTTCTGCATACTTTCCAGGTACAGCATTTCATCAAAAAAAAGCTTTTCGTATTTGCTGCCGCAGCGGATAAAGAAATAATCCTGCACGGTTTCCGTTTTTGGCGATGACTGATTTACGGAAAAAGACAGGAAGCGATGATAATCCCGTGCCTTGTTTACTGCCGCGAAAAACCTGTCGAACGTTATAGGTTTTAGCAGGTAATCCAGGACGTTAAGCTGAAAACCTTCCAGGGCGTAGTTCGGGAATGCAGTCGTCAATATCACCATTGGGGGATTTTTGGCAATTTTCAGGAAATCCAGCCCGCTCATTCTTGGCATCTGGATATCAAGGAAAATAAGGTCGACCGGCTTTGATGCCAGGAAGTTAGTAAGCTGGATGGCGTTTTCGCAGGTGCCTGTCAGTTGTAAAAAATCGATATCTTCTACAAAATCAATCAGCCCTTCCCTTGCCAGCGGCTCGTCATCAACAATTACACAATTAATCATCTGGTCAATTTAAATATTTTTCTGTTTCGTATTCCTTAGCAATTTCTTTAAGGTTCAACTGAAGGTTAACTTCATAGGTCTCCCCTGCCGCATCTATTTTAAGCTGATGTTTGCCGGGGTAAAGTAAATCCAGCCGGCGCTGAACATTTTTTAGCCCTATGCCGCCCGGGCCTTTCTGTTCTTTATCGCATTTGGTGTTGCTGACGGCCATTTCCAGGTTTTCATCGCGTAGGCTTAGCCTGATGGCGATGCTGTTTTTTTTGCCGGGCTCCCGGCATACATGTTTAAAGGCATTCTCCACAAAAATCATTAGGATAAAAGGCCCGATACCCAAATGGTCGGCATAAAGAAAATCTTTAACAAACTCAACCTGCAAGTCCCTGGGCTGACGAAGCTTTTCCAGCTCGATAAAATTCTCGAGGTACGAAATCTCGCGGCTTAAAGGAATAACTTCGTCGTTCGATTCATAGAGCTGGTGCCGCAGTAAATCGGAAAACCTGGCCAACGCCGACGAGGCCAGTTGCGGATTTTTACGGATAAGGATAAAAATTGAATTGATGCTATTGAACAAAAAATGCGGGTTAAATTGCTCCTTTAAAAATTTCAGCTCGGTTTCCAGCTTTGTCTTTTCTATCTGTTCAAGCCGCCGCTCCTGCTGCATGCGGGTGCGCACCAACTTTATCATCATGGCCAGCGTCATACTCGCAAAAGCTGACGGAAGCGCATAGCCCAGGAAATAATAAAAGCAATTAGAGCCATCGCCGTAAAGCTCACGCAGCGATTTACCGGTTAAGACCGAGCTTGCATAATAGCCAGTGACAATCAATAATGCGGTTGCGATGATAGTTAGGGCTACCAAAGTAAAGTATGTCCAGTATTTTTTTGTTTCGAAATATCGCGGCAGCAAAAAATAAAGGTTAAAGTAAACTGCGGCAGCCTCCAACACCACATAAAAAAGGTATTTAACACTGTAAGGAAGGAAAACAATATTGGCCGCTGCCTTAAACGGATTGCCGAAAGCCACGGTTAACCAGGCGTAATGATAAAGGCACCAAAACGGAATATGGTACAGCTTGTACCTGAAAAACCAATGCTGGCCCGGCCCTTCATTCCATAAATTTCTCATTCCGGCGGATAATTAAATAAAAACTAAGTTAGGCCTAATATGCCCTAACGCGAAATCTGAATGCTGAAAGCACCGAAATTGCTGATAATATGCATGTTTTAGCGGATTACCGGGATAACGTTCATTATCAATAAAAACCCACCGGTCAGCACTTGCATTTCTGTCGCTTGATCAGCCTGTATTCCTTTGTGGCAAATCTTAAAGCCATGAAAAGAGAGTTTTGTGTATTAATCATTTTATTGATGACGTCCCTGGCCCTGCGGGCGCAGGTATCGGGAAAAATAGAAGATGAAAAGGGGCAGCCGGTATCATTTGCCGGCGTGTCATTATTAAACCCTGCGGATAGCTCAGCAGTTTTATCTACCCAATCAAATGAAAACGGGGAGTTTATGCTGGGGAATGCCGGTCACAAGCAATATTTACTGCGCGTAAGTATGATGGGGCATCAAACGTTTAACTCGCAATCCTTTGAGCTTACCAATGCACAGCCGACCAAAGACTTCGCCACGATTATTTTAAAAGAGAACAGCCGGCAGCTGGCAACGGTGATAGTCCGGAGCACCAGGCCGCTTACACAGCAGCGTGCTGACGGTACTGTGGTGAATGTGGAATCCAGCATTGTATCCAAAGGCAGCTCCGCCCTGGAGGTGCTGGAGCGCTCTCCCGGCGTTGCCGTCGACAGGCAAAACAACGGCCTTAGCCTGAACGGCAAAAACGGCGTGCAGGTTATGATTAACGGCAAGCTGCTGCGGCTACCGATTGAGCAAGTGGTTACCATGCTCAGCGGGATGCGGGCGAATGATATCTCGCGTATCGAGCTGCTGACCAATCCGTCGGCCGCACACGATGCCGAAGGCAGCGGCGGGCTGATTAATATTGTAATGAAGGAAAATCATCGAAAAGGCACTACCGGGAGCTTTTCGGCAACAGGCGGCTATGGTTATGGCCCAAAAGCCGAGGCAAGTATGCACATCGACCATAACCAGGGTAAATTACATTTATATGGCTCGTACAACTTTAATCATGACCGTGCGTACAGTGATTTCCATGCTACAGGCTCTGAACTGGAACCTTTGTTAGGCGGACTGGCCCAGTCTGATTATCTAAGCACAACCAAAGCCACACAAAATAACCACGCCGCCACAGCAGGTTTTGAGTTTAAGCCGGATTCTCTCACTACGCTGGGCGGTGGCGTTATACTGAACGACAACCGCGCTAACATATCGACTGTAAATCATGGCTCTTACCTCATCAATGACAGCTCGCTATACCGGCTGGATGCCGCCATTAATGGTATCAATCATTGGCGCAGCCTCAACTACAATGCTTTTTTAGACCGCGAATTAGGCAGAGGCCAAAAAATCAACCTCGACCTGGATTATATTCATTATACCAACAAGTATCCTATCGGGATAAACAGCTCATTCACGGATAAGAACGGCAACCCTGTGGCCGGCAACGATACCTTGTTTTCTCCTCTACAAAAAGGACTGTCGAACACTTTGATACGACTGCTGGCCGGGCAGGTAAACTATTCGAAACAATTCAACCCAAAAGTAAACTTCAGCGCGGGGTTGAAGGAAACCTATACCCGTACATCCAGCAATTCTGGCATTGCAAGCTTGCTGCGGGGTAATTATGCTACACGACCGGCGTCGGTAAATAATTCGGCGGTCAGCGAAAATATCAGCGCCGCCTATGCCGCATTGGAATTAAACCCGGATGGCCTTACCAATATACAAGCGGGCCTGCGGTTTGAATATTCGAGCCAAAGTGTGGCAGGCCGGAATATTAGCGCCCTGTTTCCCAATTTATTGCTGACAAGAACATTGTCGCCCAACTCCCAGCTTTTCTTGTCATACAGTAAACGCATTAGTCGACCTTCGTTCGCTGATTTGGCATCGTATGTAACTTATAACGGCCCGCAGTCGGTAAACACGGGGAACCCTTTACTGCGGCCAACGCTTACCAATACTGTGCGTTTAGGTTACCGCAATTCCGGCTATGCCCTATCGCTGTTGCTTAGCCGCGATAAAAACCCCATCGCGAGATATCAAACAGTCTACACATCCGACAGCCTGCAAATGGCCGTTTCGCCGCAAAACCTGCGCTATCAAAATAATATAACCTTACAGACAACGCTGCCTTTCCGCATCAGTTCCTGGTGGGAAATGAACTATGACCTCACTGGTGGCTGGCGAAAGTTTATGCTGGATTATACGCCCGTTGCCGTAACAAAATCTTATTTCGCTTACAACCTGCAAGGGACGCAGCTATTCAGATTGTCGCCGGTGTTTTCTGCAGAATTGTCCGGATACTATAATTCTATGTTTTACAATGGTTCCAGGAAGGTAGATAGTTATGGCGCGCTGAATGCAGGCCTGAAGCTGGATTTAAAAAATAACGGCGGCAGCCTGCAATTTTCAGTAAGTGATTTATTGAGGACGGGTACTGTCAGCAGCTACTTCGGTTCGCTCACCCGGGAAGCATTTGACTTAACCACACACGTGCTTTTTCACCCGGAATCAACTGTTCGGCCTATATTTAAGCTGACGTATTCCAGGTCGTTTGGTAATGGCAGGAGCATTAAAAGAGTGCAAGCGCCTTTGCCGGAGAGTGAACGGATTGGGAATTAGTTGGTAAGTGCTTATTTTTTGTTTCATTACAATTTGACTCAAAAAAGGAATTTAAATTCAAAGGTCGGTTAAGTGTTTTTCATAATAATCTTTATCTAAACATTTAATCAATTCCTTCAGGCTTTTTAAAAGCAAATCGAGACGTTGAATTCTAAAGTCTTTTGTTTTATTAAATTCAGTAAAAAAAGAGGTTACGGGGTTAAGCCACGGATAATTATTAACAGATTCCGCACTGGACATAATTTCTTTAAATTTGCCATAGCCAAATATCGTTTTCTGATTGCCCTGTATTTCAATCATTCCTTCTCCAATAGCTCGGAGTTCTTCGCGAAATATTAATACGTCTTTCCAAGTTTCCCAGTCTGGCTCATTATTTATTTGACCATCAGCAATTGACGAGTTGATTATTCTTAAAATCCTTGAAAACTCCTGACTCTCCTTTTTTGAATGAGAATTCAAAAAAGTTATATCTTGACGGAAGAGTTCCAACCAACCAAAAAAAGCACAAAACCTATAAATCGTACTAACTATTTTATACTTCAAAAAGTAAGGGTCAGTCGCATCATTTTTTTTCATCGCGGTTGATTGATCAAAAAGAAAACTAATCGTATATGTACCTGATAGTGGCAAATGTGGCGCATTTAACTCTCTTAATCTTCTCGCTAACTCTACAGCGGATAATAAAATCGGGTCCTTATATTTCTTTGAAACCAATTGAAGAGCCTTTTTTTCTCGCACATTATCAAAATATTTTACAAGTAAAAACTCCTTTATAAACATTGCCAATAGAGCTCCAAGCGTTGTTACAAAGGCAGCTATTACAGTAAATTGCAGATAGTTATCTTGTACTGGTGGAATATTTTTCATGAGCTTTAATTAAATTATTTTTAATAAGTAGATTTAGTTTAAGAATAAAAGCTCACGCTTCAAATATTTTTTGATAAACAAGTAAAATAGTCCGCACAGCCTCTTAAAAACAATCCACTACGATGCTATTATCTCGTTAGCTCCGAGGCCTTCTTTTCACCGGGGAGATTGATTTCACAATCGTTTCCCCTTTTATAATTTTTTTAACCGGCTTTTGCCTGCCGATGGAATTTTCGTAAGCCATGGCCAACAGCTCTTTCACATATTCCCCGGGAAAATCATCTGTGGTGTACACCCTGAAGTAGCGATACTGAGAGCCGTTGCCAATCAGCAATTTTTGCTTGTCGGGGAAATCGACGCCGCGGTTAAAGCCGAAGTTTACATGGTCGCGGGCAACTGCAATGCTGCAAAATACATCGCCCGCTTTATCAGTGGGCGACCAACCAAATGCTACAGCGTTGTAGTTATCGTAAATCAACTCATTGGTTTCGGGGTATAAGTCCCATACAAACTCCCGTAACCAAAGGGCAGCGGCTTTAACGCTGTCGGGGTAAGGCAGCAGGAATTTGAGTAAATCGCCGACGGTTTCTTTGGGCATGACGTGATTTTAGGGTTGCCAAGTATAAATTTAGCAATAATACGGTATAAATAACAAAGCCCCTTGCGGGGCTTCTATCCTATTCACTCAATCAATCAATTCTGTTTCAATTTCGCTTCCATACAAAGCGTGGTGTGCGGCACAGCCATTAAACGCTGCTTTTCAATCAGCTTACCGGTCGCCCGGCAAATGCCGTAAGTTTTATTGCCGATACGTACCAGCGCGGCATCCAGTTGCTCTATAAACTTCTTCTGGCGGCCGGCCATTTGGTGTATGGTCTCTTTTTCCAGCGTGGCGGTTCCGTCGTCGATAGAGTGATAAGCGCCGCCGGTATCGTCGGTGCCGTTTGGGTTATTGTTGCTTAATGAGGATGTCAACGTTTCGAGCTCCTCTTTCGCCGCTGCTATTTTACTCAGGATAATCGCTTTAAATTCCTGCAGGTCGCTATCCGTGTATCTGTTTGTCGAGGTATTTGTTTGCATCTACCAGAAACGTACTTGCGGCAGGAATGTTTGGCGTATTTAGAAACTTTTTTAATCTGCCGTAAATAAGATTTTATCGCTTAACGCGGCCATTACCGCATTTTCCTAAGCGTTCCGGATCATGTATCTTATTTACAGCGGGTAACGTATAAAAGGTACGATTTAATAATTTATTGTTACTGCGGCCCTGTCCTTTTATGGCGATGGTCGGTTTATATAGCAATTGAAATTTAACTGAAATTAGTTTATATGGGTAAAAACTAAGGTATTTACGGGTTTGAAATTTGACGGGTATGCTTTGTCGCGGTTTGTCCCCTGTGTTTCACACGGGCTTATTGGCGCGACAGGTACAATCCGGCAGATTTTGGCGGCTTATGTTGTCATCAATGGGGGGGGCTCGGGAAAACGTGAGGCTTAGTGACTGGGATGCAATGCGGGCCCACTGTTGACGCCGTGCATGATACGCAAAATATTGGGTCTCTACGGTGACATCGCTTCGACATGCATTGGTCTATTTTCGGAGGACTGCAGGTAGTGTGCTGTGGCGACACAGCACAAGGTGGGATTTTAATGGTGCAATAAAAAAGCGTGGTTATACTATCGCTTAATTAATTCATGTACAAATAATTGATAACGAGATATTTAAAAAGACTTAACTAAAAATCAAATTTATGATTCTATTACTTTTAACGTACCTGTACAAACGGTTTGGGCATCGTTTAAATTTCAGCCTGGCTGATTTCTATCCGCAAAAAGGAAGAGCTTCGATGCAATTGCAGCCCATTCCGGTGCGGGCTAATCAGCAGCAGCAAATATTAAGGCAGCGGGGGTAATTAAGCACCCGCTTTCCGTTATCTTTGATTCATGAAAACAACGGTAGCGGAGGCTTTACAAAAGCTCGGCGGCAGTAACGGCGCGTTGTTTGTTAAACTGATGGAGCACGGGAGGATGTCCGTCGAGATTTACCGTCCGGTAGAAATTGACAGGCAGACGCCTCATTTACAGGATGAACTGTATGTAGTCATCAGCGGCACGGGTGAGTTCTTAAATAATGGTACGCGTTCGGCTTTCGGACCGGGCGATATATTGTTTGTCCCCGCCGGCGTGGAGCACCGTTTCGAGAATTTTAGCGATGATTTTGCTACCTGGGTTATATTTTACGGGCCGGATGGCGGGGAGGGAAGCCGGGAGTTTTGAAATCGGAATCTTGAGCTCTTGCCCGAGAGCGATGAGTTTTCTATAGTGACAAACGCCTGCTTATCAGTGGGTCCTATATCCACTTTTTCATACCAGTTCAAATCAAGGTCGGTGAAATCCTTTATTCTAAGATAATCGTCCACCACCTGCCTGTCGATCATAATCTTAGCGCTTCGTCTGCCCGCCCAGTGACGGTTAGAAGCAGTTTTCTTTATCCCGGTAATCCAGTACCGCTCGTTGGTTTCCACATCGTAGCATGTGCCGTGACCGTTACCGGCAAAGGCCTTGCCATTAAAATAAATCGTACGGCCGGTTTTTGAAAATTCAACCATACCAATCCATGCCGGGCCATCGTCGTTGTAGCCCGATTTTAGTTCGATGTATTTGAGTTCGGATTTCATTTGGTATGTAGCGGTTCCACTGAGAGATTTGACGACTTTTAAAAAGTTTTCAAATCTAAATATTTATCATAAATTTAGGTAATTAACCTCGAATCTGTATCATTTGCAAACCTGTCTGCCAATATTTTAACCGTAACCAGCAATTGCCCGGTATGCCGCATGGTATGCTCTGCGCTATGTGTGTATAATCCAATTACAGTAGACGGCAACTTGGCGCGACCAACTCCCCTGCTTTCTGTTAAAGTTGATTCATCCGTATTTATAAGCTGATTGATGCAATCATCAACTTGTTTATTGAAAACCTGTAGTAAAGTTTCAACACTGTACGCTTCTACCGGCGGCTTCCCTTCCGATTTCAAATACTCCAGTTGCTGCAACGAGAGCTGTTCATTAGCCGCATAAGTAAATAACCTGTTTAAAACGCCGGCCAGGTGCTGCAGGTGAAAGCCGGGCGAGGCAAGTCCCGCGGTTTTTTCCCATAATAGCGCCTCCGGAAATCCTGTCATCAATTCATTAATTTCTTCGCGGGCCTGTAACAGTGCATGAGCTATCGGCTGCAGCAATGCCGGCACGCCGGGCAAGGGGCCGCGCAGCCATACTTCGGGTTTGTTGTCAGCGCTCATATTTACTTCAGCTTTGCTTTAACCTCATCATGGCTAAGCGTTTGCGGCAGATTATAAACTTCCTTAACACGGTCGCGGGTATTATCGGTCCAAAGCCAGCTTGTCCACACCATAAACCAGGTCCATTGGGGTTGTACGCTTAGTATTTTGGTATTGGGCAGCTCACCGGTTTCCGTAAGTGCGATCGGCTTACCGTTGGCCAGTTTTAGCAGGTCGTTATAGTCCTTTTGCTCATAATCGAAATGATAGACATCAGCGCCTAAAATATCTACATAATTAGGGCCCGGGTAATAATCCTTATAATCGTAAGCTTCATCGTAAGGGATATCGCGCGGTGCATTAGCTCCCCAAACCCACAGCAGGTTATTTAAATGGTGATAATTGGTATACCTGTCGTACATCATCTTCCAGAGCTTATTAATGCCATTCTCGCCTTTGCGGTTACCCCACCAAAACCAAACGCCGTTCATCTCGTGATACGGCCGCCATAAAACCGTTACGCCTGCATCCTGCAATTGTTTCAGGTAGCCTGCCACAACGTCAATCTGTCCAATCCACTTATTATATAAAGCAGTTCCGGGCGTGGTTAATTCAGTCCACTGTCCATCGGTTACTTTGCCTTTTACATTTTTCTCGAAATCATAAGGAGGGTCCTGCGTTGGGTTGCCTTCGTGCCACATCAGGGTTACGATGTAACCGTCTTTTGCTTTTTTTATCGCTTCCTCAACAATCTGCGGACCGAGGTCTTTATCGCCCCAATTCATAAAATCGCTGCCCCAAACTGCGGGGTACTTGCCTGTTATATTTTTAGCACTGTCTGAAAATACATTACGATCGCTGTTATAGTTTTGCTGGCCCGACATGATGTATTTGCCCTTTATTTCGTACAAAAACTTTAGTGTCTTTTTGGTTCCGGCAGTGGTGTTGGGGTTAACTGGTTTATAGTCCTGGGCGCTTAATTGGGCGCAGATAAGAAAAGTAAAAAAAGGAAGAATATTTTTTTTTATTGGCATGCTTTTTTCTGGAGTTAATGCGAATTATCAATAGCTGTTCAAAACTAACAAAAATCTGTTACTAAGTATTTAAACGCGCTTTGGCAACAAAGCGTTATATTTGAGGCAATTAATTATTATGACTTTATCTACCCCGGCAAAAAAAATTGCCGTTCCCCTGCTGATCATCTTTTCAATACTCCTTACACTCCAGAGCTGTAAAAAAAAGCGTACAGAAACTGCCACATTTTTCTTCAAAAAAACACACAATAAAATTTTTCAGGATTATATGCCTGATAGCTTTGCTGTGGCTTTTAAAAAAGTTCTGCAAAATGAAAGACCCGGTTTAAAGCATGCTGACTTTATCCAGGAATATTACAGCAAAAACGGTTATAAACCAGAGCTGGTGATGAACCACCTGTTTAATAATGACTTACTAACCGCAACAGACTATTTCATGAAGGCTGATGAACATGGCCTCGATGCAGGCATGTTCGAGGCTGATAAATTGCGCACGTTGGTTTATAAATTTTATAATAAAGGCAGCATCAAAAAAATAGACGATGCATACCGCCAAATAGCCGAAATTGAAATTGCTGCGGCCAACTCTCTCATAACTTATACTAATGCTTTGCAATATGGCGTGGTGAATCCCAAAAGCCTTTATCAGCGCTACTTCCTGGCTACCAAACAACCGGATAGTGCTTCAATGCTAAGGGTATTTCGTGCTGCAGATATGCGCGGTTACCTCGACAGCGTTCAGCCTAAAGACCCGCAATACATCGCCCTGCAAAAGGCGCTGGCGGCCAAATATGAAGCCAAAGGCCGATCGGGTGAGGAATCCTTACGCATGTTGCTGGTTAATATGGAGCGCCTGCGTTGGCGCAATAAGCCTTTCGAGGATAAGTATGTTATCGTAAACATTCCTGATTTTATGCTGCATGTAATAGACAGCGGAAAATCTGTTTTACAAATGAAGGTTTGCGTAGGCCAGGGCCGCAATATGCAAAACGCAAATACACTTGGCGCATACAACGATACCTGTAAAATCGATAAGCCCAATGAGCACGAAACGCCTCTGCTCAACAGCATTATCAATTATGTAGAGGTAAACCCGATATGGAATATCCCCCAGAGCATCGCCTCCAAAGAAATTATTGTTGAAGCCGCCGATGACCCCTACTATCTTGACAACAAAGGCATCAACGTGTATAAAGACGGCAAACTGGTTAAAAACCCGGCAGAAATCGACTGGACAAAAATAACCAAAGAAAACTCGCCCTATGAGTTTAAACAACGCCCGGGCGAATCAAATTCGTTGGGCAAGATAAAATTCCTGTTTAAAAACCGGAGCAACGTTTACCTGCACGACACGCCTTCAAAATCGCCTTTTGGCTGGAAAATGCGTGCGGTAAGCCACGGCTGTGTGCGCCTGGGCGACCCGAAAGGACTGGCATTAAACTTGTTTGGCGCCGGCGAGAAATACGATGAAATATCGAAAGATATGGACGACGATAACCCCGATCCGTCAGACATCAACCTACCGAAGAAAACGCCGGTATATATTACCTACGTTACCTGCTGGCAGGATGAGAACGGAGAGCTTCAGTTCAGGAACGATGTTTATGGACAGGATATCGTTTTGTGGGAGAAGCTGCAAAAGGTTGTACATGGCGTAAAACCACAAGCTTCCCTGATCTCTCAAAATAATTAATTTTTATCGCAGCTGCTGGTATCCAGTAGCTGCCTTACCTCTACTTCAAGGATATCAGCAATCTTATAGACCGCTGAAATTGAGAGCTGCGTTTTACCCAGCTCCATCTTGCTATAGGCATTCTGGGTGATATGCAGCTTAGCCGCAAGGTAATCCTGAGAATATTCTTTTTGGTTGCGGATAGATTTGATATTGGCAATGATGCAGCGCATCGTCGGGTGTATTTCGATTGGCATTTATTTATTTGTAATTAAATATTTTAATAATTACGAAATAAAAACATTAACAGATTGCGAAGCGTGTGCTTTAGTTAAAAAATGCATTTTTAATTGCGTGTATCGAACAGTTTTGGCAACAAATAAGAAAACCAAAACGTATCCGTTAAACGTATATCATAACAGCCGGCCGATTTTGGCAGGCTGTTATGATTCAGTTCAATATTCTGACACAGGCGGCGTAAAGCTGCCATAAAAATTAAAGCTATGCCTAAACCTTACAATCTCACCGCAACAGCAATCATGCAAAACATCAGGGGTATACGGATTGCCAAACAATACAGCCAGGACTATGTAGCCGCCAAGCTGAATATTTCGCAGAACGCTTACAGCAAAATGGAGCTGGGCTATACCGAAGTATCTGTAGAACGGCTGTTGAAGTTAGTCGGTATTCTCGAGGTGGATATCGTAGAATTACTAAGCCCCGAGATGCCGGTAAGGATAGCGCCGAACATCATCAGGATGAAATCTAATTCGCTTTGGGGATAAAAGCACGCGGGTTCGAAACCTGTCATGGTGACGCAGGGCGTTGCCCTGCGCTGACGTATATACAGGGAAAGTACATTAAGGTAGAACCTAAAACTTAATACACCGAAGGGGTTACGTCTGTCAGCGATGGGTAACACCCATCGCGAAAACGGCAGCCAGAAACACGTTTCGAACACGCGTGAGATAAAAAGTAAATACTAATCTCCTACCCGATTTTAACTCCCCAGCGTCCACTCCGGTCTTTCGTAGTGACAGGTGTAGCCGTAAGGGTGCTTTTGCAGGTAATCCTGGTGTTCTTCTTCGGCATTCCAGAAATCGCCGGCGGGTACAACCTGGGTTACAATTTTGCCTGGCCATTTGCCCGAAGCGTCCATTTCGCTTATCAGTGTTTCGGCAGTTTGGCGCTGGGTATCATCCAGGTAAAAAATAGCCGAACGATAAGATGTGCCGATGTCATTCCCCTGACGGTTACGGGTGGTAGGGTCGTGTATCAGGAAGAAATATTCGAGCAGTTTACGGTATGATATTATAGCAGGGTCAAATACGATTTCAATGCCTTCGGCGTGGGTTCCGTGATGGCGGTAAGTGGCATTTTTCACATCGCCGCCGGTATAGCCCACAATGGTAGAAATAACACCGGGCTGTTGCCTTACCAGTTCCTCAACTCCCCAAAAACAACCGCCGGCCAATATGGCTTTTTCAGTACTCATATAATTTTATTTTGATAACTATTTAATATATAAAGATAGCTATTTACGGGCCGATTGGCAAGAGACGGAGCCCCACGATTGGTAATCTGAGTGTAGTTTTTGAGGTCAAACGGACTTTGCCTAAAGCGATTGATTCAAAGGAGCTCGTATCAGCTTACTTCAAATAAACCCTAGGCAAACGATTGATAGCCTGAATTTTAATATTCCTGTAAAACACCTCCGCCCCTTCTGATTGCAGCTGGATTTTGCCGGCGGTCATTGGCGAAACTTTACCCTTGTCTATTTGGCTGTTTTGGTACAGCACCATGGCTACTTTACCATTCAATACGTGTATGCTGGTATCGCCGTGGCAATACAGATCGAGCGTGTTCCATTCGCCTGAAGGTTTTTCGTCGCCGCCTTGTTTGATGCAATGCCTGCCGTCGGGACTTTCGCTGCTAAAAATGGTCATGGTGCCTTGCGGAGTATAAACATAATTGTCATTGTCTTTTTTTATTACGGGTATAGTGGCCATACCGCCGGCGCATCCCCAGTAATCGCCGCAATTGCCTTCTTCAACCTGGAACTCCTGTGCCCGCATCCAGGCCATATAATCTGCACCGAAAGGGCCTACAGAATGATATAGCAGTCCGCTATCCTTACGGTTGCCCTTTTTCTTTTGTCCCCATAACAGCTTACCCCATTTAAACTGGAGCTGTAAGTGGTAGTCGCGGTATTCTGCTTTGGTGATGATGGCACCCCAGTTCTCGCCGGAAATGCGGATGATGTTTTCGTTGTTGTCCTTCACCACGGTGAATACTTTGCGAGGGTCGTTGTTGAGGCCCAACGGTGTGGCGATTATGGGTTTGCCGTTGTCGTCCAGGTCGGGGCCGAGGTAAGTGTCCCAACCGGACAGGTCTTTGCCGTTGAAAAGGGCCGTCCATCCATTTTTCTTTGCGGGTTTCATGAAACTGAAAGCGGTTACGCAAAGCAGCAGTAGTAAAAATAGCCTGGTTTTCATACAGATAGGTTTGAGAAAACTAAGTTAGCTATTAGAATGGGAATTGGGGGCCGTTTGGAGGTAACATGATTGATGCAAAGAGAGCGATGTGCTTAAATTGTCAAATTTCCATGCCCTGGCAACGGTTAGGCTTTCCCAGCGTAATGCTGTAAAAGAAACCACGCCAATTATATGAAATTCTCTTTTAAATACTTTGCCGCTCCACTTTTCTTATTAATCCTTATAGCAGCTACCTTTTCAGCATGCCGTAAAACTCCGGTAAAAAAACCCGGACCAATCGGCGGGACACCCACGCCGCCGGGAAACTGGCAAAGAGTTGCCGCCCTGCCCGATGGCCGCATGCGGGTTATAGAAGTTGCCAACGGTACGTTTTACGCGGCATCTGAGCTGGATGTTGTTTACAGCACGACTGACGGCCTTCACTGGACTGCCTCCACCCCTATCGACCGGGCCGGTGCTATCACCGCTGTAACCGTGTTCAACAATAAGCTATACGCGGGCACCGAGCTTTACGGGATATTTGTAAGCGACAACGGCGGCCAAACATGGGTGAACAGTAATGCTTCCCTGCGCAGTGCATCGTCATTTGCTGTATTGAATAACACCTTGTACAGCGGATCGTCTGAAGTTGATGGAATTGCGGTATTAGATGACGCAAGCGGCCATTGGAATCCGTTTAAAAGCGGGCTGCCTACCAATTATAACCTGGATGTACAAAAGCTTGTCCCGGTAATTAATACGCTATTTTCGGTACAGGGCGTGAATGGCAATTACTATACTTATGATAAAACTGCACAAACCTGGCATGAGCAATATTTCTTCGGATCAACCTACACACCGGGACTACGGATCACCGATATGATTTACGATTCAAGCATACTTTTTGCTGCCGATAACGATGCTGTATTAATCAGCGACCGCACGGGCGCTGCGTGGTCGTTAGACACGGTGGGCCTGAAGAAAGGGCCAAACCCATTTGAACGCCGGGCCTTATACGCCGGCGCCGACTTTTATTATACCCTAAATTATTCGGAAGGCAAGGGAACCTGGGTGCAAAAGAAGCATAGACCGTTGCCCAGTGCCTCATGGGCCGCGAATGAGGAGTTTTTACCGGATGTGCATGGCTATTCGATCCGCGAGTTTAAGGGGATGGTTTTTATGGGGACGGATAGCGGGGTGTATTGGGAAGCGATTCGATGAGAATTTAAACCGATAAAAACGGGCTCCCGGCCCGATAATATTTCAATTAAAAAATTAGTTAAATATATCAGCCGATATAAAAATATTACTATTTTTATATCGGCGCTGTTCGGCTGTTGCATTAGGAACAAAGCGACATTGTATTAAATTAACGGGGAGCGAATTATAACAACGTTATCCCCCGAGGTAAGGAAGAACGATTGACCTAACTATCACCACATGAAGAAATTACCCATTGCGCGTTTTTAATGCTTACCTGTTTAAGGATAAAATACTTTTCACGAGAGTGCAGGAGCAAACCTTTTAAAGCCGCTATTTGAAAGCCGGGCGCGTTCGGCAAAAACTAAATTTCATCACATAAAAAATCAAAAAATGGAAAAATTTAAAAAACTCAGCAGAACTGACATGAGAAAAGTTACCGGGGGAACTTACTCTTCCTGTACAGCAAAATGTGGCACTGATAAAGACAATAAACCAATTACGGTTACCTGCGGAGGCGACGACTGTACAGCAACAGATTGCGTAGGCTGTACCAGCAAAAATGAGACAAAAAATTGCCCCGGGGACCTAGCCTAACGTTTTTACAGAAACATCAAAAAAAATGTGAAACGGCCCAGGTGTGTTTCACATTTTTTAACCAAATAAGAGCCTGTTTAAAATTTATTCACTGAGTTTCTTATGCCTATTTTTGGCTGCAACTTCGTTGGATTTTTTTTCCGTAGCCCCTGCTACGCAAAAAAAACCGCCTCGTTTCGCTCAAAAATAGCTGCGTAATAAATCTCACCAATAAAATTTAAACAGGCTCTAAAGCAAACCAATACAATAAACACAAAAAAGGCCATCGCGCTTTCACAGCTTTACTATGATTGTATATAACATTTTGTTAAACCTAAGTTTGGCTGCTATTTGCTTACACGGCTCATCAAACACCAGGGATACGGCATATTTAAAGAGTGGCTATGATACCAGGATCAACAACGAAAACCAGGTTTTAATAACAACAGTAAACGAAAATCAATTTAAAGGGATAGATGAGATGGGGTTAAAAAAGCAACTTGTTTACAAAACCACCATCGACCCTCCGCAATATTTTTTCTCAAAATATATACATGGCGAAATCCCTGTAAACCGGCTTGAATCGGTTTTAAAGCGTTACAAGCAGGAATTAACCGATACCGTGAAATACTCACGCAACGATCTCGTAAATACGGTGTATGTTCTATCTGGCGTTGATGGTGATGGCCACCGGGTGATTGTAGTTGATGAAAATCACAACAACAACTTTAGCGATGACCGCAAAGTTGTATTAAATAAAAAATACCTAAAGTCGCCGCATGCCTATGATAATGAGGTGCCGTTTACCGTTGTAAGCTACCAGCATGTTTTAAACAAAAAGGTGATACCTGATTCGATAGCTGTAAAGGCCATCCCCGATAAAAGCCTTTCTGTAGCGCCGGGCAGCGATGAGGCCGACCTGGGTGTGGCACTGCAATTCAGCAACTATAAATACGCAGCGGTTTTAGGCGGGGAATATTTTTTGTACGTTAAAAAGTCGTACTCAGGGATCCCGGGATTTGAACAAACAACTACACTTGTGGCATTATCCGAACACCCGGATTTAAAACAAAACCTTACCTGGCGACATTTAAATGAAGACCTGCCGTTGAAGGATGCCGGCGAATACCTGAGGTTTACCCGTATTGAAGACACAGGACGCTACATCACTTATGATCTGGTAAAATCACACCATAGCCCTGGCTTAAACGCCGGACAATTTTTCCCGGAGCATTCTTTTTTTGATTATAAAAATAACCGGGACATCAATTTAGACTTCAGCAAACACAAATATACCCTGATAGACTTTTGGGGGAGCTGGTGCGGTCCCTGCATAGAAGCGATGCCTGAACTTAAAAAAATATACCAGGCTTATGCAGCTCAGCACGATATTAACTTTATCGGCATCGCTTATGATGAAAAAGAGAAAGCTTCGAAAATTAAAGATATACTGACAGAACATGGTATAGCGTGGACAACTTATATCGATGACAAAAACCTGGAAGAGAAATCATTCGAAAAAACGTACCACGTATACACCTACCCCACTGTTTTGATTTTGAACGAAAACAAGGAGGTTATCTATCGTTCCGCAGACACGGGAAACGGGTTGAAGGAATTAACCGGATTTTTGAAAAAACTATAGCCGTTACAGCATAAATAACATAAAGTAAAGGAGCATGCACTTTAATACATGCCGTTCAGATATCCTTACAGCAGGCTCCGGCCAGGCAAAACTAAATTTATCACTTAAAACAAAAAAAATGGAAAAATTTAACAGACTCAACAGAACTGAGATGAGAAAAGTTACCGGCGGCAATTTTGCTGCATGTACCGCGAAGTGCGGCGTTGATGCAAAGGGCCACGACATTACCGTTACCTGCACGGGCGACAAATGTACAGCTAAGGATTATGATGGCTGCACCGGCACCGATGGAAATCAGTCGTGCGGCGTGGCTGCATAATCGCCTTGCGGTGACCTGAACAATGTGGATCATCACCAGTTTGTTCCACATTGTTTAACGAACAATATCTTTAAAAAGGATGCCGTTTTACGACAGGAACGGCTCCTGTAAAACTTTTGATCAACACAAAAAACACAATTTTAGTATGCAAAAATTTCAAAAACTCAGCAGGGCAGAAATGAAGCGTATAGCAGGAGGTACTATCTCATCCTGCACAGCAAACTGCGGCAATGTAGACGGCAAGCCCGTAACGGTTACCTGTACAGGTAAAAACTGTATAGCCACAGATTTTGATGGCTGCAGTACCGACGAAATTACACTACCGTGCCCGGGCGGTGAAAGCTAAACCCCTCAATACCGGCAATGTGAAGCAGCCGTTTGTTTCACATTGTTTAATTTGAAATAGTGCCGCGAACGGTAGTTCAGTGATACATCAGGCTGGCGGCGAACGGCAATAGGCAACGCTGCGGTTTACAGCGCAGTTCATATAAAGTGGTGATACTAAAAAACAGCGGTTTGGAAAAAAACCTTTAAGCAGATTAGAATTTTTACCTTTATGTATCATGAAACCATAAAAATCAGAAAATGTCTCGTGTTAATAAATGGGGCACACTGGGCCGCGTTGTGCTTTTTTGCCTGTGCTGCGCAATAATATTGGCCGCGGCTTCCGGCTTTACCAAATTGCTGGCAAAGCCATGGGATGCATTTACGGCTTTATCAGCGGCCATATTACTGGTAATATGTTTTACTTATTTGTTTAGCCGCTGGGAACGTGTCGCTTTAACGGACATTGGTATGGTGCCGGGCAAATACAGCCTTACCCGCATCCTGGCTGGTTTTATAATTGGTTTTACAATGGCAGGTGTACAACCGTTATTGCTGCTCCTGTTTAGCAATCACATCAGGTTTGTGCTTTCAACCCAATTCCCGTTAGACGCCCTTTTTACATCGCTTTTTCTTTATTCATTGGTTGCCATGCGTGAAGAAATCGCCTTCCGGGCATACCCGCTGCGCGTCCTGAACAACGCTTTCGGACCGTGGGTGGCGTTGTTTGTAATTTTTATTATTTTTAGCCTGGAACATGTGGCCGGCGGCATGAGCTGGTTTCATGCGTTTATAGGCCCGGGAGTCGGCTCTATACTTTTCGGCGTGGCTGCGCTTTCTACTAAAGGACTTGCAATGCCAATAGGTCTGCACATCGCCTGGAACTTTGGCCAATGGGCGTTTGGCTTTAAAGATAATACAGGCATTTGGCACGCCGTAATTGACAAAGGGCACGAGGCGCAGGTAGAAAACACGGGCTATATTGCGTACCTTGTTATCATGACAATAGCAATTGCGGGATTTTACCTCTATAATTCTTTAAAAAAGAATAACTTACCCTTTCAGACCCAGGGATGACGGGCAGTTCTGTGAGGACTATAACCAGGTCTTTAAATTAAAAGCTTTCTCATTTATTGTTGTAATATATTTATCTAACGCTATCTTGCTAAGGTTAAAAACTGCAAATGGAACTGGAACAACATTATACAAACAGAAGCGGATGGCTGCGGGCAGCTGTTTTGGGAGCCAATGACGGTATACTATCAACTACCAGCATTGCTATAGGCGTAGCAGCGGCCAGCTCAAGCAGGAGCCCAATTATCCTCGCAGCTTTAGCAGGACTTGTAGCAGGTGCCTTATCCATGGCGGCCGGCGAATATGTTTCTGTTAGTTCCCAATCCGACATTGAAACGGCGGACCTGGCCCGGGAGAAAAAAGAACTCGAGACGATGCCCGATGTAGAGTTAAACGAACTTGCAAAAATTTATAAAAAACGTGGCCTGGATGCCGGGCTGGCTATGCAGGTAGCTGAACAGCTCACCAAACATAATGCTTTGGAAGCGCACGCCAAAGATGAATTAGGGATCAACGAATTCTCCAAACCTAAGCCATTACAGGCGGCTTTAGCTTCCGGCGCATCTTTTATATCCGGCGGTTTTTTGCCGTTTTTGGTTTCATTGTTTGCGCCCGTAAACCAGATGGTTATCATTTTATATGGCTCAGCAATCCTGTTCCTGGCGCTGTCTGGCGGAGTTGCCGCTAAAGCCGGCGGTTCAAATATGACAAAAGCTATTACCCGTATCTGCTTTTGGGGAACACTTGCGATGGGTATTACCGCCCTGGTTGGATATTTATTCGGCGTAAAAACAGCTTAACTTATTATTGGCAAATTTACGTCAGCCGCAAACAGGCATAGGCGGCCGCAGGCCCATACCACTGGTAGCCATGTGTTGACACAGCCGACGGACAGCTGGGTGTAACAGCTTCAATTAATTTACGTCAACCATTTATTTCTCAAAATTGTACTCAAATCCCGATTTGAGTAGATTAATGCATATCAACCGGTTTGCTTTGTATGGTCAGGCCAAAGTGCTTTGATATCACTCTTTATTTAGTAACAAAGAAATAAACCGAAAATGAAACTATTTAAATTCTCATCAATTATTGTCCTGTTTTTCACCTGTGGTATTATGGTTTTGCCTGTTAAAGCACAAGTCCATCCCGATACGTCTTCAAAAGATTCGCTGACAGCATATACCGGCAAATATGAAATGAAACAGGACAATCAAGGGCTGAATGCAGAAGTTTATATTGAGAAGGGCGCTTTATGCGCGAAATCATCAGACGGGCAATTGCTGCAACTTAAACACGTAAGCGGTGACAGTTTTATTATCTCTGACCAAAATGTTCCTATAAAATTTATAAGAGATAAAAGTAATAAAGTGGTTCAAATTGCAGTAAACGGTAACATTGCCTGGACTCGCGTAGAAAACGAACCGGCTACCACAGTTAATCCCTCGCTAACCAATGCGGGCGACTATTTAGGCAAATACCAGCTAAAGGCAGGCAATCAATTGTTAGTGATAGAACTTTCTATAAAAAACAATCAGTTATGGGCAACCCAGTTGTGGGATGGCGGCAGCAGCACGCTCGATTTTAAATCGGCTGATAACTTCATTGTGACGGCATTGAGTATGCCTATAAAATTTATCCGGGATAAGAACAACAAGGTTATTCAACTGGTTTTGAATAACCGCGATGTATTTACCAGGGTTAACTGATTATTCATTCGTTCTGCTACTAAGGTTTAGTGTATGCTATTTTCAAAGAGAATTTTATTGACGGTAGTCGCTATGTTGCTGTCGGGCAGTCTGTCGAGTGCGCAGCCTGCCCGGTCGGCATTGACACTCGCGGCAAAAAAAATTGTTATAGATAGCTTAAGCCGGCTGCTATTAAACAATTACATCTTTGCTGACACCGCCTTTAAAATGGCAAACTATATCAAACTACAATTGGCAACCGGTAAATATGATCGAACCGATAAATCTGCTGATTTCGCCGTTCGTTTAACCACCGATTTACGTTCTGTTTACAATGATAAGCACCTGTCGGTTGAATATGACGCTAACCCGGAAAAAGCAGCAGCGCAAAGCTCGTATATAGCGCAGGCGGCGAAGCTGATGGAGGCAGCCGAAACGGCGCGGCAGCAGAACTATGGATTTTCAAAAACAGCCGTATTAAATGGCAACATTGGCTACATCGCCCTGAATGGCTTTTTTGACCTCAATGACAAGTCTTCACAAACAGTGAACAGTGCATTTGAGTTTTTAAGAAATGTGAACACCTTGATTATCGATCTCCGGCTTAACGGCGGCGGGCAGGCCGATATGGTACATTACATCAGCAGCCTGTTTTTTAAAGAGCCGGTGCACCTTAACGATTTTTATGTTCGTAAGGGTAATACATTGCAAAGAAATTGGTCGACGCCAATGGCACAGTCGGATATTTGGGGTAATGTGCCGTTATACATCCTGGTGAGTTCATATACCAGTTCTGCCGCAGAAGAATTTGCCTATGATATGCAATGTCTTCACAGGGCAGTGATAGTGGGCGAAGTTACGCAGGGGGCCGCACACCCAGCGGAGCGTTTAAGTATAGGTAACGGCTTCTCCGTTAATATCCCTTTCGCCAGGCCAATAAACCCGGTTACCAAAACTAATTGGGAAATTTGCGGCGTAAAGCCGGATATATCTGTTAAGGCTAATAAAGCTTTAGATGAAGCAATTCAAATTATATTTCAACGCCAGGCCGCGTCGAGTGACTCATTAACCTCGAAAAATGCAAAGTGGCTGTATTTTATTTATAAGGCCAAACATCATCCGTATAAATTAAACTTGCAAAGCCTTAAACGCTTTGCAGGAAACTATGCCGGTAATAAAATCACCCTTGAACAGGGCAATCAACTGTTTTATACTTCTTCCACGGATTATAAGGTTAAACTAATTGCGATATCAAAAACAACTTTTTTACTGGACGCTGAATTTGACAACCGGGAACTGATATTTCATTATGGTAAAAAAGAGGGTTCGGATAAAATGTATTTTAATTTGGATGGTAGTTTATCGGCGGGGTTTATAAAATATTAAGTTGACCGCAGCAAACCCCGCCCGCTCGTCGCCCGCATTAACGCAGACAAATGTAAACCCCGCTTAAGATCGTAGGCAGTACTTACGGTAGCTCGTGAATCCACCGGTTACCGCAAAATTATAAACTATCGGACGCTTGCAGGCATTAATGGCTCAGAATAGTTAAATTGCAGGGTTAAATCTTATTAACCCGGAAATGAAATATAATTTCTGTTATGTTTTTCTTATTTGCCTGATTCCTTGTTTTTCGTATGCGCAGTTAAAACCCCGCCTGTTAGTACTGAATGATGCATCCATAATTGATGACGGGCGCCCCGTACCGGCCACGCATCAGACGGTTATAATTCTGGACGGACGAATTACAAAGATTTTTCCGACCGGAACGATGTCATATCCTGACTCAGCAGTCGTAATTAATTTGACGGGAAAATACCTGCTGCCGGGATTAATTGACAGCCATGTGCATATGGCTACTGACCCAGGTGGTGTAGATAATCGTTCACACACCTTAGAGGTGTTGAAACAAATGTTGTACAGCGGCATAACGACTGTGCGGGATATGGCAGGCGACGCAAGAGTATTGGCCGGACTGTCCCGCGATGCCAATGAGGGCGACATAATTTCTCCGGGAGTATATTATTCTGCATTAATGGCAGGCCCCCCATTCTTTAGTGATCCAAGAACGCAAGCGTCTACAAAAGGCGGTACTGCGGGAAATATGCCTTACATGAAAGCCATTGCCGACACCACAAATATTCCATTGGCAATTGCAGAGGCTAAGGGAAGCGGTGCCAGCGGCATAAAATTGTACGCGAACCTTTCCGGCCCCCTGGCTGCCAAAATTATAGCCGAAGCGAAAAGGCAAAACATACCGGTGTGGGCGCATGCCTGGCTGCAGGGCGCAAAGCCGTCCGACCTTGTTAATGCCGGATGTATCTCCATCTCCCACGCGCCGTTGCTGATTCATGAAAAAGTTGATAAGACGCCGGACCTTTGGAAAAAGAACCGTCACGATGCAGCGTTTTGGGATAGTGCAGTACCTCCGCTTGATGAATTGTTTAAACAGATGAAGCAACGTCACGTTGTATTAGACGCAACGCTACTGACCTATAAAAAATGGGCGATAAGTGATACGGCTATGCAATGGGACTATGAAATTGCGAAACGGATTACTGCACGCGCTTACAGTGCCGGCGTGGCTATTTGCGCCGGAACGGATGATGACCAGGAACAATTTGTGCAAGACGAAATGCGGTTGCTCATAACCGATGCCGGGTTCAGTCCATTTGACGCGATTGTGGCTGCCACCAAAAACAGCGCGGCTGCAATACACCTCGAGACCGTTAAAGGCAGCGTTAGCCCCGGTATGGACGCAGATTTATTAATACTTACCCGGAACCCGCTTACTGATATAGACAACATTAAATCGGTCGACATCGTGATTAAGGGAGGGAAAATTTATAAAAAATAAGCGTGCGCTGGACTTGCAAACTGGATAATTTTATTTTCAGTGATGTATAGTGTCATGACAATTTTCGCAGATCGATACCAGCCATTCAATCGGCTCCTTTCCAATATTTATTTTGGCGTATTTTTTATGATGGACTTGAGTAGCGCGTCCGCCGCAATACACGCAACGCCAGTTATCCCGCCTAAGTACCACGTAGCGCTTCCGCTGCCATTCCCCGGACTTAAGGTAGGTTTCTCTGTAGTAGTCCGGGCGATGCTTACGCTTTATTTCAAATGCCAGACGTTTTAATGCCAGCACGCCTAAAAGAAAAACTATTGCTATTAAGGTTGAACGATCCATGCTAGTGGTGCATTGTTGAAATCGATTTCGGTTTGTTAGATGTACAGAAAATTAGCGCTTGGATAACGGTAACCAAAGGCAGCGTGTAAGTCACGAGTAGCCATTGCGCACATGCAGCCCGTCATACTCGCGCCTGAAAGGGAATAAAATCACCCTTGAAAAAGGCGGTCAGTTATTTTATACTTCTTCCACGGGTTATAGGGTCAAGCTGATTGCGATATCAAAAACTACCTTCTTATTGAATGCTGATTTTGACAACCGGGAATTGATTTTTCATAATGATAAAAATGGGGTTCCGGATAAGATGTATTTTAATTTGGATGGGGATTTATCGGCGGGGTTTTGGAAGGCAGGGGCAATGTCGCAATAATGCGCTGCTTTAAGTGTTACTTTTTTTAGACATAGTTAACATTATTTTTATGTAAGCGGCATTTTACTGTAGTTGCAAACTACAGGCATAGGCATCCGAGTTACAAACTTCGACAGCGAGGACCAGTAAGACCGCCATTTAAAGCGCAGGATCAGATTTGAACATCCTCGTTTCGGCCGTATAGTGCGTGGCAGAGCGGTAAAATTAACGCCCGCTCAAAATGAAAAAAAACGATTCTTTATAGTGTTAAATTATTTATCTTTAATGAGTTCCATTTAACATTACATACCAGCCGCCGAAAATGATCGCATCACAAAACCCCAACGCCGAAGCTGTATCACACCGGGGCTGGGTAAAAGGGTCACATTTTATAATAACCATAAGCTTCCTGATACTTACTGTAAGCGGTTATGTTATATTAATGTCGCACCCCAGGTTATATTGGGGCAAGGCAGGCAACGACCTTACGCCGGCACTTTTCGAGCTGCCCATTAGCCGCAACTACCATCATAACGGCTGGGACAAAAGCATATCTTTCAAACACTTAAACGGCGGCCAGGTAACCGCAGCTCGTACCTACGATATTTTTAACCAGAATGGCTGGGGACGGAGCACACATTTCCTGGCCGCCTGGTTTTTGGTTATTACAGGCATTGTTTACCTGGTTGCAGGTTTTATTACCGGGCACTTTCGCTATAACCTGTCGCCCCGGCACGGCGAGCTCAGGCTAAAGCTGCTTTGGCGCGACTTTATCTCCCATTTCCGCATGCAACCGCATACCCCCGGCAAGTACGGACTGCTGCAAAGGGTCACCTATATTTCGGTTATCTTTTTCTTATTCCCGGTGGTAATTTTAACAGGGTTCACTATGTCGCCGGCTATCACAGCGTCGTGTCCTTTCCTGCTGAAAATATTTTTCGGCCATCAGTCGGCCCGGACCATCCACTTTTTCGCGGCGATTTTGCTGCTGCTGTTTTTGGTAGTCCACCTGGTTATGATAGCTAGGTCGGGCTTTAAAAAGAATGTATGGAAAATAACTTTTGGCAGGTAACATGAGAAAAACTAAACTGATAAACCGGCGCCAGGCCATTTTTGCAGGACTCACCTCTGCAGGGGCATTATTGCTTTCCGGATGTCTTAAAAAAGCGCCGCCTACCTACGGCAATATACTGCGTATGGGCGACGACCTTACCTACATTGCTCAGCGCGGCCTGCTTTCGCAACGGGCATTGGCGCCCGAATATCAAAAAAATGAGATCACCAGCTTCCCGGTAACCGACATTGGCGACCCCGCCGATCCGGCAAGCAAAAAAACGTACAATAAAGACTACCAACAACTGCAAAGCAATGGCTTTAATGGTTATGCTTTAACGGTTGAAGGCAGTGTTGCCAGGCCCGGTAAATATGCTATGGCCGATCTGAAAAAGCTTGCCCAGCGCACACAAATAACACGGCATACCTGCGAGGAAGGCTGGAGCGCCATTGCCGAATGGACAGGCGTGCAGCTAAGCGCCGTATTAAAGGACGCCGGAATTTTACAAACCGCGCGTTTTGTTAGTTTTTATGGCTTCGACGGGTATGCCGAAAGTATCGATATGCTCGATGCCTTTCACCCGCAAACCATACTGGCCCATACCATGAACGGCGAGGACCTGCCTGCACGTAACGGCGCCCCGCTTCGCCTACGGGTAGAAACCCAGATAGGCTATAAAAACGTTAAGTTTATTCAGCGGATTGTGGTAAGCGACAAATTTGTCGACGCGGCTGATGATATTAAGGGAGGATGGTCGTGGTATACCGGGATATGATGGTTTGCTACCGGTAGCCCTGTTTGTCTTTTTAGTTAGTCGCGGGTATGCCGGGTTGGCCGGGAGGGCAATGGAGAAGTGTTACTATTTTAATGAAGTTTTTTACCGCTTTTACCCCCGCTTTCCAATTCCAGCAACCCTTTTTCTAGTGCAGCGCTGTGTTGTTGTTTGGTGAGATAAATAACACCTTCGCGATACGGAAGCATATAAAAATTACCGTCAAGACCATTTTCAGTCCCCAGGCCCCTTATAAATGCAGGCAGATTTTTATCCCCCATCCAAAATTTAGAACGGAAGCGGTAAGAATGAGGCTTCCCATTTGAGAAGTATCGCAATGTTAAGCCGTTCTTATCTTTATGCTCCGATATCTTTACCGGGCTGAATTTGCCATGGGTTATTTTGGCGAGCTGGAATAACAACATTTTATACGATAACTCCGGACTATTAAAAATGGAATCCATTGTATATACCACACCAGGGAAATTATTCAACAAAACGTCTGCTGGGTAGCGATCAGCAGCTATTGCTTTATCCATAGCCTTGCTGATTTCGGCGTCAGAAAGGTGTGCAAAAAGGCCAATGTCCCTCCATCCTGCTACCAGGCTGTCAATTTTCGCTGAAGTTAAGGTATTGTCGTAATCTTCAGTGGTTGCAAACATGTAGGAAAGACACGGTCCTGCCATTATTGCTTCGGCTTGTTTTGCGTTTAACGCAATAAAAGCCCAACGGGAATAATTATCTCCATCGTTACCGTAAGTGTAAATGATACTGTGCAAGCGAAGCGGCGACTGCTGGTCTGTTAAGATTTTATTGAAGATGCGATAAAAATCCTCCAGGAAGATATGGCCCGGTTTAACTTCTCCGTCCCTGGTTAAAAACGAGGGGCTGAGATGTTTATAGGTGCGACCGTTACAATTTAAGCTTATCATAAACCGGACGCCTGGCAACGAATATGATGTATCAGGAATGGCAGTATAGCTAAACCCGGTAAAATTGAGATTAGGCAAAATGGAAGCTATATCGCGGTGCAGCTGTTCAAGCCAGATGTTGGGATCGTCGGGGTACTTAGCCATGCTAATGATCCTGTCGAGCCTGCAATATTTATTCAGCTCAATTACGGACTCTATTTTTTCGGCCTTTATATCGTTTTCAAACCCGATAAACAACGAATCGCTTACAATGCCAGCCTCATGCAATTGTTTAGCAACGGGCAGTAGCTTTGCCGGTGCAAGCCATTCCAGCCGGAAGCTCATTTCGCCTAAAGAACGCACCATTACTACGTCAGCCTGGTAACGTCCGCTATCTATGCCGGCCAGCGCACGCCTATAAATTCTATCATTGAGCAGTCCGGCTTTTTTAATATTTTCCAGTAAAGGGCGTAAGGAAATATTTACGCTGTCCTGCCAACGTTTATTAGTCCCGCTAAAGTTAACAGACATAAATCCCTGGTTTTTCCGCAAATCGATATGATATCTCTTTTTAAGCATAACGGCACTCAATCCACCAAGCACTCCCACACGCCAGTTGGTAACGCCTTTTTCTTTGAGTGCCCAGTTTATCATCGGTCTGTCCTGGGTAGTGATGACCTTAAATTTTATAAGGCTATCGATGGCCGCCGCAGCAGATTGGCCACGGGCATTGTTAAACAGGCAGAAAATTATGAACAGGGTGACGAGGGTACGCTTCATGGTTGGTATGAAGATAGGGGTTTGGTACGGGATTGGCAACGGGGAGTTGGGTAGTTGCAAACTACAGGCATAGGCGTTCGTAGATACAATCTACGAATAGCGGGGTATTACTGTAGTTGCAAACTACAGGCATAATCATTCGTAGATGCAATCTACGAACATCAAGGCACGCAAAATTTTGGCTTATTTATTTTTTTATTCGAAGCCTTATATTAAATTTACAGAACGTTATCACGATACTAATTTATTCTCAGACAATTAAATAACAAATTATTTGATTGAAACCGGCATCGAAATTTCGTGGATATCTTAACAATTTGTTAATTGAAGTATCGCAAAACCGCAATAAACTATCATAACTCTTAGCACAATAATAACCTCAAAACCTAAGTAATGAGAAAAGGCCGTATCAAAATTTTACTTTTTGCTATTTTCCACCTTACGTTGATGGCTTCAGTATTCGGGCAATCAGAAAATGATGAATTCAATGCTATTCAAAAAGGGAATTCAGGTTGGCTCAGTTTTGAGAAAGCAGAATATGATAATTGTATTACCCTAAGCAAAAATGCGCTGAAAATTGATTCCTCATTGAGTTATATCCGCTTTAATATCGCGCTATGCTATCTTATGAAAGGCCAAAATGAATATTCAATTTCAGAATATGAGAACGCAATCAATGCAGCAAAAAGATTCGGTATTCCACAAGAGGATTTCCAGGGGACTATCGATGATTTATTAAAATATGCCGGCTCTCCATCATTGCAATCTATTGTTACCCGTATTATCAATGAAATAAAAATAGCTGCCAAAGAATATAGCGTTTCAAATAATGTATTCCTCCACGTGCCAATTGTAGTTGATTCAGTTAATGTTAAGGAATATAGCCTTCTTAAATTGAAGCGGGAAATAAATTCAATCAAGATCTCTATTACGAATTCTGCCGGGGGAGTAATTTGGACTTCGGACAGGATAAGTTCGATCGAGCCGGATTCATTAGCTTATTTTTTTAGGATGTCAGTTCCGGAAATCATAATGAAAAAAAAGGCGAATATCAAGTGTCATTACTTTTATAACAGTTTAGAAAAAGGACCGGGAAGTGCTGCGGCAATGGAAAATCATTATTGGGACGAAAAAAAGGACGCGAATTACTCCAGTATCAAACTTAATTTAATATCCTCTCCCAAAGGCGCATCTGTATTTCTAATTCCCAACAGGATATGGCAAAAACAATATGAAAATAAAGATTGGCAAACACAAATAAAATCTATGGACCGGTTTCGAGTCGACGGTTCGACCACAAACACCATTGCAAACATCGATGAAACCGTGTACGTTATTATTTTTCAATTAAATACTACAAACAAAAAACGCACCTATTTTACCAAGGCTGCATTAGTCCAGCCGGAGCAGACCGTAACAATGAATTTTAACGAATGAAAAGCCTGGCATCATTTTTTACTGTAGCCGCCGGAGTTTTTGCGGTAGTCCCGGGACTTGCAACCTTGATAAGTAAGGTTGGCGTGCCTCCGGACTCTTCAAGCACATTGTTTTCAGCCGTCATTGAGTCCCTTGGAGTTCTTACATTGATGATTTTATGGCTGAATAAAGGTCGTATTCAGAAAAAATCCGAGCAAAAGGTTACTAATCTATCAATAGGTGGTATTGTTTTTTTCCTGGTGTCCCTGTTCTCCTACATATTTCTTTATAATTATTTAATAGAAGATGTACCCAATTCAAGACCGCTTTATTTTCCATTATGGGCACAAGGCGAATTAAAAACTGATTTAGTAAAATATGGAACCAGGAATGAACTTATAACCCAATTTGGAAGAGATGATGTTGCTAAATTGATCCAGGAGTCCTCTAAGCAAGCGTTATCAATTACTACCCTAGTATTACTTTTTCTCTATCAGCTTATATTTGTTCCACTCACCTTTTCTTTTGGCATATTAGCTGTTAAAAGTATTAATTCAGAACCTAAATCCCGGCCTTAAAATCGCGAAAGTGATTAGCGACTTTGGGTAGCATAGACTTTTTTTCCAGGCGCGGGTATGTCGCGGGTTGGCTAAGTCTGTACCTTCGGGAGGCATGCACGTAGCGGGTTTCTTAGACTGAGATTATTTGATCATTTTTTTGAGTGTTGGCAATAGCTCATCTCCCTTTATGTTTTTTGCAATGATTACACCGTTTGGGTCTATCAGAAAATTAGCCGGAATATCATAAACATAATATTTTACAGAAACGTTATTGTCCCAAAGTCCTAAATCCGATAGTTGGGTCCAACTAATGCCATCCTGCCTGATAGCCTTGAGCCAGGAGGCTTTTTCACTATCGAGCGAAATACCTAAGATCGTAAAATCACTTTTGCCAAGCTGTTGGGAAGCTTTATTTATAGCAGGATTTTCGGCCCGGCATGGCACACACCAGGACGCCCAAAAATCAACTAACACATACTTACCCCTGAAATCAGATAGTTTTACCGGTTTGCCGCTTGTATCTGCCTGTGCAAAATCAGGCGCCTTACCGCCAACAAACAGACTATCGATTTTGTACTTCAGTTCCCGGCCCCAAACGTTATGCGTGATATTTGGAGGCATGGCAGAAAATATGCGTTTAATTTTCGCCTCTATATCAATTTGTTCGGGTTGGTTGTAAGTGTTATACAACAAGTAAGCGTTTAGATAAGAATTCGGATGAGCCTGTATCCAGGTCAAAACTAACTTTTCGTATTGCCTGTTCGTAAGTTCGTCAAGTTCCTCCCTTCTTTTTTCTTTTGCCGCCAGGGTATCAGCATTTTTGCCTTTTTTCCTTTTATAGCTACTATAGTCCCGGTTAACCTTATTATATTCTAAAAAGACAGGGTCATTAGCCAACTGGTTTGTGAATTGCTTATTTTCGTCGGCCATTAAATTACCGGTTATGGTTACGTTGGCCAACAAAGAATCTGCGAGTGTTACCTTAGCCGTACCCGGCTGTAAATAAAGCCGCGTATGCCTTTTGCCGATAGTTAAATCGTAAAACTCACCACCATCGTCCTTAAGCTTAAACTCAAAACTGTTATTCTTTACAAAAGCGCTATCCGTTTCTGGTTTCCTGTCAGAGAAGCGCCTTGGCTTGACCCGCCTGATCGTAATTTTAGTGCCATCCTTTATCAGGGGCGCCTGGCCGTTTATTGTCAAATTAGTTTGTGAACTCGCTATCCGGGGAATCGACAATAATAAAAGTAACGTTATTAATTTCAGCGTCCTTTTTAAAAGAAATACGATACTAAAGCATTTGCGTTTTGATGATTTATAATCAAATGCTATAACTGACATCTCATTCTACTGGGGCATAGGTCGGTTGAGTCATCTTTACAAGTATAACCCTCTCCTGATATTGTCTTGCAATCGTCGTCAGTCTTGCAGTTGCTATGACATCCTGGTTCATTTCCGCCTGAAATTTTCTTCATTTCAGCACGCGTTAATTTTTCAAACTTGTCCATTTTAATAAAATGTATTAAATAATTACTGATGCCGTAATCACGCCCCGGCAATTTTGCGGTATGTATTAATTAAGTGCATACTCCTTTTGTTTTTGCAAAAATTCGTTAATGCCGACCGGTTAAAAAATGGCAGCAACAATCGTATTAAACGTTCAGTAAATACTATCAAGGTATACTTTTATCGAAACGCTGTTTTCCGCAACAGGATAAAAGGGTGATACGGTTTACTGAAGGCAATATATATAAGTTATTTTGAAAAACAAAAAATTTAACCGGCAAGATATTTCGATTATCAAATTGGCCCCCTCTTGCTGCCTGAACGTATAAATCCCGGACAGCGGACATTCGTAGGCACAGTCTACGAAATTCCAAGCAGACGGAGCCCGCGCTGTAAGTGACTCATAGATCAGTTCTGGTAATGGAGTCTTACCGGAACCATTTGGTCCAACAATAACCGCAAACTTCGGAATTTGATTCCACTCAAAATTGTTTAACGATTTGTATTGTCCTTCAAACTTATCTGCATAGTACAAATATAACGTAGTTATTTACAACCGTTTTGCAAAGCATTTAACTTAAAAAACACTTTAATTTTTTTTTAAAAATATGCTAATTTATTTAGCATATTTCTTATATTTGTCCCAACAGCCTTCCAACTGCCACAATTACCGTTTTTACAATTCCATCATCCCAAAACGGCAATTCAATAAAATTTTAAAAAGTTCATTAATTTCCTGGCTTTGGCCCTAAAATGCACTGCTTCGGCGGGTGGCACTTTTAAAAAACATCATTTAAACGCTTTAAACGCAGTTTTTGTACTCTCAACAGTCAAAAATGATGCAATGGCCAAAACGCATTTTGCCCGTTTTTGAGGCGATTATCGTTATGGGCTAAAGTAGTTTTGCCCGTTTTTACCGCTTTTTTCGTGACGGGCAAAATGCATTTTGCCCGTTTTTGGGCCCTTTTTCGTTACGGGCTAAAGCCGTTTTGCCTATCTACAAATCATTAAAATTATGTATAAATCACAAAAAGGGCGCTACAAGCCCGATCGCCAATGGCCTGCCAATTCGTCTGACCCCTTCCCGATGGAGGGCGACATCCTGGTTCTTCAATTTATTAACACCTACCGCAACCGCAGCCGCGCCGACCGCAAAGATTTGCTCGGCAGCTACACGGACTTTATTGCCTGGTGCTGGGAGTTCGGCATGATAAACCTGGATGAACACAATTACCTCGACCTTGAAGGCTACTGCCATGCGGATGAGGCCAACCTGGTTTGGCAGCGGGCCGTTAAGCTGCGTGAAGCTTTGCATGAATTTATTTACGGCCCCATGCGCGACCGCGAAGTGCATGAAATAGACATGCTCATCTTTAACGAGCTGATTGACGAGGCCAATGCCCACCTGCGATACGAGCTGGACAACAACCGCCCGCGGTTAGCATGGATTGAGATAGAAGACCAGCCGAAAGGGCCGCTTTTAAAGCTGGTAAAGCAGGCGGAATACCTGCTGAATTCCCAGGCGTTCGACCACATTAAAAAATGCAAATGCGGCAATGTTTTCCTGGATACCACGCATGGCAAAAACCGCCGCTGGTGCAACCCGCTGGGCTGCGGGCAAAAGGCGAGAATGAAGGTTTATAGGAAGCGGATTGCTGAAAGGGTTATGGGAGAAGAGGCTACGGTTATGAAAATTGAGCTTATTGACCCGAAGTTTGTTGGGGAAGTAGCTTGATGTTGGGTGTTCGTTCTGTTAGCGGGTTGCTTCGTATTGTTGTTCACTGGGCGAACTTTGGCTTTACCACCGCTCATTGCCGCGGAGGCTAGGCACTTTTGTCTTGATACAAAAGTGCCCAAAAAATCAAGTCAGCAGAAATGCTTCTTGCGCACCGGCCTTTCACGCACAAAGCCAAAAAAACTGCGGGCTGGAATCTTTTTTGCCGGGCTACCCTGTCGCTTTGTGACCCTGTAATGCAAAAAAGTTCCTATGCCCTGCCCGACGCACAGGCCGGCAGTTTTTTTGCCTTTCGCCCGAAGCTTATCTGCTGACGGGCTACGAAAAATCATATCAGTACAGTGTATCCTTATTTATTCAGCTGGCGTGTATATTTTATTCTTCATTATTGCTACCTTCACGGTACTTAATTACTTTAAACTTTATCAATAATGGCTGCTTATCAGTTAAACATCGCATTCACCATAACCCAGCTGGAGGCGATATATGCCGCTAAACAAAATGTTACGATAGTTAAAACGGTTGAAGGCGCGGAGTCTTTTTCGTGGCTTAGTTTTTCGCCTTTTGAAGCGAACGGGATAAACTGGGACGAATCGGATTTTTTTGTCTATGGCGCCACTTCCACCGAGAACCAGGGCGTTGTAATCAATTCGACTATCACGCAAGCGGTTCAGCCAGGGCAGAACTACACACTTGAAGCAGCAGGCACTTTTTCGGGACCAACCGCAGCGCCTATAGGGCCGGATGGATTCCAGGTTACCAATCAATATTCTTCTGCCGATTACCTTACATTTGGCTTAATGCAGTCGGTTACGGTAAACGGCGCCAATATTGCAAATGCACCCACAAACGAACAAATAGTTTTGTTAGGTCAACATGCTATTTTCAGGCCGACAACCCAACTGATTATTTTTATGGCAAGCGACATACCCGCCGGACAAATTGTAGACCCAACCACGGAAAATGGCGCGATAGGGCCAGCTACCAATATTTCATTTAATCCGCCGACAACAATTTCACTTGCATACGATTCTGCGAGCGGTGGCTTTTCACAGGTCAGCGCTGGCTAGCTCAAACAAAAAAGCCACCGAAAATAAATCCGGCGGCCTCCTGTTGGTCAGTTATAAATATCTTATAAGCCTTGCTTACATCGACGCCAGCACGTTATTGTTGCCCTGGCTCGGGAATACATAAGCAGCAGCCTGTTCTTTGTCTAAATATTGGGAGTTGTAGCGATTGTCGTTTCCGCTGATGAAGATTACGGTTTTATCTTTAATCAGGTCGATAACCTGTTCTGATATACTACGCGGGACTGCAGGGCAGCCATAGCTACGGCCCAGGCGGCCCAATGCGCCGATAGCGTCTTCGCCAACATAGTCGGCGCCGTGCACTACGATAGCACGCTGGCGGGCATTGTTATTAAAGCCGGCGTCCATGCCATCCAGGCGAAGGGAGCGGCCGTTATCGCCCATATAAACATTATCGGTTATATAAAAACCCAGGCTGCTCTGGTGTGAGTCGATTTTATTGGAGAAACGGGTAGCCATATCATCGCCGCTACCGTGGCCATGGGCGCAAAAGGTATTAACCAGCAGCTGATTTTCCAGCATATCGATAATCCACATGCGTTTTTCGTGGCTGGATTTGCCGAGGTCGACAACGGTGAGTACTGAACTTGTTTGTGGAACTTTGTTGCTTGCCTTCAGGTTCATGAAACCTGTTACCGCTTTGTCGAACACATTATAAGCAAGGCCAGATTCCTGCAGGTGTGCAGATTCGTAAATGTTGCTGATGTACTTTTCGAGCAATGCCCTGGCGCTAAAGCCTGATTTGAAATTGTTGTGGTTAGTAATCTTTCCGCTTTTCCAGCTGATGGTAGTGACCGCAAGAATCAATAAAATGCTTACAAGCCCGCCAAGAGGTTTTCTCATTCTTTTTCCCGGATTTAAATCAATAATCAATTAGTGACCTGTTTTACGGTGGAAAGCATAATTAGGTTATACTTCCCGGTCACTTTTTTTTAAATTTCTTCAAAAATAATCATATTTTACAATTAATAAAATTAATTTAAACTATAATTATACATCTAAACATTAAATCCACCCTAATAAATTTAACGTTTACGACTTATGAGTAAACTTAAAAATTTCTTAATTATTATTTAACCCAGGATATTTTTTCTTCAATCGGTGTATTTCTCTTGCCTTCGGGGTGCTCATCGGCGTAACCGAAATACAGGATGCCCATCACCTGGTCGTCTTCGCCATAACCTAAAACATCTCTCAAAACAGGTTTAAGCGCCATGCCGCCGGTGCTCCAGAAGGAAGCAATATTCAAAGCAGTTGCGCCGAGCAGCATATTTTGGATAGCGCATGATGAAGCTGCAATTTCCTCGAATGGGGGAATTTTTGGAAGGTTGCCGCGCTTCATTACTGCTACAATAATGTGCGAGGTTTTGTCGCCCTGGTGCTGCAGGTTAGTGTAAACAGTTGGGTTAAAGTTATCGCCCATGCTGTTTTGCTTGTATACCTCGGCGTGTTGCGCGCAGAAGTCGGCAGGGTTTTCGTAAACGATAAAGCGCCATGGCTCGGTATAGCCGTGCGTAGGCGCCCAGTTAGCCAGCTCAAGAATGGCGGCGATATGTCCGTTAGGAATTTTGTTGCCGTTCATAGCCTGAGCCTTAATGCTACGGCGTTTTTTTATGGTTTCCGCAACTGCGGTGAATGTGGTATCCATAGTCTTTGTCGTTGGTGACAACACCAACAACGGCGGTTAGTCCGTTGTGAGTGCTGTGAGTAAATTTCGTTGGTGACAACACCAACGACGGCGGTTAGTCCGTTGCTGATGCCGCGGGGTAATTAAAACGTCCCGGCCAATGGGTCGGGACGCAAAAGTAAAGTTTTTAATTAAATCGCACTGACATCGCATCGTCATGATGAGGTCATGCTGCTGTTGGTGACAACACCAACAGCGGCGGGAGCGGCGGTGCGGGCTTTCCACCATAGCGATGGCTTTAAAACCCATCGCTATGACGGTTTGAATGTTAAAACATCGTTGGATATTTATGTGGATCAGTTTCATTCATCAGGCTGTATACTGCTTCAATCACATCATCCAGCGATGGCTTGCTGAAATAACCACCGTCAGAGCCGTACGGCGGACGATGTTCTTTAGCAGTCAGCGTGCGGGGCTGTACATCCAGCGCATAATATCCTTTCTGGGCTTCTATAACCTGTTGCAGGATATAGGCTGATGCGCCGCCGGGTACGTCCTCGTCAACAATCAGCAGCTTGCTGGTTTTTTTGAGAGAGTTGCCGCAAACATTATTTAAATCGAAAGGATAAAGGGTTTGCGGGTCGATAACCTCGATGCTGATGCCCATTTTTTCGAGCTCGTTGGCGGCTTCCATTACTATACGCAGGGTTGAACCGTAAGAAATCACGGTAATGTCATCACCCTGGTTAAGGATTTCGGCTTTTCCGAGTGGCACCGTAAACTCACCTACGTTTGCAGGCAGGCGCTCTTTTAAACGATAACCGTTTAGGCATTCTATCATCAGCGCAGGTTCATCGCCACGCAGCAGTACGTTATACATACCGGCAGCCTGTGTCATATCGCGGGGAACACAGATATGCAGGCCGCGCATAGAATTTAATATTAAACCAAGCGGAGAACCTGAATGCCATATACCTTCCAAACGGTGGCCGCGGGTACGCACAATCAACGGCGCTTTCTGACCGCCGCGTGTACGGTAGCTCAGGCTCGCCAAATCATCGCTCAATACGTTGATAGAATATAGCAGGTAATCCAGGTATTGAATTTCAGCTATCGGGCGCAGGCCACGCATAGCCAGACCCATGCCCTGTCCTATTATGGTTGCTTCGCGAATACCGGTATCAGTAAGGCGCAGGTCGCCATATTTTAATTGCAGACCGGCAAAACCCTGGTTCACATCGCCGATGGCACCTACGTCCTCGCCAAAAGCGACAATGCTTTTATCGCGCTCAAAGTTGGCATCGAAGCAGGCGTTCAATATTTCGCGTCCATCTATATATTTCGAATCCTCATAAAAGCGCACGCTGGTTTGCGGCACTTTAAGCGGCGAATATGGCGTATTGGTAAATAGCTTGGAGTTGAACCGTTCTTCGTTCTTTTTATTTTCGTCGGCCAGCCAGCTCACCATGGCGCTGCGCTGAAAGCCGGGTTGTTTTACAGTAATACGCAATGCCTTGCGGATAGCGGCGATAACGTCTTTACGACCTGGATCCACACATTCGCGCAGTTCGGCAACAACCGCCAATAATTCACCCTGGTAATCAGACTGGCGGGCAAGCTCTTCAATCATGCGTGCGGCTTCGTCAATTTCCAGGTTGATTTCGCCAAGCAGCTGATTCCACACTTCGCGCTGTATATCGCGCACGTGTTTTTTAGCAGCAGCTTCCAACTCGTCGATCTCGGCGTCGGTAGCAACCGCAGAGGCTACCATCCATTTACGCATCTGCAGAAGGCAATCATGTTCTTCCTCCCATGCTAAACGTTCTTTTGATTTATAGCGCTCATGCGAGCCGGAAGTTGAGTGGCCCTGCGGCTGCGTCATCTCTACAACGTGTATCAGCACAGGCACATGCTCAGCACGGCATATAGCTATAGCGCGTTCGTAAGTTTCGCAAAGCGCTACATAATCCCAGCCCTTAACCTTGAAAATTTCGTATCCGTTGGTACCTTCACCTCGTTGGAAACCCTTTAATATTTCGGAAATATCTTCTTTAGTAGTTTGCAAACGTGCAGGAACAGAAATAGCGTAGGCATCATCCCAAACCGAGATAGCCATCGGCACCTGCAAAACACCTGCAGCATTAAATGCCTCAAAAAACAAACCTTCTGAAGTTGAGCCGTTACCTATGGTACCGAACGCAACCTCATTCCCCTTTACCGAAAATTTGCTTAGATATTCCAGTTGCTTATTCTGGCGATATAGTTTAGATGCATAAGCCAAACCGAGCAAACGCGGCATGTGGCCGCCAGTGGTAGATATATCTGCCGAGCAGTTCATGGTATTCGCCTGGTTTGCCCAGGTACCGTCGGGGTTTACAAAACGGGTTGCGAAGTGGCAATTCATCTGCCTGCCGGCCGACGCAGGGTCTTTATCAATCTCGGGATATGCATACAACTGTGCGAAAAACTCATGCAGGTTGCTGATACCGGTAGCGAACATAAAGGTTTGGTCGCGGTAATAGCCGGCACGCCAATCGCCTTTTTTAAAGGCCTTGGCCATAGCCAGTTGCGCAACCTCTTTACCATCGCCAAATATGCCAAACTTAGCCTTACCGGTAAGTACCTCGCGGCGGCCTATTAAACTGGCCTGCCTGCTTTCAAAGCCTATTCGATAGTCGTTGATAACGACCTTCTTAAAATCATCAAAACTCAGCTCTGCGGTGCTCAACTGTCCGGTAGTGTTAATTACAGTTTCAGGCATATATTATTTTGGTTAAGCGGCAAAATTATAAAATTCTATTTTGTTTTTGGCAAATTCTCTTATAAAACATTCAGTGCACATAATAGTTTTAATATTAAATTAAACCATTTATATTTGTATTAATCAAACAGAAATTATGAAGCATTTTTTGGGTTGATTAATTTAAAACGGCTTAAACTGTTTCTACGCTCTTAAAAAACAATTTACTATAATGAAAAAGATTTTATTAGTATGCGCTGTAATTTTAGGTTTCGCTTTCAGCGCTTCGGCACAGGACGGCGACAAACCGGCGTTCAAATTCAACGAGGAAAAACACGACTTCGGCAAAATTGCCCAGGGAACACCTGTAACCACCGTTTTTGAATACACCAACGTTGGTAAAGAACCCCTTATTGTTACCGATGTACGCCCAACCTGCGGCTGTACCATTGCCGATTACACCAAAACTCCTGTAAAAGCCGGTGAAAAAGGCTCTATCAAAATCACCTATAACGCAGCTGTGGCAGCACCGTTTAACAAAGGTATCGTAGTAACTTCAAACGCATCTATTCCGCAAAAAACGTTAAATATTGTGGGCGAGGTGGTTGCTAAACCGGCAAGTGCTACCGGAACGAAGTAAACTCGTCTAAAACTCTTCTTAAGGAGAGATTCGAAAAGATATAAAAAGAGACATGAGTCATCATGTTTCTTTTTTATTTCTGCCAACTGGCAACTCAAAACTGCCAACTTGTTCTTTCCGGTCTTTACTGACTTTTCCGACTTTCGGACTAAATTCCCTACCTTTGCCTTATGCCAAAAATATCGCACAAAGGCGAGCAAATGCCAGCATCGCCGATACGAAAATTAACCCCTTTTGCCGACAAGGCTAAGGCTGACGGAAAGAAAGTTTACCACCTGAATATCGGTCAACCGGATATCGAGACGCCGGAGGGAATGCTGAATGCTATTAAGAACATCAGCTTTAAGGTTTGGGCTTATACGCCATCGGAAGGTACACTTTCGTACCGTAAAAAACTGACGGAATATTATAACAAGCTGGGCTATAACATTACGCCGGAAAACATAATCGTTACCACCGGCGGCTCCGAAGCAATCACCATCAGCATGATGGCCTGTCTGGACCCGGGCGACGAAGTAATTATCCCCGAACCGTTCTACGCTAACTATAACGGTTTTGCCTGCCAGAGCGATATCGTGGTAAAACCAATATTGTCATATATAGAAAATGGCTTTGCCCTGCCCCCTATCAGCGAATTTGAAAAGCTGATTACGGATAAAACCAAGGCTATTATTATTTGCAATCCAAATAACCCTACAGGCTATTTATACTCCCGTGCGGAATTGGAAGCACTAAAAGAGCTTGCCCTGAAATACGATTTGTATTTATTCAGCGACGAGGCTTACCGCGAATTTTGCTACGGCGGAAAAGAATTTATCTCCCCGATGCACCTCGATGGCCTGGATGATAATGTAATCGTAATGGATACCGTGAGCAAACGCTACAGTGCCTGTGGTGCGCGTTTGGGGTGCCTCATCACTAAAAACAAACAGGTATTGGCAGCCGGGTTGAAATTCGCACAGGCGCGTTTAAGCCCTGGTATGGTTGAGCAGATTGCCGGCGAGGCTGCTGTGGATACCCCCGATGAATACTTCGAAGCTGTAAATAAAGAATATACCGCACGCCGCAATACCATTGTGAGTGCCCTTAATAAAATGGATGGCGTCTATTGTCCTAATCCGGGCGGTGCATTCTATGTAGTAGCACAATTGCCGATAGATAATTCAGATAAGTTTTGTCAGTGGATGCTGGAAGAGTTCAGCCACGAAAACCAGACGGTGATGATGGCCCCCGCTACCGGCTTTTACAGTAGCCCCGGCGCCGGATTAAACGAAGTGCGCATGGCGTATGTGCTTAATATAAAAGATATTGAAAATGCTATGGTATGCCTGGACGAAGCTTTGAAGGTATATCCGGGAAGGACAATTGTTTTGGAAGAGGTAAAAGGCGAAAGGTAAAGGGCGAAAGGCGAAAACCTTTTACCTTTATCCTTTCGCCTTTCACCTCAATCACGTATATTTGCAGTTGACTTAAGACTCTGTGCTCAGGACTTAAGACTTCAACAAATGGGGTCGACCGGAATTGACAGGATGGAGATAAGTAGGTAAGCATGCAGCGCGTTGGGTGAATTAGCGCTCTAATCAGAACACTCAAAACCACAAATGGCGAAAATAACTACGCCTTAGCTGCTTAATTTAGAATTAACTAGCTTTTGTCCCGCCGGTTTTCCGTTTCATCGGGCCGGCATCAGGGGCATCGAAAGATGAAACTGGTCTGCTTAAGGTGTGCATAGCGGACGAGATAAAGCACCTAAGGAAGACGGTACAGGCAAGCGACTGGCCTTCCCCTTCCCTACAATTAAACAGAAGCTAAGCATGTAGAAAGCTTACCTTATACCATGTTTGGACGAGGGTTCGAATCCCTCCGGCTCCACCCGAAGGGATTTCCGATTGGAAATCCCTTTTTTTTTCAAAAATCAGCAGACCTTTTTCCCTCATTTTCAGGTGATTACGCGATAGAATATCCAGCATCGTAGGGGTTCGATAGATACCCTTTTCATAGTATAGGTTGCTGTCGAACCCCAAGCTCACGAATTCCTGTTTAGCCGGCGTATCCGCTTTTTCGAACAAACCCCTGATATCAGTCGCCAGCGAAAGGTTACGGTCAAGCAGCTTGAAAAGATGCGTTTCCTGCTTGCCAAGCCGCAATATTTCTAAATTCAAGGAGTTAATCTCGCCATTATAATTACTGCACCATCGGTCATAAGTATCTTTGGAAATCTGGTCATTGATCCATTTCTCTTCTACCGCAAATAACTTCTCCTGCAAATTATCAAGCTGTGCCTTCTTTTCTTTTAGCATGCGCTGCCCCTCCGCGTAGTGTCGTTCAACACCTTCAACGGCTTTTTCCTTCATCACTTTTACCTCGTTAGCTGTCAGGCTCATCAACTCACAAGCTTCAAGGAACTGTTCATGCGCTTTTTTTGCGCTGAAATTATTATGGCCGGGGCTTTTACACTTGTAATAATAATACCAGCCGCCATGACGGCCACGGGAGGGCGCACCCGACAGCAAATTACCACAGTGACAGTGCAGTACCCCGCGAAGCGGCAAGTTCTCATCCAGCACCTTCCTCGGGGTCTCCGGCTTTTTCATTTTGCGCTGCACCAATTGCCAAACCGACCTGTCAATCAGCGGCTCATGCCGGCCGGGAAACAAGCCGCCCGGATGGTCTTTAAATGGCTTTGCTTCCACCAAACCCGCGTAAGCAGGGCTTTGCAGCACCCTTTCGACAGCCATCGAACCGCCGCGGTTAAAACCCATTTCTTTAGCCGTCTGCTTGATAATATATAGCGGCACATTTCTTAAATAAGCATCATAAATGTACCGGACAACAACAGCGTCTTTTTCATCGATAACAATCGTCCTATTCTTACCTTCCCCTTCTTTTTTATAGCCGAACGGCGCCAGGTTGCTGAGGAAGCGCCCTTCTTTGGCGCGGGCCGTATAATTTCCCCCGCGTATCTTGATACTGCGGTTAATATTGTCCTCTTCAGCGAGCAGCAATTGCAGCCCCGCGCGGAAAAAACTGCCGGGTGTGTCATAGTCAAAAGTGATCCCTTCCGTAACGCTGACAATTTGAATATTGTACAGGCGCTGCAGATTCTTGACCATACTCATCGCTTCGCCGGCATCGCGGCTGAAACGGTCCATCTGGTCGACCACCAGGTAATCGACATTCTTATAATACTTCGTAATAAATTCCTGCAGCTTGTTAAAGTCGGGACGGTCAAAAGTCTTTGCGCTTTTACCACGGTCGATAAATGTGTCCACCAGCTGCACTTTGTTATAAGCCAGCCACTGGTCCGTATACAATTCCTGCCGTTCAATCGAGCCGTTGCTCTGTCCCAAATTACTAAACCGAAGATACCTGATCGCACGTTTCATAAAACTCCTTTAAAGTGGATTTGATAATAATTTCCGCTAATAAATTTAGTAATTTTTCTTCTTTTTCGCATTCAAAATCAACGAGTTTTTCTTCGGTTTCATGTCCCGTTTCAACTTTTTTTCTACTTGCCCTAAGCTTTTCCATCGTAATTTTTTTGGGCAGTAAAAAGATTGAAAACCATTTTGAATTCTTGGTAGCAAAGAGGGTGCATACCAAAAATTTAAACACAACAACAAAAATAACACAGCAATCAAGGTAATCAATTGCGGACGCTTTAAGTATCCAATCTTCAATACTAAAAGGTGTTTAAATCAAAAGTATTTCAGCTTTTATTCTTGTCAACCACCGTGGAGATTCCGCTCAAACTGACCACCTGATTTCGATTTTAAAGTGACCAGGTTATTCCGGACCAAAGTGACCACCTGATTCCGGATCAAATTGACCACCCCTTTTTTTGTTTTATGCTTTAGATATCGGCTGTCCTGTTTAAATGCCAGATACCGTTTCCGGAGGAACGAGTTGACCGGAAGCCTCATTATGTATGCGAAGTCGCCCTGGAATGCCTCTGTTAAAGCGATGAACGGCCATCACTAGAAGGACATACCAGGTAACTTACCCAAAGTATTAAGCTTCAAAAAAAATAAAGATGTTATAGCTGGAGGAGCACCAGGCTAAATGGAAATCGGTAAATAATTATCTTTGCTTATCTGCTAAAGCATGAGCTGCATTTTCTTTGCCAGCAAACAGGTGGTCAATTTTGCCACGGAATAGGGTGTAACATATCTCCGAAACGCCCAGAACTGAGCGCAAAACGGACGCCTTGCTCGATCTTAGGTGCTCAGGCAAAAAAGCAGTCAGATAATTGTGCAACCTTTACTCCCGGGTATTGTCGATCAAGCTTTTGTAATACCTTCCGAAATTCGACCAAGATAGTCGCCGCTAGAAATTGATTATTGTGGGGATGTGCTGAACTGTCAAGCCAGGACTGCATATCTTCCGGCTTTAATGCGAACTGTCCATTGGTCAGCGCGCCAAAGCCCAAAATGTCAATATATAATACTGCGCCTTGGTAGGCGCGAAGTTACAGGCCCATTTCTATTCATTTTTTTTAAAAGTAACATCGAGATCCCATTAGTAAAAGCTGGATTTATATTGCGTCAACATGATTGCTAACGCCCACCAACAAACGAGATCGTACATTGATAGCCTAACATTTCAAGTTCGTTTTGTACAACGTCCTTAAATGATACTTTACTAAAGAATGGAATATCTTTCTTTTGAGATGCCCCCAAAACCAGTACGAACGCGATTTGATATTGAGCCGGGACGTAAGGAATGGGAATGGTACCTGCTTTACAGCCATAATCAATAAGATGTTTCCTAAACTGATTACAGACATTTTCGTCGCGTTTAAGTATTTGTCCGCTAAATGCCCCTTGCCGGAATAGGTGACTAATCGTAGATGAAGCTTTGCCCATTTTAACATGGTAAAAAGTGCTCGTACCGGCACTATAGACATCGCAAGCTTCGTTTTGGTCGGCTCCTATAGATTTATCCCTGCCATCGTCATGCCCCAGGTCAAACAAATACATATCAGCACCGCTTTTACTGATTTCGAAGTTATAGTCGCTTTCTTTGATTTTAATTTTGGAGGGCTTCGGTAGTTCTTTCCTTACGATAAGCTTATTGAGATAAAAGTCATTAACTTCTTTGAAAAAGTCGGAAGCAACATTATACCAGCTTCCTTCCGACAGGATATATTTTTCTCCCGCGTACATTGTTTCCCAGGCAAGACATCGTTGTAAAGGCCAGGCTTGGTTTGAATGTTTATCGTCACCAACTAATATAACTCTGTAGGTTTCCAGGTTTTCAACGGTTACTGCGGCCCGGGCGTCACCCATGCTGCTTTTCCAATCGGCCATATCCGGCATTTCGTACAGTTCCTTTGCTGATAAACGCGATCCGTCACTGCTGCTGAATGCAAATCCCTGGTGATCGAATACAGTCTCATAAAATACCGGGGGAACAAAAAACATCTCCCCGAACCGGGCGTTCTTTAAATTCTTCGCCAGTTCTTTATCTAGTTTATCAATCAACGAAGCGTCCCTGACCAAGGCAATGTTGTCGATCCAGCTATAATCCTTTTTATAGGTATCAGCTTCGTAAAACGTCAACGCTTTTTCACAAAGACTTTTTAGCTTTTCAATATTTTCAACACTTGCAGACACCCGAAGACTATCCTTGCCATCGACTGATTTCCCAAGTTTATGGTCATTTGGCAACTTCCCGGTGACACCACGAAGAATATCTTTCTGCTTGTTGATGCCCAGTTCTTCAGGAGTAGTACCCACAGCAGCCTGTTTTTTCGTTTTTTGGGAATTTAATTCCGGTGTAGTCGTGTCGATTTGCCGGACAGCAGACTTTGGGATACAGTTAAGTGCAGTTTTCAAACCAAAATTATAATCAGTTTTGGATAAATCAAGAAAATGCACCCCAAGCCCGAGGGGAATGGCAGCCATTCGCTTGGCTAATTTAATTACGATAACTGCCCTTGAAGATGAATTTTTAAAAGGATTACCTTCGATTTCAAAATTATCTGTCACGAAATTCGCCCATTCAGGCGAATAGCTTTTACTTTTCACATAAAAGAGAGACACATCGTTGTTAGTTACTGAACTAAGTTTGCTATCCTTCCGGAAAATCTTTTTTGGATCAGTAATGGACTCTTTTATTAGGTAGATAGTTGGTTTGATTGCGGTCATAATAGTGTCGCTTAATATTGATAGCTGTTTTGGGGTCTGTTAAATTTCATATCATCAATTACACATACATGCCGACCGCTCCACATAGGTCTTATTCCCTTTCGAATTGACATAATAACAGCCTCCCTCCGAACCCTTATAAAGTTGCTGTCCGTTTTTATAGGTACCACAAGAGGTATCACTTTTAGTTTCGATTGGCCGGTCACCGGCCTTTGAGCAACTAAGGTGGCAACAAGTGATAAGCAATAACCCTATGAATAATTTTTTCATGATAGAATTAATTAGTTCAAAGTTACATTGATGCAGATTCTCTTTATTACGGGAAACCGTAGTATACCGGAGTTAAAAAATCACTTAAAGCTGTTCGTGATATCAGCAATATCAAATGCCCCATCGATTTCTGCTATTTCTACATGGCCCGCTAAAATTTTAAAAAAGAAATCTTTGATTTTCTGGAAGGTCACGGAAACGGGTTGAGCGTTATCATTAACTTTCAAGTGATAATTCTGGTGTAACTGGGCGCCGAGGCTGGCAGCGCTAAGCAGGAAATGATTATGGAATTTATCAGTATTCAATAAATCGGCCGCGAGCACTTTGCCGGCAATAGTATAGCTGCGGATGGTCTTCTGCGAATTTGCGTCGCTTAGGGTAGTCGTAATTTCATCTGTTTCCGCATTCATGACGATCCTGCCGGAATTTAGGGCAGGCGGCTGTTCTGCATATAAAGCGCCGAGGTCTGCCAGGCTGAGGTTAAAAATACTCGTTCCCGGGATCAGGTTCATTTTTTCTGTCGAAAAGGCGCTTGGCAGCAATAGAATAAGCTGTTGTGCGATATGAATCGACTGACAGCTGAAGGTACCTGTGACGCAATCAGTTATTTCAGCGCTGTTATTTGCGAACACCCCACCGATCACAACACAGTGCTCGAGGATGACGTCATCAGCGTAAATGCTCCCGGCGACAAAAGCATTATAAAGCGTAACGGACTTGGCATTGATATCGGAATAGAACAGCAAATTACAGCCGGCCGCCCTTGAAACTACGGCATCTGCTGAGGCCACGCTTTTCTTAAACTGGATGTCGCCGATCGCGTTGCTGTTGATATACATCTCCAGTTGCGTGAACACGGCGCCTTTTATCTCCAGGTTTCCGTTTTGTACCTCCAGCTTATTGGCATATACCGCGCCCTCGATCACCGTATTGCCCTGTACCGTAATATTACGTCCCAGTTCATTTGCCTTTTCGGGCAAAATACCGCTTCTCACCAGGTTATTGTTGAGCAGCACATGCTGTTCATTGAATCGTATTTCTGTCAGATCTTTCATTATACGCAGTTTTAGTTAATGGCTTGGATATTTTCAATTTTTGCTAGCTGTTGTATCATCTTCCTCAGCCTGTCGGTTTGTATATCACCGGACGGCAACCGCTCGTTCAATTCCTTGTTAAAATAAATCCGGGTTTGCTGCAGGTTTTCGCCATGGATAGGCACCCACCTTTCATTTAGCGCTGCTGCATATTCAGCCAGGCGATTTTTGATTGCAGTTTGCTGTTCTCCGGGCACTGCCACAGGAATAAAAACAAGATGTTCAGTGACGGCTGAGCTGGCGGTCGTTTGTGTCATACACAAAGGAAGATATACTTCGTTTTCTTCGTTACCATTCAGCATACAGTGCCGGATGGCTGCATCCGCTTTATTTTGCAGCGAAAGGAAGGTGGCGATCTTTTGCATGGCGTTTGCAGCGTGCCGTTTGGCGAGCGCACTGCTCATCTTAACCTGGACGTCTGTGTGTTCGCCGCTGAAGACCATGATCGTGCTCACCGCCCCGCTGTCCTGGGTGCGCATCTGAAGTTCATTCGTGAGTTCTTTAAAGAGAAAGGCACGCTGGTCAAGCTGATGTATACGGCTTGAAAGTTCTTTATTAAGGTCTGTGAATAATTTCATGTACCGGCTCGTGATGCGATTATAATCGGATGTCATCTGGTCTTTCTTGGCCAAACAGCTATCTGATAGTCCGCGGATGTGCATGAGCAAAGCCTCGGTCTGTTGGGTGATCTCGGAGATTTGCTGGCTGATTTCGGACTTGACATAGCTAAAAAAGCCGTTGACGATGGTGTCGGCTACCTTGTGTGCGTTTTTGCGCTTAGCGGTGATGGCCGCAGTTTCTGTTGCCACGACCGCGCCGGTAAGGAGGTCGATGTTGCGCTCTGCGCTCCTGACGCTGCTGTCAAACGGTACGGTGTCGACATGGATATGAACGGTGACCGGTATATCTATGGAAACTGTTGTTGAACCTCCATTTTTTGATGGCCCGTAAAAGACGGTTTTGGAACCATGAACTACCTCGTGATATACCCTGGTATAACTCATCGCTTAAAGGGTTTGATAGGTTTGGTGTTCAAAAAGTTTCAAAGCTGCATCTTTAATTCTTTGGTCCGAAGTTGACAATTGAACCAGCCTGTTAAACTCATTCCGGATTTCCGGCCTGGCAGGCTTTTGTATCCAGGTCAAATCGGCACTTTGGCTATAAGCGCTGTTTTTCAGGGCTGACGAAGTTGTTGCTTTTAAAGCGAAACCCGGTGCTGCTATACTGACATCGGGGAGCGAATCGGAGGTTAATTGGTGTTCGTAAACAGCAACCGGCAGGTATATTGAGCCGGTTTCCCAAAATGGCTGATCGGCGATAAGTATTTGCCTGGTCAGCCGTTCTTGTTTACTCATTTCGGCCAGGAAGCGTTGCAAGGCAAGAATAGCGGCTTCTCCCCTTCTTTTGACATTGGCGGAAATGATGCGCTGGCTGCCGTCAATGGATTCTAACTGGTTCACTGCCACCGTAGTAGTGAGGTAACGGTAACGATTAGTCAGTTTGGTTACGTTGGTATGCGCCAGTTCGACGGCAGGGCGGTCAAGTTCAAAGATCCTTGACTGGAGGTTATGATTCAGCGTGTTAAACAATTTCATGTAGCGCCCGGTGATCATGTGGTAATCGCGTTCCATGCGCGCACGAATACCGGCGATGGCCTGGCTTTGCATGCGCAGCTGCGTCAGGTGGGAATCTACCTCGCTTTGAAGGCGTGCGATCTTTTGCGAGATTTGCGATCGGATGAGTGAATAAAAACCCCGGTTCACATTCGAGCAAATATGATCGGCCGCCTGCCGTTCTGCTTCGATCACAGCGACTTGCATAGCGACAACTGCTGTAGTGGTCCCGTCTACATGCCGGGAGACGTTGTGCATTTCCTGGGCCATTGGGGCCGTATCGACCGTGTAACTAAATGATGCCATACTTATTCCTCCTCTTGTATTTCGTTATTATTTTCCGGAGCTTTTTCTTCCGGGGCAGATGGCTTATCAGCATGTTCGATTTCTGGCTCGGCTTGTGGTTCAAGCTCCGGTTGAGGTTCAAGTTCGACTTCTACGTCATTTTGCTGCGCTAATTCCCACAATGCATTTTTGGCGATGGCGGGTAAGTTGAGCGACAAGCCGTCATAAGTAATCGCTTCAATGCTTGGCGCCGGCGCCAGTTCGGTGGTCTTTGCTACAAGCGGGTTGATCGACACCAGCGCTTTTCTGCGGGGGTCGAGATTATGGATCTCACCCGCGGCCACTGCTGTGTCGCGCGGGTTCTCATCCCGGAGCAGGGCATCATAATAATCAATATGTTCGAACTTGGCGGCTTTTAGGTCGATGTCATCCTTCAGCCGCTCCATAAATTCCTCGAACTCGGCCTGCACCGCCTGGAACTGCCTGCTTTGATCGCTAAAGGCCATAATAACCTCTACAGAATTGTCATCTGCCTTTACCACGGTCGCTTCGAGCGAGCCATTTGATTGTTCCATGCTGTCTTCGGTTTTCTTCAGGGAAACCATGGTGTTATAACCGGCGATATAGTCACGAAGGCTGGCACGCATCAGATTGACCAGGTCGGCGCTCTCGGCACGGTTGCGTCCATAGAAATCTTCCGTGTCCTGGTGCCATTTATTGAGGTAGTCAATTTTCTGGTCACGAATATGGTTATAGATTTTGAGGCGTTCCAGGCGGTTCTCCTTCATCAGGTTCTGCACGATCGGTGCGACGATCTCTTCGTGAACCTGGTGGATGCCAAAAGGCATATTGGTGCTGCTGCCATCTTCAGCGACCCATCCGCCGGTCAATAGGTTATAGCGGACGCGGGAGCTGTCTTTCATATTAAAGGGCACATATTCATCCACGGCGTCGCCATAGTTGAAACTTTCGTTACGGATGCGCTCGATTTCCGCAGCTTCCAGTACGGGCGAATAGTGGTTATAAGGCGATTTCAAGATCTTGTAAAGGATCTTATTGGACTCCGCTACCAGTTTGTGCGTCGAGTCCACTTTGAGCTGTGTGATCGCTTGTACTGAATTAGCCATAGTGAGCATCAGGCCTTTAAGTACATCCCCGAATTGCGTCGTATGACGGGAAAGTGAATCTTTCAGCTGATTGAGTTCCTGGAACTTCGCGATCTGGTCATTGTACTTTTCCGTATCAAATACGTTAAAAACCGGGGCACCTTCAGGCAAGGCTGTAGTACCATACTCCTTCAGAAATTCCAGGTATTCGCTATCGTCACTTACCAGCGGTAATCTTACCGAAGTTACATCGAGGTCATCCATGCAATAAGCGACCGTGCGTAACGACCGCTCCAGCCCACCGAAGTAATCATGTTGATTTAGCTGCTGCATAGAGCGGGAATAATCATAGGTATCGATGGTTTCGATATCTGCCGACGTTTCAACGATCGGGGCGCGGTCCGATAATTTCTCCAGTTCGCCGATCTGCTGGATAAGCAGGTCATTTTGACGTGACAACTGGAGCTTCACTTCCGTGTCTCCCACCATGTCGGCATAATCCACGATAAAGCTTTTGTTATCGTATTTGACTTGCTCGGCAACCTTGACATAAGCGATACCCATTTTGCTGACCCTGTAATCCCGGAAGATCTCTTTATGCAATTTCCTGAATTCCTCCGTCCGGGCATCGACATCCTCCAGTTCGCGATGCAGCCTGTTTTCTTTCAGCTGGTAAATGATAAACGGTATGATCAGGATGCAAAGCAGCCATTTGTATAACCTGGCTTCCGAAATGCTCTTGCTCAGCGCCGCCTGCTCTTCTTCGAGCACAGCGATCTCCTTTTCAAGGCGCTCTTCTTCGCGGACGATCTTTTCAGCGGCCCCCGCATAAAAATCAAATAGGATGCGGGCCTGGTCCTGGTAAAGGTTATCGGATTCAGCAAATATTTTTCCGTTCATAGTATAAGGTTTAGTAAGAATAAACTTGTTTGCGTTGCCTGTAATGCGACTCGAAGTCGACTATTAATTCGTTGACCTTTTGTTCATCCGGTGCCGGTAGGGATAAAATGGCATCCAGTTGGTGTAAAGTGCCAAGTAATTGATCTTCGAGCAGCAAGGCTTCTGCTGTGCCGGCGGGGGATATATAGCGCAGATCAGCGCCAATTTTTGCAAGGCGGTCTTTGACCGGAGGCGGCAGCGACGATTGCTGTGATTTTTCACCGATGCTGCCTGCTAAGCGGCGCGCGTCTTCAAGAGGAGCCTTTTCGGCCGTCTGTTGCTGGTAAACCGCTGCTGCTTTGTCTGTCGCTGTCAACGAAAAGATAATTCCCAGGCCCAGTAAAAATAGCAATACGGCGTGCACCAGGAGTTGTGTACTGAATGATTGCGACAGGATGCCGTTCATGCTGATCATCAGCGCGATAGCAGCGATGCTATAAAGCAGTATGGCATAGCCGCGTATGCCTAAACCTGCAAAGATCTTTTGGGGCCGGTCGCGGAAGCTGTATCCCGGCCAGAGCAGGTTAAGCATGTAAACCTGGAAAGTGATGGATGTCACCACGATATTCAGTGTCACTATCCTGCCGGGGGTAAAAAGGCTAAAGTGCAAGAAGCCAAGCACGATCAGCAATTCACCAAAAAAAATAAGGAAAAGAATCAGGTATTGTCTCGTTTTCATGGGTTTATGCTTTTTGCCCGCAATTCGGACAGAATTTAATACCAGGTTTAAGCACATTTCCGCACCGGGTGCAGCCGCCCTCTTTTGTATTGTGCCCGCAGCTCCCGCAAAAGGAGACGCCGGGGGCTAACGTTGTATTACAATTGGGGCAGTTGTCTCCCGCCAGCTGCGTTCCGCAGCTCACACAGCGCTTAGCGCCCTGATCGTTGTCCGTACCGCATTTTGGGCAGGGGCAATAAGGATCACCGCAATGCGGGCAAAAGTTCAGGCTGTTTGAAAATTTTTTGGAGCAATTGGAGCAATACACATCTCGTATCGGGTGTACGGGTTGCACATTCCCTGCGGACGGGGCCTGCCCGGGTCCGAAGGCAGGCTGGCCATACTGCGGCTGTAACATCCCGGAGCCCATGTTGTTCATCATATTCCCGGCTACCAATGCACCTAACAAACCGCCGCCCGGGCCGCCCTTTCCTTGCGAAAGGTCGCTGGTCGCGTCCTTCGCGATTTCGAAGGCCTGCGATTGCTGCCAGGTATAACCGCCGATAGCCTGCGCGCTTTGTCGCGAGATCGCGTCGAGGATCCGCCGCCCGGCTTCCGTTTTGTCATCAACTTCAACACCGGTTACATAAAACTTAGCGAGTTCAAAACCAATATTTTCCCAAAACGCAGCCATACTCGCCTGCATATTAGCTGACAGCTGATCTAAAAATGCAGAAATTTGTTTCAGGCCGATCCGGTTTGCCAGCATAAACTGCATCAGGCCGGACTTAGTTTTAGTAAAGAATTCACTTGCAAACTGCTGCCTAAGGTCTTGCTGGCTGTAACTGGTCTTCGTACCAACGATCTTAACCAGAAACCTTTCTGCATCAATTAATTTTAAGCCGTAAGTGCCGCTTGCCGTCAGCGGGATATTGGTATTGTAATCCGGGTCATGGGTATCCATTTTATCTATTGCCCATGGTAAGTTGTAATGTTCGATTTTATTAACGAACCATACTTCGGCCATAAACGGATTCTTGCCGCCAAAAGGCAAGCCGTATAAGCTGCGGAGCAAAGGCAGGTTCTCCGTATTTAACGTATGTTTCCCAGGGCCGAATTTGCCGATGATCTGTCCTTTCGAGAACAGCACGGCCTCCTGGGATTCCTGTACCACCAATTGCGTATAAGTGCTCAAATTGGTTTCAGGGAATTTATAAGCGTAATAATTATAATTACTGTCAGGTGACCAGTTGACGAAGTCTATAATTGCCATATAGTTAGCATTAAAAAGGTGTTATGTGGAAACTTTTGTAACATTCAAAAAATCGAGGATAATTTTCTCCGCTTCTGCCTTCGAATTGGCACAGGGATGTAATTCAAACCGTTTGACCCTGGATTGCTGCAGCCAGTCTGACCAGAATAGTTTCATGATCTCCATATCAGTCGGCTGTACGGTGGCGCGTCCTGTTTTGGATTTGGAACGATCATATAGCTCCATAACCAGCACTTCCAGGTTTTTAAGGTATTCATTACGTGCCGCTTTGATCCGGAATTGAGGGCTCCTTTTAAAAAAGGATTTGAGGTCGGTCTGACCCGAGGCCAAAAAAGCAGTCCTGAAAGCGTCTACTTTGGATTTGCTGAGGTCAAAACCCTTGTCATAAATGCCGGCCTCGATATAACCATCCGTGGTAAGGACTAAAACGTTGCGGTAAGTATTGATATAGGTAGTGCCTTCATCATCAACCGGCTTTTCAGACGGCAGAACATTTTTAAGGTCGATCCCCTCATTGAAATAAGTGTAGATGTCCGCACCAAAGTTTTGCCGGGCGGCTTCGTTGTTGATACGTCCGAATTCGGTAACCATGGAGCCTGCGTCCTGTTTTAGCGTTTTCCTGACGTGGTCCCGTTCAAGTATGTAATTGATCCGGTCATTTTGCCGGGAGAACTGCCCGAAGTCGATCAGCAGCTTATCCATGTTTACATTATACTGGTTGATCAGGCCCTTGTTGATAAAATCGACCAGCAGCTTGTCTTTTTGATTTTCAGACCGCCTGTAGCGAAGGATGGCCGGGTATAAATTGTTCGCGACTATCTTTAGGATCTCGGCATCATTCAGCGGCCTTGGATATAGTTGCAGGTTTGTCCGGTTCGAAAGATCCGGCGCAAAAGTGATATTGAAATGCGTAACTACAACGGGTTTCGGCTTGCCGTTCATAAACGACGTCGTTACCAACGAAGTTAGCAGGAGGACAATGACAAGGTGCTTTTTCATTTTAGCTGATTTTTACTCTTTTGTCGATCTTGTTACCGGACAATTTTTCCCTTTGCCACTCCGTGGCTGCTTCCGCCGCCTGCGACGTTTTTAAAGCAGCCTTTACTACGGCGTATTCCTGGCACAGAAAATCATTCCAGCCTTCCAGGAAGATATTGATCCTGTCCTTAAGGGCGTCGACGGAAATGGGCAGGTTGTCGGATTGAATGTGCTGGGTATAGATTGCCGCAATTTCATCAATCGTTTTGGAGTCGGTGATCAGCTGGGCGCGGCATTTTTGAAGGGCCTGGTTGAGTGTTACCGGCAGCGCCCCAACCTCAATGGCGAGCTGTTTAATATCGGCTTTAAGCTGAATGATATTTTTTTCGAGCGTTGCCGCTTCCTCTTTCAGTAGCATAATTTTTCCTGTATGCGCGGTCATTTCATCGCGCAGCTGTTTGATATGGAGCAGGTTGCGCTGGGTTAGGATATCAGGGTTGCGGTCCTCGAAGATGTGCATCAGTTTCTTAAAGGCCAATTTGAATAGTAGCAGGCCGAATGCGCCAAATACAAATACGAGGTAAAAATTCGGGTCCGAAAACGCCATATCGAATTGCCAGGGGACGTTGACGTTACCGCTGGTATAGTTTACTTCGTAAACCGCCTGGGTTACCTTATATGCGACTGCCCCGTCTAGCAGAATCACGCCGAAAATAATGCTGGCAAACTGGACCCACAGCGCAGTTACGAACCGGTCTATAACGGCGAAGGCCAGCGGGATAAAGACGAACAACAAAATGAATAGCGGCGCCGTTCCGCTTTTGTGAAAGGCTTTTGTCAGAGCATCCGGGTTAAAAATTTGTGCGGAGGCTACAGGGATACCATTTGCCTGGGCAAGTTTGGCGTCCGCTACGCTGAATAGCAAGATGTAAGCAGCGGATGAATAAAATAAGAACAGGTACACGAGTAAGGCAAGGTTAAAAACTGCAGTCGGAATAAAGTCAAACCACTTGAACCGGGGGCGAAGAAATTCGCGTTCCGCCAGCTTGATCTGCTGGTCAAGTTCGGCATTTTTGTTTTCTATAAACGGTATCTTGGTGTTTTTCAGTTCTTCAATATCTTTTTGGGTGACCTCGATATCGGCTTCGATACTGGTCCGTTTGGTGTCCAGGCTGGATTGGTTGAGGTCCGATTCCCGCTGGAGGAAATCCAGCTGCAGCTCGCTGGTTTTGGTGAGGTGGTCGATATTTTTTACGCGATGCTCCTCTATCTTGGTGATCAGCCGCTTCTTCTTATCGTCGATGACGTCTATATCATTGATAAAAACCGAATAAACCGTGTCAAGGGCATTAGGCAGCACCTGGTGATCGCCATTATTCGTACTGGCCCGGTCAAACCCCTGCTCGCGCAATAACTTCCGGTCAAAGTTTCCTACCTCCGCCGCTATCATCGAATCCAGCACATGCTCAAAATCGGCCCCGGCTTTAAGCGGGGTTTCGACAGGTATCCCCTTTGGCTTGTCTGGTCTCGGTGCGGCGAGCACGACTGGTTGGTTGGCGATCCTGTTTTTCAACTCGTTAAAATTGCCGATCAGCGAAGTGATGGTTTCCTGGTGGTTCGTGCTGATAATACTTTCCTGGTTATTCTTTTTCGCGTTATGCGTCCAGTTATAAGAACCATGCAGGGCGATGCGTTTGTCAATCACGCAGAATTTCTGGTTCATTCCGCCATAGCCGCTGTTTTTGATTTTAAAAACCGCCGCACCCTTCGATGTGAGCAATCCAAAGTCCAGCCTTTCATTTTCCTGGTTGTCAGCAACAATTACCTCGACGTGGACCCCTTCAGCAAGTTTGCTTAATAAAATATCAAAAAGATCGTCGTCAGTAAACCAGGCGGTTACGATCAGTATTTCAAACTCCGCTTTAAACAGCTCACCCTGGATCTTAGCGTAAATTTCCTTGTTATCGTTGATTACCTGCTGGTCGATCAGTTCCATTTTGTGATAAGGTTTAGCATATGAATATTTTTGACTTTGCGTTGTTTATACATCAAAAATACACCGCTGTACAACCCTATTTTTACGGGAAACCGTAAAGGGAGGAATTAGTTATCCAGGTAGAACACCTTATAACTATGATCGCTCTTCAGCAAAATATCAACATTATCATCGTTATAACCATCCTTTGTGCCCGGCACCCGGAGATAGTCCCATTCCGTCCCGCCCTCATCGTCCCCCCTGTCTGTCCGGAACATGCTGCTGGTTGAAACATATTGCAGGTAACGCAGCGCCGTACTGCTTTCCGGGTGCTGGTACCTGTGCCCAGCGGAAAAAATCACCGCTTTTGGCTTGATCAGCTTGACGAAAGCAGCTGAGCTGCCATTTTTCGCGCCATGATGGGGTGCGATGATTACCGTACTTGGTAAATATTGCGGGGCCTTTTCAACCATAAATCTTTCCGTCGCGATCAGCGCGTCTTCGGGATCGTCCCGGTGCCGGCCCACCGCATCCCCGCAAAACAAAACGGAGTTGCCCCCAAAATCCAGCCGCATCACGATACTTACCGCATTCAGCTTTTCCGCTTTGTCCGTCAGCCCCCATTCCGGCAACGGCTTCCCAAAACCACACAAAAAAGTAATTGTAGTAGCCCCAACCGTAAAATGATTACCGGGCGTGATCACGCTGTCCCGTTGGTTAAGGTTCACATTAATTGTCGAAGGCGCATCCTGCAGTGCCGTAATAATTCTTTGATAAGCAGCCGTAGGCTGTTCCGAATCTATCATCGACCGCTCGTAACCGCCCCACAAAAGCTTTTTTACCTTATAATCCCTGATTACCTGCCCAGCTGCAACAATGTGGTCTGCGTCCGTATGGCTCAGCACCATTAGTTCGATTTCGCTTCCAGCCGGGATAAAACGCTTAATTTGTTCCAGCGTCCGGTTGCCATTCGTGTTGTGGTCGCCGCCAGCATCATAGATAATATACTTATCCCCCGGCATTTTTATCAGGTTACACAATCCCGCTCCCACATCCAGCACCCTCACCTCTACAGTTTCGTTAGGATTAGGCAGCAACTGCTGCGCATCGACATTTCCCGCTAGTATTAAAAAAAAGAAAACAAGGTATTTCATGTAAATAAGGTTTAGGTTAAAGGTAATGACTGCAAATGTATTTTCGATTAACTCATCTCAAATTTTCCGTCAGAAAATAAACCGTAAGTGTTTATTATTAAAACTCTGGTTGTCGCCAGGCAAAGCAAAAAAGCCGGCGGATAAGGATTCGCCGGCTTCCATGAACAACACTTCAGACTAACATGGATCTTTTCTCCAATGATCAGGAATATCCCTGTCTTGTAGGTGGCGTTCCCGTGCAACATGCACCGGACTGTAGCCCTCTTTGCACGCATAGTTCTTTGCCTCGCTTTGGGTATCAAATTTACCGCCAACCGAAGCGCCGTTAACGATGACCACATGGTGGTCGGTAGACGCATTCTTGTCTGAAGAAATAGGTCTGTGTTCTACATAAGCTTCTGCCATAATAAAATAGGTTTAATAAATTAATAAAGAATTTTTAGATTTAAAATTCAAATGTAAACCGTTCATTATTGCTATTTTTACGGGTTCCCGTAACCAGGAAATTTAAAGAAAGTATTACTTCTCAAACCCGCAAAGCGTCCGCCCTTCTTTCTGTGCATCCGCCAATTTCATTTTCACAACCTTATGCGAGCAATGACTCAAACCCTGGCAATCAGTCCGTAAATGATATTTCTTTACTTTTGCCCCGCTGCAGATATAAACCGTGGTCGAAGCGTTGTGCATTGTGTCAAGCGACAAAAACAGGAACAATATCAGTGTCTTCATATAAAATCGTTAAAGATTCAGATCAAAAATAAACAGCGCGCCCTCATCAATTTTACGGAAAACCGTAATGTCGCTCAAATCATGCCCAAATCTTTACAAAAGCCGATCAGTTGTTGGTTTTTGCTAAAATTCATCGCCGTCCTCATCAATTTCAGGCGCTTCTCCACACTGCTTAGACCGAAAGGCGGCATCTCGTTCGCCTCCAGCCAATCCGCAATTTCTGTTTGCGAATATCCCTCGTTAAGCAAGCGGACAATCGCTTTATCACGATCAGTAAAATCATGCTTGTTCTCCTGCGCAGCAAGCGAGCGGTACTCGCGGGGATAGTAGCGCCGGTTTTGTGCGATTTGTTCCAATGCGTCTTTTAAGTCTTTTGAATCTCCACGCGCTTTACGGACATAGCCATCTATACCCAACTCCTCGTATAACCGGCGGATCATTACAATTTTACTTTCAGCTGAAAACACGAGGACCTTAATCTCCGGCTGCAATATCTTTGCTTTCCGGATCAGTTCCATGCCGTCCGGCAGCTGCTTTGCCGAACCTTCATCTTCAAAGTACAGGTCCGTGACCAGCAAGTCATATGGCCGCTGTTCCGACACCGCCTTTGTCAACAGCGAGATAGCGTTACTGGTATGATAACTATGCAAAGGTCGCGGCAGCTGCAGGTTTTCCAGCGTAATTCTTAGCGACAAATTGGCGATGTCCTGGTCTTCTACAACAAGTATATTTTCAAACTGCATATTAGTAGGTAATCGGAAGTTGAATTAAAACGCGGAGTCCTTTCGTCTCTGCCCCGTCAAATCTAATAGTGCCGTTCAGTCCTTCAATACGGGAAACCGTATTCTTCATGCCTTTTCCGGTAATTTCTTTTCCGGCCAGTCCTACCCCGTCATCCCGGTACTCCAGGCATAATCGCCCGGCTTCAGCGGAAAAACCAACATAAGCCTGTGTCGCTTTACTATGCTTGCTCATGTTGACCATTAATTCCTGTAAGACCAACAGCAGTTCTTCTTTTACGCGCAGGCTGACTGCTTGCCAGAGTTCCTTCTCATTGCCCGTCACCGCAAGCCGCAATGACTGCTTTTTAAAAGCGTAGAGCATGGTACCGATCCTTTCGGCGAATTCAATGGCTGATTCAAGCTCGTCATGCGCAACGTCCCTGGATATATTGTACATATTTTCAAGCTGATCCAATAATATCTTACGGTCGATTTCCTGAAGGTGCTCAACTTCGCTCATGATCCTGTAAATACCGTTGGCCACTTTATCATGAACCTTTTGGGACAATTGGAGCTTGCTTTCCTGGAGTCTGCGGTCAGCCTCCAGTTGCATCCGCCGTTTACGTCTTTTAAACAGCCAAAAACCGAAGAAAGCACCTCCAAGCGTCACTAGCGCCAGCACCAGCAACCGGTACTTACTTTCGGTATTTTTTTTCTGAAGCTGGATGTTCTCGGTTTTTGCTTTTTCAACGTTATAGCGGATCAGCGCAAATTGATTTTTTGCAACGTTACGTTTTCTTTGAATGCTGTCATTAAGGCGCTGATAGCTTTGAAAATAGCTCCTGGCACGTGATGGGTCTGACAGCGGTATAAGGCGCTGCAAAGCCGCCATCTGCTCATCACCGCTTCGCAGTTTTTCCGACAAAAGTAACAGCCGCTCCGCGTAAGTTCTGGCCGAATCCGGTTTTCTTGTGCTGTAATAATCAGCAAGGTGTTCATAACTAGATGTTTCGCCCCATAAGTCAGTATCCCGTATCCTTATATTAAGCGCGCTTCGTAATTCACTAGTTGGGTTATAATGCTCATTCTGCATCCATTTTGTAACCGCTATATTCGTTGATATGCGTGCGCGGGCGACACGGTTTTTTCCGCAAAGTTCCAGCGCCGTGTAATAATTGGCAAGCGCCCGGGGAAAATCCCTTTTATCCTGGCAGGCAATTCCCAGATGATTCAAAAAGTAGGATTTGGTTTCCGCGTCTTTGCCAAACCGCAAAGCAAGATTGAAGTAGGAAATTGCCTGATCTGGATTTCCAAGGTTAGAAAACGTCAAACCCAGCTCATCATAATCGGTAGCCAGGTAATCCCGGTCTGCGGCTTTATTTTCGTCAAGGTATTTTAACGACTGAACCAGGCTTTCCTGGGCGCCGTAGTTATCACCGGCATCGGACTGGATCGTGGCCATAAGTCGGTAACATAAGGAAACGGCATTCCTGTCCGCCGAACTGGTCGCCCCCTTATTAAAATAATAAAATGCGGAATCGGTGTTGGTGTTTAAGAACTCATAGCCTTTACGGTAATCGTTCCATTGCGCAGTGTGTTTTGAGGGCTTGTTTTGACAAGCAATCAAAACGAGTAATAGTAGCCATATTTGTGATTTTCGTTTCAAGGTTTCAGCTACTAATGTAGCAAAAAAAAGGCAAGTTTTCACTTGCCTTAAAGATTAAATTAACTGCCTGGCGGCGGTGGCGGCGGCGGGGGCACATGCCCGTTATCGCCCGGGCCGCTATCGGCGGTGATAACAGTACCACCATTGTTGTTTCCGTTTGTATGGTGCGCCGGGCAGGCAAAAGCCAGCCATAACGCCAAAAATATGTTTAGCATTTTTTTTAAAAATTAAAAGGTTAATAAATCCTGCAGGCCTCCCCGGGACCATCCCGGAGGCACAACTGCAGACAGCGTGAGAGGCGCCTCTCACATTTTTTTGGGAAGTGTTGAGCATCGATTGCGGGAGCTGTTAACCGCTTCCCAAGCCGGGAAACAACCACCGCTTTCTTTGCTCAGACGAAACCGTTCGAATCGATTTCTGAAGCAAATATGGGGTGGTATAACCGACTTACAATCAATCGATTCCAGTATTTCCAATATTTCCGGCGTGATTCCGGTAATGCGAATGGAATTCCAAAAAATGTTTAGATTTATCCTGAAAATTTAAAAAATGTCTGAGTCTGAGTATAAAGAATTCGTCCTGGCGGACTATGATAGGCAAGTCGGAGCACATCTGTTGCTATCTGAGTTGTTGGTGCCGACACCAGCTAATATCAAAGCTGAAATCGTAAAGTTTTGCGAGCAAGGTTCAGCCTTAAGTGCGGGTGACGAACAGATATTGCGTTCCTTTGTCGGAACGAGGGCAGACGCAGCAGCTTATCGTATTGCATTTCTGAATGGTACAGCGGATCCTTTTCGGCCATTGATAAACTTATTGGCCGAAAGGTCAAAAGGAACCAATATCAGAAACGTTAATCTATTAGCATTGCTCGTCGGGTTTAAACCTCGTCCATATCACCCTACTATGGTGCGTAAAGACACGACTGACGGCCCAATTATAGTTTTACCGACGTCCCCTCCGCGGGTAGACCCGCCGCCGGTTGACCCGCTGCAAAAAAACCGGAAGAAATTAATTATTTACACACTGGTATCCCTGGCTGTTGTCATAGGAGGCTATTTTACTTATGACTACCTGGCACACCGGCTGACCGGCAATGAGCGCTGCATGTATTGGGACGACGATCATTATCAGCCAATAGATTGCAATGAAAAGCCACCTCACAGCCAAAGCCAGCCGATCGTTTGGCAACTCGTCGATGGTCTTAAAAGGATTACTAAACCCGATACCTTAACGCCGTATTCCGTTCGCAAAGTTTGGTACATTCAATACAATGGCAAAGTTGAATTTTTTACTGGGGAAGGCCTCTACCCACCCGATACGAGCAGGCGCCTGCTACCGATGACGGACCATATTCTAAAAAAATATGTCTATCACATTGCTGATTAGCAGGCTACGCCTTCATTCTGCGATTACCCTTTTTTAAACGTTTCTAAAGGGGTAAAATGCGAATTTAAGCATTTGGAGTTCCCATTTTTGACACCGGATCAGGCGCGGATCTTCCGCCTGCTTCGGTGTTCCTTGACCGATGAATAACAACCATATCAACAAATTTCCGACGTAACAAAAGGCCATGCCTTTGGTTAACATTCCTGGAATTATTTACGACATTTACTGTATGGACCTAAAAAACTTTACCCGCCTCCCCTTTTACATCAAGCTGGCCTGCGTGCTGTTCAGCCTTTTCGCCCTGGGGGCGCTGGTAATATTGGCGAAAGAGATTTTATCGCCCCTGATCTTTTCGTGTTTATTTGCCATGCTGCTGATGCCGCTGGCCAGGTTTTTTGAAAGGCGGATCCGGCTCATATATCCGCGTAACAAAAGGAATCTTCTTCAAACAGATCGATACCGTCGAATTGTTCCGTGTAAAAGACTATATCATTACAGAATCTTTCTTACTCCAGATATTCCGGTTAATGGACCTGCACCTCAAAACTACTGATCCTGAAAACCCCATCATCTGGCTCCGCGGCATCCGGCAATCAGACATTGTCGATATCATTCGCGAGCGCGTTCTCGAAACCCGGCAGCACAACCGGATCTTCGAGGTCAATTAAAGGTCTCGAATTCGAACCTTTAATTTAAAATTTCCATTAAACTATTTTCATAAAACCTACTCAAATGCTAATATTTTTAGTATATTAGTATTGATTCTTTTGTTATGAAAACCACCCTATTTTTTATCTTCACCTGCCTGGTTTCCACCGGAGCTATGCTCGGCGCACTCCATGAAAAGAACCCCTTTCCAAACTTCGCCGTCGCCTTTGGCATCTGGATATTCTTCATCTGGGTGCGAGGCCGCCGCTCCAGGAAACGCAACCGGCAAAACATCGGCGAACAGCAGTTCAGGGACTACATGCGCGCCAAATACAACAACCATCAACATTAATCCTATGGCGAATTTGTGCAGCAATAGCGTCGTGTTTACCGGCGCTCCGTCCGACCTCGAAAATGTAAAGGCTCTTTTTAAGGAAATCGAGGCCAAACAGGAAAAAGACCGGCAATGGTACCTTCCGCCCTATGTTACCGCTGATTTTAGTAAAATGCAGCACATCACCGTAGAAGGCGAAAAGATAAACTACGATACCAGGTGGTTCCCGAACCTTGCCGGGTTAATACAGATCGCCGATCATCATCACCTCGACTTTGTAAGTAGGTACGACGAACTCGCCAACGGCGTTTTCGGCGAAGACCGTTATACGAAAGGCGAATTTTATGATTACCGGCTCGACGCATCCGACCTTGAACATGTCGATGCCTACAACATAGCAGCTTTGGAACAAGCGCTTGAACGTAAAATACAGCAAGAACAAAATCCCCAGCAAAATTACTTCGGGCGGTGATTGAATTATTGTTCAATCTGCTTAGGATCCGTCACCACGATTTCCGGTTTTCCCTTATAATCAATCACCTTGCCATTTACACAGATCAATTTTCCGTCCAGCTCCAGTCCTTTTGCATCACCCCTCAGAACAACAGCAAAAAGCGAATTGGGATATTCGCAGCCCATATTTACCAAAACCATACTCCCAAAATCCTTATGTCCGTAAACCTTTGAACAAACCTTAACCGTTTCTCCAATATGATTTGCAAGTTCCGATTCCTTAACTGTCATTACCGCTTCCATCGGCTGGGCTTGTTGCCTGGGAGCTGCCGTAATAGTTGTCTTCTCAAAAATTGAATTTAGAACGCCGGCCAACCGGATGCCTGCCTTTTCGATTCGGTCCTCAACGATCGGCATATGCGCGCTATAATAAGCATCATCGATATTTGTCCCATTTTTGTCAATCTCCCAATACAGCTGCGAACTGATCTGGTAACTTTCCCATGCCCAGATCAACGGAGTATCACCTTGCCACTTGGCGATTTGAACTGGCGTAGCTTTATCGAATTGTTTGGCCAGTTGGTCCTCACTAAGACCTGCATGCTCCAACATCTTCGTATCCCACAGGCTATGCAAATTCGTACCTTTTCCATCATAGCTTACCTGTATAGTGTTGCCACCTTTATCCTCTGCCCGGCTCACATGCATCGGCTGGTGAATATCACCCACAAAGTGAACGATATATTTCAGCGCAGTAACCCTGTCCTCCCTGTTCGCTTGCTCATCCGCCAAAATCCCTTCCTGTTTAACTAATGCCGTGTAAACATCTTCCTTTCTCTCTACCGCTGCCTTAAATTCCTCAAAAGACAAGCCCGTCTCCACATTGATAAAATGCCAGGATGCAGTCGACCTGTCCCTGGTCTCATCCGCCCAACTGGCTACATCTGCCAGCGTCTCTGCACCCAACAACGCTGTTACACCTGCCTTTGCCTTATTCGTCAAATGATCCGCAGCGATTTGGCCGATCACGTTATGACCGGTATGCCCCCACGAAACCAATCCCATTACGATACAAACTGCGACAATGCCGCCCAAAATTCTTTTCATGCGGCGAAGTTAACCAGTAAAGCTTTTGGTGATGTTAAACTCCCGTTATTTTTTCAGTATTTGCGCTACCGGCAGCCAGAAAGGCCCACTCGACAACCTGTGCCATCGTCTCAAGCATCGTATCGAAATCCCTTTCATTTTTCAAATCGATCCCCGCAACCGTCCCGGCACCTGCGCTATCGTTTAGCACGTTGAAATAAATACCCCCGACTAAAAATGCCAGAACCGCCTTCAGGCTGATCCCGCTGTTCTTAAAGTGCTGTTCAGCAAGTTCCAACAACCGCAGTCCCTCCCGCTCCCGCGTTAAGGAAGCAGCACGCATCAGGGCGTTCGTTTCGCTGATCTGCCAGTGCACCAGCTTTTCGACAGGCCACGGGAGCGCTTACTGAGGAACGGCATTGCTGCATTGAGCAACACAGATTTGGTCGCGATCCTACTTGGATCCGGGTCACTGGCCGTACCGCTAATGAGCATCTGCGAGGCGCTAATCGCTATGGTAGACAATGACCCAGGCAAACTCAGCGACCTTTCGCTTGACCAACTTCAGCAAATAAAGGGCATCGGTAAGTTTAAAGGCATGACCTTGTTAGCTGCATTTGAACTGGGCAGACGCAGTATGAAACCCGGCGCCCCGCTATCGTTGAAAGATGATGAAGCTGTCAAAAAGTATGGGGGTCGTGCTTTTGTTTCTGTAAATAAAGCACTAGTCACTCAAAGCTCTTCAGCGATACCTTTTATTCCTTTATATTTTGTCATTCTAATGAAAATCATGAAACACAAAGGGATTCATGAAGATT
>JAZJZL010000159.1:84562-89237 GCA_040389845.1 Bacteroidota bacterium
CATCTGCATTGCAATATTATTTGGTATTGATGAATCACCGGCAGGAACTATTGGCAACTGCTGAAATTACCGTAGAAGACGAACACCTGCCATCAATAAAATCAATTGTAAAACTGTGGCCTGGAAGCCGGCGCGGAGTCCATCATGATCTGCCGGAATGAAGTTGTACTGCCTGGGAAATATTTAAACAAAGAAAATGCATTTGTGGTACAGTTGGATGCTGCCGCCGGGATGCTTAAAATAAAAATGAGAGGATTATTAATCGTTTAATCGCCGTTTTAGCCGTTTCCTGTCCGCTCTGCCACGTACAGGCCGGGCTCTCCACTGTATCTGCTGCGCAGGATGCCGTTGCGATCCCTAACGGGAATAAAATATGGAATAGGAAAAACAGGCACGTTAACACTACGCTTATAACGCGCCAGATTTTCCGTGTTCCGTAAAACCCTCCGGGATTTACAAGAAGTACGACGGTACAAAGTCCGCCGCCGCGCCCGGTAACGGTAACCGGGAAAGCAGCGTCCTTTTCCCCTGCCTGGATTCACCGATCAGGATCATCTCAATTTTTGGAGTATTTAACTATCAATCCGATACCTCTTTTTGGCCTTTGAACACACAAAAGTATCCCGCGCCGGCCGTCAAGGCCATGCAGAGTGCCGCTAAAAAATCTCCAGCCCATCGGGTAGTATTTTTTACGTCAGCCTTGCCGGCCCACCCCACGCGCAAATATCAGGTGTTTATCAAAGGCCAAAAAGAGGTATCTCATCTCGGCGGACCGGCGAGGAAAGTTTATCAGTTATTTAATTTTTAATTTTTATGTATTTCACAGGAAGATTGACCGCAGATGCTGTGGTTAGAAACGTCAAAGGCGACAGGAAAGTAACAGGTTTTAACGTGGCGATTAACGACCGCTTTAAGACCAAAGACGGTGAGAAAAGGGAGATTACCACTTACGTGGAATGCTCCTATTGGGTAAATCCGGGTTTGGCTGAGTACCTTAAAAAAGGGGGGATTGTTGAAATTATGGGGCGCGTCGAAGCGCGGGCATGGATGAAAGATGGCGAACCACAAGCGGGCTTATCCTGCAATGTTTCCACTATCAAATTGCTTGGCAAATCCAACACCGACAGGCTGGAAAGGCAGGATACCAAATCCAAAGTAACATCTACAGGTGGCGACGAAGACGACCTGCCTTTTTAATTCAATCATTTCATTTATCAGGCGGCATCCGTTCAGGGTGCCGTCATTAAAAAACTAACAACATGGCACACAATCTTAATTATAACGAGGCAACAGGAAAACACAGCTTTTTTAGCGTAAAGGAAAAAGCATGGCATGGTTTGGGGCAGATTGTAGAAGAGTACCCGACAAGTGCGGAGGCGATACAGTACGCGGGACTGGATTACGAAGTAGAGAAACGCCCTTTATTTACAAATGGCTTAAACAATGAACTGGCAGAAACGGTGATGGGCATACACGTTCCGAAAACAGAAATACCAACATATTTCGCTACGGTGCGAAATGACAATAACGAGGTATTGGGTGTTGTTGGCAAGGACTACGAAGTAGTACAAAACGTAGATGCCTTTACATTTTTTGACGCTATTGTAGGGGGTGGCGATGGTATCCAATACGAAACCGCAGGGGCATTAGGCAAGGGGGAGCGGATATTCATTACCGCAAAACTGCCGGGTTATATCCGGGTAGGTAATTCAGACCTGATTGAACAATATTTGTTCCTGACCACTTCGCATGACGGTTTTGGCAGTATTACGGCAGCCTTTACCCCTATCCGTATCGTTTGCAACAATACGTTAAACGCCGCTTTAAGAAACCATACCAACTGCATTAAAATCCGTCACACGGCCAATGCTAATGACAGGCTCAAACAGGCGCATACCCTAATGGGGATTACAAACACACTTAGCGCAGAACTGGAGGGAATTTTCAACCGCTGGGCTAGCGTGCGTATTACTGACAAAGAGGTAATGCAACTGGTACAGCTGGCGATGTGCCCGAATAAGGAAGTTTTAAAGAACTTAAAAGAGGGCGCAACCGATAACCTATCGACCGCTTACAAAAATATGGTGGACAGCGTTTGCGAATACAACTTCTCAAGTGCAACGCAACAAATGCACACCACCGCCGGGACCGTTTTCGGGGCATATAACGCCATCACAGGTTACTTCCAAAATGTCCGCAAATACAAGGACGACGAGGCTAAATTCAAATCCATCATGGACGGCACAGGCAAGCAACGGGCGCAGGCCGCTTTTGACCTTTGCCAAAACTTTGCCCTTTATGGTGCTGATGCTTTAACACTCAATTAATCAACAAGGGGGAGCAATCCCCCTCCTATTAAATCCACGAATTATGCAACCGCTCAAAATATTGAACAACGTACAAAAAGCCAGGCTGATCCATGCCTTATTCATTCACGAAATACCCGCGTTCCTCGAATTTCTCGAAGCGCAATGCCTGATTATCGAAGATAACCGGGAAGAAATTAAGCAGGAATGGAAACAAAACCTATTGACCGCCGACATGTGGCTCGAACTCTCCGAAGAAACCGCAAGGTGTCTAAAGAAATTCAAAAAAGGGCTGCGCGACAGCAGCAGCGTATTCAGCGACCAGTTATTCTTTGGCTATGGGGCTATTTTCATGAACCACCAATTACAGCAGTACATCGAAAACAACAGGCATTCCGATCCGAAGTTTAAGACCGCGATTGACCTTTTTATTAACCCCTAACAAGTATAAAAATGAAAACGAACTTTTTTCAAAATATAGCAGGCTTGAATGTTTCGGGCAACTGGAAAATAGCTATCCATACCGACGACAAAGGCCAATTTACAGTATCCGCACTTTTTAACATTGATGGTAATGGAGATAACGCCTGTAAAGTCGTTCCCCCGATGGTATTGAAAGGCACGGCGCAGGAACTCGACGAGGGCTTTTTTGAAACCATCGAAAAACCTGTACAGGAAACGGCAGGCTTATTTCATAATATGGAAGCCTATTTAAAAGGACTGGAGGAAGCGAAAAAGCAGTCTAAAATGGAACAGGACAAGAAAATCCAGGAAAACAAAAATAAGGAACAAGCCAAAGTTAAAACGGCTGAAGATGACATTGAAGTTTCCGGGCTGAAAGAAAATAAAGAGGAAAAGAAAAAGCGGTACGACGAAGCGATGAAAAATATAGCTGACCTCAATGACCATTGCAAGTATGAGGAAGCGATTGCCCTGCTCCCATCCGTTGAGGACTACCCCGAAAAGCAAACGGAACTGGAAAAGAAATTGGCCGACCTGACCCGCAAGAAAGGGCAACTGGAAGCAATGAAACTATTTTAATCAACTTAAGAAAGACAGCCATGTTATTAGCAGAAATATTACCGCGTGTATTTATACACAAACAGGACGGGCAGGAAATCAGGCTCACCGACCCCGATAAAAACTTTAGCCCGGAAGCCGTTTGCAATTTTTATGCAGGTCTCTATTCGATTTTGACCACCGCAAAAATAGTCGGCCCGGAAATTAAAAAGGATGCCATAGAATACCAGTTTGTTTCCACCATCGGCACAAAAGGTTAATATGAAAACAACAGCAACGACAGGAAAAGTACAAGCCGTAACGCCACAGCAATGCAAACGCTACCAGCAACTCAAACAATTCTCAAACGACCTCGACCGCTTGCCCGATGCCAGGGAAGCCAGGACAAACAAACTCCGGCCTGCACCGCAAGATTTATTGCCGATGGTTTTCTAAAACATCGTTTTTTACCGCTATACGAGACTTCGGGCGAATTACCGGCAAAGCAAAAAATAGAACCCGTTTATTTAAAGGCTGTCAAAAATCTGACAGCCTACTATAACATTGATGCCATCGACGTGCGCAACTACCCCTATCCTTATAATATCCTTTTATCAAATTGGGATATTTCAAGGCAGCTTAAAATAAAGGGACGCTACAGGGAAATCCGAACCGTAGAAACGGACGCAACCAACATAGAAGTTGCTGTCACGGAAACAGTAAATACAGGCAATACCTTATTTATATTCCTTTGGTGCCGCTTTTCAAAGCGCTACACGTAGGTGGGAACCCATGTGCCCCACTCCTGTTATCGGTTTGCGTTTACCTCTACACAAAAGCTGGCGTTTGTCATTACAAGGACGACGAAAGCTATATCTGTTACCTGTATGAAATTATGGATAACTGGTTAGAAGACGACCGGGAAAATATGGATAAAGATGATTATACACAACAGCGGGCTATACTGGATGAAGTCTCTTTCGTTGGTGACCAAATGAAAGCATTTTTGGGCGATGAAACGCACCTTGTGCAGTTGCAAAGTAACCTGCAAAAATTTGAACCGTCCGACCAGTTGGGGAGAGATTGCCTAAAGGTTGCCAAAGAAACCCTTGCACTTTGGGTGGAATTTCCAACCGCCAATCTCTATCATCACCTTGCACCAGCGGAAGACGATGAAGACGATTATTACAGTGACGGAAAAATCAAGCTGACCGATTACGTTTCCTTTATCGGTGAAACCTCCAGTTGCGTGTACGATAGCATGATGACGATGCTGAACGATGATTTTAACGAGCGTTCAGGGTTACAGGATTTCGAAAGCATCATTGTGTTTAACAAGCGGCAAGGGAAATACCAGGATGCTTTGGCCT
>JAZJZL010000159.1:89247-107712 GCA_040389845.1 Bacteroidota bacterium
GGGTAAATGCCAATTATAACCGCGCTGCTGTGTACCAGGATGCTTTGGCCTATGAGGAACGGGTGCTGGCGATAATAGAAGATTTGTGTGACTTAATACCCGAATTAACATGAACGATTTAACAAATAACTTTGGGAAACTTTACCATCCTGTAAAAGCATTGATCATTTACGAAAAGTGGGAGAGCGACTACAATAACACCACGTACGTGGAAAGTTATGATATGGATGAACGTGGCTGCCCTATCAATGGCCATCCACTAAGCATCAAAGAGGCAAATAGCTTTGCAAAAGCGCTGACGGTAAACGAAAAGAAACAGCGTAATTTTCTTAATCCAAAGGGACTGTTATCGTCACACATTGTCTTTTTAAAAACCGGCAATGACGGCTTTGCCATTTGGTGTACACCTGCCAAAAGAATAAAGCTGCTTTTTACCGATAGCCTCGGCATACCTTCCGGAGAAGCGAATGTGCCACCCCTATTGTGGAAAGCAGGTAAGAACCATTTGTCTGTTTTTGCAATACTGGACGAAAACATCACCGGGCAAACTGATTTGTACCATGCGCCTTTTTTTAATGTTTATCCTGACGGAAAAGTATGTATGGGCAATGTTGCCGTGCAAATCCCCAATGATTGCTGCCTCGAAACGTTCATAGACTTATGGCAGGAATATTTTTTCAATAGTTATTTCAGCCACCTTTTCGGCGCACACGTACCTGTAAAAGGAAACATCGTTCAGTTATGGCAAAACCTAACCACCTCCGTTGACCCGTTTCCGGTGGAAACTTTAATTCCAAATAACATCACCATTAACAAACTTTTACAATGAACACACCAACCGCCGTACATATAACCGACAACCATTTAATCAACCCACCGAATCCTATAACCGTGAATTTAATTGGCGCAGGTGGCACGGGCAGCCAAATGCTGACCGCAGTGGCACGTATCAACCATGCTCTATTAAACTTAAATCATCCCGGCCTAATGGTAACGGTTTTCGATGACGACCGGGTGAACGAGGCCAACCTCGGCAGGCAACTTTTCGCAGCGACAGAAATCGGTTTTTATAAGTCAGTTGTTTTGGTTAACCGCATCAACCGTTTTTTTGGCACAAACTGGAAAGCGGTGACACACCGGTTTTCAGACGGGACGGACGATAACAACAAGGCCAGGGCAAACCTGTATGTAACTTGCGTCGATACGGCAATGGCCAGGTTCAATATTAGCGAAGTCCTTTATCCCTTGAGTAATAAAGCGCGATATGACCGGGAGCGCCCCCTCTATTGGATGGATATGGGTAACAGCCGCGATACCGGGCAGGTCATCCTTTCGACAATCGGCAGCATCCAACAACCGGAATCTGAATTATACAAGCCAGTCGACCGTTTACCGTTTATTACTGAAATGTTCCTGGATCAGCTGGAACAGGCTGACCGCACCGACGACACACCAAGTTGTTCCCTTGCTGAAGCATTAACAAAACAGGATTTGTTTATCAATTCGGCAGTCGCCAATTTGGGCGCATCATTGCTTTGGCAACTATTCCGGGAGGGTATGATTTTTAATCGGGGTATATTCATTAATTTAAAGACGTTTATTACGCAACCGCTTAAAGTAGCTTAATATGATAAAGTTCCTGTCCGGTAATCTTTTGGAAAGTAACGCCTGCGCGCTGGTTAATACGGTAAACACCGTTGGCGTCATGGGTAAAGGCATCGGTTTGCAATTCAAAAATGAGTTTTCGCACAACTATGTTATATACCGCAAAGCTTGTCTAAGCCACCAACCAAAAACAGGTCAATTGTTAGCCGTCGAGGATAGAAGCCTTTTATTGGGTGAACGGCTGATTATCAATTTTCCAACCAAAACACACTGGCGGCTGTCCGCTGAATACAGTTACATTGAACAAGGGTTGAAGGCATTGGTGAAATTGATAGACGAAAGGGAAATCATTTCTATCGCGCTGCCCCCTTTAGGTTGCGGTAACGGTGGGCTCGATTGGGCTATTGTGAAGAAAATGATCTGCAGCTACCTGGAACCGCTTAAACTCACAATTGAAGTTTACGCACCGGCCACATGATTATAGCGTCCCCGACGCCGGTCAGCCACTTTCTCCGCTTCACTCCAAAACAGGCTGCCCGGCCTGTTAATGCTTGAAACTTTTAAGCAATCTTTATAATTAACTCCCAACGTTAACAAGCTGCCTAATTAATTTAAGGGTTTAAACTTTTTTAACACCTACTTAATATTGGGTAGTTACGATTTTTGCATTTGTCTCTTTTACCCTGGAATTATGGATAATCAAAACGCACTTCAAGTACGCCGGTGTTGGTAAAACCTACATTGATAAATGATCCCGACAATAAAAAATTAGGTCGGAGTTATCGTGATGGCCTCAGTTAAAGATGACAATGTAATGGTTAGTTTCGACCTTAACGGCCATTCTTTTTTCCAATCGATACATTCCTGGTTTTGCGAAAACCAGAAGATCTCCGGCGCGACGCGCAAAATGATTTTACAATGCTGTCTTTCTATGATTATGCTGACATCATGTCTATTATTGAACTTGCAGAATCATCATCCAGCGGTCTCCGAAAAGAGGCAGTCGTGTTAGCAATGAAAAGCCCGGATGTGCTGGAATACACAATGGTATCGTTGTCCACAGCACTCGGTATGAAACAAAATCTTGGTATTAGCCGCGGATATTATTCATAAGATCAAACCTATCCTATACCGAATGCCGTTAACAATTTATTTAGACCTTTTCCTTATTGGGGACATCCTGCGTCGATCCAATCCGCAATTTGTTTAATTTGGTCGTCTGTAAACATTGGAGGCCCGTTTGCGGGCATTTGACCAATTGAACCGGTATTGGGGTCAAATAAGGGCCCTTTGCCTTGTAATGATAAAATCAAACTACTCGCCGCGGAATTTCCCACAACTCATGGGATCTTAAATTTAAAAGCGGTGCTAAAGTTGCCCTCACCTAAGATCAAAGCTACCTAATTGAAATTACCTCATATGCAAAAAAGCTTGGTACCTGGGCAACCGATATTATATAAGAAATTTTCAAGTTAATTGCAGTGTCCGTTGAATTATCAAATTGCCATAAATGAACAACAGGAAAAGTACGCCCGCACCCAGCTATTGCTTATCCTTAATATAACTTTCCATATTCCCCACTGACCCTGAACTCCAAAAAAATGAATAAAAATAGCAGTCCTGTACCAGGTACTTGGTTTTCAGCCAATACTGTCGTCTAGGGCACCTGCCATTTTTATACCATCTTCAATGTAAGATTTTTATAGGATATCCTGTTTATTCCTATCTACGGATGCCCGTTGCAATCGGACACTTTAGGTAAGAACGGTTTTCCAGCCCGTCAAAAGAATCAATAAAAGCAAGGATTAAACCGCAATTCAGGTCTGACCTCAGTACACCTGTAATTCCCCTTGCTTTTTTATCAAACATCCACGCCGCTGACTGTTGTCTCCGAAACATTTGCATAATTATAACTTTTTTGATATAACCTGTCGTGCTTCACACATGCAAATATCCTGAGGATGAGTTTGTTTTTTATAGCATTATATACAGCCATTTTATGTTTGCCATCGATTTCTGTCCGCCTCTTCATATATGACCTAAATTCTTCGTCGTGCGTAGCCACTGTCATGGCGGAGAAATATAACAATGATTTCAACCGGCGATCGGCCATTTTTGATACTTTTGCGGGTGCGATCTTTTTGCCAGACTCCTGTTTAAACGGGGCAACGCCAACATAACAGGCGAACTTCTTAGGATCTGTAAAGTTGATAAACTCATTTGTCCAAATAATCATTTCCGTTGTAGTTACCGGCCCCATACCGGGAACGGAATTTATCAGCAGGTCCAGCCTTGCTAAGCGTTTGTCCGATTTCAGCAGGCGTTTTATTTTAACATCGATCTGCCTAAGGTCAGTTTTAATGGCATTTAAGCTCCTGATGCAAATTTCGTGGCTCTGATAACTGATATTTTTATCGACAAACCCTTTTTGCTCTTGTATAGATGTCTTTAGCATTTTAGTCACATTAACAAGCCGCGACCTGACCGTCGAAAGGTTTTTCAACACAAGCATCACCGGCCTTCTGGGAACCCATTCCCTTAAATCTTTCCGGTTTTTATAGGCGAATTCAGCAATACGAATTGCATCGCTTTTGTCGTCTTTACCGCGTACTAAACCAGAGGATTTTTTTATACGGGGCGCGTGTTCCACCGAGATTAAGGCTGGTGTGTTCGCCAGAACATTGAGCAATCGGTTACCATAAAAACCAGTGTCTTCCATACAGAAAACAGAACGGTTCAGTGCAAAGCCCTTTAGCTTACCCAAATCAGCCATAAAACCGACAATTTCCTGTACCTGGTTTTTCGTTTGCCGGTGGAATAGAAACTGATCATGATAAAAAACAGCATAATCCAGTTTTTCTTTTGAAATATCGATACCGATAAAGTAGTCATATTTCCCCTCTGTACCGCGGGACTCTACTTTTTTTCCCTCACGGCATCCAAAATTTTCCTCATAGCTTTCTTCAATTAAGCAAGCTTGGGTTGCTGGGTGCAATCCACTCCTTTCGTCAACAGTTTTCTGCATACTTTCGTGCTGATTATTGTTTTTATAAGGGCAAAGTTGCAGAATGCCGCAAATTTTTCCATGAGGTGTACTAACTTCAGTTTTTTATGCTGAAAATAAAATTTCCACAGATTTCTCGTCTGAAAATCAGATTTTTGACGGCCTAAACCAATATAAACATCTTAGATGGAATATACACTTGACGATACTGATCTAAAAATCATCAACCTGCTGCAGGAAAATTGCCGGTTGACTAACAAAGAAATTGGTGAAATCGTACATAAAACGCCAAGTCCGGTCTTTGAACGCATCAAACGACTGGAGGAAAAAGGTGTCATTAAAAAGTACGTTGCTGTACTGGAACCCTCCTCGATTGGCCGTGGTCACCTCGTTTTCACGCAGGTCCAGTTGGCAGATCACAGTAACGATGGTCTTTCCTGTTTTCAGTCGCAGGCGGCCTCCTTCCCGGAAGTGCTGGAGTGTTTCCATACTTCTGGACAATTCGACTTTTTGCTGCAAATAGCCGTAAAGGATATGAAAGCGTATCATGAATTTCTCATGGACAGGCTTTCCCGGTTACCATTTGTTAAAGCCGTCCACAGCACCTTTGTGCTAAATGCTTCTCCGTCGAAGAAAATAATTCCAATAAAAACCAAGGCAAACGAATGTATTTGAGGACAATCCATAGTTGTCTTTCCGGCCGCTTCGCCAATAAATTGGTAAATGATTAACGTTATTGAACCTGTATTAAGAACTACGCTGAATCATTAATACTTCTGTTTTTTACGTTTCTAACATTTTCTGTCACGAGTATTGTCAAACACAGTCTGTCGGGGAAGCCGCTCCCGAAGATAAATTTAGAGCGTCTAGGATACACCTGAAATGGAAGGTAACTTTCTTAAAAAATTAGGGCTGCCCGAAAAAGAGCAGCCCAATATTGGAAATTCCTGATATCCTGTAGCGGAGAGGGAGGGATTCAAACCCCCGGTACCTCTTACAGTACACCTGATTTCGAATCAGGCACAATCGATCACTCTGACACCTCTCCGGATAGAAAGGCCGCAAAAGTACTTGTTTTTTTTGTAAAAATACAGCTTGAGAGAGATTAAATTAAGAATCACAAATCCGTGTGAAGCTTAATTTGACGCGATAAGACGATGGACCTGCGTGGTCAGCTGAATTAAAACTGCCAATGATGCCAAACCCTAATAAACTTAAAGACGGAACTATTGAGAACAGTAACCTTTTAAATAATGAATTCACGATTCGAAAGTATTTGGCATTGTCTGCTCAACTTTGTTGTCGATGCAAACAATCGAACGACGCTTTCGATAAAGCCAAGCGCCACAGATCCTAAATAGTTGTTTTTGCGGCGATTTTTAAAAAACATTACACACAAAAAACGCTACACAAAGTTATTATAGATTGAAACGACATGATTGGGTATACTTTGTAAACTAACACTTGTTTTGCCAGTGCCGATTATAATGTGTGCTTTTGATATTCATTAAGGTGGCAGGTATAGCGCCAAGTAAAGTCAAGCCGAGTATAATACCCGCTTTGCTCAACCTGTCCATCACGTTGTTTTTAGCAAGGTTCTGAAAAAATCCATCACATTGGAAGTAGCGAAGCCTGTATTCTGCCATGCTTCATACTTATTGAGGAACGCCCGTTTTTTTAAAGTGGCCTGTGGATCGCCCGTGAGAAGCTCTCCCCCATTGAAATTAGGAATGAACAAGTTTACCGCAAACTTTTTGCTTGAATCAGTGATAAATGCCTTTTGCGATGGATTTTCAAACGAGTCATATAAACTACCTGTATTCTATTGGGAGAATCGCTGCGGATAAACCCGGGCGGCTAAGGGTAACAGGAATAAACAAACGAGAACTATTTTCTTCATCCATGGGTTTAAAAGTTAAGATACAGTTCGCGCATTAACTTTAGATTATAAGATTTTTACGAGAATGGGAAGATATCATTACTAACAATTAATCCAGGACAAATTTGTTAATGACTGCCCATAACGGCAACCTAATGGATACAGTTCCTTTTCATACCGTTATTTATAACTACGATGGTACCTGCAATTGGAAAAATCAGCAAGCAATTCATCTTTCACTATCCCGCGGTCCTGCTCCATTTTCTTGTACACAGTTTCATAATGTGCGCACATATCGAAAATAATCAGTGCATATTTTTCGAATAGCGCGTCCCGGTCTTCGGGAGCCGCGCCTTTGATTGCTGCAGTCATATCAAGCACAGACAGCCGATATTTTTGGGAAATATCGTTTGCCTGCATCATCTCGCCGGCTGTGAAAGAAACCGGGAAATAAAGCCCAACGAGATTATGTTTCCAGTTTTCCGCATAAAGTTTCTCCAGGTGGGACGTAAATTTCACCACTTCTTTATTGAGTGCGTCAAGACTGGCCTGGCTGCGGGTCTTGTTCCAGTTCTGCCAGATAGAAATATTTTTCCGGATTACCGCCATCACTTCACCGTGCATATAATAAAAGTTCTCTCCTATCTCGCCCCTTTTATTTCGGTAAGATGCACTTCTTTCAAGCCGCTCTTTGCGTTTGTCAGTCAAATAATTATTAAGAACTGTAATAAGCTGGGTAAGCAGTGCGCCGGCGAGTCCCGAAAATGCACTGACTGCAAGGAGTATCTGTGGGGTCTGCATGATTAAACGTTTTAACCCAAAGGTAAGAAAACTTTAACCAATGCTAAAATTATTAGCTAAAAATATCTTTAAAGAAACTTAGCCTGCAGACCTTTCCGCGCTTAGGTTATCAGCCGCAATTCGGCCCTTTCATCGTTTGACATCATTTATCACATCGAAAATTCCAATCCCGTATAATCCTTAATGTGCTACCCATGCAGTTCCGTTATAAAACACCGGGGTAACTACCGAACCGCCGCCTGTTACCGGTTGAAGATACGCCGGTGAAGTTGCATCCGTTACATACGCTTCCATCCCTGTCGAACCTGCCGGCAATGTGGCCACTGTATAGCCTGTCAGTTTGGGCGTGGTCAGTGTTTTATTGGCAAGGGTCGCAGTACTTGTCCGTTCTGCGTTAAGGGCCGCCATTGAGGCGATGGTTTGGTCGTTCGTACCAGGCGACTGGGTGGTCACGGTTACGCCAGAGCCAAGGGAGGCAGGTGTAAACAGGCCGTTTTTATCAAGTGAAGCTACGGTTGTGCCTGCAAATTGCCAGCGCTGCAGTACCCCTGTCGATGACGCATTTACATTATTGACTGTCACTACGGGATCTGCATTCGCTTTGTTACTGGAAAGTGTCAGACCTGTGTTTGCCAATGATATTAAGCTATTGTTAGAGCTTGACGTGTTGCAAAGGCTGTTCGCTCGAAGTACGCTAGACCCGAAAATAATGCTATTACCGGTAGTACCCAATGTAAGGGCTCCTGTGCTGGACACCGAGAAAGTTGCTGTGTGACTTCCATCATATGCAAGTGTAAACTGCGGTGTAGTTGTACTGGTAATTGTTCCTCCAGTCAGCGGGAGGTACGCGGTATTATCGTAGCTGATTGTTGAACCTGACGCTTTAATAAATCCGGTTCCGGACAACGTCGCTTGTTTGCTATTCAGTTGAGTCTGGATGCTGCTGGTGGGGTCATAATAATTTTTTGTGATGCCGTTGACCGTATTTACGGTTGGGTTAGGATAAGTGCCACTTAAATCTCCACCCGCTGTTCCTGATGGTGTTACGCCTGATGAAATGTCATCCATCATAGCAAATCTTTTCCAGGTACCGTTTAGAAATAACCATTGTCCTGCAGCAGCATCTGTTTGATAAACCTGCAAGCCATAACTGTATGCCGGAACACCTGCCGTTCCAGTGCCGGTTATATCAATACCTAATCTTTGAGCCTGTGTAACAGCTGGAACTGGTAAAGAGCCTTGACTACCATTACCCCATACTTCCATCGACCTATTTGTCAATGGAACGTATGCCCCACCAACACCAAGCCAGCCGTTACTGGTATGGATCGCGGATGCTCTTGTGTCACCTGTGGAGGATATATCTAATAAAACCGGTGTACCGACTGCAGGTACACCTATGCCGCTTAAGTAAACATTAGCGGACGTTATATTAGCGGAGCCGCCATCAATTTCTAAATTGCTGGCCGATAAGGTAATTCCGCCATTAGCCCCCAATGAGCCGCCGGTGGGTATGCCATTGATTGAGCCTTGGGTTGACCCATTAGCATTTTTAAAGGTTATATTTTGACCGTTAGTAACAACGGAAGTTCCGCCTGATGCTAGTGTAGTATTTAATTGACTGGTGATCCCATGAGTTCCTAAGTTAACATCTGTGGTAGCGCCGGTGTACGGCACATAACCGGAAGCCGGTATGGTGCCGCCTATATCGGCTAAGCGAACCACATCATTAGGATTCGACGGAGCGCCGGTAACCTGGATATGGGGAGCGGTAAACGTATTTCCGCTGAAAGTATAATTACTCCCATCCTGCTGGACTGTAACTGAACCATCATTTAACACGATTTGCGAAAGCGTGGAAAACCCTGTACTTCTTATCGCAGAATTTCCATTGAGATCGAAATAATTGTAGTTGCCTAAGCCCGGGCTTTCGTTATCCCAGTGTAAATTAAAATAGGACCCTGATTTTCCGGGGTTTTGGAACGTAACGTGTTGCTGCACAGTTTGGCCTGAGCCTGTCAAATGGAGCACATTATTGTCATCCGCAGGGGTAATAGATGATGCGCCAAGATAGCCGCTGCCATCCGCCATTAAAAATTTACCAGTGAAGGCCGGGTTGCCGAAATGAATGGTCGGCCCGTTTGTAAGTTCAAGATTTCCCGAAAAGGTTTTAGCGCCGGTTATCGTTTCTGTCCCGGCTAAATGTACGACGGCTGCATCCAGCGCCCCAGCCCCTGAACCAGCCGCTTTCAAATAAGGCTCGCCATGGAGACTATACAATTGGTCATTTATCGTATTAAAGCCGCTCGTATGAGTCGTATTATGAAACTCTATTTCCCCGCCGAAATTTTGCATGGATACATGGTTAGTGCCCCCGTAAGAATCTTTAAAATTTATGATACCGGTCTCCATCATCGTCGCGCCTTCCATATCGATGTTGGCGCCCATTACCAGGTTACCGCCATTTACCTGCACAGTGCCGGTAAATACCGCGCCGGCGCTGAATGTCGCGGGATGAGAAACAGTTTCATTAGAGCCAGAGGGACTTGTAAGGTGCAAAACGTTGTTGTCTGACGAATAGGTGCCTAAGTCACTGGTCAGGGCAACAGTTCCGCTGGCATTTACAGGCAAAAGCACCTGGTTACCTGTATTTCTGTTCGTAAAAAGTATCGTATGGTTCCCTGTATTACTTACATCCACATATGAACTTGTGCCACCGCCTGCCGGGTCCTGGAAATGAATAAATGCAGGCGCGCCGCCTGCACCTATCATGGTGAGACCGTTACCCCCCGGGTTTACCTCCCCATTAGTAAATCCCACATAATTTGCTACTACGCTGCCCGCGAATAAGACATGGCTGTTAAGGTCAAGATTTGCGGTTGCTCCTGTGTAAGGGACAAAACCTGAACTTGTGGCATAATTGCTCAAATCCGATAGGCGAACCACATCGTTAGCAGAGACTGGAGTGTTTGAGACCTGCAAATGTGGCATATAACTCATATCTGAGTGGTTTCCATCGCCTAAATGTAAAAGCATAGAGCCATCCGAATCATTATAAAATGAATGATTGCCGTTAGTTGAATGGTAGCTCATTATAGCGCTTGCATTAGATATGTATCCTGATGTTCCGAAATTTATTTGAGCAGTCCTTAAGGAGTGTGTCCCTAAATCCACATTACTTGTCGCACCGGTATAAGGAACAAAAACTGCTGTCAGACTATCAATGAAATGTTGCAGCGACGAACTGGTAGATTTCAAAAAATAATTCCCAAGGTTATCTTTGATATCGTTACCATAAATATTGATCCCCTGAGTACCCTGGTAGATGGAAAAATGGTCGTTGTATTTTTTAAAGATATAATCCTGTGCGGAAGCGACTTTGACGGCCGCTGCTAATACTACCAGCAGTAATAGTTTTTTCATGTATGGGTTGGGTAAGGTTTTGTTCAATTGTGATTGTTAAATAATTTGGCGATCAGGTGTTCATGGAATCATTCCGGTAAAATGTATTTCGCCGCTTCCGATGTTGAATGTGCCGGATGTGAAAAACAAGGTACCATTGATGGTGGTTTGGCTGGTACCATAGTTAACCGTGCCGTTATTGGTAACATTGCCGTTAACCGTGGTTTGCGGATTATGGGTTTTCAGGTCCAGCGTAGCATTGTTTACCGTCAGGTTACCGTTGATGTTGAGTTGATTACCTGCATCGGTATGACCGGCAGTTTTATTGCCTGAACCTGAAATAATGAGGTCCTGGTAGGTGGTTGGGCTTTGATCGATCCCGTCGATAGTATTGGTGTACACCAGTTGCCCGGCTCCGGCATATTCTATCTTGCTCCTGCCCGTGCCGCTGACGGGGTTGTAAAAGTCCGCTGCTGCATCGATTGTCCTGGCAAAGTTTAACGTGGCTGTGTCCAGCGTCCGCAGCAATGCATCTTTGTCAGAGTTAATGTCCACACTAAATTTGGCTTTGGGATTATTTCCGCCGAAGTCGTTGCAGTTTGCGGGCAGCAGGTTATAGGTATTGATTTTGCCGGTTACGGTTACCCCGCCGGATTGTAAGGAGAAAAGGCTATTATTATTAGCGACACCGCCGGTCAGCAAGTTGGCGGTAACGGAATTGAGGTCTATATTACCGTTGACTTTAAAGCTGTCTATCTGCGCGATAAGCGTCGTTGTTTTGGTCTGGACGAAGCGGGCTGATGCTAAGTTGCCGACGACGACTCCCGCGCAGGTCAGCGTGCCCTGCCCGGTAATGGTTGTTCCCGGAGTAAGCTGGTCTATAGAATGACTCTGTACAATCTTGGTGCTGACGGAAAGGCTTTTTCCGGCCGGGATGGTCAGCGTTATGGGCGTTGGGCCCGCGAATGTTAGGCTGCGTATTTGTGCATCCGCGTTAACCGTTGGCTGATTGGTAAAAGCGATAGCGCCAATCTGGACGTTGTCCGTGACAGCCGGGACATTTCCGCCGCTCCAGTTAGCGCCGTTTGACCAGTCACTGCTGGCGGCGCCGGTCCAGTTGACCTGGGCAAATGCGGTTATTGTGCAGAAAAAACAAAAGAAAAGTACAAGCAAGCTGCTAAAAAACGCTCGGGTAATCATTTCAATTTTAAAAAACAGGTGTGTGGATCAGGCCGCCAGCGGCGTTGAATTATTTACAGGAAGCTTTTTTAAGGGGGTCGAAAACTTGCAGGGAAAGTGACAGGGTCCTGTTTAGTGGTCGGGATAGAATAGCTTCATCAGTGATATAGTTTGTTAGTTCCAATTAATAGGTTCACCGTAAATCTAAAAATCTGATTTGATAATTACAAAGAAATTAGTTAAAAATTTCAAAGAAATTTATTTGCGTAAAACAGTAAAAAAATCTACTTTTCATCAAATTATAATTCATGTTACTACTCAAACCTTTACCGGATCATTCGGCCATAAAAGTCATTAAGCGGCTTACCTGAAACAGATGCTGCGGACCAAAATTTTTATTTTCAGTGTCTTGTTTTTGCCTTTTTTTTCCCATGCGCAAAATAGCGAAAAGGAATGTATGGCTGCTTTGCCCCTGGCGGAAACCGCTGCTTATTGTTCGGCCGCCGGAGAATACAGTAATGCGAACGCGAGGAAAGCTTCCTGGTTTGTGTTTACGGCTACGGCTTTTGATGTGAATATTACGGTTAGCGGAGCGGGGGCGGGTGGTACGTTAATAGCGCCTGTCATACAATTATACAGCGACTGTGCAGGAACGGATTTGGTAGGTACCGCTATGTCCGGGAATAATGTAACGACTTTTTACAAGGGCGGGCTGATTATCGGTAATCATTATTATTTGAAGATAACGGGGGAGGCGAAAGCTACGGGTACATTTAAATTGTGCCTGAATAACTACAACCCGGTGCTGCAGGCCGGCCAGGATTGCGGTACGGCTTCATTTTTGTGCAGCACGCAGACGATTTCTCAAAGTAATGTTACCGGTGCGGGTTTAGATAATAACGAAGCGAAAGGGACTTGTTTGAGCGCCGACGGACAGGCGACCGAATCAAACAGTGTCTGGTATAAATGGCAGGCGGCAAATAATGGTACTTTGGTTTTTACGATTACGCCCAATAGCGTGCATGACGACATTGACTGGGTGTTGTTTGACCTGGGGCCTACAGGGGATTGCGCGAATGTCATCCCGGCGAATGCGATTCGCTGCAAAGCCGGCTATGGCGTGGATAATGTGGATTGTCCGCAGGACAGTATTTATTATAAGACAGGCCTTGATTTTCACGAGATTGATTTGAGCGAGCCGCCCGGCTGTGGCAAAGGTCAGAACGGAAAGCTGAAGTTTGTGGATGCTGTTGCAGGACATATCTACGGCTTGCTGATTAATAATTTTTCGTCCGGAAATAATGGTTTTACCTTATCTTTTACTGACCAGAAGGGCGTTGCCGGAACGGTGGAGTTTGTTGGGCCAAAACCGGATTTTACGTATTCGGCGAGTAGCGATTGCGGGGCATCGCCGGAGTTTACGTTTACAAATTTGTCATCAAACTATTCGTCTTTGAACTGGTCTTTTGGTGATGGTGCAAGTTTGCAAAATATGAATGGGCCGGGCCCGCATGTGGTTTCTTACACTACCCCCGGACTAAAAACGGTAACACTTTCGGCTACCGGTGAAGGCGGTTGTACGGTCACGGTGGCAAAACAACTGGCGGTGGGAATAAAGCCTCCTCTCCCATCCATTAGTATCGATAAAACTGTTTTTTGTGTGAATGACACGGTGAAGCTGGTCGCTAATAGTATAGCGGGTTTGACTTATTCCTGGACGGGGCCGAATGGTTTTGTTGCTGATTCTACGGTGGCGGTGGTTGTGGTTAAGGGAAATAGTGTCGCTGGAACGTATAAGCTGGTGACGAATAGTTTCGGTTGCAGCAGTGATACGGCTTATTTAGATGTACCTGAGCCGCAGGTGACGCCGCTGGCTGCTTTTCATACCAACCCGGTTTTGGTGAATGCGCAATACGGGCCGGTGACGGTGCAGTTTATCAATGATACGTTCAATGCGGATGGTTTTTTGTGGGATTTTGGGGACGGTACGACATCTAACCTGGAAAATCCCACGCATGTTTATAATCGGAAAGGGGCTTTTGATGTGACGCTGACTGCTTCACGGAATAGTGGTTGTTCGGTTTCGGCGGTTAAAAGTAGTGTGGTCGTGATTCAGAATAACAGTTATGTATTTATTCCGAATACGTTTACGCCGAATGGAGACGGGATTAATGATTTGTTTAATGTGACGATTACGAATTTAAAATCTTATCATATCCGGATATTTGACCGCTGGGGGCAGCAATTGTTTGAAGCGAGAGATATTTTGAGGAGCTGGGATGGGACGTATAATGGGAAACGGGTTGCGTTTGGGGTTTATTTTTATGTGGTAGATGCGGTGAGTAGTGATGGGGAGGGGGTGAAAAGGAGTGGATGGGTGACGGTTATTCATTAACGTTTGACTCCTTTAGATATACCATCAGACAAATTGAAAGCTTATAGCTATCCCAAACAAAACGCGAATAGAAAAAGCAAAGAAATTCAGCGGTGAACGGTTATCTAAGTACCACTTATCGATACATAAACTTAAAACTTATATTAGTTCCATGTTTAATAAAACCGATTCAATATCTAGGTAATTCCTTTGGTATAGTTTCTTTTAAATACAGCCACTTTAAAAAAGTAAACTTATCGTCGAGTCGATTGTCATACGCTATCCCGTAAAATGATTTAACCATAGGTATATCTTTTTTTGTTAACAATTTAGTCAAAAACATTGAAGTATCTTTTTGTCTAATCAGTCCGCCATTTCCAACGCAGCTATTTTTTTTCATCTTAACAACACGACAATAGACTAAACTATCATCCGTGACTCCATCGTTAGTGAACTTATACGAGACAGCTTCATTTCCGTTGAAAACTAAGTAACATTCTCGAATTTGGTTTGTGATGTCAATACTTTCCCGTTTAAATACCGATACAGAATCATTTTCAAAAACTTTGTAGATATTGTCTGCTTGTCGCTTTAAAGGACTGTATAAATAAATTTCATCTAATTTCTCATTTAGATAAACCAGTTTTAGGTATTTACTCTTTCCTTCCTGAAATGAGCCACTAACAGACTGATTAATACCACATTTTTTGATGACATCGTAATCTAAAAAACAATTATCCGTCGGATTAGTGGTACATGAGATTAGTACGGTAAAAGCTAACACAATATAATGTAGCCTATCTTTGTGCTGGTAATTTATATTGAGCATCATTGGTGTTAATCAATTTAGTTTCGGTATCTTTATTCTTAGGGAAATACATCGTAAACCACCCTCCATATGGAGTAATAACTATCGCTCCGATGTCAATTATCAATCCGGCAGGTGTGGTAACCGACCACTGTCCACTGAATTTATTGCTCATATCACTATAATTGTGCCCTCTGCTAATATCAGCTAATGGCCTATGTCCTGTAAATTCATCTGCTCCTCCATAGGTTTCAGAAGGATTGGCGATTACGTTTCGATCGGTAATTGCACTTAACTTTTTGGTCAAAGTTTGTCCATCCATTGTCCTAACCCATGTATCCGTTATATTCCCATTTTTGTCTCTTTCAACGGCAGTCTCCTTAAACGGTGGAGTTGATTGAAAGCAGCCTAGTAAAATAATGCTACCATCTTTTTGAATATATTTCGATAATTCCTTAAGAGAAGCCTTTACCTGTTTTAAGTCTAAAAGTGAACTGCTATATAGGGTATTTGTCATCCGCAGTGTTGAATAAGATGCACTGCCGTGGCCGGTAAATAATATATATTTGTTTATAGCACCTTTGTCTTTCATATACCCTATTACATCATTTAGTGAGTTGGCAATCATAACATTCATATGGGCTCGCATCGCAGCTTCAAATTCATTTGGTATAATTTTGTCTTCGTCGCTTTTTTTAAATGGAGGAAATACAATTGTAGCATTATATTCTGGATTATACTTGTAATATTCTAAGCCATCTTGATCAACTCCATCAATTGGTCTATTACTTGCAAATTGGTAAGGTGTTAACGCCGGATATTTAATCGTTAACGGATCCACACTCAAAAATCTCCCCACCCTGGGGTCATAAATGCGCATGCCGTAGTCTTGTTCGCTGCCTTGAAGGTCGCCGCCGTACTGGTCTTTTTTGACCTCGTTGTCGTTTTCTTTGCCGTTGAAGCCGTAGCGGTACTGATTGGTGGTGAAGCTCAAGTAGGGCATTACAGCGCCGAAGGAGTAATAGAGCTGGGAGGTGGAGACGTCTGCGGTGTAATAGGAAACGGTGCCGCCGGGGCCGCCAATAGCCTGGCGTTTATCGGTAATAGTGGCGAGGACGTTACCGAGATGGTTGGTGAGCTCGTATTGTTTATGGCCGATGGTATCCCATACGGTGGAGGCATTGTTGTTAACTAATTTTACGTTTGGTGTCCATAAGCCGAGTCTGCTGCTGCCGTATAAGTCTTGCTCGCGCCAGGTAAGGGTATCGTGGGTATTGTCGTAAACGGCCATGGTGTTGCCGCTGGCGTCGCGGACGTACCAGGTGGTTATGCTGCCTGATTTTTTAGTGGCGCGCTGGCCGGCGGGGTCGTAGGTATAGTTGAGGTTGCCGGAGGCTTTGGTAATGGTTTTGATTTTACCGTAAACGGTCCAGTCGATATTGGTGATACCGGCTTTGGTGTCTGCGGTCAGGTTACCGATGGGATCATAGGCATAATTGGTGGAGATGTCGGTGTTACTAGGTGTGCCTGTCGAAGGGTCGGTGCCATATGGATCGGTTATTCCGGCCAATCTGTTATTAAGTTGTTTAGCGCCGGGTCCGTTTCCTACTTTTGGATAGTTATAGGTCGGGACGTTTACCCTCACGCCCCCTGTTGACGGATCCGGGCTGTTTTTGATATAGGTTTTGATATTGCCATTACCGTCATAGGTCAGTGTTTCCTGGTATTTGCGGGTGATGGAAGAGGCAGACCAATTAGATAGGTCGAGCGAGGTGTGGCCGCGCATTTTGGCGAGGCGGTTGAGCTGGTCGTAATGATAAGTGTTACCGAATGGTGAGCTGATGCCCGAAACGGAGGTTACCATCGTACTGATATTACCGTTATACAGGTTTTGGCCCGTGGTATCGGTCGGGGCTTGCTGGTATTGGGCGGATAGTGCGGTATAAGAGCTGCCGCCGATGGGTTTGTAATCGTCGTGATAGTAGCCGAGGGAGTAGCCGTAGGCGTCCCTTGCGATGGCGTTACTGGCTATGCCGTCTTGTCCGATGTCGTTAGTTACGGTTGAGCTGTTGTTTTGACGGTTGACGCCTTTGAGCCAGCCTTGCAGGGTGTAGGCATAGTCGCTTCCCTGGACTTTGCCGTAGACGTCACCAAGCTCCATTCGGGCAAGCGGGCCGTGGAGGTAATACTGGTAGGAAGCATCCATTTTCCCGTTGAGGAGATAGCTGCCGCCGCCGGGTTTAATGGTTGCGGAGGTACCTGTCCAGGCTTCGGTGATGCGGTTATCAGCATCATAATTGTATTTGTAATAGAACTGGTCGGGCTGCCCGTCCTGGTAGCTAACGAAGTTGACTTTGCCGCTGACGAGGTCGTATTCGTAGTCGATGCGTTTAAGGCTCAGTCCGGCGATTTGTTGGTACAGGGTTTTGACGTTGCCGTCAAGGTCGTAATTATAGTAGGTGGCCTGTTGCACATCGCCGGTCTGGGTGTCGCGGTAGGTAGATGCCGCTACGCGTTTGCGGAGGTTATCCTGGGTAACGCTTTGGATGCCGCCGGTTGCGGGCGCAGGGGCATCATAGTAGGTTGTCGTGATTTGGGTGTTGGCGCCTGCGCTGTTAAAGTTGGCAATGGCGGCATCGGCCAGGTAATCGGGGTTGCCGATGTTGACGGTAGTCTGGTTTTTCTGCCCGACTTCGGTGATGCGGCCGAGGGCATCAAAATTGGTATAGCTGTAATCGTGGTTGGGCTGCTGTTTGTCATTTTGGGAGATGACGAGGCGGCTGAGCAGGTCGTACCAGAAGCGGTTGGTCCCGCCATCGGGGCTTTTTTGCTGGGTGGCCTGGTTGGTGCTGTTATAAGCGTAGGTGGTGACGAGGTTATGCGTTGGATAGACAGGGCTGTATTTAAGCTGGTCAGTTCCGCCGTCAATGGTGCCGGGCGAGCCTGCTGCGGGGACATTGAAGCGATACCAGGTCATGGCAGCTGTGTTTGATGGTATAAAGTAATCGTTGGAGGCGTTTGCGAGCGCTTCGGTTGAGGTCAACACCCGGTTGTAGAAACGGAAGTGGTTTACATAGTCCAGGTTGACCGGCATGTCCGGGTTGATACCGGTCGGCATAGTAAAGCTGCAGCCTGGAGGGGTATAGGTTATCGCGGGTACAGCGACGCCGTTCACAAAGGCACTCAGTGTGAAGCCGGTAGCTGCGCCTAGTTGTAAAACGATGTGCTGATAGTTTTGAATTGATGGTGCGCCGCTGATGTCAAAAGTAAAATTACTGGTTTGGGCAACGGCTATAGCAGTTGTGTCGGTATGGTTGAATGTATAAATATCGACGTTCAGCCGGGTGCCGCTGACACACGTATGCATCAGGTAAGTCCGGTCCGGGGAGCTTAGCAATACCTGCCGGTTTCCT
>JAZJZL010000159.1:107722-120514 GCA_040389845.1 Bacteroidota bacterium
CTGGATGATTTGCAGGTTATCGTATTTACTCAGGATATCTGTACCGGCATAATAGGTCCTGAATGTCTGGACAGCACCGAGCTGGCTGTCGGAAAGCAGGCGGACACCTTCGGGCGGAACGGTGGCTATCAGGTTGTCGGCCTGGTCATAATAGTAAAGGGTATAATGGTATATCTTTTCGGGCGCATTGAGCCGGACGTGGGCCTGGGCTGCGGAACATTTGCTGATGTAATCGGCGCGGAAGAGATTTTTTTGCTCTTCGATGTAAGTATTGTATTCACTTTTACCATTGGCAACCGAAGCGGCTATCTGACTTTCGATACACGCCAGCGGGTCGGCGGTTATGGAGGTGTTGGGGCTATTGCAAAGAACGGCTGATGGGTTAACGTCATGTGGTGTGTGAGCATAGGCATAGTATTGCGCATAACCGAGCACAAAACCCCATCGCTGGTTCATAAAATTGGTATAAATTGTCTCGTAGTTAGCGGCTGTGGAATCTATTGCCCCGGCGAACTGGCTGGTGAAATCGTCATTAGCGGCATTGAATTCTGCGGGAACGATACAGCCCTTAGCTTTCGTGTCCAGGAAAACAGGTAAAGTCAGGTTATACGGAAGAATAAAATTACACTGGTTGCAGGATTTTTGGAGTGCCGCAAAGTCATCGTTATCCATGGTCATAGCGCTGCCGTAAACCTGGTTTAGGTAAGCGAAAAGGCTGAGCGCAGTGCCGTGCCCGGTGTTATAGCTGTCGCATTGCGACTGGAACTGTTTGAGCAATGCGCAAAGGTCAGGGTCAGTATTGACAATTTCCTTGTCGAATGACTGCATCTTTGGTGAATATGGATAAGGGTAGCTGATGAGCCACGGGTTAAGCGTAGGGGCGAAATGGGACAGGCCAAGTATTCCTTTAATAGCATCGGTAAAGTTTAGATAGCCGCTGGTTGTCGTTTGGCCGGGAGCTACCGAGCTTGCGCCAAAGGGGTGATCGAGGTCGCCGCCTTTGGTGGCGATTTCTATCAGCGCGGCGCGAAGCGCCGGGATTTGGCTTTCATGCCCCGTAAGCCCGGGCTGAAGTGCAGCTATCCAGCCATCAGCATTGTCCGAGGCGGAACTTTGGATTTGTTCCTGTAATTGTTCTTTGTTGTCTTCTACCAGGCTTTCGGTACTTTCATTTATACCGTCCCGGCTTACCGTCGGGAAGCGCGGCGTCTTGGTAAGCAGGGTAATGGAGCAGTTGGCAGGCACGTTGTCATAGAGGCAGTCAAATACCCAGACATTGGTGTAATTGATATTGATGCCGGATGCGGTGTGAATGCGCAGGCAGGTATGGAACGCAGAAGTCGCCGGTCCGGTTTGATTAGCCGAATTCTGGCAGTCATAAGCAGGCGCCGTCCCCGAAGTTCCATGTACAATGCCGAGCACGTGACGATTCGGGTAGAGACCTGTGAGGTAGCGGTCATTCCCGGCAACCGCGGCTACTTCGATGATGTCAGGAGATTCGCAGGCTGGCGCGCTTGCGGTTGCATTTAGGTACCAGATTTCCTCAAGGGTACCCTCACGGTGTTTCAGGGTGAGGTGGCTGGCATCTATGCTATCGAGGGTGTACTTAATATCATTATTGTACAAAGAAAAGACGCAGTTCCTGTCCATATTCCAGGCGCCGGTTCCGGGGCTACAGGTGCCGGAGATTTCGTAGGTTTGGCCCGCTCCGATGGTCAGTTTTCCTGTGGTATAGTCGGGGCAAGCCGGGACGACTGTGGTAGTGGAAACGAGGGTATTGTTACTGTCGTAGGTATTTTGAACGATGTGATCGTTTGTCCAGGTAGTGAACAGCAGCGGGTTGGCTTCGCATGCAGTACATTCAACGGACTGTACCGAGAGGCTGCCGGCTGGAATGGTTTCCGGCATGCAAAAGGTTTTATTGGATTCACCGGCAGCAAAATTGAATACGGTCGGCAGGCCGGTAGCATCTGCGCCGGCAGGGTAAGCAATAGTAACGATCACAGCAGTGCCGGTTTTCCCGGGGTTATAATTCAGCGTTACAGTTTTTAGCGGGGAAGCGCAGGTAACTGTTGGTGTACCGTCTGCGGCGGAATGATCCCAAATGGTGAAGTCGGTTGCAACAGGGCATGGATTAGTTGCAGGCATCTGAAGCGGGGCACCTACCGGACAAGCATTGGGACAGGTGGTGGCATTCATCACTTTGTCGTAGTAATCCTGCTTAAGCTCAAAATAAAAAAGCTTATAGTTCTCCCATTCACGGTCCGACACCCGGCAGTCAGCGCCGGGACTACAATTGTCCCAATTGTTATATGTATTATTTAGTGTATTTACATTGAAGGATGGATCGGCACAATAGGTCAGGAAATCGACAAAACCCGTCAAGCTTTTGTTTGATACTTTGGTGACTTTAAGATAATTCACCGTGAAGTTTTGTAAATCAGCAATCATCGCGCTCCGGTAAGGTGCTCCGGGTGCGCCGTCCTGGAAATAGGGGTCGGCGCTTACCAGGAATGACGCATCAGCTTGGTCGTAATGTAGTCCTGCCGGCGCGCCGGGAATGGTTGGAATAGTTGAGGCGCCTATATAATTTTCCTGGACATTCTGGTCCCAGCTGTGGTAAGCGACGGTGATGGTACAAAAGGTCAGCTTGCAAAATTCAGGATGGTATTTCAGGAATTTAAGCGCCCAGTCTGTTTTCCAGTAAGTAACCAACATGGCCAGTGTAAAATTGGCATCATACGGTGATGTACGTGAGCCGTCAGGCAGTGTTATGAGTTCGGCGATATACTGCGGCTGATTCGGCGCTGCCACAGGAAATTCTGTACGCCAGTTATTACTCAAAACATTTAAGGTTGGTTCAAGCGGGTTAAGGGCTTTGTCAAAAAGCGCGTACTGGCCGCCGGGCGAAACGTCGTCCAGCATCGGTTTTTCGTACCGGTCACAAAACTGGGAGGTTTGCGGAGTAGCAATGCAGGCGGCGGACAGGGAGTCGCAATAGGCCTTAAGTTCGGTGTATTTGTTGTCCACCCAGGTTTGGAAGTCTGTCCCCATTACACTTACCGAGTCGACGTCAAGTCTTATCAGCTTTTTGTTAAATGTGGCGATAAAATCGGCTCTCGTACCCAGGGACTGTTCGCAGGTCTGGCAGTCGCTGAGACAACTTTTGTAATCAAGCTTGTCCAGGTAAGGCCGGATAAAACTGAATTCCGTGCGGAGGAAACCGTTTTGCTGGCCTTTGATGACGAACTGGTCGACGTAATTCTCCATGACTGTCTTGCTGAAGGCAAGCTCAAACGTGAAGTAGTACTCCCCTATTTGCGGGAAGCGTATCTGCAGTGAATCTGATTTCAGGCCGGTGGCATTGCAGTCAGCCGTTTTTGATCCAATCTGGATCGGCGTCGCGGTGGCGTAAATTTGCGAATTGCAATCGTTAAAGACCTTGATAGAAAGGTCATAGTAACAATTACTGCATATCGCCTGTGAGCCGCCGGGATACGTGTCTACGAGTTTCCGGATATCGTAGGCAAGTGTAGCCTTGCCGGTGTCGGAAACGGCGTGGGTAGTAGTTGCTTTAATTTTTAAGGCAGAACGATCGAATACAAATTTATCGGTGTCAAGCAGGATGATATGTTGTATTTTTGCGGGTAGTATCGTACTGATGGAATCCATACCGGCGGGCGGCTGCCCGGCAAGGGCGGTGGCCACGGTTTTGCCGCTGGCATTCACATAGCTTACGCTGGCCTGGCCGTTCGGGTCGACAACCATGTTCTTCAGGTAGTGCGATGCATCGCCGGCATCATTACCGAAAAGCTGGTCCAGTTCCCATTGGTCCGGTTTGGAATAATAGTATTTGGTGGTTCTGCTGGGATAGGCCTGGCCTGGCTGGAAAGTCTTGCCGACGCCGCCCTGTACTTTTAGCCTGCCGGTATTGTCGGCAGTATACTCGGAAACCGATAAGGGAAAACCTTCGGCATCCGGGATATATTGGTTGTAAAGCTGGTCGGATCTAAAACCATTGGCTGATGAGTAGTATTTGGAGGTTCCGGATGAGGTGGACAGCGGGTCCGGGTTGTACTCACAGGACGCGGACGGTAAGCTGCCTACAATGTTTGTATAACTGTAAGGCAGGCTGCTGCTGTTCAAATTATAGTTCGCAAAATAATGCAGGTAAGGAGTGGCGCCATCTGCTTCCTTGTAAGGAGCAGGCAGGATGCTGGCAGTAGGACGGCCGAATTCGTCATAAATGCTTTCCTGGACAACGGCTACGTTATCGGAATTATTAATGGTTACGGTTTGTCTTGAGCGCAGCGAGCCGTCGAAATAGCTTACGACTTCTTTCTTTTTTCCTTCTTCTGCAAACGCCGCAGAATATTGCCAATTGAGGTTTTGCTGGTACCAGTTAAGGGCCCAGACGGCATACTGTCCGCTGCCAAGCTGGTAGTCCCAATCGCCAAGAAGGCGGACGCCGTCTGTACTGTATTGCACCTGGCGCATCCTGACCAGGATATAATCGTCATTGAATACAAGCGAAAGCAAATAGCTTTGTGCCGGTGTGGTGATACGGGTAGCATTGTGCAAAAAGATTTTATTGAGCGTTGCCGGGTCAACTGTACCGGCGGTACCTGCTGCCATCTGGCTGATGAGCGCATGTTGCGGGTTGCCGGAATCGGTGGTAGTCCATTCGATATCATATTCCTCAGCGCCGGTAATAACCGCCCAAGTCAATTGCAGCTGGTTGCCGCTGTTAAGTGTAATGCCGCTGCTGATACTGTTCATGACCATCGGCGATCGTGTAGTTTCCAGCAATTTCGCACGGGGCGGCGCTGATGAGGTGCTTTTGGCTGTACTACTGACGAACGAGGCACTGGACTGGAGCCGGGTGTGCGGCTTAAATGAATATTGCCGGTCTATGATAATGCCTGCTGTCAGCTGAAAGGTGGGTGGTAAATCATTAAAGTACTCGGGGCTGTAGATGTTTTCTACGGTAATCTTTATCCAGTAGGCGCCGGTAAAAGCGTAAGAATCGTTGATGCGGTATTTGGCTCCGGCTTTCCTGGAATAATTTACCTTAAGTTCGATATGTTTGGTTCCGGCCGGCTGTCCGGGGCCATTCCGGTATTCTACTTTGAGGCTGATAGTTGCACTGAAATCTTTGGTCAGCGCGGTCTCGTCGAGCAGGCGGAATGAAATGGTATTTTTAACCGAGATGTTGGTAATATCATTCCAGTCATATTTGGGGTTATTAAATTTTTCGTCTTTAACGATGAGGGTGTCTTTTCGCTTTATTTTTCCTTTCAGGAAATTCTCATACGGCTCAGTGCCCGCAAAGCAATGCAGCGAAAAAAGCGTTGAAACAATAAAGATGAAAAGTTTAAAAAAACGCCCCATGTCGTATTGAATTGATTATAAGGTTATAAGTTCGTAGGCCGCGTATGCCGGCGCGGCGTTGATTTTACCGTTCGTATATTTTATAATATCCCTGATCCTGGGGTAACTGCTCATGTGTGACCGGTCGCTGAGCCTTGTAAAGTCAATGCCTACGGCCCGGTCTTTTTTGTTGTTGAGGGGATCGCTGAAATCGGTGAGCCTCAACCGGATATTGCTTAGTGTATTGGTCAGGGTGTCATAAGTTACCGACATCTCTTTGCAGGTGATGTGGTGCTCGTTCAGCAGCGAAATCTTCTTACATGTACCGGAAACATTGTTGACCAGTTGATAGGATTCACCTTTGATGTTCCCGGCAAGTTGCCCCAGGTCGGTTATACCCTGTTTGATCTGGTAGGCATTATGGGAGATCACTATTTTTTTTTGGTCATGCTCGATATAGACATTGATCCCGTTCTCGTTGATGATCTCGTTATTCCCTATCTTTGAATAGAAATTCTTTCCTTGCCTGCAAAAGAGAAAGAACAGGTCATGGATGTTGTTCGTTGTGTCTTTGCCATCGGTAATATTGTATTTCCCTGAATAGGTGAAACTATTTTTGTTGAAATCCATTGTTTTTAAAAGGCCGCTGAATTTCCGGAGCAGTGCGGTATCGACAACATCCTCCAATGGCTTATGTGACTTTGCTACTGCTGCCGTTACCGGTTTCCGGTGGTATTTAAGAGTTAAAGCAATAATACCGGTGCTGGTCAGCAGCATTACCCCGGCTATGGCTGCTATCTTTTTTATATTTATTTTAGTGCGCATTATAATGTCCCCTTTCTGTAGGATGACCTGCTCTCCTTGATGGTCATCACGCCTCTTTCTGTTTCTTTTTTAACCCTTATCAACAGCCCCTCGTCATCATATTCGTAGAAGGTCGCGAAGCCGTTTTCATCTATCTCCGCCATCAGGCGCATCGTTTGATCGTCGTAGACATAGGATTTTAGCTGCGAGTCGGCCGGGTGGATCCGGAGATCGTCAATGTTAAGAGTGCTGACCGCGGACGTCAGCGCAAGGTTAAATGCGCCTGATGTTGCAGTGATATTGACCGTGCCCTCCAGCAGCTTCCAGCCCTCGACAACCGCTTTACAGGTAAGGGTCACTGTTGAGCTGTTCGCCGACAGGTTGAGGTTGACTGATTTGTCATTGGGCAGCCAGTCATACACCCATACATCGAAAATATATTTGCCTGGAGAGGGTTCAAATCCGTTGGGGTAAACACCGGAGGCATCGCTCGCGCTGTATTCACCTGTATCAAATATTTTCAGGAGATTGGTTGTACCCAATGCTCCGGTCTGAATGTCGGTGCTTAAGACCAGGCCATCTGCCGGCAGCTTTACGCTATAATTACCGCTGTGAGCGGTGGTGTTATCAATGAACTGCGCGATCGCCGCTCCTGTAGAGGGCTGCTTGAAGTCATTAACAGCATCGCCGCTGACTGTTCCGGGGCTGAAAAGCTTATCCTCAAAGCTGGCAAGGTAGATCTCCCTGTTTTTCGCATTGGACGCCACTCCGGCAGGAAGTTCCCCGTTAAAATCGAATTTAGCGGCGCTGAAGCGTCCGAGCGCGTCTTTATTTTCGAGCTGCTGCCCGTATTTATCATAGGATGTGACCGTATTAGCCGTCACCCACCGGGCACGGTTTCCAGCCTGGTCGGTGGTCCAGCCACCTGGGCTGTTGTAATACCAGAATGAAGCGAAATTGTTAATGTATCCGGACTCCCATGTGTCAAATCCTGTGCTGGTACCTGTTTTCTGGTGACGGCTTTGCTGGAAAACCATACTTTCCCGCTCCCGCCAGTTCCCAAGGAAACCGGCCGTATAAGGGTTTACGGTACGGTTATAGGAAAAATGGTCTACGCGGTTGCCGCCAATAGTCAGGAAGCTGTCCAGGTTGGTGTCTCCTATCACGCCTGTCGTAGAAAATACGGTCGTAAGCGCACTGCCGGTATGCAGGTCGGCTTCGCTGCAGTTGTATATTTCCATGCCGATAGCGCCAGGGTTATTTGCCGGTGTGTTCGGTTGATCCGGCAGGGTAATATTGGTAGCCTGGAAAGAAAGGTGGTGTACGCCGGCCGTTAACATTACCGGGTAGACTGACCATATGGTATTGTCCCTGGAATTGGGTAAGGTAAAATTGTCGATGGTATAGACATATGCGTCGTCACCGCTGTACCCCACATAATAAGTGCCCGCCGTAACAATTGTAAAATCCTTTTTTAAACCGATGGGCGCGTCCAGGTAAAGATTGGTATTCGGGTTAGGCCATACGCCGGACCTGTTTAAGCCGCCGTTGAGGAATGTATTCGTCGTGACGGCAGCGCCAGATCCCAGGCCGTCATAAATGTATGCACCGGAAAAACCATGGTCCGCGCTGTTTATTGCAGAGGTGTAGGTGAAGTCATGGTCCGTATTCACGACCAGGGTGCTGTCGGAGACATTTGGTTTTTGCATCGGCCAGCTTTCGTTAAAGGTTTTTGCAGAAGCGTTGATAACGCGCAGGTTGGTAAGGTCTGTATTGTTGGTTATTTGCAGCCGGTTGCCTTGTATAGGGTTGTTCAGGCAGACCAGGCTTTGCACATCGGCGTCAAGTATATTCCGGTAGCCGGAGCGAAGCAGTTTCACTAGACCTGCGGCCGTAAAGGATGTAGCCAGTTTACCACCATTATTGACCAGTTTTTTGCTGGGGCTGCTTTCCGAAGGCGACTGGTTTTCGATGACAAAATATTTCAATCCTGATGTGAGGTCGGCCAGCTCGTCGCCTGCTTTTAAGAAGCTGTTGTAACTAACGAACCGGCCGGCTGTATTGGTGGAAAAGTCTTTCAGGAGTGTCCCTGCGTTCTGATAAGCACCGCCCATGCCCGGGTAAACCCAGTACGCCGGCAAGTTGACCGAATAGATACTTTTATCAAATTCGTTTTGTGTGCTGGTCACGATCGGCTCGCCGGTGGTGCCGTCATAGGCAATATTGGTCGTCGTAATGGAAGAACCATTTTCCATTTTAACGACATGATCGAGCAATCCGTAATTCTGGGTGATCTTAATGGCACACGCAGACCGGAAAAGCTTGTATTCGGAATTATCGTAGGTAGGGAAATGCGGTAACGGGAAGCTGACAAATGACAGCCCTATCATATCAAAACCAAGGTCATTGGACATACCGCTGTTTTTTGTTTCGAACTCGCGGAAGTCGGTAAAAAAGTCGATGTCTCTGCCGATAACCGTGTTGTTGGCGATGGTGCCGTCCGGGTTAACTACGCTAACAGCGTTGTTTAGCTTGTATTTGTCAGCTCCTATTTCATCAGCATGGTAAAAATAATGCGTACTTGCAATTTCGGCGCCGGATTGATTATAGGTATGCTCAGCTTTCACTTTGCCGTGCATGTCATTCAGTTCCACGCTGTATCCTTGTGTCATCGTGCGCTCATCAATACTGGTTGCGCCCAGGAATGAAAATTTGTTGGCGGGTTTATTGTCATTCTGTTCAAGCGGTACGGTGATAGTTTTTACGGGAAAGTCTTTAGCCGTGTAAAACTCATGCACACTGTAACCTGTCCGCAGCGTCGGATCAGCGATATGGTCTTTATTAAGGTCCGTAACCGTGACCTGGCTGTATCCGACTGACGGTGCAGGGAAAAGTGATTCGCCAAACGGTCCTTCGACATCGTAAAAGTTATCGATCGCCCCCTTAATTTTTTCCACATAGGTTATCGGCTCTTTCAACGCATTTTCATCATTGCCTACAGACGGTTCATAAGTGGCCACGCCGCTGCTGATACGTTTACCGTCTTCGATGGTTGTGTAATCATAAGCCTGCCCATATTGCATATTGACAAGATTGGTGTTGCCTGTCATAACCTGCCAGGAGTCATTGATCTGGATTTGCTTTACGCGGGAACCGCCTCCGAACTTATGCCCGTCGGCTTTACATATCTTGACGAATGATTGATCGATCTGCGCCAAACCGCAATAGTTCTTCCTTGAGGCTTTTTGGTAAAAATTTTCCATTAATTCGCTCAGGTTACCCAATGCGCTGAAAATCGCTTTAACAGCGTCTGCTACGCCGGAGCTGGCCGTTTGGTCTTTGGTACGCCGGTCGTATCCGGGATATGCATATCTCGGATAGTCGTTTTTCATTCGTTGCCAGGCAGAAAAAATAATGGGATTCGCGCTCACGCCGCCGTCGCTTCGGTCTTCCAGCAAAATTTTTGCGAAGCTGCCGTCGACAGATACAGATTTGATCTTCGCATAACACGGCACAAAGTCATTATCATATGCTGTTCCCCCGCTGGCGCTGTTAGGCGTGGATATCTTAACCAGGAATTTGGTGTAGATGTAGTCAGCATCATTCAGGTATTTTCTTTTGAACCAGGCTGTCGGATCTCCGCTAACGGAGACATCGGGGATCTTGATTCTAAAACCTTTGGCGTCCCTTAACGCTGAAGCCGCGACGTCAGCACCATTTCCACTGATAAGCGACTCAATATGACCCATCACCATGGCCTTCTTATCCTGGACGTAGGCATAATCATCTGCTTCATAGGTAACGTTGATGATTCCGCCTGTCGGCAGATTAATTGTACTCAGGTGCCATAGGGCTACGTTCTTATCAAGCCTGGTTTTGACGGACGGATCATTTCCCTGCAGGTCCTGGTTCGTGTAAGGGAATTCGTCATTTTTTAACGGGAACAGGTTTTCAGCGGATGTTTTGTAGATGCCCCAACGGTCGGAAGCCATATCTATATAGTTGACCGCTCGGCCGTCTATATCGTTATTATAGGTAAAAAGGTAAGGATAATTAGCGCCCTTCGGGCTATTGGCATATTCGAAATATACCTTTTTAAGGGTAAGCTTCCCTCCTTTCAGCGGGTCGCTGTTTAGACCCCCGGCATTATCGGCGTTATTGGGCACGCCCCGGCATAGCTCGTAGGTGTATTCAAACTTTACTGTCTTGATGGGTTTAGACAGGTCAGCTTTTGAATACAGGCGGATTTCTTTCAGGCAGCGTTGCGGGCTGCCGGTATTTATACCATTACCGGTAAAGTCAGTGACACCCATAGCATCTCTCCTGTCCTGGGTAATGAAATAAGCAATTTTAGTTTTGGATTCAATGGAGCTGGTATACCAAAGCTCTTTTTCGCCATAAACGATGCTGGCTTTATCATCATCCTTATCTGCCAGCATAGCGCGGTTGAGCGTCGCTCCGCTGAATGGGGTTCGCCATTTGAAAAGGGACGGCATCTTACTGTAGTTGAATTTTATGGCAGTGCCGATGTCATCGTCGCTGATGCCGTCCCCGGTACGATCGACATAATCCGGCGACAATATAGATGTCAGCAGGAAACTGGCTGCATAGGCAGGCTGGCTTTGCGCATGGTAGTAATTATCGATACCTTTAGTATGGTTGATGCTGCCATCGGGATTTAAAGGCAAAGGAATAATATTATTCGTGCCGCTTAATATGCTGTAATCTGTTCCTGCAGATCCTGCTGCAAAGCTGTATTCGGTATGCTTTACATTGTAGACAGGCAGACCGTAGACCATTCGCTTGCCCCCGCCGTCGGTTACGGTGATTTCAGAAAAATGATGCTTTTTCCGGTACACGTCGTCAAACCTCGGATAGGAATTCTGCGGAACCGGCTTATGCGATGCTGGAAGATGAAAATCTCCGTCTTCATACAGCGGATAACTTTGAATAGTCTTATCCAGCCCCGCTTTGGAAGCTTCTTCCGCGGTCAGGTAGGATATTTCCGTATGTTTAATCGCACGGTTTTGTTTTTGGAGGCTGGAGAGGCTACCGGTTGTAAATCCCGGATTGGCGGTCTTGCCGCTGATACTTACTTCCAGTGCGTCATTGCTATGGAGTTTGGAAACCATAGCTGCGTCTTCGGCGGTTTTTTCGCCCACCATTTTGAAGTAGGCGTGCTGTGCATTAGGGTCAGTGTAGGAAGCGTCCTGGAAATCGCCATTGCCCAGGTAGTTGTTATTGCTGACCCATTTCCTGTTCGTATTTTTGGTACTTTGCTGGTATAAGGTTACGCCCGCGTGAAAAATCGCGCCGAGGCCAAGGTCGCCCCCCACCGAAGTGGTGCCGTCATCGTCCGATACCTCGTTATCAAAGAAGGCACCGGAACCGCCCCTGTATAACCGGAACTGTCCGATACCTGTCTGACTGGTAAAGGTGAACAGGTCAGGGGTTGGGATAGGTACCGCCAGGTTGGTTGATTCCGGAATAACAGGATTATCATTTTCCCGGGTAAAATCCATCACGGCATTCTTTTGATTTTTTCCGCGCTCTGCGTATAAAAAACCATAAGCCGGATTGATCAGTTGGTTTTGTGCAACTTCACGGACTGTTTTGTAGCCGGTACCGCCGCCGCCGATAAATACATGTTCGAGGGCACCGCCCGCATCGATGCTGAATGAACCATAGCGTGACCGGTAAGGGATCTGGATATCCGGCAGTATCGGTTCTGTATTGAATGAAATAAGCGAACCGGATGCCCCGCCCCCGGTCCCGGCGTGTTGCTCACTTTGATTAATCATCGCAAAATATGGACCGGCGATCACACTGATCTTATAATTAAAATTTTTTGTCACGTCGAAGCTAGACCCAAGCGTGATTGCTTTTAAACCGGACCTGCTGTTATAGCCAAGCGAAGCGCTTAGGCCTGCTTTTTCGGTGATCTTTTTATTGGTGCCTTCCTCGATACCAAGGTTGAGTGACGGTGTAACGGTGACTCCGCTGTTGGTGTTTGAAGTAATACCAAGGCCAAGGCCTGCAGTATATTTATTCTCATTGACCGCCGAAAAAGAAATACCTGCATTTGCGCTTACGTCAGCGCCGATACCGGTATAATTGTCATTGAAAACCCCGACGCTGAAGGTTCCCCCTACACTTACTCCGCCTTTTTTTGCTACAGCTTTCCCGCCAGACTCTATTTTCGCTGAAAGCCGCCCCCCTACCGTTACCTTCGGCTTAGTGTAATGGTCGGTTTCAACGTTGTCACCGGACATGTCGTCAGGAACACCGCGCATTTGCCGGTTAATCGCGCCAACATTGACATTCCAGCCCAGGCCAGTCCAGCTCGCTTCGTCATCCATGCCGGAACCGGATTCGTAGTTCAGGTTGATGGGATAGCCGTCAACGTCGAGCAGGGGGATATTGTATTTAAAGTCACCGCTGAAAAGGTCGACCATGTCCGAAACACCGGCCGGCTGGAATGACCGTGCTTCGGGTTGGGTCGGGCCGGAGGTCAGGGCTGCACATGCAGGCGGCAGGATGATGTTTGCGCTCATCAACAGCAGTAGCGCAAGGGCAATTCTTTTACGGCGGGTAAGGACTGGCTTCATATTCATCTGC